>NZ_JCALCL010000011.1:0-194368 GCF_059812325.1 Mycobacterium sp. NGS61
CCGCTCCGACCTCGACCACACCATCCCCTGGTCCCAAGGCGGACCCACCCACGCCGCCAACATCAAATGCCTATGCCGCACCCACCACCTGGTCAAAACATTCTGGGGCTGGACCGAAAAACAACTCCCCGACGGCACCCTGATCCTGACCTCCCCCAGCGGCGACACCCACATCACCACCCCCGGCAGCGCCCTGCTATTCCCCACCCTGTGCACCACCGTCGGCGGCATGCCCACCCCCGAAACCGACACCAGCACCGACTACTGCAGCGAACGAACCGCGATGATGCCCACCCGCCGCCGCACCCGCACCCAAAACCGCGCCCACCGCATCGCCACCGAACGACGCGCCAACCACAACGCCCGCACCACCACCCACACCACCAACTGGACCGACTGGACCCACTGGGCCGACAACCACCCACCACCCCACCCCGACGACGACCCCCCGCCCTTCTAGGGGCGCGGGTCAGTCGCTAGGCCAGGTCCAGCCACTGATCTGCGGGTCGTCCTCGCCGTGTTCACGGGTATACATGCGGGCCGACAGTCGCGCGTCGACCATCCGCTGGCGTAGTTCAGCCGCGCGGATCGCCAATCCGTCCACCCGGTCGATCACGTCGAGTACCAGGTGGAAACGATCCAGGTCGTTCAGCATCACCATGTCGAACGGGGTGGTGGTGGTGCCGCGCTCCTTGAATCCGCGCACGTGCAACCCGGCGTGGTTGGTGCGCCGATATGTCAGCCGGTGGATCAGCCACGGATATCCGTGATAGGCGAAGATGACCGGCTTGTCCGTCGTGAACAATGCGTCGAACTCCTTGTCCGACATGCCATGTGGGTGCTCAGAGGCCGGCTGTAGCCGCATCAGATCCACCACGTTCACCACTCGCACCGCCAACTCGGGCAACTCGCGGCGCAGGATGTCGGCGGCGGCCAACGTCTCCAGCGTCGGGATGTCCCCGGCACACGCCAGCACCACGTCGGGTTCACCGGTCGTGCTGCTGGCCCACTGCCAGATCCCCACGCCGCGGGTGCAGTGCAGGATCGCCTCCTCCATCGACAGATAGGACAAGGCGGGCTGCTTCCCGGCGACGAT
This sequence comes from Mycobacterium sp. NGS61, assembly GCF_059812325.1. Lineage (NCBI taxonomy): Bacteria > Bacillati > Actinomycetota > Actinomycetes > Mycobacteriales > Mycobacteriaceae > Mycobacterium > Mycobacterium sp. NGS61. The sequence goes on from NZ_JCALCL010000011.1 coordinate 1,097, forward strand.
GACGTTGATGTAGTCACGACTGCGCAGGCAGTGATCGGCCACCGACAACAACGTGTTGCCGTCCGGCGGCAGGTAGACCCGCACCACCTCGGCGCGTTTGTTGGCGACCAGGTCGATGAAACCCGGATCCTGGTGGGAGGCGCCGTTGTGATCCTGGCGCCACACGTGCGAACTCAGCAGGTAGTTCAGCGAGGCGATCGGCCGCCGCCAGGGCAGTTCACGGCTGGTGGACAACCATTTCGCGTGCTGGTTGAACATCGAGTCGACGATGTGCACAAACGCTTCGTAGCAGTTGAACAGCCCGTGCCGACCGGTCAGCAGGTAGCCCTCCAGCCACCCCTGGCACAGGTGCTCGGAAAGCACTTCCATGACGCGGCCGTCGGGAGCCAGATGATCGGCTGGACCGTCGTAGGGACCGGTCGCCGAGAGCCACACCTTGTCGGTCGCCTCGAACACCGGACTCAGCCGGTTGGACGCGGTCTCGTCGGGACCCATCATCCGAAAGCGGTCGAGGTTACGGGTGATCACGTCACGCAGGAAGTTGCCGAGCACTCGGGTTGCCTCGTGGGTCTCGGTGGCCGGACGCTCGACGTCCACCGCGTAGTCCCGGAAGTCGGGCAGGTCCAGATCGTGCAGCAGCAGCCCGCCGTTGGCGTGCGGATTCGCACTCATCCGTCGATCGCCTTGTGGTGCAATCGCTTTGAGATCAGCCCGTAGCGCACCGTCGGTGTCGAACAGTTCGTCGGGCCGGTAACTGCGCAGCCACTGCTCGAGCTGTTTGCGGTGCTCGGGGTTGTCGCGCGTGCCGGACAGCGGGACCTGATGGGACCGCCAGGTGCCCTCCACGTGCTGCCCGTCGACCTCTTTGGGGCCGGTCCAACCTTTGGGGGTGCGCAGAACGATCATCGGCCACACCGGACGGTCGGTCTGCTCACCGTTGCGGGCGGCGGTCTGGATCGCGCGAATCGAGTCGAAGGCATCGTCCAACGCGGCGGCCAGTTGCTGATGCACGTCGGCCGGATCGTCACCCGCGACGGTGATCGGCCGGTACCCGTAGCCGCGCATCAGCGCCTCGAGCTCGGATTCCGGGATGCGCGCCAGCACCGTCGGGTTGGCGATCTTGTAGCCGTTGAGGTGCAGGATCGGCAACACCGCACCGTCGACGACGGGGTTGAGGAACTTGTTGGAGTGCCAACCGGCGGCCAATGGACCGGTCTCGGCCTCGCCGTCGCCGATCACGCAGGCCACCACCAGGTCGGGGTTGTCGAACGCCGCCCCGAAGGCGTGCACCAGCGCGTAGCCGAGTTCGCCACCTTCGTGGATCGACCCCGGCGTCTGTGCCGCGACGTGGCTGGGAATGCCGCCGGGAAAAGAGAACTGCCGGAACAGTTTGCGCAGACCTTCGGTGTCCTCCTCAATCCCGGTGTACACCTCGCTGTAGGTGCCTTCGAGATAGGTGTTGGCGACCAACCCGGGACCGCCGTGGCCCGGGCCGGTGATGTAGATGACGTTGGCGTCGCGGTCCCGGATGATGCGGTTGAGGTGGACGTAGAGCAGGTTGAGCCCCGGTGTGGTGCCCCAGTGGCCGAGCAGTCGTGGTTTGACGTGTTCCGCGGACAGCGGTTCGGCCAGCAGGGGGTTGTCCAGCAGATAGATCTGGCCGACGGACAGATAATTGGCGGCTCGCCAGTACGCGTCGATGAGGGCCAGGTCGTCGTCGGTCAGGGGCGCGGGCTCGGTCTTCGTTGCGGTTTCTGGACTCATCCGGCCGATTCTTCCCGGCGCGGATGAACGGCGTCTAAGGGCGTCTCAGTCTTCGCCGCGCGCGCGGGCCTCGTACGCCTTGCGCTTTCCACGTCCACGTCGTCGGTGAAGACGTGATCACCGCCGATCAGGCGGTTAAGGCCCTCGGCCACGCGGCGTGGCCAGAACTTCTGCGACACCACCATCGCGCCGGCCATTTTGGTGATCCGCACCCGCGGTCTGGGCTTGGCCACCAACGCCACCACCGCGTCGGCGATCTCGGCCGGTTCGGCGTTGCGGAAGCCCTTGGCGCCGGAAGTGCCGGCGGTGAGTTCGGTGTTGACGAATGTCGGCAGCACTGCGGAGAAGTGCACCCCGGCGGCGCGGTACTCGAGCCGCGCCGAGTCGGTGAACGCCAGCACCGCGTGCTTGCTGGCGACGTAGGTGGCCAGCCCGACGATGTGCATCTCACCGGCCAGCGAAGCGATGTTGATGACGTGGCCGTGCCCACGCGGCACCATCCGCTGAGCGGCCAGCTTGCTGCCGAGTATCACCCCGTAGACGTTGATGTCGAGGATGCGACGGGTGACGGCGTCGGGCTCGTCGATGATCCGGCCCACCGGCATGATGCCTGCGTTGTTGATCAGCACGTCGATCGGCCCGAGTTGGCGCTCGACCTGGTCGAGGAAATCCGAGAACGAGTTCTGGTCGGTGACGTCGAGCTTGCCGTACACCTCCAGACCAAGGTCGGCCCCGGACTCCTTGACCGTGGTCTCATCGATGTCGCCGATGGCGACCTTGGCGCCCAGCTTGTGCAGCGCGGTGGCGGTGGCCAAGCCGATTCCCCGAGCACCGCCGGTGATAACTATGACTTTGCCCTGTACCTTCACACCGATCGATGCCGTGTCTGCCATGCGTACACGGTAAACCGCTGGATAATGGCACCGATGACGGAGGTACGCACCGCCGTTGCAGCGGACGCCGAGGCCGTGGCACGGGTGCACGTGCGGGCCTGGCAATCCGCTTACCGGGGTCTGATTGCGCAGGACTATCTCGACAGCCTCACACCGGAGGCACGGGCCCGCCGATACGACTTCGGCCGACCCGGAATCGGCGTGCCGGTCACGTTGGTCGCCGTGCAGCACGACGCCATCTGCGGTCTGGTCACCATCGGCCTGTGCCGGGAGGAGGACCTGCCGAACTTCGGTGAGCTGATGGCGATCTACGTCGACCCGGACTGCTTCGGCACCGGTATCGGCCGGTTGCTGATCGGCGCGGGGCGAGACCGGCTGCGGGGGCTGGGAGTCGAGGGCGCGGCGCTGTGGGTCCTGCGGGACAACGTCCGCGCGCGCCGCTTCTATGCGCGCGACGGCTGGCAGCCGGACGGGGCATCTCGCACCGAGAGTTACGGGGACCGGCCGGTGGCCGAAGTGCGGTACCGTCGCGTCCCCGTGTAGCGATCGCTCGGCTGCCTGCCCGACATCGGAAGCGGCGGGCGCAGGCCTCACGATAGGTTCGATTCATGCCCGTGGATCCCAGGACACCGGTGCTGATCGGCTACGGCCAGGTCAACCACCGCGACGACGTCGACCCCGACAAGCCGTCCATCGAGCCGCTGGACCTGATGGTCAAGGCGGTCCACAACGCCGCTGACCAGCACGTCATCGACGCTGTCGACGCCATTCGGGTAGTGCACATGTTGTCGGCGCACTACCGCAACCCGGGCCGGCTGCTCGGCGAGCGGCTCGGCCTGGCCGACTTCGCGGCCGGTTACAGCAGCGTCGGCGGCAACACCCCGCAGTCGCTGGTCAACCGGGCGTGCCTGGACATTCAGCAGGGCCGGGCCGGGGTGGTGCTGATCTCCGCGGCGGAGACCTGGCGCACCCGCAACGCGCTGAAGAAGCAGGGCCGCCGGCTGGTGTGGACCGAGCAGGACAACTCCGTGCCGATGCCCGAGATCGCCGGCGACGACGTCCCGATGGCCGGCGACGCCGAAATCCGGATCAAGCTGGACCGGCCCGCCTACGTGTATCCACTGTTCGAGCAGTCGCTGCGCATCGCCAACGGCGAATCGGTCGAGGAGCACAGCAGACGGGTCAGTGAACTGTGGGCGCGCTTCAATGCAGTCGCGGTCGACAATCCCCACGCCTGGATCCGGCGGGCGGTGACCGCTGAGGAAATCCGCGAACCCAGCCCCGCGAACCGGATGATCAGCTGGCCGTACACCAAGTTGATGAACTCCAACAACATGGTCGACCAGGGCGCCGCGCTGATCCTGACCTCCGTCGAACAGGCGCAACGCCTACGGGTCCCGCCCGAGCGGTGGGTGTACCCGCAGTCCGGTACCGACGCGCACGACACATCGGCCATCGCTGAGCGCGGTGAACTGCACCGTTCGCCGGCGATCCGGATCGGCGGTGCCAGCGCGCTGGAGCTGGCCGGGCTGGGCATCGACGACCTCGATTACGTCGATCTGTACTCGTGCTTCCCGTCCGCGGTACAGGTCGCGGCGAACGAGTTGGGGCTGGCCACCGACGATCCCGCCCGGCCGCTCACGGTCACCGGCGGTCTGACGTTCGCCGGCGGACCATGGAGCAATTACGTCACTCATTCGATTGCGACCATGGCCGAGCTGCTGACAGCGAACCCCGGTCGACGCGGACTGATCACCGCCAACGGCGGCTACCTGACCAAGCACAGCTTCGGCGTCTACGGCACCGAACCACCGACGGAGTTTCGCTACGAGGACGTGCAACCGGCGGTGGACCGGGAGCCCACCACGGTGGGGCCGGTCGAATGGGAGGGTGTCGGCACCCTGGAAGCGTGGACCACGCCGTTCGATCGGGACGGACGACCCGAGCGGGCCTTTCTGGCGGTACGCACGCCCGACCAGGCGCGGGTGCTGGCGGTCATCACCGATCCGGACACCGCCGCGGCGACCGTGCGCGACGACATTGCGGGAGCCAAGGTCATCGTCGCTGCCGACGGCACGGCGACGCTGCGTTGACCCACCGCGGTCACGTTAGTGACTCAATTCTGCGCAACCATGGTTGACGTGCTTATTGTCGTTAGATACACGCTGGGGGAGGTGACGCCACGTGCACGTACTGCTTACCGACGCAGTCGGCACAGTAGGGCGGTTGGTCGCACGCCAGCTCCTGGCCGCCGGACATACCGTCAGCGGCATCGCCACCCGCGCACACCCCGCCCTGGAGCCTGACGTCGAATTCGTTCGCGCGCCGCTGCGTCACCCGGTGCTGGCGGAGTTGGCAGCTGAAGCCGACGTCGTGATCCATCTCGCCCCGGTCGACCCCAGCGCGCCGGGCGCCGCCGGCCTCACCGGCGTCGCACATGTGGCGCATGCCGCGGCCCAGGCGGGGGCGCGATTGCTGTTGGTGTCACAGGCCGCCGGGCGGTCTGAGCTGTACCGCCCGGCTGAGCAGCTGGTATCCACCGGCTGGGCACCGAGCCTCGTCGTCCGCATCGCCCCACCGGTTGGCCGCCAATTGGACTGGATGGTGTGCCGGACAGTGGCCACCCTGATGCGCAGCAAGGTTTCGGCCCGTCCGATGCGGGTGCTGCACCTCGACGACCTGGTCCGATTCCTGGTGCTGGCGGTCGGCACCGACCGCACCGGGGTGGTCGATCTGGCCACTCCGGACACCACCAACGTGATCACCGCGTGGCGGGCGATCAGATCCGTCAACCCGCGGCTGCGGCTGCACGGGGTGCCGGGTTGGGACGACCTGCTTCCCGAGCTGAATATCGCCACGGTGCAGGAGGATTGGGATTTCGAATACGGCTGGCGGGCTAACGACGCGGTGCTGGACACCGGCCGGGGCCTGACCGGTCGCAGACTCGACCCCGACGGCGCCGTGTGCGCCTCGCCCTCACTGGCGCTGCCGGTCGAGACGCCGCCGCGGCCGCGTCCGGCCCAGGACAGCCGCGCGGTAATGCCCGACGGGCTGGAAGGGGAGTTCGACGACCGCATCGATCCTCGGTTTCCGATCTTCAGCGCGACCGACCTGGCCGAGGCACTTCCCGGACCGCTCACCCCGCTCACGCTGGACGTGCAGCTAGCCGGCCTACGCGGCGCCGCGCAGGCCATGGGCCGGGCGCTGGCACTGGGCGAGGAGTTCGCCGAGGAGTGGTCCAACCGGGCGATAGCGGTGTTCGGCCACCGCCCCTACATCGGGGTATCGGCCAACATCGTCGCCGCCACTCAGCTGCCCGGCTGGGACGAGCGCGCCATCGCCCAGCGTGCCCTCGGTGACCGGGCCGCCGATCTGCTGCCGGGCGCAGACCCGCCCTCAGCCGGGCCCGTCGGCAAGGCGGTGGCGACCGCGCGCTCGGTCGCCCTGCTGCGCCACCTGCGGGCCGACACCCAGGCCTACGTCGCCGCCGCAGCGACCGAGCACGCCGGACCGGCGGAACTGGCTGCGCTGAGTGACGCCGCCCTGGAAGTCCGGTTGCGGCTGCTGCGCGACCGCATTCACCAGGGCTGGATCCTGACCGGACTGTGGGTCATCGACTCCGGCGTCACCGCGGCCACGCTCGAGCACACCCGGGCAGCTTCGCGCGTGTCCGGCATCGGGATGATCGTCGAGAGTGGCCGCGTGGCGGCCGAGACCGCCGCACTGGCGGCGCTGTTGCGGGCCGACCCGCCGTTGTGCGCGCTGGCCCGTCAGGGCAACGTCGGCAGCATCCGGGCGTTGTCGCCGACAGCGGCCGCCGCCCTCGATAGCCTGGTCGCCCACCTGGAGCACCGGGGCCCCGGCGAAGCCGAACTGGCCTGCCCGACGTTCGGCGACGACCCGGGACTGTTGCTGACTGCGGCGGCTGCGGCCGCCGACGCCACCGCTGCGGCCGTCGACCCGCCCGCATCGGTGTCCCAGCGGGTGGCCGACAGCGCCCGCACTTCGCGGGAACTTGCCCACGACACCACCATGCGGTTCACCCATGAGTTCCGCATGGCCGTGCACGAGTTGGCATCTCGGCGAGTGGCGGCAGATGTGATCGACACCGTCGACGACGCGCACTACTTGCTCTGCGACGAACTGGTCACGCTGCCCGCCGACGCGCGACTGCGGGTCAAGCGCCGCCGCGCCGAGCGTGAACGTCTGCAGTCGCAACACCCGCCCGATGTCATCGACGGATCAGCTCAGTAACTCGCGCAAGGACAACGCGTTTCGGACGGCGTGACCACCGAGGTCGTTGTTGAAATACACCCACACATCGCGGCCTTCGCCGTCCCAGGCGCGAATGCGGCCGGCCCAGTCGCGCAGATCGGCCGCGGTGTAGGAACCGGTGTACATCGAGGCCGGTTCGGGCCCGTGCAAGCGGATATAGACGAAGTCGGTGGTGGCGCGCCGGACACTTGCCAGCCCGGCGCCGCTCATGACCACGTAGGCGGCGTGGTGCCGTTCCAGCAGCGCATACACCTCGGGGGCGGCCCAGGAGGGGTGACGCAATTCGACGGCCACCCGAACCGGTGTGGGCACCAGGCGCAGGAATGAGTCCAGTCGAGCATCGTCACGCTGCTGCTCGGGATGGAGTTGGACCAGCAGCACCCCACGCCGATCACCCAGTAGCTGCCAGCAGCGTTCGAAGCGTTCGATCCACGGTTCCGGCGAGGCGAGCCGCCGGTAGTGGGTCAGTCCACGATGGGCTTTGACCGTCATGGTGAAGCCGTCGGGCAACCTCTCACGCCACCCGGCGAACGTCGAATCCTTGGGCCAGCGGTAGAAACTGGCGTTCAACTCGACGGTGTCGAAGACCTCGGTATACCGAGCCAATCGACGCGCGGCCGGTAACCGGGATGGGTAGAGCACGTCGGTCCAGTGGTCATAGGACCACCCGGAGGTGCCGATCCGTACCGTCAACCGGCCGCCTGGTGGCGCACGTCGTCGTCCAGCGACACCCGCACCAGCGCCGCCGCCAGTTTGGCGTTGCTGCGCGGCGCCAGCGCGGAAAGTTTCACCGGATCGGTGGGCAGGTTCAACGCCTCTGCCGCAGCCAGGGCCCGGGCATCGAAATGCGGTCGCACCCAGGTCCACACGTCCTGCACCTCGCGCAAGAAGATGTCGGCACCGGTGTCGCCGATTCCTTTGAACTGCTTCAGCATTCGTGCAGCTTCGACCGGGTTCTCGGCGCTGCGGACAGCCAGGTCACGCAGATCGCCGCCGAATTCGTCGCGCACCCGCTCGGCGATGACGGTGAGCCTGGTGGCCGAACTCTCGTCATACCGGACGTAGCGGGCGCGACCGAAGGCCCTGATCATCGTCCTGCGGTCGGCTGCCAGCACGGCCTTCGGGGTGCGCAAACCGGCGTCGAACAATTCGCGACCGGCCCGCATCGCGATCGCGGCGTCGATGGGTTTGCTGGCCAGCATGCACAGCACCAGCAGCTGGAACAACGGCATGGGCTGGTCCCGGAGCCGGACGCCCGCCTCCGCCGCAAAGGTGATCCCGGCGACCCTGAGCAGCCGTCGTACCTGTGGCGCGGGGTCGTCCATGGGCGGGGCGTACCCGCACCGACACCGGGCAAACCGACCCGGTTACCTGCGCGGCAGGCTGCGAGCGTATTTCACCCCGCGGACAACCCAATTCTGTAGTTGGCGTTTGGTTTTCACGCCATCGGGTGACACCAGCACCCAACCGCGCGTTTCCCGGCCCGCCATCACCATCGGGCTGACGTGGTCTCGCGCCAGCAACGTGTCGGTGTCCTCCCGAGGCACCCGCACCATCAGACCACCCTGCCCGCTGACGCAGACGGACATGTTCCCGCCGACCAGGAACGCCAGTCCGCCGAACATCTGTTTTTCGTCGACTGCGGGCTCGGTGGCCACCAGTTCGCGGACCCGGTCCGCGAGGTGCGTGTCGTAGGCCACGGGGTCACACCGGTCGCGGAGCGGGGACGCCGATCACCCGCAACACCCATTCCCGGGGGACGCTGAACGACAGCGACCGGCGCGGAATGGTGGTCAGCACCGCTTCGGGAATCGCGGTCTTGTAGTTGAGCGACAACCTGCCGGAGAACGCGGGATCGACCTGGCTGACGTCGACGTCGAGCAGCAGTCCGGCTGCGCAGATCTCGGCCTGCACCGGACCTTCGGTGGGGGCGTCCCAGCGGAGGTCGATGGCGCGCCCTGCCAGCTTTGGCACCGTGGACAGCGTGCCCAGCACCCGCTGGGAAGTGATCGCCACCGCACCGGCGTAGCTACGGACGTTGCCCTTGGACACCTTGCCGGGCACCGATCCGGTGAACCGCAGGGTGACCGGGACGAACTCGGCCAGGTGGATGATGTTCTCGGTTTCGACCTCTGCCCGCAGGTCAGCGGGCAGTTTGCCGATCCTGAACATCTTGCGAAGCAACGCAGCCATCCGTGCACACTAGCGGCACTAGGCCGCTGCCGCCTCCGTCCGCGCCGGTTCCAGCGCCGCGGCGACGATGTCGGCCACGTCGGTCATCGGCAGCACAGTCAGCGTCTCGAGCACTTCGGCCGGCACGTCATCCAGGTCCGGCTCGTTGCGCACCGGGATGAAAACGGTTGACAAACCGGCACGTTGGGCGGCCAGCAGCTTCTGCTTGACACCGCCGATGGGCAACACCCGGCCGTTCAGCGTGACCTCGCCGGTCATGCCGACGTCGGAGCGGACCTGCCGCCCGGTGGCCATCGACACCAGCGCCGTCACCATGGTGACCCCGGCGGACGGGCCGTCCTTGGGCACCGCACCGGCCGGCACGTGTACGTGGATGCGGCCGTCGAGCACCGCGGGGTCGACACCGAGTTCTGCTGCGTGCGAACGCACGTAGGACAACGCGATCTGCGCCGATTCCTTCATCACTTCACCCAGCTGACCCGTCAACTGCAATCCGGGTTCACCGTCGGTGGCCCCGGCTTCGATGTAGAGCACATCGCCGCCCAGCCCGGTGACCGCCAGGCCGGTCGCCACGCCGGGCACCGCGGTGCGTTCGGCCGACTCCGGCGTGAACCGCGGACGGCCCAGGTAGCCAACCAGATCGGGCTCGTCGACGGTGATCGCCGACGAATCCTCGGCCAGCTTGGTGGTGACCTTGCGCAGCGCCTTGGCCAGCAGCCGTTCGAACTGCCGCACGCCCGGTTCGCGGGTGTAGTCGGCGGCGATCTTGCGCAGTGCGGCGTCGGTGACCACGACCTCGTCCTCGGTCAGCGCCGCCCGGTCCCGCTGCCGGGGCAGCAGGTAGTCGCGGGCGATCGCGACCTTGTCGTCCTCGGTGTAGCCGTCGATCTGCACCAGCTCCATCCGGTCCAGCAGCGCCGACGGGATGTTCTCGATCACGTTGGCGGTCGCCAGGAAGACCACGTCGGACAGGTCCAGATCCAAATCCAGGTAGTGGTCGCGGAAGGTGTGGTTCTGCGCGGGGTCCAGCACCTCCAGCAGCGCCGCACTCGGGTCGCCGCGGTAGTCGGAGCCCACCTTGTCGATTTCGTCAAGCAGCACAACGGGATTCATCGATCCCGCCTCACCGATGGCCCGCACGATGCGGCCCGGCAGCGCACCCACATAGGTGCGCCGGTGCCCGCGGATCTCGGCCTCGTCGCGCACTCCGCCCAGGGCGACGCGCACGAACCTGCGGCCCAGCGCCCGCGCGACGCTCTCGCCCAGCGACGTCTTGCCGACCCCGGGGGGACCGGCCAGCACCATCACCGCACCGGAGCCGCGGCCGCCCACTACCTGCAGTCCGCGCTGGGCACGGCGGGTGCGCACCGCCAGATATTCGACGATGCGGTCCTTGACGTCGTCCAGCCCGTGGTGGTCGGCATCCAGGATCTCCCGGGCAGCCGCCAGGTCGGTGCAGTCCTCGGTGCGCTCGTTCCACGGCAGCTCCAGCACGGTGTCCAGCCAGGTGCGGATCCAGCCGCTTTCCGGGCTCTGGTCGCTGGACCGCTCCAGCTTGCCGACCTCGCGCAGAGCGGCTTCCCGCACCTTCTCGGGCAGGTCGGCGGCCTCGACGCGGGCCCGGTAGTCCTCTGATCCGTCCGGTTCACCCTCGCCCAGTTCCTTGCGGATGGCGGCCAGTTGCTGACGCAGCAGGAACTCCTTCTGCGTCTTCTCCATGCCGTCGCGCACGTCCTCGGCGATCTTGTCGTTGACCTCGACTTCGGCCAGGTGTTCGCTGGTCCAGTCGATCAGCACGCGCAGTCGTTCGGCCACGTCCACGGTTTCCAGCAACTGGCGTTTCTGCACGTCGGACAGGTAGGACGCGTAGCCGGAAGTGTCGGCCAGCGCCGACGGGTCGGTCAGGCTGTTCACGTAGTCGACGATCTGCCAGGCGTCGCGTCGCTGCAGCATGGCCAGCAGCAGCTTCTTGTATTCCGCGGCCAGTTCCCTGACCTCGTCGGTCACCTCCGCATCGGGCACCTCGCTCACCTCGACCCACAGCGCGGCACCCGAACCGGTGGTCCCGGCGCCGATGTGCGCGCGGCGTTCACCGCGCACCACGGCCGCAGTGCCGCCCCCGGGAACGCGGCCGACCTGCAGGATCTTCGCGACCACGCCGTGGGACGGGTAGCGGTCGGCCAGCCGCGGCGCGATCAGCAGCTCACGCGCGTCGCCGGCCTGGGCGGCGTCGACAGCGGTGCGTGCGGCGTCGTCCAACGCAATCGGCACCACCATCCCGGGCAGCACGATCGTGTCGGTCACGAACAGCACCGGGATTGACTTGGATTCAGACATCCATTCCTCCAAAGGTTAAGTCTGTTCGGCTCAACCTTGACCGGCCGGTGTTTGTTCCCCCGGCCGCGCGCGCTAGCGGTAGAGCTGCGTCACATGCGTGGGGGAAAGCTCCTCGAGGCAGGTGACGCCCAGCAGCGCCATGGTCCGCAGCACACCGCTTTCCAGGATCTCGATGGCGCGCCGCACACCGGCCTCACCGCCGGCCATCAACCCGTACAGGTACGCCCGACCGATCAGGGTGCAGCGCGCCCCGAGTGCGACCGCGGCGACGATGTCGGCGCCGGACATGATCCCGGTGTCCAGCAGGATCTCGGTGTCCCGGCCCAACTCGCGCGCCACCGTCGGCAACAGCTGGAACGGCACCGGGGCCCGATCGAGTTGGCGGCCACCATGATTGGACAACACGATGCCGTCCACCCCGCGGTCGACCACCGCGCGCGCGTCTTCGAGGGTCTGGATCCCCTTGACGACGAGTTTTCCCGGCCAGGTCGACGTGATCCAGTCCAGATCGTCGAACGTCACGCTGGGATCGAACATGGAGTTCAGATAGTCGCCCACGGTGCCCGGCCAACGATCCAGGGAGGCGAATGACAACGGCTCGGTGGTGAGCAGGTCGAACCACCAATGCGGATGCGGCACCGCGTCGAGCACGGTGCGCAACGTCAGCGCGGGCGGGATCGACATGCCGTTGCGGACATCGCGCAGCCGCGCCCCGGCGACCGGAACGTCCACGGTGACCAGCATGGTGTCGAAACCCGCGTCGGCGGCCCGCCGGACCAGGGCAACCGAACGTTCCCGGTCCTTCCACATGTACAGCTGAAACCATCTGCGGCCCTGTGGAACAGCGGCAACGACGTCTTCGATCGAACAGGTGGCCAGGGTCGACATGGCGAACGGGATGCCGGCCGCGGCCGCCGCGCGCGCTCCGGCGACTTCCCCCTCGGTGTGCATCAGCCGGGTGAATCCGGTCGGCGCGATCCCGAACGGGAGTGCCGTGGGTCCGCCCAGCACGTTCCAGCCGGCGGTCACGTTGCTGACGTCGCGCAGGATCGTGGGGTGAAACTCGATGTCGCGGAACGCCTGCCGAGCCCGGCGCAGCGACACTTCCTCCTCGGCCGCACCGTCGGTGTAGTCGAACGCCGCCTTCGGGGTTCGTCGTTGGGCGATGCGCCGCAGATCCTCGATGGTCAGGGCGGCGTCCAGACGCCGCTTGGTGCGGTCGAACTGGGGCCGCTTGAATTGCACCAGGGGCGCCAGGTCGCGGATCTTGGGGACTTGCCGCTTGACCGCCATCAGGTCATTCAATCAGGGTGAAGTCATGGCGTTCGATCTACAGCGGTTCGTGGACGCGCAGGCCGGCGTGTACGACAAGGTCGTCGACGAGTTGCGTGCGGGTCGCAAACGCAGTCACTGGATGTGGTTCGTGTTCCCGCAGTTGCGCGGGCTGGGCAGCAGTCCGATGGCCCAGCACTACGGCATCGTCTCGCTGGCAGAGGCCCGCGCCTATCTGGCACACGAATTGCTGGGTCCCCGGCTGCGCGAATGTGTGCGACTGGTCAACCAGGTGCCGGACCGGTCGGCCGTGCAGATCTTCGGCCGGCCCGACGATCTCAAGCTCAAATCGTCGATGACGTTGTTCGCCCGTGCCACTGACGACAACGAAGACTTCCGCTCGCTGCTCGAGAAGTATTACGGCGGCGACGAGGACGAGCAGACGGTGGTCCGGCTGGGTTAGAACGGCCGCAGGATCCGCCAGCCGTGGGCCTCGACCACCAACTGCTGGGTGACGTGGTCCTCGGGTGCCGTGGAGCCCGCGATCACCTGCGCCTGTGCGGCACCCAGGTCCGGCAGCGCGAGCTCGAGTGGTTCGTCGTCGATGTTGAGTGCGACCAGCAGGGCGTCATCGCCGCGGCGGGTCTGGAACACGTAATGCCGGTTGGCCAGCTGCACCGCGGTGGTCGTCGCGGAATGCAGCCAAGGGTGGCGCCTGCGCAGCCCGATCAGATATCGGTGCAACTCCCAGATCTGAACGTCCGGTTCAGCCAATGTCATTGGGGGAGCGGGGAATTCTGGGCGCACGGCGTCATCGCCGCCACGGCGCTCCTCTTTGACGCCGCGCAAGCCCAACTCGTCGCCGGCGTAGATGCTGGGCACCCCGCCGATCATCAACAGGATCGCCAGCGCCTGCGCCAGGTGTTCGGGACGCTCGAGCCGGCTGGCTATCCGGGTCACGTCGTGGTTGCCGACGAACGTCAACGGCGCGAAAGTCTCTTGAAACACGTTGTGCCGCTGCAGCGCATGGTCCAGTTCGAAGAAGTTACCGTCGTTGAGGCTGCTCCAGATCGCTTTCCACAGCTCGTACTGGGTGGCCGAATCGAACCGGGCCGCCTCGACCACCGCCGCATAGTCACCGTGAATGAGCTCGCCGACGAACCACGCGTCCGGGTGGCGGTCCCGCACCCTGGGCAACACACGTGCCCAGAAGTCTTGCGGTACGGCGTAAGCCGCGTCCAACCGCCAGCCGTCGGCACCGCGTTGCAGCCAGTGCGCCAGCACCTTGACCACGTAGTCGGCAACCTCGGGATTGCTGTGGTCGAACGCGACGAGCTCGGAGTGGCCTTCGAACGTGCCGCCGCTCAACCAGCCGGCGGGGCCGACGAAGTCGGCGCCGACGTGGTTGAACACGCCGTCGAGCAGCACCCGCAGACCGCGGCGGTGAGCCTCTGCGACGAGGTGGTCGAAGTCGGCGTCGTCACCGAGCCGGGGGTCGATGCGGTAATGGTCGGTGGTGTCGTAACCGTGTGTGCGCGAAGCGAATACCGGACCCAGCGCGACCCCGGAGGCGCCGAGTTCAATGGCGTGATCGAACCAGTCGACCAGCCGCCGCAGCCGGTGCTCGGCCGGGTCCGGCGGCTGGTCAGCGGGAAACGCTCCGACGAAGCCCAGCGGGTAGACCTGCCACCAGATCACGTGCTCGGTCCAGGAGGGCATGCCTACGACACTACGGTCACCCGACGGCGGCCAGGGTGGCTGCCGTGTCGAGTGCCTGCGCCACGCCGGCCACGATCGCGGCCACCTTCAACGCCTCCAGGATTTCCTCGCGGCCCACCCCGGTCTCGCGCAAGGTGTGCTCATGAGCGACCACGCAGTGCGGACACCCGTTGATCGAGGACACCGCGAACGACCACAGTTCGAAGTTCGCCTTGGCCACCCCGGGATTGCCGATGATGTTCATCCGCAGGCCGGGCCGCAGGTCGTCGTACTGGCCGTCGAGGAATCCGCGCCCCCGGTAGAACACATTGTTCATGCCCATGATCGACGCGGCGCCCAGCGCGGCCTGGTAGGCCTCGGCGGAGAGCTGTTCGCGCGCTTCGGCGCCGATCTCGGCCAGCACCTGGGCGTTTCGCGTTGCCGCCGCGCTGGCCAGCAAAGTACCCCACAGTCGCTCGCCGTCCAGGACGGTGCTGCGCGCGATGGAGCCCAGGTTGAGCTTGAGATCCTTCGCGTACTCCGGCAGGGCGGTTTTGAGGTTTTCGATGCTCATGCCGAGGCCTTGAGCAGTTCGCCGGCGTCCAGCGTCGGGTCGCCCTTGCGCCAGTTGCAGGCACACAGTTCGTCGGACTGCAGCGCGTCAAGCACCCGCAGCACCTCGTCGACGTTGCGGCCGACCGATCCGGCGGTGACCGAAACGAATTGGATCTCGTTGTTGGGGTCCACGATGAACGTCACCCGGTCCGCGACGCCGTCGGCATTGAGCGCGCCGGTGGCTTCGACGAGCTCGCGCTTGATGTCCGAGAGCATCGGGAACGGCAGTTTCTTCAGGTCCTCGTGCTGAGCTCGCCACTGGAAGTGCACGAACTCGCTGTCCACCGAGACGCCGAGTACCTGCGTGTCGCGGTCGGCGAACTCGTCGTTCAACTTGCCGAATGCCGCGATCTCCGTCGGGCACACGAAGGTGAAGTCCTTGGGCCAGAAGAAGACGACCCGCCACTTGCCCGGGTAGTCGTCGCTGGACACGGTGGTGAAGTAGTCGCCGGGCTGCTTGGCGTCGACCTCGGACAGATCGCCGCCGACCAACGCGGTCAGCTGGTAGCTGGGGAATTGGTCGCCGATGGTCAACAGGGACATGCGTGCACTCCTTTTTGGACTCAATCAAGATTATCCGTCTCCCTCATGGTGCCTGGAGTTCTGTGTGAAGTAAAGGTGATATGTCGCACTACATTGATAGGCATGACCGATAAGAGTTTCCAGCCCACCCTGGCCGGGTTACGGGCCTTCACCGCGGTGGCCGGAAAGCAGCATTTCAGCAGTGCGGCAACGCTTCTCGGGGTGAGCCAGTCCACCTTGTCGCAGGCCTTGGCGGCGCTGGAGGCCGGGTTGAACGTCCGCCTGGTGGAGCGTTCCACCCGACGCGTTTTCCTGACCGCAGAGGGCACCACACTGTTGCCGTACGCGCAGGCCGTGGTCGATGCGGCAGACGCGTTCGGCAATGCAGCCGCAGGCGCGTCGGATCTGCTGCGGGGCCGCCTGCGCCTGGGCCTGATCCCCACCGTCGCGCCCTACGTGCTGCCGACCATCTTCGCGGGCCTGCCCCGCGAACTGCCGGACTTGACCCTGCAGGTGGTTGAGGACCAGACCGACCGGTTGCTGACGTTGCTCCGCGATGCCACGCTGGACGCCGCGCTGATCGCACTGCCCGCCGAAGCCGCCGGCCTCATCGAGATCCCGATCTACGACGAGGATTTCGTCCTGGCGCTGCCGCCCGGGCACCGCCTGGCCGGTAAGCGGCGGGTGCCCGCGGCCACCCTCGCCGAGCTGCCGCTGCTGCTGCTGGACGAGGGCCACTGCCTGCGGGACCAGACCCTCGAGGCCTGCCGGCAGGCGGGAGCACAGACCGAGCTCGCCGACACCCGTGCGGCGTCGCTGGCGACGGCGGTGCAGTGTGTGACCGGGGGACTGGGGGTGACGCTGATCCCGCAGACCGCCGCACCGGTCGAAGCCGCCCGCAACCGGCTCGGCCTGGCCTACTTCGCGCCGCCGCGCCCTGGTCGGCGCATCGGCCTGGTGTTTCGTGCCGCCCGCGGCGGCGAACAGTCCTACCGGCGGCTGGCCGCAGTCATCGGCGCATTGGTCGACAGCGAACACCAGGTACGGCTGGTGGACCCGCGCTTGTAGGTTCGTCCGTTATGGAGAAGGTCATCGTTGTCCTGATGCGCGCCGAAGCCGACGACCAGTGGTGCGCGCGGCAGCGCGGGCCGGTCGCCGACCAACTGTTGCGGCTCGGTGTGCCGGGGTTGTCGATCAATGTGCGCGACAGCGCAGTGCGCGACTCGCTGATGACGCTCACCACGCTGGATCCGCCGGTCGCCGTGGTGGTGAGCCTCTGGACCCAGCAGTGCTACGGCGAGCAGGTGACCGCGGCCCTGCGGGTGCTGGGCGGCGAATGCGACCGGCTGGCGGCCTACCTGGTCACCGAGTCGGTTCCGCTGCCCGGCCCCGTTCACCAACCCGGCGCTCGGACAACAGGTTTGGCCAACATCGCACTGCTGCGCCGGCCCGCCGAACTGGAGGTGGCCACGTGGCTGGACCGCTGGCAACTCGACCACACCCCGGTCGCCATCGAGACCCAGTCGACCTTCGGCTACACCCAGAACTGGGTGGTGCGCGCAATCACCCCGGACGCGCCGGACATCGCCGCCATCGTCGAGGAGTTGTTCCCGGCCGAGGCCGTCTCCGACCTCAAGGCGTTCTTCGGTGCTGCCGACGACGCGGATCTGCAGCATCGGTTAGGCCGAATGGTCGCCAGCACAGCCGCATTCGGCGCCAACCAGAACATCGACACCGTGCCCACCAGCCGCTACGTGATGAAGTCGCCATTCCGGAAGGACGAGCACGCATGACGACACTCGAGGAGGCGGTGGCGCTGGCCACGGTCGAACGCGGGCTGGCAGTGATCTCAACCGGCCGCGCCGACGGCACCGTGCAGGCCTCGCTGGTCAACGTGGGCCTGTTGCCACATCCCACCGGCGGCGAGCCGGTGCTGGGCTTCACCACCTACGGCAAGGTCAAACTGGCCAACCTGCGGGTCCGTCCGCAGCTGGCCGTCACCTTCCGCGACGGCTGGCGGTGGGCCACGGTCGAAGGCCGCGCTGAACTGGCCGGCCCCGACGACCCGCAGCCGTGGCTGACCGAGCAGCTGCTGGCGTCGTTGTTGCGCGACGTGTTCGCCGCGGCGGGCGGTACCCACGACAACTGGGCAGAATACGACGCGACCATGGCACGGGAGCGGCGCGCGGTGGTGCTGATCGGACCGACCCGCGTCTACGGCAACGGTTAGGGTGGCGCCGTGCTGCTCATCGATGATCAGAACCGCGTCCGCACTCTCACGCTGAACCGGCCCGAAGCACTCAACGCGTTCAACGAAGCGCTTTACGACGCCACCGCCCAGGCGCTGATCGACGCCGCCGAGGATCCCGAGGTGGCAGTGGTCCTGCTGACCGGCGCGGGTCGCGGCTTCAGCGCCGGCACCGACCTGGCCGAGATGCAGGCGCGCATCACCGATCCGGAGTTCCAGGAGGGCACCTACGGTTTCCGCGGCCTGATCGAGGCGCTCACCGCGTTTCCCAAACCGCTGATCTGCGCGGTGAACGGCGTCGGGTTGGGCATCGGCACCACCATCCTGGGCTATGCCGACCTGGCCTTCATGGCGTCCACAGCCCGGCTCAAGTGCCCGTTCACCAGCCTGGGCGTGGCGCCCGAGGCGGCCTCGTCCTACCTGCTGCCGCAACTCGTCGGCCGGCAGAACGCGGCCTGGTTGTTGATGTCGTCGGAGTGGGTCGATGCCGCGGAGGCGTTGCGGATGGGGCTGGTCTGGCGGGTCTGCGCGCCCGACGACCTGCTGGCCGAGGCCCGGCGGCACGCTGAGGTGCTTGCCGCCCGGCCGATCTCCAGCCTGATGGCGGTCAAGCACACCATGGTCGAACCGCTACGCGCCGAGATCGCTGCGGCGACGGCGCGGGAGAACGCGCATTTCGCGGAGTTGATGGGGCAGCAGGCGAACGCCGCGGCGCTGGCCGATTTCAGCGACCGGAAGCGGAGCTAACCGACGGCCGCGGCCGGATCGAGCGTGGTGGCCGCGGCCAGGATCGCCCGGAGGGTCCGCCGGCAGCGGCCACAATCCCCGCCCGCCCCACATGCTGCGGCGATTTCCTTCGACGTCGACGCACCCCGCGCGACGACGTCACAAATGGTCTGATTGGTGGCTCCGACGCACAGGCAGACGTACATCAGCAAACCCGCAAGGTTGCCGCAGACAGCGCCGGAGAATTGAGCCGCATAATTAGCACAGTCTAACCTAAGGTGGTTAGTGAAGTCTAACCTAACTTAGGTTAAGCTCGCCGATTTTCGGCTTGGCCGCCACGCCGCGGGAGCGACGAAGGGTGTCCTGACTTGCGGATATTGCACTAGATTCGAGGTCGGCACGCAAAGCTGCTGCTGACCCCGTATGGCGCGCTCCAGCCCAGCCGCCTGCGGCCGACATGACCGACTTCACCCCTGAGGAGTGAGCATGCAAGGCGATCCCGACGTTCTGCGGCTGCTCAACGAACAGTTGACCAGCGAACTCACCGCCATCAACCAGTACTTCCTGCATTCCAAGATGCAGGACAACTGGGGCTTCACCGAGCTGGCTAAGCACACCCGCGCGGAATCGTTCGACGAAATGCGGCACGCCGAGGCGATCACCGACCGCATTCTGCTGCTGGACGGCCTGCCGAACTATCAGCGCATTTTCTCGTTGCGGATCGGCCAGACGCTGCGCGAGCAGTTCGAAGCCGACCTCGCCATCGAGTACGAGGTGTTGAACCGGCTCAAACCGGGCATCATCATGTGCCGCGAGAAGCAGGACAGCACCAGTGCGGCCCTGCTGGAAGGAATCGTGGCTGACGAGGAATCGCACGTCGATTACCTGGAGACTCAGCTGGAGCTGATGGACAAGCTCGGCGAGGAGCTGTACTCCGCCCAGTGCGTCTCCCGTCCGCCCAGCTGACGCCGGCTCGACACGCCGCGGGGTGATCGGCGGTCACAGACCGGGACCGGAAGGTGGTCATGACAACCCCGCGCGCAGCGGTCACGGACCCGTCGACCGATTTCGCCCCCAGCGGCCCGCTGCTCACCGCGCGGCGGCGCAACTTCATCTTCCTGGCGGTTCTGCTCGGCATGCTGCTTGCCGCCCTGGATCAGACCATCGTCGCGACGGCGCTGCCGACCATCGTCGCCGACCTCGGGGACGCCGGCCGGCAGTCGTGGGTGGTCACCAGTTACCTGCTCGCCTCGACCATCGTCACCGCGCTGGTCGGCAAGCTCGGTGACCTGTTCGGCCGCAAGCGGGTCTTCGTCGTCGCGGTGCTGTTCTTCGTGGCCGGGTCGGTGCTGTGCGGACTGGCGCACTCGATGACCATGCTGGTCGGCGCACGGGCGCTGCAGGGCATCGGGGGCGGCGCTATCACCGTCACCGCCAGCGCCCTGATCGGGGAAGTGGTCCCACTGCGCGACCGGGGCCGGTACCAGGGCATCCTGGGGGCCGTTTTCGGGGTGACCACAGTCGTCGGCCCGCTGCTGGGCGGCTACTTCACCGACTATCTGAGCTGGCGCTGGGCGTTCTGGATCAACCTGCCGGTGTCGGTGGTGGTGATCTGCGTGGCGGCTGCGGCCATCCCGGCGCTGGCCGCCGCGACGCGGCCCGTCGTCGACTACGCCGGGATCGTGTTCATCGGTGTGGGCGCGGCCGCGCTGACCCTGGCCACCAGCTGGGGCGGCACCGTCTACCCGTGGAGATCGGCGCCGGTGATCGGGCTGTTCGTCGGCGCGGTGCTGGCTCTGGGTGTTTTCGCGTGGGTGGAAAGCCGCGCACCCCAACCGATTCTGCCGTTGCGGCTGTTCGCCAGCCCCGTCTTCAGCGTCTGCTGCGCGCTGTCCTTCGTCGTCGGGTTCGCGATGCTGGGTGCGATGACGTTCCTGCCGACGTTCATGCAGTACGTCAACGGCGTCTCGGCGACCACGTCGGGGCTGCGCACCCTGCCGATGGTGGTCGGCATGCTGATCACCTCCACCGGCAGCGGAACGCTGGTGGGCCGCACCGGTCGGTACAAGATCTTCCCGGTCGTCGGCACCGCGCTGATGACGATCGCGTTCCTGCTGATGTCGACGATGGACGGTGCCACCCCGGCGGTGCTGCAGTCGGTGTACCTGCTGATCCTGGGCGCCGGCATCGGCCTGTCCATGCAGGTGCTGGTGCTGGTGGTGCAGAACACCTCGAACTTCGAGGACCTCGGCGTGGCCACCTCGGGGGTGAGCTTCTTCCGCACCATCGGAAGCTCGTTCGGGGCAGCCATCTTCGGCTCGCTGTTCGTCAACTTCCTCAACGCCCGACTGGGGCCGGCCACCGCGGCCGGCGGGATCTCGCCGGACGAGGTCAGTTCACCGGCGGCCCTGCATCGCCAGTCTGCTGCGGTGATGGCGCCGATCGTGCATGCCTACGCGGAGTCGCTGTCTCAGGTGTTCCTCTGCGCGGCGCCGGTGGCCGCGGCGGGTTTCGTGCTGGCGCTGTTCCTGCGCGAAGTCCCGTTGCGTGACATCCACACCAGCGCGGCCGATCTCGGCGACGGCTTCGCCATGCCCACCTCCGAGACACCCGAACAGCTGTTGGAGAACGCAGTGGCCCGCGTGCTGCGCGGCGAATCGGGCATGCGGCTGCGCAGTATCGCGATGCGGCCCGACTGCCGCCTCGACGTCGCCGGGTTGTGGGCGGTGTTGCGCATCAACCGTTATCAACAGTTCTTCGGCGCGGCCCGGCTCACCGACATGGGCGAGACGCTGAACATTCCGTTCGAAGTCCTCGAACCCACCTTCGCGCGGCTGGCCGCCGGCGGTTACGTGGTGCGCGACGGCGACCGGCTCAGCCTGACTCCGGCCGGCGTACAGCAGGTCGATTACGTCTACTCACTGCTGCTGGCCTGGATCGTCGACAAACTGTCCCGATCGGCCGGATTCGCCGGCCGCCCCGACCGCCGCGAGGTGGAAGCCGCGTTGAGTCGCATCGCCTATCGCGTTATCGCACAGCGTGATTGGCATGCCGACGCACCCACGGTGGCGATGCCGCGGGCCGCAACGTGAGCAGCCGGTCCGCCCGGCGTACCATCTCGCCATGAGCCGAATCGGAACTTTCGCTGACGACGACGTGGCCGGCTGGATTCAGAAATCCCCGGAACTCGGCGGCGCAATGGCCAACTTCAGCCACGCGGTCTACACCGCCAACAGGCTGCCGCTGCGCACCCGCGAAATCGCGCGCGCGGTGATCGCCGCCAACAACGAGTGCACGGTGTGCGCCAACACCCGCGACGCCGACGGCCCCGCAGCGGGTGTGGACGAAGCGCTCTACGACCATGCCGCCGAGTGGCGCACCTGGCCCGGCTACAGCGCGCAGGAGCGGTTGGCGGCCGAGTTCGCGCACCGCTTCTCCACCGATCACACCGCGCTGCGCGACGACGAAGATTTCTGGAACCGGGCCGAGGACCACTTCAGTGCGGAGTTGCTGGCCGATCTGGCCATCTCGTGCGCGCTGTGGGTAGGCATGGGACGGGTGCTGCGGACCCTGGACATCGGTCAGGCGTGCCGGCTGACCCTGCCCAGCAGGGCCTGATCACGTCTCCGCCACCTTCCGAGGCCACCCCGCTGGCCGCCGCGGCGATCGCCCAACTCGAGGCAGAGGGCGTGGACACGGTCATCGGCACGGTGGTCAACCCCGCCGGGCTCACCCATGCCAAGACCGTTCCGATCAGGCGTACCAACACATTCGCCGATCCGGGCCTGGGCGCCGGGCCGTCCTGGCACGCCTTCGCCATCGACCAGACCGGCATTGCGTTCACCGACGCCGTCGGCGTGGTCGGGGACCAGCGACTGCGCATCGACCTGTCCGCTCTGCGCATCCTCGGCGACGGTTTGGCGTGGGCCCCGGCCGGCTTCTTCGAACAGGACGGCACCCCCGTAGCGCAGTGCGCGCGCGGCACGCTGCAACGCATCGAGGCCGCACTCAGCGCAGCCGGCGTCGAGGCGACGGTGGGTCATGAACTCGAGTTCCTGCTGGTCGACAGCGACGGCGGTCGGCTGCCGGCCACGCTGTGGGCCCAGTACGGCCTGGCCGGGGTCCTCGAGCACGAGGCTTTCGTGCGCGACGTCACCGCTGCGGCCAACCTGGCCGGCGTCGTCATCGAGCAATTCCACCCGGAATACGGCGCCAACCAGTTCGAGATCTCATTGGCGCCGCAGTCGCCGGTGACCGCCGCCGACCAACTGGTGTTGTTGCGCATCGTCGTCAGCCGTGCCGCGCGCCGGCACGGGCTGCGGGTCAGCCTTTCGCCGGTACCGTTCGCGGGCAGTGTGGGATCGGGCGCCCACCAACACTTCTCGTTGCGCACCTCGGAAGGTCCGCTGTTCTCCGACGGCACCGGCGGCATGACGGCGCCCGGGCAGGCCGCGGTGGCCGGGGTGTTGCGTGGGCTGCCGCAGGCGCAGGGCATTCTGTGCGGATCGATCGTGTCCGGGCAGCGCCTGCGCCCCGGCAACTGGGCCGGTGCCTATGTCTGTTGGGGCATCGAGAACCGGGAAGCTGCAGTGCGATTCATCCAATCCAGCCCCGCCGACCCCGATGGCGGCAACGTGGAAGTGAAGATCGTCGACCCGTCGGCCAACCCGTATCTGGCCTGCGCCGCGATCCTCGGGCTCGCGCTCGACGGCCTGGACACCGGTGCGCCGTTGTCGCCGGAAACCACGGTGGACCCGGCGGCGTTGTCCGAAGCCGACCGGACGGCGGCCGGCATCCTGCTGCTGCCGGACACGCAGCCCGAAGCGATTACCGCCCTTAATGATTCGGCCCTGCTGCGGCGAATTCTGGGCGATCCGGTGATCGATGCGGTGGTCGCGGTCCGCCGAATGGAGCACCACCGATACGGCGGCCTGGACCCGGCGACGCTGGCCGACAGGTTCCGGATGGCGTGGAGCCTGTGACCACACCGTCGGATTCCGCACTGGCGCACCACATCAGCGAGGTCGCACTGATCGATCAGCATGTGCACGGCTGCTGGCTGACCACCGGGGACCGGCGGCGGTTCGAGAACGCCCTCAACGAAGCCAACACCGAACCGTTGGCCGACTTCGACTCCGGCTTCGACACCCAGCTGGGCTTCGCCGTGCGTAACCATTGCGCCCCCATCCTCGGCCTGCCCAGACACGTTGACGCCGAGCAATACTGGCGCAGCCGCAGCCAACTCCGCGAAGACGAACTGGCCCGGCTGTTCCTGCCCGCGGCGGGCGTGCGCAGCTGGCTGGTGGACACCGGTTTCGGCGGCAGCGACGTGACGGACGTCTCCCAACTGAGCCAATGGTCGGGGCGGCGCGCCTACGAGGTGGTGCGCCTGGAGCAGGTCGCCGAACAGGCAGCGCAGGCCGCCGGCGACTATGCGGCGGCGTTCGAGGAGATCCTGCACCAGCGTGTTGCCGGCGCGGTGGGCACCAAGTCCATCCTGGCCTACCGGGGCGGATTCGACCGCGACCTGAGCGATCCACCGGCCGCGCTGGTAGCCGAGGCGGCTCGGCGCTGGCGCGACGTCGGCGGCACCCGGGTGAGCGATCCGGTGCTGCTGCGTTTCGGCCTGCACCAGGCGCTGCGGCTGGGCAAGCCGCTGCAGTTGCACGTCGGGCTCGGTGACCGAGACTGCGACCTGCACAAGTCCAATCCGCTGTACCTGTTGGACTTCCTGCGGGATTCGGGGACGACGACGCCGATCGTGTTGCTGCACTGCTATCCCTACGAACGCGAAGCCGGCTACCTGGCCCAGGCGTTCAACAACGTCTACGTCGACGGCGGCTTGAGCATCAACCAGCTGGGCGCCCGGGCGCCCGCGTTCATCGCCCGACTGCTGGAGCTGGCGCCGTTCCGCAAGATCCTGTACTCATCGGACGGGTTCGGTCCCGCCGAACTGCATTTCCTCGGTGCTGCGTTGTGGCGCAACGGCATTCACCGAGTGCTGGATGAATTCGTGCAGGCCGGGGACTGGGGCGAGGCGGAGGCCATCCGGGTGGTCGACCTGATCAGTCACCTCAACGCCGCGCGCATCTACCGGCTCGCCAGCGGCTTTTCGGCGGGCTAGACCAGGGCGCTGGCGTCGAAAATCCAGGATGTGTCGCCACCGGCGAGCTTCTCGAAGTGATTGGGCGGCGCGAACGCGACCAGACTGTTCATGTCCCAATAGTCTTTCCACACAGTGATTTTGCCGTCCTGCACCTTGTGCACGGTGGCGAATCTCAGGGTGCCCTGCTCACCGCTCTGGAACGTCCAGGTCTCGGAGTGCTCGTAGATCACATCGGAACCGTTGGACACCAGCACGCCGTCGTGGTTCTCGTACGCCGCCAGGTCCGCCAGCCCGATCTTGAGCCGAGTCACGATGTCGGCCGGACCGCGGGCCGACACCGCGGGTACCGGCATGTCGACATAGAGACAGTCCTCGGCCAGGAAGGTCTTGACCGCATCCCAGTCCCGCCGCGAAAGCGCCTGCCACATCCCGGTCACGACATCGGCCGGGGAGTTCGGTGCAACATCTGTCATGCAGGTCAATTAACTCGGGCTGCCGCGGAGTGTCAACCTCGCTGCACGGCCCGCGCCGTAGGATCGATCCGCCGCATCGCTACCACCCACCCCGGGGGCCCATCTGCCGTGCAGACCGAATCCGTATCCCAGGCACCTACCCACGGCGCCCGCCTACGCCCAGCCGCCGTCGTCGGCGCGCTCGGTGTGGTTTTCGGTGACATCGGCACCAGCCCGATCTACACCATTCAAACCGTCTTCAACCCCGGCGATCCGCACCCGGTGCCGATCAGCACCGACAATGTGTACGGCGTGGTCTCGCTGATCTTCTGGTCGGTGATGACCGTCGTGACGTTCACCTACGTCAGCCTGGTGATGCGGGCCGACAACCACGGCGAGGGCGGCATCATGGCGCTCATCACCCTGGTCGGGAAGCGGCACCAGGGCAGCAGCGGGGCGAGAAGGCGCACGGTCGTCGCGCTGGGCGCGCTGGGGATCTTCGGGGCCGCGTTGTTCTTCGGCGACAGCATGATCACCCCGGCGATCTCGGTGCTGTCGGCCGTCGAGGGTGTCAAGGTGATCCAGCCGCACTTCGGCACCTGGGTCGTGCCGATCACCGCGGTGATCATCGTGGTGCTGTTCGCGGTGCAACGGCACGGCACGGCAGCCGTCGGGCGGCTGTTCGGTCCGGTGATGATCGCGTGGTTCACCACGATCGGCGGCTTCGGCGTGGTCGCCATCGCCGATCACCCGGAGATCCTCAAGGCGCTCTCGCCGTTCTACGCAGCGAAGTTCATGGTCGGGCACTTCCACTTCGCGTTCTTTTCGCTCGCCGCAGTGGTGCTGTCCATCACCGGCGCGGAGGCGCTGTACGCCGACATGGGTCACTTCGGACGGCGGGCGATCGCCTCGGGGTGGCTGCTGCTGGTGCTGCCCGGCTGCGTGCTCAGCTATTTCGGTCAGGGGGCGCTGATCCTGGCGGACACCGGTGCCGTCAGTGCGCCGTTCTTCCTGCTCACCCCCGGCTGGGCGCGGCTGCCGCTGGTGCTGCTGGCCACCGCCGCGACGGTGATCGCGTCGCAGGCCGTGATCACGGGCGCGTTCTCGGTAGCGTCCCAGGCCGCGCAGCTCGGCTATTTGCCGCGACTGCGGATCGCGCACACCTCGGAGTCGACCATCGGTCAGATCTACGTGCCGTGGATCAACGGTCTGTTGCTGGTATCGGTGCTCACCCTGGTGTTCGCTTTCCGCAGTTCGGCGGCGCTCGCGTTCGCCTTCGGCATGGCCGTCACCGGCACGATCACCATCACCACCACCCTGTTCCTCTATTACGCGCGCACCACGTGGCGCACCCCGCTGTGGCTGGTGCTGACCGGCGGCGGCGTGCTGCTCCTGGTCGACCTGATGTTCCTGGCGGCCAACCTGACCAAACTGGTGCACGGCGCCTGGCTGCCGCTGCTGATCGCGCTGGTCGCCTTCACGGTGATGACCACCTGGCAGCGCGGACGCGACATCGTCACGCGCGCAAGGCAGGAAGCGGAGGGACCGCTGCAGGAATTCATCGATGAGCTGGCCGAGCGCCAACCGCCGTGCGCGCGCGTTCCCGGCACGGCCATCTTCCTCGATCGCGGCAAAGAGACCGCGCCGCTGGCGATGCGGGCCAATGTCGAACACAACCGGGTGCTGCACGAGCACGTGGTGATCATGGCGATTCAGACGCTGCCGGTACCGCGGATTCCCGACGCCGAGCGGACCGAAGTCGACCACCTGGTGCATACCGGTGACGGCATCGTCCACCTGACCGCCAACTTCGGCTACATGGAGACGCCGAATGTCCCTGCCGTGCTGCGTCTGCTGGACCCCGAGCAGACCGAGGGTGCGATCGACATCGAGGCCGCCTCGTACTTCTTGTCCAAACTCGAACTGGTCAAAGGTTCGGCACCGACGATGGCGTCGTGGCGCAAACGACTGTTCATCGCGACCTCCTACACCACCGCCGATGCCGCGCAATACTTCGGTCTGCCCCTGAACCGCACCGTGGTCATGGGTGCGCGCATCGAGGTCTGACCGGCAGCGTCGACCAGCCGTGCAGCACCCGGGTATCACGCCGGACCCCCGCGCCCGCGGCCGTCGCATCGGGGAAGCGTTCGAAGAATGTGCGCAACCCGACCTCGCCTTCGGCCCGTGCCAGCGCGGCGCCCAGACAGAAGTGCCGTCCGGTGGAAAACGCGAGATGCTTTCCCGCATTGGGGCGTTGGACGTCGAAGGCGTGCGGATCGGCGAACACTGACGGGTCGCGGTTTGCGGCGGCGAGGTAGACCACCACCACCTCGCCCCGCTCGATGCGCCGGCCGGCCAGTTCGACGTCGGTGCGGGCCACTCGCGCGGTGAGCTGCACCGGAGAGTCCAGCCGCAAAATCTCCTCGACGGCGTTCGGCCACAACTGGGGCTGCTGCTGCAGCGTGCGCAATTGGTCCGGATGGTCCAGCAGCAAGCGGATCCCGTTGCCCAGCAGGTTCACCGTGGTCTCGAAACCGGCGACCAGGACCAGTCCGGCGACCGCCTGCAGTTCGGTCTCGTCAAGGTGGCGCTCGGCGTCGCCACTTTCGGTGATGCGGATCAGTTGGCTCATCAGGTCGTCGCCCGGGGCACTGCGCAGCTGCCGTAGATGCTGGACCAGCCACGCTTGGAATCCGGCCAACCCTCGCTGAATCCGCCGGTACTGCTGCCAGGTCACGCCGACATCCAGACTGGGGGCGACCAACTCGCCGAATTCGAGGATCCGGCGCCGGTCGTACTCCGGCACCCCCAGGATGTCGCTGATCACGGTGATCGGAAGCTGCGAGCAATACCGTGCGACGACGTCGACCTCGGGCTGGTCGCCGAGCTGGTCCAGCAGGCTCGTCGCAGCCTGCTCGACCCGGTCCAGCAGACCGGTAACGGCGCGCGCGGTGAACACCGCCGAGACGGTCTTGCGGTACCGGGTGTGATCCGGCGGCTCGACGGCCAGCAGCGACGGGGGACGGATCGGGTGCAGCAGATTGTCGCGGGTTCGCCGTTCCAGCCGACCCAACGGCCCCGGCAGGCTGTCCCCGAAGGAGACGACGTGGAAGTCGTCCGACCGCAGAATGTCGTGCGCCAGCCGGTGGTCCACGGTCAGGTGGTTCGCGCGGTTGCGCACCAGTGGGCCGTGTTGGCGGATCTCGTCGTAGTAGGGCACCGGGTCGGCGGCCACCGCTGGGTCGGCGATCAATCGCGCTCCGAGATCACCCCGCCGGACGGCGAAGCTCGCGAGTCCGCGGACGACGCCGTGCATGGCCAACCAGTGCAGTCTGTCTTTCACCATCGCCCGCGAGCGTAGGCGCCGGTCAGCATTCAGCGGTCAGCTTGAAATCGGTGGTCACGACTTTGTTGGGGTTGGTGGTGTTGATGCCGGAGGCACTGCCGGTGATCGTGTAGGTGTTCTTGGCCAGGTCGACGTGGGCGTCGCCGACGCCCCCTTCGTAATAGCTGCCGGTGAAGCCGCCGATGTCGCGGATCTTGACGAACTGCGGCAACACCCGATCCCCGCTCATCAACACCACCGCCTGCACCGATCCGTCGTGTTCGCGGATGTCGATGGTGCGGTAGCCCTCGATCTGGCTGCAGGACGGCGGCCGGGTGGTGATCGAGTGGCCGTCGAGCGTCAGGTGCGCGGCTTTGCGGGGCACGGTCATGGCCTCACCGCAGCCGGCGACGGCGCCGGCGACGGCCACTGCGATTCCGGCAACCGCAACCATCCGGTTCTGCACCAGCCACCTCCGTATCAGACCTGCGCGTTGCGCCGGAGTCATTATTGCCGTTTCAGGTCCAGCCGGGGCAGTGCTTTTCTGACCAGAGTTCGGACCAGCTCGGGACTGACCCCCTTGAGCCGGTCGATCCAGCCGATGCTGGCCGGCACATACCAGTGCAGCCGCCTGGGGTTGTGGTAGGCCTGCCACGCCGCCTCGGCCACGCTGGCGGCGGGCATCAGCCGGAACATGCCCCGCTTCGGCGCGGCCGCGCGCAACTCCTCCTGCGTCACCCTGGCCGGGGCGTCGCCGGAGCCTTCGTCGGCGCCGGCGTGCTGCGGTGTCGTGGTAAGGATCGCGGTGTCGATCAGCCCCGGCAGCACGTCGGCCACCCGCACCCCGTGGCGGTGCCACTCCACGCTCAGCGCCTCGGTGAGCCCCTTGACCGCGTGCTTGGTCGCCGAGTACACGGCGATGCGCGGCATGCCGTAGGTGCCCGACGACGACGAGGTGGAGAACATCAAGCTGTTCGGCGCCTTCTTCAGGTAGGGCAGCGATCCGTACGCGCCGGTCAGCACCGCTTTGAAATTCACGTCGACGACGCGCATGGCGGCTTCGTAGGGCACGTCTTCGAACCAACCGCCCTCGCCGATGCCGGCGTTGTTCCACATCATGTCGAGACCGCCGCCGGGGTTTCCGGCGCAGAAGTCGGCCAGTGCCGCATCCAGTGCCGCCTTGTCCGTCACGTCGACGGTCCGGGTCCACAGCCGCGAACCCAACTCCAGGTTCAGCGCGGCCAGTCCGTCGTCGTTGCGGTCCACCGCACCTACGCGCCAACCTTTGCCATGGAAGAGTCGTACGCCTTCGCGGCCCATGCCGCTGCCTGCACCGGTGATGAAAATGGTCTTCATGCCGCCTCGGCCACCTCTTTGATCCGGTGCAGCGTCTTCGTCATGTCCCGGATGTTGCGACGTCTGCGCAGAAACCCGCCGAACACCAGGTAGAGCTTCGTCAACGGCGACTGCGCCATCCGGAACGACTCAGTCACGTCGGTGCCGTCCCCGGCCGGCTCCAACCGGTAGTGCCAGTTGTTGATCGCCCGGTCACCGGCCAGCACAGCAAACCCGAACTCACGGCCGGGCCGGCACGCCGTCACCTGGCACGTGGTCCAGTAGACCGGCCCGATCTCGTTGCGGCGCACGTGGCCGCGAAACCGCGCACCAAGCTCGGGACCGGTCGCATCGCCGAGCCATTCCGCTTCAAAAGTCTCCGGAGAGAACCGCCCGGTATTGCGAATATCGGCGATTAATTCCCAAATTTTATCCGCCGGGGCGGCCATATGAACCGTTGCTGAACCCTCCATAACATGATCCAAGCACGTCCCGTGTAACGAAACGAGATGAACCGCCGATAATCATTGTTTGGGGGTGAACATCCCGATGATCGCGCTGATGGTCTGCTGCCACTGTGGGCCCGGTTGAGTCGCACCGCCAGACGTCGGCGTCAGCCCCCCGGCACGGGAGCACTTTGGCCACGCACCTGGCCCCTGACCGGCCAGAACCTTGTTCGCAACGGCGATTTGTTGCTGTTTGGAGGCCTTTGCCGGGTTCCCGACACCGCCGTACTCCTCCCAAGTGGCTTGCTTGAACTGCAAGCCGCCGTAGGCGCCGTTGCCGGTGTTGGCGGCCCAGTTGCCGCCGGATTCGCATTCTGCGACGGCTTCCCAGTTCATGGTCTCGGCGTTGGCGACACCGGAGGAGAGCGACATCGAAGCTGCCAGGAAACCGCCGGCCACGGCCGACTTGATGAGGGGCTTTGTGATGGTCGTCATGTGCGGGATTTCGCGGACCGTAGCCGTAGCGTTACCCACTAGAGAAAATTATGAGACCGTTTATCCATCCCTTCGAGATTGGCGCAAACGGCGATTCTGCGGATGCTTCAAGCCCCGCGGGAAGCCGGACAGTACGACCTGGTTGCGGTCGTAAGCGCACGTTGGTACAGGTCGTCGAAACTTCGTCGGCGGCTCGTCTCGGCCCGCGCACGCTGCACCAGGCGCCCGCAATCCGCAGTGTTCAGCAAACTCCAGTTAAGCGATATGTGAGACAAAATCTTAGTGTTCAGCGCGTCGATCGCGGCCCTGGACGCCGCCAGGTCCGGCGGGGCCGGCGGCACACCGGTGGGGTCGAGTTTCCATTCGGCGAACCGGGTGTACTCGACGGCCTCGGTGGCGCTGATCTGGTCGCCGAAGACGCGCGCGACAAAATCGGGGTCGACGTCCTGTGCGGCGGCTTCCTCGCGCAGCGTGGCGATTTCGCGCTCGACCCGGTCGGGATCCTCGATTGCGCCGTGCGTGGCCCACTTGTAGGCAGCCACCGGATCGGCAACCTGCAGCCGTTCGGCGGCGGCGTCCAGCAGCGCGCCCAGCGAGTCGGCGTGATCGGCCTGCGCCGGCGGCGCGGCCAGCACCGCGATCAAAGCCAGGACTGCCGGGCCGCACCTACCGCGCATGCCATCCAGCCAAACACGAGCGACCCGGCGTCGTCGACAATGGCGAGATGAGTGACAACTGGTTGCGCACGCGACTGGCCAGGCTCGTGCTCGCCGCGACGCTGTCCGCCTCGCTGGTGCTGGGCGGCGCCTTCGTGGCGCTGGACCAACTGCACTCCGTACCCGCCGACGCCTTGCACCACCCCGGACCTGCGGCTACCGACCAGCAGAGCCGGGCTCAGGCCGTCCGGGCCGCGCAGAACGTGGTCACGGTCGCCGGTCTGCGCACGACGACGGCCGGCTACCTGTTGATGTCCTGCAAGGACCGCGAGAACCCGCCCTATCGGGGAGCGGTGTACCTGACCTTCGCGATCCCGGCTGACGCCGCCGCCGACACCTACCTGCCGGAAGTCGTGGCCAAACTGCTGGCCGGCGGCTGGTCCCCGGGGCTACCGCCCGGCAACCACGCGCTGGCCAGCACGCTCACCAAGGACGAGCTCACCGCGAGCATCTACCGCCATGACGACAATCCGGATCTGGGCATCCTGCGCGTGTACGGCGAATGCCGCAACGTGACCGATCATCATGCCGATCCCACCGGCTGGGTCGACGTCACCGGCGAGTTCGGCCCGGCCGGTTGAAAGACCCACAACGCACTACTGCGCTCGACGACCGGGGCCGTCAAGCGCAGTAGCGGTAGTGCGGTGGGTCTAGCCTTGCCGAGCGCCGAGCGCGCCCTGCAGGTCACCCTTCATTGCGTTCAGTTGGGCGCCCCAGTACTCCCAGCTGTGTGTGCCGTCAGCCTGGAAGTTGAACACCGCGTTGTGCCCGCCGGCGGCGGTGTAGGCGTCCTGGAACTTGAGGTTGCTGCTGCGGACGAAGTTCTCCAGGAACTCGGCCGGCATGTTGGCACCACCCAGTTCCGACGGCTTGCCGTTACCGCAGTACACCCACAGCCGGGTGTTGTTGGCGACCAGCTCCGGGATGTGCAACGACGGGTCGTTGCGCGCCCACGCGGGGTCACTGGACGGGCCCCACATGTCCGAAGCCTTGTAACCGCCGGCGTCACCCATGGCCAGTCCGATCAGCGAGGGGCCCATGCCCTGGGACGGGTCCAACAGGGCCGACAGCGAACCGGCATAGATGAACTGCCCGGGGTGGTTGACCGCGAGAATCATCGCCGAGGAGCCGGCCATCGAGATACCGACGGCGGCACTGCCGGTCGGCTTGACCGACTTGGTGCTCGCCAGGTACGCGGGCAGTTCGCTGGTGAGGAAGGTTTCCCACTTGTAGGTGCTGCAACCGGCCTTGCCACACGCGGGGTTGTACCAGTCGCTGTAGAAGCTCGACTGGCCGCCGACCGGCATGACCACCGACAGGCCCGACTGGTAGTACCACTCGAACGCCGGGGTGTTGATGTCCCAGCCGTTGTAGTCGTCCTGGGCGCGCAGGCCGTCGAGCAGGTACACCGCAGGCGAGTTGTCGCCCCCGCTCTGGAACTGCACCTTGATGTTGCGACCCATCGCCGCCGACGGCACCTGTAGGTACTCGACGGGCAGTCCGGGCCGGGAGAACGCTCCCGCGCTCGGCGCGCCACCGGCGAGTCCGATCAGGCCCGGCAGGGTCGCGGCCGCAGCCGCACCGACCAAGAGTCGACGACCCCAGGCCCGTATCTTCCCGGTCACGTCTGTCATACCTGTGCCCCTTTTTGTCCTTATATCTCTTGCTCCCGGCAGAACTTACCGCGTGAATAGGCCGAATGTCGATTCGGACGCAAACACATTTCAGTTCCATATCGGTTACCGGCGCGGGTTACAGCAACTGTGTTTACAGTGCACCGCGCCGATCGACCGCATTCGTTATAGCCCGCGCCCGACACGCGCGACGCTGACCCACGCCGCGCCGTTACGCAGGCGTTATGCACTTGGAATAGGGCTGAGTCGGGCAGGGACGGACGCCATGCCCAGCGCCACACCGACCCAAATGGCCGGAGCCAGAACGCGGATTTCTCTATCGGGGAGCAACGTTTTATCTATTTACTGCACCGTCAGTCGCCGGATTTGCCGAGCTAGCCGGGTCTTTCACCGGCCGGCGGGCGGTTTCCATACCGGGTCAGCCGGCACACCGCAGACCGCGTAGGCTCGCTCGGAGCAAGCCGACTTACGACGCTATTCCGGGCGTTGACGGCATTCACGCGCCACGCACCTGCCCCTGAAGCGGGTGGCCACTGCTGAGGTGCGACGAGCCCGGACACGATTGAGGTGCGAAAACTTGGATACGGTACTTGGGCTGTCAGTTACACCGACCACCGTCGGGTGGGTGCTGGCCGAAGGGCACGGCGCCGACGGCGCAATCTTGGGTCACCACGAGTTGCGTTTGCAGGACAGCGTTCAGGACGGCCGCACGGTGCGTGCGGTGAACACCGCCGAACAAGTGGCCGACGAGGTCATGCGGGCGCGCGACACGGCCACCGCCGGCGATCACCGACTGCGGGTGGTCGGCGTGACGTGGAGCGACGACGCCGCAGCGCAGGCCGCGCTGCTGCAGGAGGCGCTCGCCGACGCCGGCTTCGACAACGTGGTGCCGGTCCGGCTGCTCGATGCCGTCGAGACCCTGGCGCAGGCCATCGCGCCCGTCATCGGATACGAGAAGACCGCGGTGTGCCTCCTCGAGCGGGAATGGGCGACCGTGGTCATGGTCGACACGCACGACGGCCAGACCCAGACAGCCGTCAAGCACGTCCGCGGCGGCTTCGACGGCTTGACGTCCTGGCTGACCGGGATGTTCGATCGCAGCACGTGGCGGCCGGCGGGAGTGGTGGTCGTCGGCTCCGAGGGCGACGTGAGCGATTTCTCCTGGCAGTTGGAGCAGGTCCTGCCGGTGCCGGTGTTCGCGCAGACTATGGCCCAGGTGACGGTCGCGCGCGGCGCAGCGCTGGCGGCGGCTCAGAGCACCGAGTTCACCGACGCGGAGTTGGTCGCCCTGGTGGATGACGCCGTCGAACCGGACAGGGTCGCTGCCGGACAGTCACGGCGATATGCCGGGGCGGCCGGCGCGTTGGCCGCGGCCGCCGTCACGTTCGTCGCGTCGGCGTCCTTGGCTATCGGTCTGCAGCTGGCGCCCGGCAAGGACGCCGGACAGCACGTCGTGACCAAACCCCCTGTCGCCGAAGCCGTGGCGCCGCCGTCCCCGCCCGCGGTGCAGCCTCCGCCGCCGCAGCAGGAGCCGGTGCGTCTCGCGGCCGACGAGCAGCCCGACGAATCCGCGCCAGGCGCCCCGCCGAGCGCCGCCCCGGCGGCACCGGGCCCCGACGGCGGGCCATTCCGGTTGAGCAGGGCCATCGAGAGCCTTCCCGGCACGTTCGCCGAGCCCGGAAGCCCGCCGGAGTAAATCACTCGGGTTTTTGCCGAACCGCATGGAATGAGACCGTCACCTCGTCGGCGACCTGCAGCGACCCCAGGAACATCGCGTAGGGCTTGATGCCGTAGTCGGTCTGACGCACCCTGGATTCGGCACCGAGTCGGTACGTATCGCCGAGATCTTCCACGCGTAGCTCGACCACGTGCTCGCGGGACTTGCCGCGGACGAACAGTGTTCCGGCGAGACGGTACCCACCGTCGGTCTGCTCGATCGTGTCGGCGGCGAAGCGTATTTCTGGAAACCGGTTGGCGGACAACGATTTCAGCGCATTGGTGCGCGCTATGACCTGCTCCGGCCCGGACAGGCCCTTGAGACCCCCGACGCCCCCGGTCACCTCGAGTGAATCCACCTCGACCACCAGTTCAGCGGTATCCGGTTGGCCACCAACCCAATTCACCCCAGCCCGCCACCGGGTGACCGCGATGGTGAGCCGATGGCCCATCCGCGCCGCGCGCCCGGCCACCCCGGTGTGCACGGTCAGTTCGCCGTTGTCCGGACCCAGCGTCCACGCCGTATGTTCCTGCGAAGCCACGGCCGAACTCTACTTGGACTCACACGGTCAACACGGTGCGATAGTGCGCCCGGCCTTCCTCCAATGCCGCGTAGCCGTCGGCCGCCTGCGCCAGCGGCAGCTGCTCAATCCACGCCCGCACACCGGACACCACCGCGAAATGCATGGTTTCCTCGACATCTTTCGCGGTTCCGGCCGGATGGCCGATCACGCTCAGACCGGGAATGATCAACTGCACCGGGCTGATCGGCAGTGGTTCGGGGGTCACCCCGATGGTGACCAGTTCGCCCCGGGGGAGCAGCCCGCCGACGGTGTCGGCCATGGCCTGCGAATTGCCCGCTGTGGCAAGGACAACCGCGGCACCACCCAGGGCCCGCAGCGCTTCGGAGACGTTGCTGCTGGTGGAGTCGATGTAGTGGTGGGCGCCCAGACTCCGGGCGTCCTCTTTCTTCGCAGTACCCCGGGCAATGGCGATGGTCTCGAAACCCATTGCCCGCGCCCACTGCACTCCGAGATGACCGAGTCCGCCGACACCGAGAATCGCCACCCGGTCACCGGGCATGGCCTTGGTGTGACGCAGGGCGTTGTAGGTGGTGACGCCCGCGCACCCCATCGGTGCGGCTTCCACGTCGGTGAGCCCGTCCGGGATCCGGGCCAACGCGGTGGCGGGTACGGTCACGGATTCGGCGTAGCCACCGGGGTACTGCCAGCTGGGCACCTTCGCGTTCGCGCAGTGCATCAGAGCGCCTTTGCGGCACTGATCGCAGTGGTTGCAGTTGCCGCCGAACCAGCCCACCGCGACGCGGTCCCCGGCCGCGAATCCTTCGACACCCGCGCCGAGTTCGGCGATGGTGCCGGCTATCTCGTGTCCGGGGGTGAACGGCCAGGACATGTCGGGGAATTGGCCGTTGACGAAGTGGGCGTCGGTGCCGCAGATGCCGCATGCAGTCACGGCGATCCGCACCTCGCCGCGCTCGGGTGCGACGGTTTCGACGTCGGCGAACTCCAACGGCGCGCCCTCGGACCGTACCTGGACCGCTCTGTGTGTCGCCACCCGCTCAGCTACCGGATCTCAGTGCGAGACTGGGCATTTGGCGGCCGCCTCACCGTGATAGTTCACTTGCCAGTGTTTGATGCCGTTGAGCCAGCCTGAACGGAGCCGCTCCGGGGCGCCGATCGGCTCCAGGTCGGGCATCGCGTCGGCGATCGCGTTGAACATCAGGTCGATGGTCATCCGCGCCAGATTCGCCCCGATGCAGTAATGCGCACCGGTGCCGCCGAATCCGACGTGCGGGTTGGGATCGCGCAGGATGTTGAAGGTGAACGGATCGTCGAACACGTCTTCGTCGAAGTTGGCGGACCGGTAGACCATCACCACCCGCTGTCCCTGTTTGATCTGCACGCCGGACAATTCGTAATCCTGGAGCGCTGTCCGCTGGAACGAGGTGACCGGTGTGGCCCACCGGACGATCTCGTCGGCCGTGGTGGCCGGGCGGTCCCGCTTGTAGAGCTCCCACTGATCCGGGAAGTCGGTGAAGGCCATCATGCCCTGCGTGATCGAGTTGCGGGTGGTCTCGTTGCCGGCGACCGCGAGCAGGATGACGAAGAAACCGAATTCGTCGTCGGAGAGCTTGTGGCCGTCGACGTCGGCTTCGATCAGTTTGGTGACGATGTCTTCACCGGGGTTCTCGGCCCGGTCCGCCGCCATCTGCATGGCGTACATGATCAGTTCCACCGACGCCGAGAGGGCGTCGTTGCTCTCGAATTCGGGATCCTGGTCTCCGACCATCTGGTTGGACCAGTGGAACAGTTTCATCCGGTCTTCCTGGGGCACGCCGAGCAGGCCGGCGATCGCCTGCAGCGGCAGCTCGCAGGACACCTGCTCGACGAAGTCGCCGGAGCCCTCGGCAGCGGCGACCTCGACGATCCGGCGGGCGCGCTGGTTGAGATCGTCGCGCAACCGCTCGACGGCCCGGGGGGTGAACCCGCGGGAGATGATCTTGCGTAGCCGGGTGTGGTGCGGGGCGTCCTGATTGAGCAGGACGAACTTGCCGCGCTCGATCTGCTCGCCGACGGTGCCGTCCTTGTAACGCGGCAGGGCGGTCTTGGCGAGGCTGGAGAAGATATCGCTGCGTCGCGAAATCTCCTTGACGTCTTTGTGTTTGGTGACCACCCAGAAGCCGCCGTCATCGAATCCGCCCGCCCCGTAAGGCTGCTCGTTCCACCAGATCGGCGCGGTTCGACGCAGCTCAGCCAGCTCCGCGACGGGCAGCCGCTCGGCGTGGATGTCGGGGTCGGTGAAATCGAATCCCGGCGGCAGGTTCGGCTGGGCCTGCGGTTCGGCGGCTGGGTGCGTAGTTGACAAGGCCCACTCCTTGAGAGTCCTGGTGGTCGTCTCGTGCCAATACTTCATTGCTACACCCCCATTGGGAAGCATCGGCGGAAACCGAAAAGAAAATGCCGGCGCCGCCGTGGCGCGGCGGTGGGAAATCCGCTGGTCATGCACACGCACACCGGTATCGGATTCGGCCTTGTGGCTGCTGTGGCAATCGTTATGCTCTTGATGAATGCCGCTGCAGCGCCGCGCCGGCGCCAAGAAGGGAACACCATGATTCGCGAAATGCTCACCGCCACTGCGGTCACGGGTGCGGCGATAGCGCTGGCCCCGGTCGCCGGTGCCGACAACGGCCGCTGGGAGGGCGACGTCCCGGGGATGAACTACGACGCCTCGCTGGGCGCCCCGTGCGACAACTACGAGCGCTTCATCTTCGGACGTGGCCCCAGCGGCCAGGCCGAGGCGTGCCACTTCCCGCCGCCCAACCAATTCCCCGCCGCCACTACCGGGTACTGGGTCATCTCCTACCCGTTGCGCGGCGTCCAGCAGATCGGTTCCCCGTGCCCGAACCCCAAGGTCGCGGCGCAATCGCCGGCCGGTCTGCCGATGTTGTGTCTGGGCGCCCAGGGCTGGCAAGAGGGGTGGTTCACCGGAGCGGGCTTCTTCCCGCCGGACCTCAGCGAGTGAGGCACGTCCATGCCGGGCAGCACCGCCCTCGAGTCCCCGATCCCACGGTGGCTGCGGTTCGTCCTGGCCTCTGACCGCGCCGGTTCGGCGTGGTACATCGGGGCCGGGTTCTTCTTCGCACCGGCACTCGCCGTATTGTCGCCGTGGCCGTTGCTGACCACGGTGCTGTGGTGGCTGATCGGGCTGGCCGGCTTATGGCTCGGTCTGCTCGGCATCGCGATGGCCGCCGGGCTCGCGCGAGTGTTGCGGTCCGGCAGGGAAATACCGGAAGAATACTGGCGCACCCTCGTCGACTACTGAACTTTCCTCGGTCGTCGGCCGCCTGCGCCAGGCTCTACAGTCAGATAACGCCGCCAACGAACAGGAGACGCACATGGCCTTCGATCCCAGAGACGCCGTCGACGCAGTCAGGGACATCGCGATCAATGCCGTCGAGAAGTCTTCGGACATCGTCGAGAACGTCACTGCCATCATCCGCGGCGACATCGCCGGCGGCGCCAGCGGCATCGTTCAGAGCAGCGTCGACATCGCCACCGACGCCGTTGACCGGGTCAAAGAGGTCTTCACCGGCAAGGACGACGAAATCCTCGACTAGCGGCGATCAGACCGCGGCGGCCTCGTTGAGCTCGTCGAGCCGCGAGGTCGCCTCGAGGTACTCCTGCACCCAGCGCTCGATCACCGTCGAGGTCTTCTCCACCTTCTGGAACTGCCCGACGACCTGCCCGACCGGGTTGAACGCCACGTCGACGGACTCGTTCGGGTAGCGATTGGTGGCCCTTACCGCCATGCCGGACACCATGTACTGCAGCGGCATGCCCAGCGGCTTCGGGTTGTCCGGCTGTTCCCAGGCCTCAGTCCAGTCGTTGCGCAGCATCCGGGCCGGCTTGCCGGTGAAGGACCGGCTGCGGACGGTGTCCCGGCTGCCCGCCTTGATGTATGCGGCCTGCTGCACCGGGGTGTTGGACGACTCCTCGACCATCAGCCACTGCGATCCGGTCCACGCGCCCTGGCAGCCCAACGCCAGCGCGGCGGCGATCTGCTGGCCGCTGCCGATGCCGCCGGCACCGAGCACGGGCACCGGAGCCACTTCTTTGACGACCTGCGGCCACAACACAATTGAGCCGACTTCGCCGCAGTGACCGCCGGCCTCACCGCCCTGGGCGATGATGATGTCGACGCCGGCGTCGGCGTGCTTGCGGGCCTGCGACGGCGAGCCGCAGAGCGCGGCCACCTGGCGACCCGCGTCGTGGATGTGCTTGATCATGTCGGCGGGGGGGGTGCCCAGCGCATTGGCGATCATCGTCACCTTGGGGTGCTTGAGCGCCACCTCTACCTGCGGGGTGGCGGTCGCCTCGGTCCAGCCCAGCAGCTGCAGGCTGTCACCGTCGCTGTCCTCGACCGGGACTCCATGGTCGGCCAGGATCTTCTTGCCGAAGTCCAGGTGCTCCTGCGGCACCATCGACCGCAGCGAGTTGGTGAGTTCCTCGGCCGACAGGTGCGAGTCCATGCCCTCGTACTTGTTGGGGATGACGATGTCGACGCCGTAGGGATGGTCGCCGATGTTCTCGTCGATCCAGTTCAGCTCGATCTCCAGCTGCTCGGGGGTGAAGCCGACGGCACCCAGCACACCAAAACCGCCGGCTTTGCTGACGGCGACGACGACATCGCGGCAGTGGGTGAAAGCGAAGATCGGGAACTCGATACCGAGTTGATCGCACAAGGGGGTGTGCATGCCTGCTCCTAGGAAGC
The DNA here is from genome assembly GCF_059812325.1 of Mycobacterium sp. NGS61. Lineage (NCBI taxonomy): Bacteria > Bacillati > Actinomycetota > Actinomycetes > Mycobacteriales > Mycobacteriaceae > Mycobacterium > Mycobacterium sp. NGS61. The sequence goes on from NZ_JCALCL010000011.1 coordinate 41,157, forward strand.
TTGACCGAGCGGAAAACTGCAACGTGTTCTAGTTTAGTACGCGGGTCTGCCGCTTGGCCAGCCAGGTCTGGCGCGTACCGACTAATGCCCGTCAGCGTGAAACGGTAGCGTGAGCCGGCATGGGACGCGTCGACAGCAAGGTTGCACTGATCAGCGGCGCCGCCCGCGGCATGGGCGCCTCGCATGCGCGGTTGCTGGTGGCCGAAGGCGCCCACGTGGTGCTCGGCGACATCCTCGACGACGAGGGACGCGCACTGGCCGACGACCTGGGCGCCGCCGCGCGCTACGTGCACCTCGATGTCACCCGGCCTGCGGACTGGTCGGCCGCGGTCGCGGCGGCGGTGGACGGGTTCGGCAAGCTCGATGTCCTGGTCAACAACGCCGGGATCATCAACTACGGCGCGCTGAAAGACTTCGACCTGGCCAAATGGCAGCGGGTGCTCGACGTCAATGTCACCGGCACGCTGCTGGGCATCCAGGCCGTCGTCGACCCGATGGTGGCCGCCGGCGGCGGCTCCATCATCAACATCTCCTCAATCGAGGGCCTGCGCGGCGCGGCCTGGGTGCACGGGTACGTGACGTCGAAATGGGCGGTGCGCGGACTGACCAAATCTGCGGCATTGGAATTGGCGCCCAACAACATTCGTGTCAACTCGATACATCCCGGCTTCATCCGCACCGAGATGACCGCAAAGCTTCCCCAGGACGCGCTCAACATCCCGTTGGGCCGGGCGGGGGAAGCCCAGGACGTGTCGTCGTTCGTGCTGTTCCTGGCCAGCGACGAATCGTCGTATGCGACCGCTGCGGAGTTTGTGGTCGACGGCGGATTGATCGAGGACGTGTCGCACAAGTCGTAGTCCCGCGAGCACCTTGATCCGGTGCGACGCCACGGGGTAGCGTAATGCCGCAATTACGACACGTCGAGTAGCGTAATTGCCACCGCCACCGGAAGGAATCCGCTTCGATGCGCAGCAGGTACGCCGGGTTACCTTTCACCACGCCCACCGCCGAGATCGCGGCTGCGCTCGAGGACGTCAGTATCCCCACGTTGCTTCTCTCCCTGGTGCACATCACCGGCGATCCCCGGTTCATCCGTGATTTCAAACAGCTGGGACTGTTCCTCAACGAGGTCCAGGGGTTCATGTCCGAGGAGGACAAGGCCCGGGCCCGCGCCGAGGCGCTACCGGTGCTCACCGAGTACCGCGATCGCGGATGTCCCCGAGCCCGCGCCACTGAGCTATGAGCTCATCCGGGAAATGATGGACTGGGCGGCCTGCGAGCCGGTCCCCGACGACTACCTACCGCTGGCGCTCGAAGAGATGGACCTCGAGGGCGTGGACCCGCGCCGGCCGGTCGCGCTGCCTGCGGCCGGCATGGCCGACTTCCCGGTCCTGGTGATCGGGTGCGGCGAATCAGGCATCCTGGCCGGAATTCGACTGAAGCAGGCCAACATTCCGTTCACGATCGTCGAAAAGAACGCCGGGCCGGGCGGAACGTGGTGGGAGAACAGCTATCCCGGCGCACGAGTGGACGTGGCAAACCACTTCTATTGCTACAGCTTCGAACCCAACAACGACTGGACCCACTATTTCGCCGAACAGCCGGAGTTGCGCGACTATTTCGTCGACGTGATGCACAAGCACGACCTGATGCAGCAGGTGCAGTGGAACACCGAAGTGCTCGCCGCCGAATGGGACGACGCCGAGGCCCTGTGGACCGTTTCGCTGCGCTCGGCCGACGGCGAGACCGGCACCACGCGGGCCCGGGCCATCATCACGGCTGTCGGCCAATTGAATCGGCCGCTCATTCCCGAGTTCGCCGGCGCAGACACGTTCGAGGGACCGTCCTTTCATTCCGCAGCCTGGGACCACTCCGTCGACCTCACCGGAAAGCGGGTCGCGCTGGTGGGCGCCGGCGCCAGCGGATTTCAGATCGCGCCCGCCATCGCCGGCGACGTCGAGCACCTGACTGTGTTTCAGCGCACCGCGCAATGGATGTTCCCGAATCCGATGTATCACGACGAGGTCGGGGACGGCGTTCGCTGGGCGATGCAACACCTGCCGTGTTACGGGCGGTGGTACCGCTTCCTGCTGATGTGGCCCGGTGCCGACAAGGGTCTCGATGCGGCCAAGGGCGACCCGACCTACCCCGATCAGGAGCACGCTGTCAGCGAGATGAACGCCGCGGCCCGGATGATGTTCAGCCAGTGGATCACCAGTCAGATTCCCGAGGGGGACGATCTGCTGGCCAAGGTGCTGCCCGATTACCCGGCCACCGGGAAGCGGACACTGCAGGACAACGGCAGCTGGTTGCAGACCTTGCAGCGCGACAACGTCGACCTCGTGCGCACCCCGATCCGGCGCATCACGCCGCACGGCATCGAGACCGAGGACGGTGTCAGTCACGACGTCGACGTCATCGTCTACGCCACCGGCTTCCGGCACACCGATGTGTTGTGGCCGGTGAAGTTCAACGGCCGCAACGGAATCGACCTGCACGAGATGTGGGGGAGCCGGCCCTACGCCTATCTGGGCGTCACCGTGCCGGGGTTTCCGAACCTCTTCCTGATCTACGGGCCGGGCACGCATCTGGCGCACGGCGGCAGCTTGATCTTCCAGTCCGAACTGCAGATGCGCTACGTCAACCTGTGCCTGCAACGCATGGCCGAGGAGCGCATCGTCGCCATGGAGCCCACCGCCGAGGCGGCCGCCGACTGGCACCGACGCACGCAGGTCGAGATCAAGAAGATGGTCTGGTCGCACCCGGCCGTCAAACATTCCTACTTCAAGAACGCCGACGGGGAGATCCACACCGTCAGCCCGTGGCGTCTCAATGCATACTGGGCCGCGGTCCGGCAACCTGATTGGTCCAAATTTGTTCTCCGGCAAGGAAAGTGAGCGCGATGCGTACGGTGGTCGTCGACGGACCCGCGAGCATCCGGGTCGATACCCGGCCCGATCCCGCCCTGACCGGGCCGGATGGGGTGATCGTCGAGGTGAGTGCCGCCGGGATCTGCGGCTCCGACCTGCACTTCTACGAAGGCGACTACCCGCTGGTGGAGCCCATCGCGCTGGGGCACGAAGCCGTCGGCACCGTGGTCGACGCGGGCCGCGAGGTGCGCAGCGTCAAGGTGGGCGATCAGGTGCTGGTGTCATCGGTGGCCGGTTGCGGAGCCTGTCCGGGGTGCGCCACGAACGATCCGGTCATGTGCCACTCGGGTCTGAACATCTTCGGCGGGGGTGTGCTGCCGGGGGCGCAGACCGATCTGCTCGCAGTGCACGCCGCCGACTTTCAGGTCCGCAAGATTCCCGACGGGATTTCCACCGAACAGGCACTGCTGCTCACCGACAACCTGGCCACCGGCTGGGCCGCAGCGCAACGCGCCGACATCCCGTACGGCGGCACGGTCGCGGTGATCGGGCTGGGCGCGGTCGGCCTGTGTGCACTGCGCAGCGCGTTCGCCCACGGCGCGGCAACGGTTTTCGCGATCGACCGGGTACCGGGCCGGCTGCAACGCGCGGCAGACTGGGGCGCGACAGCCATCACGGCACCGGCGGTGGAAGCCATCCTCGCCGCCACGGGTGGCCGCGGCGCTGACGCGGTGATCGACGCGGTGGCCACCGATGCGTCACTGACCGATGCGCTTGCCGCTGTGCGGCCGGGCGGCACCGTGTCGGTGGTGGGTGTGCACGATCTGCAGCCGTTCCCGTTCCCGGCGCTGATGAGCCTGATCCGCAGCATCACGGTGCGATGGACCACCGCGCCGGTGCAGCGCACCTGGCCCGAGCTGATTCCGCTGCTGCAGTCAGGTCGGCTGGATGTCGACGGGATTTTCACCACCTCGTTGCCGCTGGACGAGGCCGCCACAGCGTATGCGACGGCCGGCTCGCGGTCCGGCGAGGTCGTGAAGATCCTGCTGCGGCCTTAGTCCTTGACCGCGATGATGTACTGCGAATGCATGAAGCTGTCGATCTTGACGTCCACTTCCGGTGGCGTCAGCCCGTAGCCCACCTGCAACTCCGGATTGCTGCGGACCGGCTCGACACGCCACCCGTGGGATCCCAGCCACGTCACCGGGTCCATCGGGTTCTCGTAGGTCAGCGACGAGAAGTCGATATCGCCCGCCATGTTGACCCCCGGGTGCTCCTCCTCGAGCGCGGCCAGTTGGTCGTGGTCGAGGCGGGACCCCAGGGCGCCGATGGCCAGCCGACTGCCCGGGGCACTGAACTCAGTGATACCGGCAAACAGCGTCCCGTGGGCTGAGCTGGTCAGGTACGGCAGGATCCCCTCCACCGACCAGGCGCTGGGGCTGTGCGGGTCGAACCCGGCCGCTGCCAGCGCAGCGGGCCAGTCGGCACGCAGGTCGGCTGCCACCTCACGCCGTTGCGCCGCGGGCTGCTTGTGGTGCGCGTCGAGCACCTGCGCCTTGAACTCCAGCACCTTGGGCAGGTCTATTTCGAAAACTGTAGTGCCAGATGGCCATTCGAGACGGTACGCGCGCGAGTCGAGCCCGGCGGCCACAATCACCGCCTGCCGCAGACCGGAATCACCGGCGGAGGTGAAGAAGTCGTCGAAGAACCGCGTCTGCACGCCGTAGAGGCGCGGGAACGCGCTCTCATGTTCGGAGCTTCCCGGTTCGGTCAGCAGTCCGGTCAGGTAGGGATCCTCTGAGGCCTCGATGAAGAACCTGGCGTAATCGTCACGCGCTAACGGTTGCTCACTCATCGCATGCAGCGCACGCCAGGTGGTCACAATCAACGCCGTGTAGCCGACACCGCTGACGATGTCCCATTCGTCGTCGTCGGAACGCAGCGATCCGAATTCAGGCGTCATAGCTGTCGAACGTACTCGTCACAGCTCCAACAGGACGGTCACCGGTCCGTCATTGACCGACTCGACCTGCATGTGGGCGCCGAATATGCCGGTTTCGACCTCAGCACCCAGTCGGCGTAATGCCGTCACGAAACTCGTGACCAGCGGCTCAGCGACCGCACCGGGCGCGGCGGCGTGCCACGATGGGCGTCGGCCCTTGGCGGTGTCGGCGTAGAGGGTGAACTGGCTGACCACCAGGATCGGTGCGTTGACATCGGACGCGGACTTCTCTCCGGACAGGATGCGCAACGTCCACAGCTTTTCGGCGAGCCGCTGAACGTGACCGGGCCCGTCGGTGTGGGTGACGCCGACCAGCGCCAGCAGGCCCTGCCCGGGAGGTTCGATGGCGCCGACCACGCGACCATCCACTGTCACCGAAGCTGACGAGACCCGTTGCACCAGAACCCGCATGGGCGTCGATGCTGCCATGTGCGGTCCCCGCGCGTGGGTACCCTCGTGGCATGTCTGTGCTGGTGGCGTTTTCCGTCACTCCACTGGGTGTGGGGGAGGGTGTCGGCGAGATCGTCGCCGAAGCTGTTCGTGTGGTGCGTGATTCGGGTCTGCCCAATAAGACCGATGCGATGTTCACCGTGATCGAAGGGGACAGCTGGACGGAGGTGATGGCCGTGGTACAGCGCGCGGTGGAGGCCGTCGCCGCCCGCGCACCCCGGGTGAGCACGGTGATCAAAGCGGACTGGCGGACCGGCGTCGCCGACGCGATGACACACAAAGTCGAATCGGTCGAACGGTACCTCGCCGAGGGTCGGGCCGGTCCGGCGTAGCGTGGGGCGGACCGATTTCCCGTGTCCCCGAGGAGGCGCAGCCCATGACCGAAGACGCACCTGACGGCGGCCCAGGCGGCACCGGGGGCCAAGGCGGCAGAGGGGGCCGGGGTGGCGACGGGGGTCGCGGGGGCGCAGGCGGCCGCGGCGGTGACGGCGGTCGCGGCGGTGACGGCGGTCGCGGCGGTGCGGGCGGCGCAGGCGGGCGCGGCGGCGACGGCGGGGCGCCGGGCCGCGACGGAGAACCGGGCCAGCCCGGCCAGCCCGGCCAGCCCGGCCAGCCCGGTCAACCCGGCAGTTCCGGCGAGCGCGGCTTGTCCGACCCGGGCATCCCCGGCCAACCGGGCAGCCCCAGCACCTAGTAACGCGCCGCCGGTGGATGCGTAGGGTCATCACGGTGAGTTCACGCGCGGGCATCGTCGTCACCGGAACCGAGGTTCTGACCGGACGCGTCCAGGACCGCAACGGTCCCTGGATCGCCGACCGGCTGCTGGAACTGGGCGTCGAGCTCGCGCACATCACCATCTGCGGCGACCGTCCGTCCGACATCGAGGCGCAGCTGCGTTTCATGGCAGAGCAGGGCGTGGACCTCATCATCACCAGCGGTGGCCTGGGCCCGACCGCTGACGATATGACCGTCGAGGTGGTGGCTCGATTCTGCGGCCGTGATCTGGTCCTCGACGAGGCGCTGGAGAACAGGATCGCCGAGATCCTCAAATCGTTGATGGCGCGCAATCCCGCCTTCGCGGCGCTGCTTGAGCCGGGCAAGTTCGAGTCGGTGCGAACGGCCAACCGCAAGCAAGCGATGATCCCGGTCGGAGCACAGGTGCTCGACCCGGTCGGCACGGCTCCGGGGGTCGTGGTGCCCGGCAAGCCCGCGGTGCTGGTCCTTCCCGGACCGCCGCGCGAGCTACAACCCATGTGGCACAAGGCTGTCCAGACACCGGGGGTGCAGGCGGCGATCGCCGGCCGCACCGTCTACCGGCAGGAAATGGTACGGATGTTCGGACTCCCTGAGTCGGGGCTGGCCGAGACGCTACGCGAGGCCGAGACCGCCGTGCCCGGCTTCGAAGCCCTCGAGATCACCACCTGCCTGCGGCGCGGCGAGCTGGAGATCGTGACGCGCTACGAACCGGACGCAGCGGAGGTGTACACACAGCTGACCCGGTTGCTGCGCGACCGCCACGGCGAGCAGGTGTTCTCCGAGGACGGCTCGCAGGTCGACGATCTGGTCGCGGAGCTGCTCGCCGGCCGGCGGATCGCCACCGCGGAATCCTGCACCGCGGGCCTGCTGGCGGCCCGGCTGACCGAACGCCCCGGATCCTCGGACTACGTGGCCGGCGGCGTGGTGTCCTACTCCAACGAAGCCAAGGCGCAGCTGCTCGGCGTGGACCCCGAGCTGATCGAGACGCACGGCGCGGTCTCTGAACCGGTCGCGCAGGCGATGGCGGCCGGCACCCTGAAACGTTTCGAAGCCGACACCGCCGTCGCCATCACCGGGATTGCCGGTCCCGGTGGCGGAACCGAGGAAAAACCGGTGGGCACAGTCTGTTTCACCCTGGCGCTGGCAGACGGCCGGCAGGTCACCCGTACCTTGCGGCTGCCCGGCAACCGCTCCGACGTCCGGGAGCGCTCGACCACGGTCGCGATGCACATGCTGCTACGCACCCTGGGCGGTTAGCCCTCCCCGGGCAGGAAGGCGCTTTCGGCGGTGCCGAAGCGAACTCCGGTGGCGTCCTTGCCGATCAACGTCAGCAACACCACCATCGTCAGCACCGGCACGATGGTCACCGCCAGCGCGAACGGGTAGCCATGCGTTTCGGCCAGGTGTTCCTGGATGGGCAGGTTGAACGCGGCCAGCAGGTTGCCGAGCTGATAGGTCACCCCCGGGTACAGCCCGCGAATGGCGTCCGGCGACATCTCGGTCAGGTGCGCCGGGATCACGCCCCAGGCGCCCTGCACGCACAGCTGCATCAGGAACGAACCCAGGCACAACATGGCTGCGGTGCGCGAGTAGGCGAACAGCGGCACGATCGGCAGGGCCAGCACGGCGCAGAACACGATGGTGTAGCGCCGGCCGAATCGCTGCGACAAGGTGCCGAAGACCAGGCCGCCGATGATGGCACCGACGTTGTAGGCCACCACAATCCAGCGGGTCGTTGCGCTGGACAGTCCCGCACCGTCATCTGCGGTCGCCTTCAGGAACGTGGGGTAGACGTCCTGGGTGCCGTGACTCATCCAGTTGAAGGCCGTCATCAACAACACCAGATAGCAGAACCGGCGGATGACCTTCGCCTCGCGCAGCACGTCGCGGACTCTGGTCTTGGTCAACCGCATCCGATCCTGTGCGGCCTCCCATACCTCGGATTCCTCGACGCGGTACCGGATGATCAGGCTGACCAGGGCCGGGATGATGCTCAGCGCGAACAGCCAGCGCCACGACAAGTCCAGCCAGTTCATCACCACCAGCGAGGCCACCGTGGCCAGCAGGTAGCCGAACGAGTAACCCTCCTGCAGCAAGCCGGAAAAGAAGCCGCGCCGCTCGGCCGGAACCTTCTCCATGGCCAGCGCCGCACCCAGACCCCACTCGCCGCCCATGCCGATGCCGTACAGCAGACGCAGGATCACCAGCACGGTGAAATTGGGCGCGAACGCGCACAGGAATCCCACCAGGGAATAGAAGATCACGTCGACCATCAGCGGCAGTCGCCGTCCGACTCGGTCGGCCCACAGCCCGAACAGTAAGGCGCCCAACGGACGCATCGCCAAGGTCGCGGTGGTGACGAAGGCGACCTCGGTCTTGCTGCGGTGGAACGTCTCGGCGATGTCGGCGTACACCAGCACGACGATGAAGTAGTCGAACGCGTCCATCGTCCAGCCCAGGAATGCCGCGATGAACGAGTTGCGCTGGTCGCTGGTCAGCCGCTGTCGGGTCACGTGTGCATCGTGCAGTACCGGCCGCGATCCCGCGAGTCTGCTGTGCACCCCTAGCTCGTCGCCGCTGTTGCACATATGCTTATTAAGCCCGTAATCCCGAAGACCACTCCCCGAAACCGGCCAGCACTTACGCTGTCTTTCGACCGTGCCGCCTTCCGAGACGAGGGCATTCCCAACGACCAATACGACGGGACATTGCGAACGATGAAGACTGTCGCGATCAAATCATCGCCGGCTCCTTCCCGCACGCGGCTGAGTTCGCCAGTCAGCGATCCGCAGCACGGTCTGCGCGCTGTCACCGAATGTTCGGGATCAGCCGTGGTCGTTCACGTCGGCGGCGATATCGACGCCAGCAACGAGACCATCTGGCAGCGTCTGGTGAACCGAAGCGCCGCCATCGCGATCGCGCCGGGCCCGTTCGTGATCGACGTCCGCGAGCTCGATTTCCTGGGTTCGTGCGCCTATGCCGTACTGGCTCAGGAGTCGGTGCGGTGCCGCCGGCGCGGGGTGAGTCTGCGAGTGGTCAGCAATCAGCCGATCGTGGCCCGCACCATCGCCGCCTGTGGCCTGCGCCGCCTGCTGCCGATGTACGCCACGGTCGAAGCCGCGTTGGCCCCGGCTGTCTGAGCGCGCTCGGTTTACGGTGCCGGCGGTGGTGGCGGCGCGTGGGGAGCGAGCAGCCCGTTGAGGATGCCCAGGGTGCCTTGCAGTTGAGGCCCTGACAGTGTCGGGGGCGGCGCCTCGCTCGTCGGCTGCCACGGCTGGCAGCCGCTGGTCTTGAACGCCTTGTCAGTCGCTTCGATCTGGACCACCTGCGGGCGCTTGGTGATCGCGTTGTCGATCAACGCACCGTCGGGATTGCCCATCCGCTTCCAGTAGCAGGTGCCGTTGCCGACAGGTCCCGCAGAGCTGTACACCCCGGGTGCGATGTCCTTGCCGACGGTGTAGACACCGTCGTGGTCGATGGTCGTCCGTGGTGCGCCCGCTGCCGCAGGCGCTCCCGACGGGGACGGGGATGGGACCGGAGATGGCGCCGGATCCGGATCAGCTGCGGCGACCCCCAGCGAGCCGGCCCAGCCCGCGACGACCAGCGCCGCTGCGGCGACCCGCGCCGTTTGCTTAGAACCCATAACAAAGCACCCTACCTGGCTCAACTGCGCATTTCGAGTCTCGGCGCCGAGCCGATCCCGTTAGCTCAGCCACACGCTGCCGCGCTCAGTCCAGGCGGCGCACCTTTCCGGCGTAACCCAGCGCGTGCACGTAGGTCGCGAGGTTGTCGCGCGAAATCCGCGCGTGCACCGGGCGCTCCAGCAGAAAGCGCAGCACCGGGTTGTATGCGTGATAGGTCTCGTGGAACGTGAGCACCGTGCTGCCGTCGGGCTGTTCGTCGAGTTGGTGGTAGCCCTCGGCCCGCGACCACAACGGCTTGCCGACCGCCACATACCGCGACACCTGGTTGATCCTGGCTTCGGTCACGGTCTCCCAGGACCGCCCCACGCCGCCGGAGAGCAGATATCTGGGCACCGGGAAGATACAGGTGCGGACCAGCCCCTCACCCGCCGCGTCGCCCTCGTTCAGGATTTCCATGCTGCCGGTCGGCCACGTCAGCACCCGTGGCCGCGGCGCGTCGGGCGGCACCGGTGGGTGCAGCACCCGCCATACCTTCGCCGGGGGCGCCTCGACGTGGAAACGCACGGTGTAGGACTGCATCAGCTTTCGTCCCAGGTGTCCCAGCAGGTGATCGATTCTGCCGATGGTCTTGCCGCGGGGCGGAAGTCGCTGCCGATGGTGTAGGCCACCGGGAACAGGGCGGCCTGGGTGACCGAGGGCGGTATCCCGAGCAGCTCGGCGACTTCGCGTTCCTTCGCCAGGTGCATCGTCGTCCACACCGACCCCAGTCCGCGGGACCGCAAAGCCAACAGGAAACTCCAGCCGGCCGGGATGATCGACGCCCAGGCCGAGGCGGCCACCAGCCGGTTGCTCTCCTCGATGGGCTGCAGCAGGCAGGGGATGACGTGCACCGGGACCCTGGCCAACGTCTCGGTCAGGCCCGCCGCGCTGCGGTAGACACGCTGCGTCTGTGGATCGGACGCGGTGGCCGCGGCGTTGGCCAGGTACTCCGCACCGATGCTGCGGTAGATGTCGGCGATCGCCGCGCGTTTCTCGGGGTCGGTGATGACGATCCAGCGCCAGTCCTGGGCGTTACTGGCGGTGGGCGCCTGCATCGCCAGGCGTATGCAGTCCAGGATCACCTCACGACCCACCGGCCGGTCCAGGTCGAGACGCTTCCGGACCGCACGGGTGGTGCTGAGCAATTCGTCGACCGAAGCGATGTCCATTCAGCTCCCTTCCGCGTGCTCAGAAAATTACCGCGACGGGCCCGAAAAGAATCGACCGCCCATATTGACGCGCGCGTCGACCCGGTTTGGACAGCGGGAATCGTGCCGGATAACGTCCGTGCCAACGAGTAGTGGGCAGGCGTTCAATAACCTGCGCCGGGATGGAGGTCTTTGGCGTTGCTGTTCATGCATGAGGTTCATACGGTGCGTGGCCGCGCCGAGGACGAGTTCGAGGCCGCTTTCCGGGACGGCTGGTTGCCTACGCTCGCCGCCGGGGACGAGGCCCGACTGCTGTGGTACACCAACCAGGCGCAGGGCAGCGGGCCGGCTTACACCGTCATCACCGTGACCGCGGTTCGCGACGGCGCCGCCTGGGAGCGCCTGACGAAGCGGGTGCAGCAGGGGGACCTGCGGGATTGGATGCACCACACCGACGAATTGCGCCACGGGGTCGACGCCAAGCTGTTGGTGGCGTTGCCGTGGTCGCCGATGCAGCATGTGTCATTCGACGATGTGCCGGCCGACGGTCGCGAACACGAGATGAGCCTCTACATGGAAGACACCATGTGGCCCTACGAGGACAAGTTCGAGGAGTACATTCTGCGCTGCGGCGAGGTGTACGCCCGAAGTCTCGAACAACCGTCGTCGATGTTGCAGATGCACGCGTCGTTTCAGCCCGCTCTGGGCAGCCATTTGCGTCGGGAAGTGATTCTGATGCAACGGATCAGCCGTCCCGAAGCGTTGCTCGATCTGCTTCGCACACACATCCCGGCCGAGTACCGGACTCCCGGCACCTGGTTGCACGACGCGTTGGACCTGCGCGACCAGTGGACCAGCAGGTTGTTGCGGACCTCCACCTGGTCGCCGCTGTACTGAGCTGATGAATCTCGGGACCATCATCGATGCCGCCGCGGCGCACGATCCGCAGCGGACCGCACTGATCATCGACGGTCGCTCCTTCAGTTACGCCGAGCTCGACAGGGCCGTGCACGCGTGCGCCGACGGGCTGGCAGCCCGCGGTGTGACGGCCGGTGACCGGGTCGCCGTCGTCGACACCGCCAGTCTGCTGTCGATCGCGGCGCTGCTCGGCGCGGCGCGCATCGGAGCTGCGGCAGCGCTGATGAACCCGGCGCTGACGCCGCCGGAGCTGCGGGCGCTGCTCGACAACGCGGGCTGCGCCGAGGTGGCGGTGGCGGGGGAGTCCTACGCTGGACGGCTGCGTGACGCCGCGGTGCCGACGGTGTTGACCGATGTGGACTTCACCGGCGGAAGACGTTGCCCGCCAGTCGAATCAGTTGTCGACGAGCAGACCGCGATGGTCTTGTTCACCAGCGGCACCACCGGCCTGCCCAAGACTGTCCCGATCGGCAGCCGGCAGTTGACCGCGCGGCTGGACAGGACGTCCGCGCCGTTCGCGCCGGACGTCCCGCCCGTCGCGGTGATGATGTGCGTACCTTACTTTCATGTCGGCGGGTCACTGGGTTTGATCGCCAGTCTCTACTCGGGCAACACGCTGGTGGTGCAGCGCCGTTTCAACGCCGGCGAATGGCTGCGGCTGGTGTCAGAGCACCGCGTGACCGGGATGTTCCTGGTGCCCACGATGATGCACCGGATTCTGGAGCACCCGGACTTCGCCGACACCGATCTGTCCTCGCTCACTGCGATCACCTACGGCGCGGCGGCTGCCCCGATCTCGTTGATGCGCAGAGTGATTGCGGCCCTCCCGCACGTCGCTTTCACCAACGTGTTCGGCCAGACCGAGACCTTGGGCACGTACGCCAACCTGCTGCCCGGGGACCACCACGATCCGGCCCGGGCGGGCTCGGTGGGACGTCCCCTGCCCGGGGTCGAGGTGCGGGTGGTCGACCCCGACACCGGTGCCGACGTCGAACCCGGCGCGGTCGGCGAGCTGTGGGTGCGCAGTCCGCTCAACACCGCGGGCGGGTGGCTGCGCACCGGCGACCTGGGCCGCCAGGATGCCGACGGCTACCTCTATCCGAGCGGGCGACTGCGCGACACCATCAACCGGGGCGGAGAGAAGTTCGGTCCGATCGAGGTGGAGGAGGCCCTGCGTTCGCACCCGGCGGTGCACGACGTCGCGGTGGCCGGTGTCGACGACGAAGAGTTGGGCCAGCGCGTGGGCGTGGCGGTGGTGCCCCGCGGGCCGGTGACCCTCGCCGAATTACGTGCGCACTGCGCGCCGTTGCTCGCCTACTTCAAGCTGCCCGAGCGGCTGACCATCGTCGACGATATCCCCTACAACGCCACCGGCAAGGTGAACCGCGCCCAGCTCGCGGCGCTGATCGGCGCCGCTGACTGAAATCTGCACGGCCACAACAAAAATGGCGTATCAGCCTTTTTTGACTTGCAGTACCCGCTTACGCAGGCCGTCCGTCGCCGTTTCCATCAGCCCCTTGGCGCCCTTCTTGACCAGGAAGCCCGGCACCGGCACGCCGAGATCCACGGTGAGCTCGAAATGCACCCTCGTCGAATTCCCTTCGGGCGTCAGCGTGTATCGCGCGTGCTGTCCCTTCTGCGCTTTGGCGCTCACCAGCTTCCAACTGACGCCGTCGTCGTGCACGGTGTAGTCCAGCACCTGTTCGTCGCTCACGCCAACGACTTTGACGACTTGCCGGGATTTGGTCGGATGGCCGTCCTCGTCGCGCTCCAGAACCTCGACTTCGCGATGAGCCGACGACCATTCGGGCAGCGATTCCAGATCGAACAACACCTCCATGATCTCGTCGGGTGTCGCGTCGATGACAACTTCGCGGGACTCGGTGACAGCCATGCGCAGATACATTGCCACCGCCGCGGCGGCTAAACCAGCTCAGGGCACCAGCACGACCTTGCCGATGTTCTCTCGGGCAGCCAGGATCCGATGCGCTTCGGGTGCTTGGGAGAACGGCACCGCGGCGTGCACGATCGGTGCGACGACGCCGTCGTCGAGTGCCCGGCGCAGCGGCGTGATCCAGGGTTCGAGGGTGCCGCGATCGTCCCACAACCGCAGCATGTTCAGGCCGATGACGGTCTTGGACTCCGACAGCTGATCCATCAGATTGAACCCGCGCAGCATCGCCAGCGCGTGCGGGGCCGCCTTGCGCAGTGCGCGCTTCTCGCCCTCCTGCAGGTTCGAAATCCCATAGCCGACCAACCGTCCACCCGGACGCAGCAGCCCGTAGGACCGCCGCAGCGACGTGCCGCCCAGCGCATCGAGCACGAGGTCGTAGGGCGGCAGATCCTTCCACCAGCCGTCGCGGCGGTAGTCGATCGCGCGATCGACGCCCAATTCGGTCAGCTTCTGGTGCTTGCCGGGCGATGCGGTGCCGTGTATCTCGGCGCCTGCCGCCTTGGCGAACTGAACGGCCGCGATGCCCACGCCGCCGGCCGCGGCATGGATGAGCACCCGCTCGCCGGCCTGCAACGACCCGTAGCCGTGCAACCCCGCCCACGCAGTGGCGTAATTGACCGGGACCGCGGCGCCCTGCTCGAAGCTCACCGACTCAGGCAGCGGCACCGAGTCGGACTCGGCGACATTGACGATTTCGGCGTACCCACCGAATCGCGTTCCGGCCAAGACCCTTTCACCGACACGGCCGCCGTCGACGCCGTCGCCGACAGCCACCACCGTGCCGGCGACCTCGTAGCCGACGACGGCGGGGAGCTTGGGCGCGTCGGGATACAAGCCGACGCGGGCGAGATGATCGGCGAAGTTGACGCCGGCCGCCCGGACCTCGATGCGCAGCTGACCCGGGCCCGGGCGCGGCGGGTCAGGGCGTTGCTGGACCTGCAGCACCGAGGGACCACCGTGTCTGGTGATGACGACTGCGCGCATCGTGTTTCTCCTTGCTCGGGACGAATGGCGGTTCAGCTCGCATCGGGATCACGCCGAGATGGCCTGCTCGAACACCTCTCCGTAATACACTCCCGGGACTGATGAACCACGACTGGGAGCAGTTGAGCGCCAGGGTGCATCGCTGTCGGCTGCCGTTCTGCGATGTCACGGTCGGCCTGGTGTACGGCGCGCGCGGGGCCTTGTTGGTCGACACCGGGACGACGTTGCCAGAGGCCGCCGCCATCGCGGCGGACATCCGGGAGATCGCCGACTGCGACGTGACCGATATTGTGTTGACGCACAAGCACTTCGACCATGTGTTGGGATCCTCGCTGTTCGCCGGGGCCGAAATCCACTGCGCGCCGGGAGTTGTCGAATACCTGCTGGCAGGTACCGACCAGTTGCGCAGTGATGCGCTGCGCCACGGAGCCGATGCCGCCGAGATCGACCGTGCCATCACCGCGCTGCGACCGCCGCCGCGCGGGATCCACGACACCGTGGTGGACCTCGGGGATCGCACGGTCACCATCGCCTATCTCGGTCCAGGCCATAGTCATTCGGACTTGGTCGTGCTGGTTGCGGCTGACCGCGATGGTGGTCCGCCAGTGGTTTTCACCGGCGACCTCGTCGAGGAGTCCGGAACGCCCGCGATCGACGGCGACTCCGACGTGGCCGCCTGGCCCGCGACCCTCGCTCGGCTACTGGCGCTGGGCGGCCTCGATGCCCGTTACGTCCCGGGGCACGGCCGTGTCGTCGACGCGGCGTTCATCCGGCGCCAACAGGGTTGGCTGCGGGCTCGTGCGGCTGAGTCGACCGGTGACCCAGCTCACTATCCAGGGGCATAGACTTTCAGCGACAAGGGGAATTGGCGCTGAGAAGGAGCGGAAGGCCATGGCCATCGCCGAAACGGACAATGCAGTCCAATCGAAGTTCGAGCAGGAGGTCGCCGACACGCAGCGCTACCTCGACAGTCCGCGGTTCGCGGGCATCACGCGCCTGTACACGGCCCGCCAGGTCGTAGAGCAACGCGGCACGATTCCCGTCGACTACACCGTGGCGCGCGAGGCCGCCGCCGCCTTCTACCCGCGCCTGCGTGAGCTCTTCGAGCAGAAGAAGAGCATCACCACATTTGGCCCGTACTCGCCCGGCCAGGCCGTGAGCATGAAGCGGATGGGCATCGAAGGGATCTACCTGGGCGGCTGGGCCACCTCGGCCAAAGGGTCCACGACCGAGGATCCGGGCCCAGACCTGGCCAGCTACCCGCTCAGCCAGGTGCCTGACGACGCCGCGGTCCTGGTGCGCGCCCTGCTCACCGCAGACCGCAATCAGGAGTACCTGCGCCTGAACATGACCGAACGGCAGCGGGCGACCGCCACGTTCTACGATTACCGGCCATTCATCATCGCCGATGCCGACACCGGCCACGGCGGAGATCCGCACGTGCGCAACCTTATTCGGCGTTTTGTGGAGGTCGGCGTCCCGGGCTATCACATCGAGGACCAGCGTCCGGGCACCAAGAAGTGCGGCCATCAGGGCGGTAAGGTTCTGGTGCCGTCCGACGAGCAGATCAAGCGACTCAACGCCGCTCGCTTTCAACTCGACATCATGCGGGTGCCGGGCATCATCGTCGCCCGTACGGACGCCGAGGCAGCCAACCTCCTCGACAGCCGCGGCGACGAACGCGACCAGCCTTTCCTGCTCGGGGCCACCAACCTGAAGGTTCCGTCCTATAAGGCCTGCTTCCTGGCGATGATGAAACGCTTCTACGATTCGGGCGTCGAGGAGCTCAACGGCCATCTGTTGTACGCCTTGAGCGACGGCGAGTACGCGGGAGCCAACGCATGGCTGGAGCGCCAGGGGATCGCCGACCTGATCTCCGAGGCGGTCAAGACGTGGCGGGAGAACGGCGAGACTTCGATCGACGACGTCTACGACGAAGTCGAATCCCGCTTCGTGGCTGCCTGGGAGGACGACGCCGGGGTGCTGACCTACGGCGAAGCCGTGGCCGAGGTCCTGGAATTCGGTGAGAGCGACGACGAGCCGCGCGGCATGAGCTCCCAGGAATGGCGGGAGTTCGCTGCGACCGCGTCGCTCTACGAGGCCCGGCAGAAAGCCGCCGAGTTGGGTGTCGACCCGGGGTGGGACTGCGAGCTCGCGAAAACCCCTGAGGGCTACTACCAGATCCGCGGCGGGATTCCGTATGCGATCGCCAAGTCCCTGGCCGCCGCGCCATTCGCCGACATTCTGTGGATGGAGACCAAGACAGCCGATCTGGCCGATGCCCGGCAGTTCGCCGAAGCGATTCACGCCAAGTTCCCTGACCAGATGCTGGCCTACAACCTCTCGCCCTCGTTCAACTGGGACACCACCGGCATGACCGACGAGGAAATGCGGGAGTTCCCAGCGGAACTGGGCAAGATGGGCTTTGTCTTCAACTTCATCACCTACGGCGGACACCAGATCGACGGTGTCGCTGCCGAAGAGTTCGCTACCAACCTCACCCAGGACGGGATGCTGGCGCTGGCCCGCCTGCAGCGCAAGATGCGGCTGGTCGAATCGCCTTATCGCACACCGCAAACCCTGGTTGGCGGGCCGCGCAGCGACGCAGGCCTGGCGGCGGTCTCCGGCCGTACGGCGACCACGAAGGCGATGGGCAAGGGGTCCACTCAACACCAGCATCTGGTGCAGACCGAGGTGCCCAAGAAGCTGCTGGAGGAATGGCTGGCGATCTGGAGCGAGCACTATCAGCTGGGCGAGAAGCTTCGGGTCACGTTGCGGCCCCGTCGCGCCGGCTCGGATGTGCTGGAACTGGGCATTTACGGCGACGGTGACGAGCAGCTGGCCAACGTTGTGGTCGACCCCATCAAAGACCGCCACGGCCGCAGCATCCTGCAGGTGCGTGACCAGAACACCTTCGCTGAAAAGCTGCGTCAGAAGCGGCTGATGACTCTGATCCATCTGTGGCTGGTGCATCGGTTCAAGGCCGACGCGGTGTACTACGTGACGCCGACCGAGGACAACCAGTACCAGACCGAGAAGATGAAGTCGCACGGCATCTTCAGCGAGGTCTATCAGGAAGTCGGTGAGATCATCGTCGCCGAGGTCAACAAGCCCCGCATCGAGGAGCTGTTGACCACCGACCGCGCGGCGTTGAAAAAGTTGATTCTCAAAGAGAACTGACTAATTCGGGGGTCGGGCCTGGTTATGTGGTGCCCCTGAAGAACAGGCCCGACAGGTTGTTGCCGAGGTTGCCGATGCCGGAGACGAGACTGGTCAGAGCCAGGTCCAGAACGCCGGCGTTGGCAAGACCGGAAACGCCGCTGCCGACGTTGTTGAAGCCCGAAATCAGGCCGCCGAAGTTCTGGTAGCCGGAGCCGCCCAGCAGCCCGGGACCGTTTGAGTTGTACCAACCCGACAGTCCCGCACCGTTGTTGCCGAATCCTGAGTTGCCACCGATCCCGGTGTTGAAGAAGCCGGATGACGGGTTGATCGTTGTGTTGAGGTAACCGGGGCCGCCGGGGACGGGGAAAGTGGCCAGGACCTGTGCGGGTAGGTGGATGCTCGGGATGACCAGCGGCGGCAGGGTGAATTCCGCCAGACCGAACGGTGGGATGTCGAGCGCCGGGGTGGTGAAACCCACTGTGGTGAGGTTCGGCAACACCAGATCACTGAGGCCGATCGGATCGATCGTGAACCCAGGAATCGACACCGGCGCCGTCGTGATATTCGGCAACACCAGATCACTGAGCCCGATCGGATCGATCGTGAACCCAGGAATCGACACCGGCGCCGTCGTGATATTCGGCAACACCAAATTACTCAACCCGATCGGATCGATCGTGAACCCAGGAATGGATATTGGCTGCGTACCAATCGCGGGCAGCTGGAAGGGCTTGACCTCGATCGGATCCACATTGATGCCTGGGATGGTCAAGCTGGGAAGGGAGAAGCCAGAGATCCCGATGGGGGAAATGCTGAAGGCGGAGAGTCCGATGGGGCCGACTGAGAAGCTTCCGGTTTCAAGGAAGGCGCCCGGCATCCCGTAGAACGTGCCAATGGCCGGATATTGACCAGCAACACCCGTTTGCAGGGCAATGATGTTATTCGGCAGGAATAACCGGATCGGGATGCTGATCCCCGGGAAATCTAACCGGGGCCCGTTGATGTAAGGGGTAGAAATCGTCGGGGTGTAGAACGGGTCCGTCTCGATGCCCGGCACAAAAATCTGTGGTGTCTCGATTCCGGGCAGGAAGAATCCACCGATTTGGCTACCGGCGGGGATAGAGATCCCCGGGATCGTCAGGTTCGGAATCGTCAAACTCGGCAGGTTGAAGGCGGCCAACGTCGTACCCGCCGCAATCGAAATCGGCGGAATCGTCAAGTCCGGAATCGTCAAACTCGGCAGATCAAACGCACCCAACGCCGTACCCGGCGCAATCGAAATCGGCGGAATAGTCAAATCCGGAATCGTCAAACTAGGCAGATTGAAGGCGGCCAACGTCGTACCCGCCGCAATCGAAATCGGCGGAATAGTCAAATCCGGGATGGTCAACCGCGGGAGATTGAATGCGGCCAACGTCGTGCCGGCGGGGATGACAAAGGGCGGAACGTAAATTCCCGGAATGTGCAGTGCCGGCAGCTCAAAGGCGGGGACGGTGATCGCCTGTATCTCCAACGGCGGCAACGTGATGTCGGGAGTTGCGATCGAGAAGAACAGGTTGCCCTGGCCGGTGCCCTGGTAGAAGACGCCGTTGTTCAATTGGCCGGTGTTGAACAGGCCGTTGTTCATGTCCCCGAGGTTCAGGAACCCGGTGTTCAGGTTTCCTTGGTTGAAGAAGCCGGTGTTAGACGCACCGTTGTTGAAGGAACCTGTGTTCGAGGAGGCGGTGTTGAAGTCCCCCATGTTGAAGTTGCCGACGTTGTAGGTGCCGGTATTCGCGTTGCCGACGTCCAGGAACCCGGTGTTGAACGATCCCGCATTCAAAAAGCCGGTGTTGGCCCGGCCGGAGTTCCACAAACCGGTGTTGAAGTCGCCGGAGTTGCCGATGCCGAAGTTGCCGCTTCCGGAGTTGAAGAAGCCGATATTGCCGTTCCCCGAGTTGAACAACCCGAAGTTGCCAGAGCCGGAGTTGAGACCGCCGATGCCGATCTGACCGTTGCCGGCCAGCCCGATACCGATGTTGCCGTTACCCGTGTTTCCGAAGCCGAAGTTACCGACGCCGATGTTGCCGAAGCCGATATTGCCGCTACCGAGGTTGCCGAGCCCGAAGTTATTGCCGCCCAGGTTTCCCCAGCCGAAGTTCGAGCTACCGAGGTTCCCGGAACCGAGGTTGAAGTCGCCGAAGTTTGCGTTGCCGAAATTAGTCAGTCCGACATTCCCGAAACCGAGATTTCCAATGCCTGCGATGGGCGGGATCAGGCTCAGATTGAGGGATCGCTCCGGTACCGCGGCGGCTGCCAGTGGACCTACCATTGCCGCTCCAGCGCTCATGCCTCCGACCAGACTCTGTAGCGGTTGCACGAACGGCGTCAGCGCGGATACCGCAGCGGAGGCGCCGACGTGGTAGGCGGACATCACCGAGACGTCCAGCGCCCACATCTCCTCGTAGAGCGCTTCCGCGGACGCGATCGCGGGAGCGTTCTGTCCGAAGATGTTGGACAACACCAGTGACACAAAGGCGTTGCGATTAGCTGCAATCAGCTCCGGATGCACGATCGCCGACGCGACGGCCTCGAACTCGGCCGCCATGGCACCTGCCTGCGCCGCGGCTTGTCCGGCATGCGATGCCGTGGCACTGAGCCAGCCGGCATAGGGGGCTGCGGCAGCCATCATCGCCGCGGCCGCCGATCCCTGCCAAGCTCCATCGACCAATCCGGCCGTTACTGATTCGAAGGTCGCTGCGGCAGAGGACAATTCATCTGCAAGACCCTCCCAGGCTGCCGCAGCCGCCAGCATCGGCTCGGTTCCCGCGCCGGCGAATATCAGTGCCGAGTTGACCTCGGGCGGCAGCACTGAATAGTTCATCGTCTCAACCTCTCTCAGGGGACAAGCGCCAATCGCAGTTTGTGACAACCGGATACGGGCCCCCCGACCCACAGTCGCCAGCAAGCTGTGTCGTAGCCGACAAGCTACGGGCGACCCCCAGGCCGAGGAGTCTTATTTATCAAATCGCTATTCAACCGTTATCTAAATGTGATTATCTTACGGTCTCAGTGACAATCTGCTTTACAAATCGACATTGGAGCAGAAGTTCCACCCCCTGATGTCAACGGCGAGAGCTGCCGCGTGCGGTGGGCCTTCAAGCACCCCAACGGAACTCAGCCACCAGCAGTCACCCTGCGTGTGCCGCGAAGTGGGCAGGGCTACGCAACATAGCGCCACATATGTGACTCAAATACACTGCAAATTGACACAATGGAAAAATGCGATTAATTGCGCTTAATGGACACCGCGCCGGTGTGAACCGAATTGACTTGCGTCAAGCCACGTGAGCGCCGAATTTCCCGCAGAAACCCGTGGCAACGGACCTGCGCACGCGCAGCTCACGACCCGCGCCGAAACCCAAGTCCAGACAATGTGACTCATACGACCACGGCAGGCAGGCCGGAAACCGAGGGCGCCGCCCCCGAGTTTCCGGCGTCAGATTAGGGGGTATGCGACCCCGGCACATGCGCGACAAGAGTGAAGATTGGTGAGTCTGATGAGATCTCAAGTCAAGACGGCGTTTGCCGCCTTCGGCGGTGGCGCCATGCTTCTTATGGCAGTGGCCTGCGGTGGCGGCGACAACAAGTCCCCGAGTAGCAGCACTACGCCGACGACAACCCCGGCCACCAGCACCACGGCCCCGTCCGGCGCACCGACCGAAACTTCGCCCGGTGGTACCGGTGGTCCCGGCGGTGGCGGCGGCAGCGTCCCGGGCGGCCCCACCGGTGGCGGCGGGCCCGGCGGTGGCGGCGGCACGGTACCCGGCGGCCCCGGCGGCGGTGGTGGACCCGACGGCGGCGGCGGCAGCGTGCCTGGCGGGCCGACCGGTGGCGGCGGGCCGGGCGGCGGTAGCGGCACCATTCCCGGGGTCGGCGGTGGCGGCGGCGGACCGGGTGGCGGCGGCGGTTGCGTCGGCAACCTCTGCGGGGGCTTCCCGTGATCATCCGACGTCGTTGACGGAGACGAACGAGGACCGGTAACTACCGGTCCTCGTTTGCGTTGTCGGCCCGACCCGACTGCCCGACCCTCAACCCGCCATCCCGGCGGGCATCGTCGTCGGCCCGACCCGACTGCCCGACCCTCAACCCGCCATCCCGGCGGGCATCGTCGTCGGCCCGACCCGACTGCCCGACCCTCAACCCGCCATCCCGGCGGGCATTGTCGTCGGCCCGACCCGACCGCCCGACTCCTCAACCCGCCATCCCGGCGGGCATTGTCGTCGGGCTAAAGTTCGTCCAGGCCGATCGCAAGGGAGCCCCGATGGAGAAGCTCAGGTTCGGATACTTCATCGCGCCATTCCACCGCGCCGGCACCAATCCCACGCTTGCGCTGCAACGTGACTTGGAGTTCGTCGAGCACCTCGACTCCCTCGGTTTCGACGAGGCGTGGATCGGCGAACACCACTCGGCAGGCAGCGAGATCATCAGCTCGCCAGAGGTTTTCATCGGAGCAGCGGCTCAGCGCGCCAAGCGGATACGATTCGGCACCGGAGTGATTTCGCTGTCCTATCACAACCCGCTGTGGGTCGCGGACCGGCTGATGCTGCTCGACCATCTCACCCACGGACGCATCATCGGCGGAGTTGGCCCCGGATCACTGCCGACCGACTCCGCCATGATCGGGCTGACCCCGACAGACACACGCGAGCTACTCGAGTCCAATCTCGACATCGTGGTGCGTCTGCTGGCGGGGGAGACGGTGACCGCCAAGACCGCCACCCACCAATTGTTCGACGCCAAATTGCAGCTCGCTCCCTACTCGGCCAGCGGGATTCCCTTGGCGGTGGCCGCGGTCGCGTCGCCGACGGGAGCGCGGTTGGCCGGCAAGCACGGCATCGGGCTGTTGTCGATCGGAGCGACCCTGACCATCGAAGGGTTCGACGCGCTGGCCTACCACTGGGGCATCGTCGAGGAGCGCGCCGCCAAATTCGGTGCCCACGTCGACCGCAGCAACTGGAGCCTGGTCGGACCGATGCACATCGCCGAGACCGACGAACAGGCCCGTGCCGACGTAAAATTCGGCATCGAGCCCTGGTTCCGCTACTTCCAGAAGGTCGCCGCATTCCCGCAGATGACGATGCCGGGCGACCGGCTCGACGAGATGATCGACATGATCAACGGCAACGGCGCCGGCGTGATCGGCACGCCCGAACGCGCCCGCGAACAGATCCAGCGGTTATGGGACCAATCGGGCGGATTCGGCTGCATGCTGCAGATGGGTCATGAGTGGGCCAACCCGGCAGCGACCAGGCGGTCAGCCGAGTTGTTCGCCGCCGAAGTGATGCCGCACTTCCAGGGACAGGCCCAACCCACCTTAGACGCCGCCGCGCGAGCCGGACAGATGCGCGACAGCCTGGCTCAGACGCAGTTGCAGGCCATCGAGCACATGACCAAGAAGTACCAGGACGAGGTCGGATAGCCGCCAGGACGGCAGCCGCCGGACGGATTTCGCCGCCACCCGCTACCTTGGCCAAACCGTCCAGGAACGGCGAAAAGTGTTGCGCGGCAGGACTACTGAGCGCCAGATTGCCGCTCGGCAGCCTTTACCAGCTGGCCTGCGAAGAATTTGACTGCGCCGCCCATCGCCGCGCGGGCGGCTGGTCCGGTACCCCGGGCCTTCTCGATGAACGAGCCACTCCAACGGATGTCGGTGCCACCCGACGAGTTCGGTGTGAGGACCACTTCGGCGACATAGTCGGTGACCGGCTGCCGCGGACCCACCAGCTTGTAGGCGTGCCGCCGATCCTGCTCATAGGCAGTGGTTTCCTCCTGCACGAACACCGGCCACATCCCCAGCTTGCGGACCGCCCCTACGCCCCCGGGAGCCGGGTCGCCCTGGCGGACCCAGCTCGACGACACGACGATCGGTTTCGCCCAGCTGGACCAGTTGCCACCGTCGGCCACCAGCTGGAATACCGTCGCGGGGGGCGCGCTGGTGGTCTTGTTGACCTCGAACGTGAACTTCCGACCCGACATGGCTGACTCCTGAGGTATCCGACCTGGAATGATGCTGCCGCGTACCCTATCGCGCACCCGCGCACCACCGATCCGGGCGGGTCACGTACCGCAGGTCGCGGAATCGTCCACGCGGCGCCGCTGCCGGGGCATACTCACGGTGTGCCGAACGCCGATGCCGTTGAGATGGCACCCACACCAGGCCGACATCGCTGCGATGCTCACGTTGCTGAAGCCGCTGCGCAGGCTGAACGTTCAAGGGCCGGGAAGCCGACGGCCACGCAGCGCGCAAGGTCCGTGAACGCACCGCGGCGGCGATTGAAACCGGCATCGAATTGATGATCGCCGAGCGCGAAGCCGACCCGACCCGATCGGTTGTCGGACGGCTTCTCCAAACCGACACCTGACCGGGAATATGGCCAATGAGATTGCGGGACAACATATGAGATCCTCACTACCTTATCGCCGCAGCGGCGCGTTGCTGGTGGCAGCGCTGCTTCTCGGCGGGTGCAGCAGCCCAGCCCGCACGCCCGCCACTCAATCCAGCACCGGCAGCACCGCGGCAGCCTCCGGCGCCCAGGCGGGTGCTAGCCAGAATGTGCTGGACTCTGCGGTCAAGGCCGACGGGCCAGGCTGCTCGGCGGCCGTCGGGATCGAGGGCCGGGTGGCGTGGACCGGGGTTGCCGGACTTGCCAACCTGAGCAACAAAGCCAAGATCACCGCGGACACGGTTTTCGATATCGCTTCGGTCTCAAAGCAATTCACCGCCACCGCAATCCTGCTCCTGGTTCAGGCAGGCAAGCTGACCTTGGACGATCCGCTGTCCAAGTACATCACTGAAATGCCGCCGTGGGCCGCAAACGTCAGCCTCGCGCAACTGATGCATCACACCAGTGGGATCCCCGAATACACCAGCCTGCTTCAAGAGCAGGGGTTGAACTTCAGCGACCGCACCACCGAGGCCCAGGCCCTGCAGACCCTGGTCGCGGTACCGGAGTTGACCTCTAAGCCCGGCGCGCGCTACGAGTACGTCAATTCCAACTACCTGTTGCTCGGCGAGATTGTGCACCGCGTCTCCGGCCGGTCCCTCGCGGACTTCCTCAGCACGGAGATCTTCCGTCCGCTCGGCCTGACCATGGTGCTCGAACCGGTGGCGGGCGTTCCCAATAAAGCAGTGGCATACAGCAAGGGCGACAACGACTTTCAGGCCACAGATTTCAAGTGGGAACAAGTAGGCGACCGCGGAATCCAGACCACCATGAGCCAGTTGGTCCGGTGGGCCGACAACTACCGCACCGGTAAGGTCGGCGGCCCGACTCTACTCGACGCACAGCTGGCCGGAGCCGTGGAAACCGACCCCGGCGGCGGCGACCGCTACGGCGCCGGAATCCAGTCGCTCGCCAACGGCATGCTCGACCACCCGGGCACCTGGGCCGGTTTCCTCACGGCATTCCGGGTCAGCAGCGACCGTCGCACTGCGATCGCCGTCAGCTGCAACGTCGACAGTCAGGATCCGGGCGCCATGGTCGAGTCGCTGGGAAGCATCTGGATGCCGGGGTCATAAGTCCGTTCGCGACAGCGCGCAATTCCTATACGGCGCGCGGCGCGGCTGCCATGATTCACGGTATGGCGCAACCGTCGATTCTCACCACCGACAACGGCTTACCGTCGAGCGTGCAGGGTGCCTGCGACTCCCGCTTTCTCAATGTCATCCGGGCATTCGCCGGGTTGTATCCCGGGCGCATATTCGGCGGCGGTGCGCTCTCGGTCTTCATCGACGGCCGGCAGGTGGTCGATGTCTGGACAGGCTACTCGGACCGCAAGGGCAACGAACCGTGGACCGCCGACACCGGGGCCATGGTGTTCTCCGCGACAAAAGGGTTAGCCGCCACCATTATTCATCTCCTCGTCGACCGCGGCCTGTTGTGCTATGACGCACCGGTCGCCGACTACTGGCCCGAGTTCGGCGCGAACGGCAAATCCGAGATCACCGTGAGCGACATGCTGCGACACCGCGCCGGACTGTCACACCTGAAGGGTGTGGACAAGGACACGATCATGGATCACCTGTTGATGGAGGAGCGGCTGGCCGCCGCGCCGGTGGACCGTGCGCACGGCAAGATGGCCTACCACGCGATCACCTACGGCTGGCTGTTGTCGGGCCTGGCCCGTGCGGTGACCGGCAAGGGCATGCGGGAACTGTTCCGCGAGGAACTCGCCCGACCGCTGGACACCGACGGCCTGCACCTCGGCCGGCCACCCGCGGACTGCCCGACCAAAGCGGCGCAGACGTTGTTGCCCCAGGCCAAGATCCCGACGCCGCTGCTGGACTTCATCGCACCCAAGGTTGCCGGACTGTCCTTTTCCGGGTTGCTGGGCTCGATCTACTTCCCGGGCATCATGTCGATGCTGCAGGACGACATGCCGTTCCTGGACGGCGAGCTGCCCGCGGTCAACGGTGTGGTGACCGCGCGTGCCCTGGCAAAAACGTACGCGGTGCTGGCCAACGACGGTGTCATCGACGGCACGCGACTGTTGTCGTCCGAGGCGGTATCAGGCATGAAAGGCAAAGCCGAGTTGTGGCCGGACCTGAATCTGGGACTGCCCTTCACCTATCACCAGGGTTATCAATCATCGCCTGTCCCAGGCTTTTTGGAAGGTTACGGCCACATCGGTCTGGGCGGCACCGTGGGATGGGCCGATCCGGAGACGGGCAGCTCGTTCGGATACGTGCACAACCGTCTGCTGACGCTGCTGCTGTTCGACGTGGGTTCGTTCGCGGGGTTGGCCCCGCTGCTCACCAACGCCGTCGATGCGGCGCGCAAAGACGGACCGTTGGAGGTGCCGCGTCTCGGTGCGACGTATCACGATCCCGGCGAGCACGAGCCGGCCGCGGGGCAGTAGCGCCCGCACCGCCCGAGGGCGCCAAGGACGATTTATAGACTTCGGTTATGGATGGCGGTGTCCGACCGGAGCCTGCAGTGCGTGATGGGCTACTGCAGATCGAGGATTGCCTGGCCACGGACGGCAACATCGCCCTTCCGCCGGACACCACGCTGATCTCGTTGATCGACCGCAACATCAGGTACGTCGGCGACGAGATCGCATACCGCTACCTCGACCACAGCGGCCTGGGCGCCGGGCGCGCGCTGGAAGTGACCTGGACTCAGTTCGGGGTGCGCCTGCGCGCCATCAGCGCGCACATCCAGCAGCACGCGGGACCCGGCGACCGGGTCGCGATCCTGGCACCCCAGAGCATCGACTGGGTCGCCGGCTACTACGCCGCAATCAAAGCGGGAACCATCGCGGTGCCACTGTTCGCACCGGAACTGCCGGGCCACGCCGAGCGGCTGGAAACAGCCCTACTGGATTCGACCCCGAAAGTCGTGCTCACCACGACCGCGGCGCGCGACGGGGTGCAGCAGTTTCTGGCAAACGTCAGCCGGTTGCAGGCACCGCGCGTGCTGGTCATCGACGAAATTCCCGACTCGGACCAGGACCGGTTTGCTCCGGTCGCGCTGGACATGGACGCGGTCTCATACCTGCAATACACCTCAGGTGCCACCCGGGCCCCTGTCGGCGTGGAGATCACCCACCGCGCGGTGGCCACCAACCTGGTGCAGATGATCCTGTCGATCGACCTGCTCAACCGCAACACCCACGGCGTGAGCTGGCTGCCGCTGTATCACGACATGGGCCTGTCGATGATCGGCTTCCCCACCGTCTACGGAGGCCACACCACCCTGATGTCCCCGACGGCGTTCGTGCGCCGGCCGCAGCGCTGGATCCAGGCTCTCTCGGCGGGATCACGCACCGGTCGCGTCGTCACCGCGGCGCCGAACTTCGCCTACGAATGGGCCGCGCAGCGCGGACTTCCCGCACCCGGTGAAGATATCGACCTCGCCAACGTCGTGCTGATCATCGGTTCCGAACCGGTCAGCATCGAGGCGGTGACCGCATTCAATAAGGCGTTCTCCTCATATGGGTTGCCGCGCAAGGCATTCAAACCGTCCTACGGTATCGCCGAGGCGACCCTGATGATCGCGACCATCGACCACGCCGCCGAGACGTCGGTGATCTATCTGGACCGCGAGCAGCTCGGTGCGGGCCGGGCGGTCCAGGTAGCTGCCGACGCTCCCACCGCCGTCGCACAGGTGTCCTGCGGGCAGGTGGCCCGCAGCCTGTGGGCGGTGATCGTGGATCCGGAGACCGGAGCAGAACTGCCGGATGGCCAGGTCGGCGAACCGTGGCTGCAAGGTGACAACGTCGGCCGCGGTTACTGGCGTCGGCCGGAACAGACGCGGCTGACCTTCGGAGCCAAACTGGGGGCCACCCTCCGAACGGGTAGCCACGCCGCCGGATCAGATATCGGTGGTGACTGGCTGCGGACCGGGGATCTGGCCGTGTACGTCGACGGCGAACTCTACGTCACCGGCCGGATCGCCGATCTGATCACCATCGACGACACACACCACTACCCGCAGGACATCGAGGCGACCGTCGCGGAAGCATCGCCGATGGTGCGCCGGGGCTACGCGACGGCGTTCACGGTGCCCCGCGAGGGCCGCCACGCTCTGGTCATCATCGCCGAGCGCGCCACCGGCACCGGGCGGGCTGACCCGGCACCTGCGCTCGACGCGATCCGCGCGGCCGTGGCGGCCCGCCACCGGTTGTCGGTCGCCGATGTGCGGTTCCTGCCGGCCGGGGCCATCCCGCGTACCACCAGCGGCAAGCTCGCGCGGGTGGCCTGCCGCGTCCAGTATCTGAGCGGCGCGTTCGGCGGGCACGACGCCGTGTCACCATGATCCGATGACCACCGACCCGTCGGCCGAGGGATCCGATCGGGTCCCGGAGCTGGCGGGGTTCCCGGTGAGACCGCCGCCCCTGATCCGTCCGGTCACCTTCGACCAGCACTGGGCCGATCTGACGTTCCTGCACTGGCCGGTGACGCCTGCCAGCATCGCGCATCTGTACCCGCCCGGCACCCGGCCCGACGTCTTCGCCGACGGCCTGACCTACGTCGGGCTGGTGCCGTTCACCATGACCAGCACCAAACTTGTTGCAGCGCTGCCACTTCCATACTTCGGTACGTTCCACGAGACCAATGTGCGGCTGTACTCGGTCGACGATGCCGGACGCCACGGAGTGCTGTTCCGGTCGCTGGAGACAGCGCGTCTAGCAGTCGTGCCGGTCACCCGGATCGGTCTGGGCGTCCCCTACACCTGGGCCAAGATGCGCATCGCCCGGTCCGGCAACCAGATCAGTTATCACAGCGTTCGGCGCTGGCCGCGGCGCGGGCTGCGCAGCCTGGTGACAGTCACCGTCGGCGAGCCGATCACCCCGACACCGCTCGAGGTGTGGCTCACCGCCCGCTGGGGCGCGCACACCCGCAAGGCCGGACGCACCTGGTGGGTTCCGAACCAACACGCGGAATGGACGGTGCAGGCCGCCGAGATCGTGGAACTGCACGACGAGCTGGTGGCGGCTGCCGGAATCACGCCCAGCGGCGACCGGCTGCGCGCGCTGTTCTCCCCAGGGGTACGGACCCAGTTCGGCCGGCCCTGCCTGGTTGCGTAGCAATCCGGCTCACGGACAGGTGTATCCGCCGTCGATGATCAGGTCGGATCCGGTCATATAGCTGGAAGCCGCGCTGGCCAGGTAGAGGTACAGGCCGGTGAGTTCTTCGGGCCGGCCGATCCGTCCCATCGGGATCTTCGGCTCCCACACGCGGTGATAGTCGGCGAGCGGCTCGACCAGCTCGGTACGGATGTACCCGGGACTGATGCTGTTGACCCGGATCTCGTATGGCGCGAATTCGACCGCCATCGCTTTGGTGAGGTGGATGACCGCCGCCTTGGTGGTGCAGTAGTGACCCACCTGCTGCGGGACGTTGATGATATGACCTGACATCGACGCGGTGGTGATGATGGACCCGCCGCGGCCCTGCCGCACCATTGCCTTGGCGGCGGCCTGGGCGGTGAGGAAGACCCCGGTCACGTTGGTGTCCTGGATCCGTTGAAACTCCTGCAGCGACATCTCCAGCATCGGGGTGTCCGAGACGATGCCGGCATTGCACACCGCGATGTCGATGCCGCCCAGGTGCTCAGTGAGCTGATCCACCATGGCGGTCACCTGATCTTGCCGGGTCACGTCGCACACGATGGGCACCGCCCGGCCTCCCATCGCGGCGATCTGCTCGGCCAACTCCGTCAGAGCATCCAAATGCCTTGCGGCAATCGCCACTTCGGCTCCGGCTTCGACGTAGGCCAGAGCCACCTGCTTACCGATACCGCTGGAGGCTCCGGTCACCAAAGCCGTCTTGCCGTGCAAGTCGAACAGATCCAACACCGTCATGGGATCTAGTCTGTCCGGTATGGGCAAGTTCGCCAAAGCAGAGATCGAGGAAGCCGTCCGCCACTACACGACCGTCGTCGAAGGATGCTCCGCGTCGGGCGATTGGCGTCCCTTCGCGGATCTGTTCACCGAGGACGTGGTCTACACCGAGCATCACTACGGGACCTTCCACGGTCGCGAGGAGGTGCGCGAATGGATCGTCTCCGTGATGGCGCCGTTCCCGCACATGCGGTTTCCCTCGGACTGGACCGCCTACGACGAAGACAACGATGCCGTGGTGATCATGATCAGGAACCTGCTCGATCACCCCACCGACCCCGACGGAGAGCCGTTCTGGTTCCCGAACTGGACCCGGCTGGTCTACGCCGGCGACGGTCTGTTCAGCAGCGAAGAGGACATCTACAACCCCAACCGTGACGCGCCCGGCGTCGTCGGCGCCTGGCTGGAGGCCGGCGGCCGGTTCGCGTCCACGAAGTTCCCCGAACCCAAGGCCTAGCTCGAGGCCGACGACCGCTTGCGCCGGCGCGAGCGGGCAGCGTTCAGCGCCTGCTGCCAGGCCAACATTGTCGCGGCTTTGAGCATGGCCGGCCGGGCGCTGTCCCTGGACAGCAGCGCGGTGGCGGCGGCTTTGGTGGTGGCCGATGCCTTGGACAGATGGCCGCTGTCGAACGGTGGCTGCGGGTCGTACTCGAGGGCCAGCTGGATCGCCTTGGCGCGGCCTTCCCCGCCCATCTGACCGGCCAGCCACAGGCCGAGGTCGAGACCCGCGGAAACTCCCGCGCTGGTGATGATGTTGTCCTCGTGCACAATTCGTTCATCGGTGACGGGAATCGCGCCAAACGCTTTCAGTGCCGGGATGGTCAGCCAGTGCGACGTCGCGCGCCGGCCCTTGAGCAGGCCGGCGGCCGCCAGAATCACCGATCCAGAGCACACCGACGTGGTCCAGCTCGCCGTCCGATGTGCTTGGCGCAGCCACTCGAGCAGCTTCTCATCGCGGGCGTGCACCGGTGTCCCGGGCCCGCCCGGCACCAGAATCACGTCGGGGGAGGGCGTTTCGGCCAGCGAGTGCGTGGCGCCGATCACCAGCACTCCGGAGTCGGCGGTGACCGGCCCGACGTCGTGCCAGACGAAGCGCACCTCGGTGTGCGGCAGCTGGCGCAGGATCTCGTAGGGCCCGATCATGTCGAGTGCGGTGAAATCCGGGTAGGCCACGAAGGCGATCTGGGTCATCGGGATTCTCCTAGCGTGTGGTTACGGGTCAGACAAACGCTTTGCGGTACTGGTCGGGCGGGATGCCGACCCGGCGAATGAAGTTGCGCCGCATGGTTTCCGCCGTCCCGAATCCGCAGCGCGAAGCGATTGCCACGACGGTGTCGTCGGTCTCCTCCAACTGACGACGCGCGGCCTCGGTGCGGATCCGCTCGACGTACTGCCCGGGCGCCTCACCGATTTCCTCGGTGAACACCCGGGTGAAATGCCGAGGGCTCATCGCCGCCCGCCGGGCCAGATCCTCGACGCTGTGCGATGCGCCGGGCTCGGACTCGATGGCCTCCTGCACGTCGCGGATCGACGTCCGTTTCGCGCGCGGCATCCACACCGGTGCGGCGAACTGGGTCTGGCCCCCGGGCCGGCGCAGATAGAGCACCAGCCAGCGGGCCACCGTCTGCGCAATCTCGGTGCCGTGGTCGTCCTCGACCAGCGACAGCGCCAGGTCGATGCCCGCGGCGACACCGGCGGCTGTCCATATCCGTTCGCTGCTGCGCACGAAGATCGGGTCGGGATCGACCTCGATGTTCGGGAACTCTGTGGCCAACCGGTCGGCGAACGCCCAGTGTGTGGTGGCCCGATGCCCGTCCAACAATCCGGCTTCGGCGGCCAGGAATGCTCCCGTGCAGACGGTGACGACGCGTCGTGCGGTCCGGGCCACTGCTTTGATCCAGTCCACGAATCCGGCGTCGGCCCGTGCGGCGTCGACGCCGCCACCACCGGGCAGCACCACGGTGTCGATGCGTTCGCGCGGGGCGGGAAGGGGCGCGGCGGTGAAGCCCAGCCCGGTGGCCGTGGTGACCGGTTGTCCATTGGCCGCGGCCACCACGACGTCGTATCCGCCTTCGGTCAGCAACGAAGCGCCGGTGAACACTTCGTAGGGCCCGATCACATCGAGCGCCTGCACCCCCGGGAAGCCGACGATCACGATTTTTCGTGCCATGGCCTCAGTCTTGGCCAACAAAACCATGTCGTCTACGCCATGGTGCCAACAAAATAAGACATGCGGACCCGGGCACAGCCCCGGGCCGGCACCTTGGCAGACTGTGGGCATGGCACAGATAACCTTGCGCGGAAATGCGATCAACACCGTCGGCGAGCTTCCCGCCGTCGGGTCCCCGGCACCTGACTTCACCCTGACCGGTGGCGATCTGGGCCCGGTCAGCAGCGATCAGTTCAACGGTAAATCCGTGCTGCTCAACATCTTTCCCTCGGTCGACACACCGGTCTGCGCCAAGAGCGTGAAGACGTTCAATGAGCGCGCCGGCGCCACCGGGGCATCGGTGGTGTGCGTATCCAAGGACCTGCCGTTCGCGCAGAAGCGGTTCTGCGGTGCCGAGGGCACCGAGAACGTGACGACAGGATCGGCGTTCCGGGACAGTTTCGGCGAGGACTACGGCGTCACCATCGCCGATGGTCCGATGGCCGGACTGCTGGCCCGCGCCGTCGTGGTGATCGGTGCCGACGGCAAGGTCGCCTACACCGAGTTGGTGCCTGAGATCGCGCAGGAGCCCGACTACGACGCGGCGCTGGCCGCGTTGGGCGGGTAATCCGGCCTAACCCCGCGAGGACCTGTCCAGCCGGTCTGCGGTCGCGGTCAGCACCTCCCGGCAGCCGGCCCACATCGCGGTGATGATGTCGGCGGCCGACGGCAGATCCTCGATACGGCCGGCGACCTGACCGGTGTTGGCGACACTGGCGTCCATGTCGCCGTCGAAGTAAAGCCGTTGCACCCGCTGCAGGGCGGCACTGCCCTCGGCCAAAGACGCTGAAGCGTCCAGCTTTTCGGCAGCAGCGGTGCGGATGACCCGCATCATTCTTCTGCCGTCCAGGGGGAGCAGCACGGTGCCCGTCTCGTCGGCGCGCACCACCGCCTCCTTGAGGTTGCCGTGCACCGGCGAGTCCGCCGAGGCCAGTAACCGGGTGCCCATCTGCACGCCTTCCGCCCCGAGGACGAGCGCGGCGGCCATCGACCGCGCATCGCAGATGCCTCCCGCCGCCACGATCGGGATGTCGACGTGGGCCGCGACCAACGGCAACAGCACCATGGTCGAGGCGCCGAACCGGTTCTTGAAGCCACCGCCCTCGACACCTTCGACGATGAGGCCGTCCACGCCGGCGTCGACGGCTTTCCGGGCGGCAGCCAGGGTACCCACCACGTGAAAGACGGTGATACCCGCGTCGTGCAGGCGAGCAGTGAACAGCGCGGGGCCCCCGGCTGAAGTGGTCACGAAGCGATTCCGTTGTCTACCAACAGATCTACCATGGCCGGGTCGCGGTTGAACAGCAGCGCGATGTTGGCCCCGACCGGCCGGTCGGTGAGGTCGCGCACCCGGCGCAGATCGGCCCGGCCCTGCTCGGAGGTGGTCTCGATGATGCCGAGACCACCGGCGTTGGACACCGCCGCGGCCAGTTGCGCACCGGCGATGTAGGTCATCGGCGCCTGCATGATCGGGATAGCGATCCGCGCGAGCGCCGCGACCCGGTTCGTAGTCCGGGCCCTGTCAATCACGATGTGAGCCTCCGGATTCGGCGCCGCGTGGATCGATGAGGTCGCGAAAACTCTCCGCTCGGTGCACGGACGCACCGAGACTGCGGACGCGGTCGGCCAGCCCCTTGTCCGATGTCACGACACGAATCTCGCCGGGTCGGGCGGCTGCCTGCACCAGCCGGACTATCTCGTCGTCGGCTGAGTTCGCCGCCCTGGGTGCATGCGCCACATCGATCACCGAGGACCCGATCGCGGTGGCCGGCGGGCGTTCGAAGACCACCGTCACCCGGTCTGCCGGCGGCGCCCACTTCTCGAGTCGCTGCACCAGCACGGTCATGGCGCGCTGGCGGTCTTTCCACCATCCGTCGGGGCGACAGCCGATCACATTCATCCCGTCGATGATCCAGCGCACACCTCACGGTACGAGACGCTTATAACCACCTGCGTTTGCGGGACCGCTGGGCGACTTGAGCCTGGACGTTCTCCTCCATGACGCCCAAGGCATTGATGACTTCCAGTTGAGACAGAATCATCAGTCCGTTGAGCTGTTTGAGTCGTTCCGGGTTGTTTTCGATCGACTCTTCGTCGTCGACGTAGACAAGCAGAAAGTTGCGCAACGCCTGGCTGCCGGTCATCCGCTCGGGGACCTTCATGTTCCGCAGGATGGAAACCATGTCAGGTTCGTCGGTCACAACATCGCTCCTTCGCGATCGAGTGTCAGCCCCCCAGCGTAGGAGACCGCCGTCACGCTCAGAGCAGGCGCTCAGCGGCGTCGTCGGTAACCTCCCGACGGTCGTCGTCCTGATTCTCATTCGGCCCGTTGGCGGACGCCAATCCCGCTTTCGAGGCGCCACCGGCGGGTGCGCCGGCACCCATTCCGCTTCCCAGGGGGGCACCCCCACCCATCGCCGACGAGCCCGCGCCGGCCACCGCCGATGTCATCGGCGACGACGCTGCTTCAGCGACGCCGGCAACCACCGGGCTCCCGGCGGCCGCGCTCAGCGGGCTCTGCAACGCCGCTGCGCTGGCCACTCCGCTGCCGCTCACACCGCTCATCGAGGCCAACCTGGACATCGGCGTCGAACTGAACGCCAGCGCGCCCGCAGCGACGTCGTCGGACTCGCCGTACATGCGCGCGATATCGGTCAGCGCAGTCCCGGTGCGCATCAACTCTTCCTGAGCGGCGGTGTTGGAGGCCAGCATGGTGGCAGCTTCCTGCGCGAAGGCGAGCACCGCTTGCGCTGACACCTCTTCACCGCCGGCGGGGATGAGCCCGCTCAGCACCGACATGGCTGCGGTCGAGGCGGCGCTGATGCCCTGGCTACCGATGTCGACCAGCTGCGAACCGATATCACCGGCGGCAGGATTGTGGGACAGGGAATCCATTGCCATTGCGTGCTGCTCCTGTGTTCTGTAGGCGACTCCGACATGGTGATCGCAAGCGCGGCGGGGCCGCGCGTGACGGGTCACCCTCATCAGGTCACCGCGCTATAACACATCAATTCTAAGGTGCTCCTGGCCACCCGGATGCACCTTTTCGAGACCATGAGCACAATGCGCAAAACCGCAGAATCGTCGCTTATTCCGACTATCGCCCACAAGCGGGACATGTCGGTATCGGCCCCCTAGTTTCGATCTCAGCACGCATCGCAATTGTCGCGGTGCCGAATGGCAGAGTCGCCGATTTCAAAACGCGGAGGAAATTCTGCACTGCAGGAAATCAGGAGTACACACATGCAGACCATG
Source organism: Mycobacterium sp. NGS61 (assembly GCF_059812325.1). Lineage (NCBI taxonomy): Bacteria > Bacillati > Actinomycetota > Actinomycetes > Mycobacteriales > Mycobacteriaceae > Mycobacterium > Mycobacterium sp. NGS61. The sequence continues at coordinate 76,938 of NZ_JCALCL010000011.1, forward strand.
ACATTTCATCCGGTCGTCGGCGACATTGGCGGCCAGGTGGTCCAGATCGGCATCAGTTCCCTGCAGGCCGGGGACCGGGCGGGCATGTCGGTGACCGGGCTCGCCCCGGCCGGCGCCGACGAGGTGTCGGTGCAGGCAGTCATGGCATTTCACGCCGAGGCCGCTGCGATGTTGGACTTGCACCGGGCGGCCCAGCAAGAACTCATCCGGGCCGGTGCGGCATTGACCCAGATCGCGCAGACCTACACCGCCGTCGACCAAATGGCCGCCAATTCTGTGGCCATTCCGATGTCGAATCCCTGGATCGGCGAATAATTGCCGAGCCGGTGGTGACTGCCCGCAATTCTCAGTGCGGAATCCGAGCCGCGCGGTTGGCATTCGCAGAGAATTCCTGCTCGGGACGACCGGTGGTTCCGTAGCGCAGCCCGACGGAGACCTCCCCGGTGGTGGCCAGCGAGGCCAGGTACCGCTGGGCGGTAGCCCTCGAGATGCCGATCGCCGCGGACACCTCGGCCGCCGACATCGGCGTGGACGCAGCTTGCAGCGCTTGCACCACCAGTTTCTTGGTGGGGGAGGCCACAGCGGTGGACGACTGGACCGCGGCAACCCTGGGCCGCAACGCCTCCAGCGCGGCATCGACGTCACTGGCACCCAGATTGGGGCTGGACAGGATCTTCCGGTAGCGGGCATAGCCGGCGAGCCGGGCGGCCAATTCAGTGGTAGGGAACGGCTTGACCAGATACGTCAGCGCGCCGGCGGCCAACGCGGCGCGGATCGTCTTGGCCTCGGTAGCCGCCGTCAACATCATTGCGTCGCTGCTCAATTCGCGCACGAAGTCGACGCCGGAGCCGTCAGGCAGGTACACATCGACCAGTGCCAGGTCGACGGCTGCCGCCTCGCGAGCCGCCGCGAGCGTGTTGGCACTGGCGACCACCGTGAAACCTGGCATGGCATCGACGATTCCGGCATGCATGTTGGCGACCCGGAAGTCGTCGTCGACCACCAACACGGTCAGGTCTGCGCTGCCCACTGCTCCTCCTCAGTCATCACACCCGGAAGCCGGGCGATGAACTCGGCCCCGTTGAGCCGTTGTCCGGCAACCGGATTCCCCGGACTCGCCAGCCACAGGTCGCCACCCAGCGCGCGGCTGATCTGCCGCGACAACGCCAGTCCGATGCCGCGCCCACCCGGTATCCCGGAGTCCGGCTTCGTTGAGGTGCCCTCGGTGAAAAGCTGTTCGACGAAGTCGCCGGCCACCCCGTCACCGCTATCGGCGACCGTAATGTGCAGCGTCGAATCTTCCTGCAGCAGCTCGACTTCCACTTCCTTGCGGGCGTTGTTGCCGGCACGGGCAGCGTCGATGGCGTTGTCCACCAGGTTGCCCACCACGGTGGTCACGTCCACCGGCAGTTCCAGCCGGCCCGATACCCAGGTGTTCTCGCCGATCACCAGCGTGACACCGGCCTCGCGCGCGGTCGCCGCCTTCGCCGCCAGAAATGCCTGCAGATGCGTGTCGTGAATCGCTTCGAGGCCGGGAACCGCCGAACCGAGCGGACCAGAACCGAGCAATTCCTCCAAATATTGCAGACCCTCCTGGACATGGCCGGTGTGCAGCAGTCCGTTCAGCAGATGGAGCCGGTTGGCGAATTCGTGGCGCTGTGCCCGCAACGCGGTGCTCATCACCTGCACCGCGTCGAGTTGCCGGGTGAGCGACTCGACATCGGTGCGGTCGCGTACCACCAGCACGGTTCCCAACTCGCGGCCATCGCGCTGCACCTTCCGCGCCGAGACAACGACGATGCGCTGACCGACGGTGGCCAGAGTCGGCGCGGTCGCGGCCTGCTCCGAGGCAGCTTTGAACACGTCGAGAACACGTGGTGTCAAACCGATTTCGACGATATTCCTCCCGAGTTCGTTCCCGATCTGCAGCAGTCGGCAGGCCTCGTCATTGACGAACGTGATGCTGCCGCCCTGGTCGGTGGCCAGCACCCCCTCACCGATGCCGTGCAACACGGCCGCCTGGGTACGGACCAGCTCCGCCATTTCCGCCGGCCGCAGACCCAGGGTGAGCCCACGCCATCGCCGCGCCAGGGCCACCGAGCCGACGACGCCGATCAGCAGGGCCGCGCCGCCCAGCGGCGCGAGTACGCGCAGGTTCTTGGAAAACTGCTCGTCGAAAGCCTTGGTGGAGATACCGACGCTGACCATGCCCAGCACTCGAGTGCTGCCCGGTTCCACCACCGGCACTTTGGCGACGATGGAACGTCCGAGCGTGCCTGACTCATGAACAACCTGTTCGTGTCCCGCGAGCGCCTGGCCGGGATCTGTGCTGACCCGGCGGGCCAGTTCGTCGCGGTGGGGGTGCGCCAGCCGGATGCCGTCGGCGTTGCTGATGACGACGAACAAGACGTGGGTGCGCTGCTGGACCCGGGAAGCGACGGTCTGCAGCGGACCGGCTGCGAGTTCGTCGACGGTCGCAGGGTCGGCGGACACCGGGGTGGCGTCGTAGCGCGAGATCGTATTCAGCACGGTCGGGGATGACGCCACGACGCGGGCGATATCCATTGCGTGAACCCCGTATTGAAGGTCCAGGCGGTGCCGGTTGAACTGAGCGAACAACACGAACGCGACGATCAGGGTCAGGGTGACCAGGACCAGTTGCAGCAGCAGGATGCGGCTGGCGAGCCGCAGGTCGATGCGCCCCCGGGTGGGCATGAGGGGACGCTACCACGTTAGCTGAGCAGAATGCGCAAAAGTCGCTGGCTGCTAGAGATGTCAGGACCCTTCGGGATAGGTCTGGTCCCGGCGGGCGTCCATGAATTCGATACCGGCGGCTGCCCTACGATCGGCCCATGCGTGACTCGAAGATCCTGATCACCGGGGCCACCGGCCAGGTTGCCGCCCCGATCGCCCAGGCCCTGGCGGCCGACAACGAGGTGTGGGGCATCGCCCGGTTCACCGACCCGGTCGCGCGCACCCGCCTCGAGCAGGCCGGCGTGCGCTGCGAGACAGTCAATCTGGCCGCCGGAGATTTCACCGCGCTGCCCTCAGACTTCGACTATGTGCTCAATCTGGCGGTGGCCAAGAGCGGACGGTGGGATAAGGATCTGGGCGCCAACGCTGAATCCGTCGGCCTGTTGATGGCCCACTGCCGCACCGCAAAAGCGTTCCTGCACTGCTCTTCTGCGGCTGTCTACGACCCGCCCGACGACGAAGTACGCACCGAGCGCGCGGCCCTGGGCGACAACCACAAACCTCTGTTCCCCACCTATTCGATCTCCAAGATCGCCGGTGAGGCCGTCGCGCGCACCACCGCGCGCATCCTCGGAGTGCCGACCACGATCGCCCGCCTCAACGTTCCGTACGGCGACAACGGTGGCTGGCCGTTCTACCACATGGAGATGATGCTGGGCGGCATCCCGATCCCGGTCCCGCCCGGCGGCCCGGCACTCTACAACCCGATCCACCAGGATGACATCATCGCCACCATCCCGAAACTGCTTGCTGCGGCATCGGTTCCGGCCATCACGGTGAACTGGGCCGGCGACCAGATGGTCAGCATCCAGGACTGGTGCGGCTACCTCGGCACGCTCGTCGGTCGCGAGCCGACGTTCCACGAGAGCGACCAGGCACTCCGCGGCAACCCCGTGGACGTGACCTTCCTGCACGAGCTGACCGGCACCGGCAGCACGGTGGACTGGCACGACGGCTTGCGTCGCATGGCGGCCAAGTTCCATCCGGATCTCGTTGAGGCATAGGGGACTCGTACCTGTACCGAGTGTGGGACTCCGACTCCGCTGCAGCCGAACGTATTCGGCTGTTCGCGCGTCGCTCATCGGCAATGCAGGCCCGCTTTCGTCAGTAGATCGAAGCAGCCCAGGGTTGGGTGCAGAATGAGCCGATCCCACGGAGAGTCAGATCCGCTGCAATTCGATGACCGGGATGACGCGGTCGGTCTGGTGCTGGTACCCGCCGAAGCCCGGCGCCTGCTCGACGATGCGCGGGTAGATGTCGTCACGCTCGTCACGCGGCAATTCGCGGGCCTGCACGTCGTAGGCGTCGGTGCCGATTTCGATGTGCGCCTGCGGGTGTGCCCGCAGGTTGTGTAGCCAGGCGGGATCCACGTCGGCGCCGGCGTACGAGCCGACGATGAAGCGTTTGCCGTCGATGTCGAACGTCATCACCGGGTTGACGCGCTCCGCGCCGGATTTGGCCCCGGTGGTGTGCAGAAGTAGCAACGTGGCTCCTTCGAACGGCCCGCCGACCTTGCCCCCGTTTGCGCGGAACTCCTTGATGATGTCAGCGTTTCCTGACACCTCGGGCTTATCTGCCATCTCGATCTGCTTGATCAACCGTTTTCAACGATGAAGCTCGACAGAACGTCGGCGAGTTGCTCCCCGCGGTCCTCCTGCAGGAAGTGCGCCGCACCCTCGATGCGTACCTGTTCGTCAACACTAGGAATCAGATCGCAGAACAGTTGTCCCGATCTGGGGTAGGGGAAGACCGGGTCGGTATCCGAAAACGCTACCAGTGCAGGCTTATTCCAGCGCGACAGCTCGTCGGTGACCATCCGCATCTGCTCGACGCCGGGCGCATCGTCAGTAATTGGGACCAGCAGCGGGAACTGGGCGGCACCCGCTTTCGACTCGACGGTCGGAAACGGCGCGTCATATGCGGCAACCACATCGTCGGGCAACTCGGTTGTGGTGCCGGTCTGAATGACGAAGCCGACCGGCAGATCCGAGTTCTTCTCGGCAAAGTCGCGCCAGGCCATGAATCCTTTCGAGACCCGGCCGGTGAACAGGCCGGTGTTCATGATCATGAGCGCGCGGACCCTGGCCGCGTTCTGCACCGCCCACCGCAACCCGATCGGACCGCCCCAGTCCTGAACGACCACGGTGGCATCGTCGATATCAAGTGCGCCGAGCACTGTGGCGATGCACTCGCTGTGCCGGTCGTAGGTATACCAACGGCGGTCGGTGGGCTTGTCGGAGCGTCCGAATCCGACGAGATCGGGCACGATCACCCGGTGCCCGGCAGCGACCAGCGGCGGAAGCATCGTGCGATACAGGAACGCCCAACTCGGCTCGCCGTGGAAGCACACGATCGGCGACCCGTCGCGCGGACCTTCGTCGAGATAGTGCAACCGCAGACCGTCGACATCGCAGTAGTTCGGCGCGAAGTCGTATCCGGGCAGGCCCTCAAACCTCGCGTCGGGGGTGCGGTACACCTCGGAAATGGGCATCCAGGACGCCTCTAGGTGATTTTCACCATAAGCTTGCCGACGTTCTTGCCGTCGAAGAGCATGTTGATCGCTGTCGGCAACTGCTCGAAGCCTTCCACCACCGTCTCCAGCGGGGTGAGTTTGCCATCGGCGATCAATCCGGCGATCTCACTGATCGCCTCGGGTGCGCGGCCGAAGTGGTCCAGGACGATGAAACCCTGCACGGTCGCGCGCTGGATGAGCAAGTTGCCGAACGCACGCGGCCCGGGCGGTGGTGAGGCATCGTTATACCCCGATATCAGGCCGCACAACGCAACCCGCGCACCGATATTCAGGCGCGCGAAGATGGCGTCCATGATGTCGCCGCCGACATTCTCGAAGTCGATGTCGATGCCGTCGGGCGTCGCCGCGGCCAACTGGGCGTTCCAGTCGTCGGCTTTGTAGTCGACAGCGGCGTCGAAGCCCAGTTGGTCGGTCAACAGCGCGCACTTCTCCGGGCCGCCGGCAATCCCGACGACGCGAGCACCGTCCGCCTTGGCGAGTTGGCCGGCCACCGAACCCACCGCACCGGCGGCCGCCGATACCACCACCGTCTCACCGGGCTTCGGCTTGCCGATGTCCCGGATGCCGATCCAGGCGGTCAGCCCGGTCATCCCGAGCGCGCCCATGTAGGCGCTGGGGGAGACGCCGTCGGCAACCTCGACCGGCATCAACGGCGTGGTGTCGGACGCGACCACGTACTCCTGCCAGCCGACCAGCCCCTGCACGATCTGGCCGACCGAATAGTTGGGGTTGTTCGACGCGACGACCTCGCCGATGCCGCCGGCCCGCATGACTTCGCCGATGCCGACCGGAGGAAGGTAGGTCGGAGTGTCAGTGATCCACATGCGGTTGGTCGGGTCGAGTGAAATCCAGTCGACCCGGACCAGCGCCTCCCCGTCGGTGATGTCGGGGACCGGTTGCTCACTGAGCTCGAAGGTGTCCGGTCCGATGCGTCCGGTGGGGCGTTCGCGCAGCAGAAAACGTCGGTTGGCCATGAGCGAAACGGTACCCATCGCAGCTCGGGGACTTGTCACCGGTGAGTGCTACAACGTGAGCTATGTCAGAAACCGGCTCAAATCAGCGCACGGCAACGTGCCATGAGTGATGCAGATAACTGCCCGATTGCAAATTCACGGCAAATTCTCATCTTCTGACACGGTTAGGTCACAGCTTTGCTGGGCATGCTTGCGTAGCAGAGCAACAAGAGGCAAGTCAAATCATCGCTCGGGGAATCTAGAAGGAGTTGACAATCGTGGCGAATGCATCAGGTGCGACGGTGATCGACCTCCAATCGCACCCGCTCTGGACTGCAGCTCAGCGTCGGGAGCGCCAGCTCCAAGACGCGATGCGTCGCCACCCGGCTTATATCGGCAGGCAGCGCGCGCTCGCCGCGGGGCAGATTCCACAGGCCGACGGCCACGGCGCTCGGCGCTACCGCACCGCCAACGAGCCCGCTTAGTACCCGCGCTCGACATCGCGCGCACTTCTGCGCACCATCTGACGAACTGTATCTCCTTCGGCGGGACGGCTCACCGCCGCACATACGGATTTGCTGCGGAATTCGCAGCGCGTCACCCCTCTATCCTGTTGCGGACAACCAGGGGAGACCAGCATGCCCGATACGCCGGCCACCATGCGCGCCGCATTTACCGGGATCAGTTCCCGGGCCTGGGAGCATCCCGCCGACCGAGCTGCCTTGTCGGCGCTGCGACGGCTCAAGGGTTTCGACCAGATACTCAAGCTGCTGTCCAGCGCGCTGAGGGAACGACAACACCGGCTGTTGTACCTGGCCAGCGCCGCCCGAGTGGAATCCCGCCAGTTCGCCGACCTCGACGTATTGCTCGAACAGTGCACTGACGTCCTCGACGCGCCCGGCAAGCCGGAGCTATTCGTGATCCAGTCACCCGAGGCCAACGCCTACACGATCGGGATGGACGAGCCGTTCATCGTGCTCACCTCTGGGCTGTACGAGTTGATGACCCACGACGAGCTGCGCTTCGTCATCGGCCACGAACTCGGCCACGCATTGTCCGGTCACGCGGTGTACCGCACGATGATGATGCATCTGATGCGGCTGACGCGGTCCTTCGGCTTCATGCCGATCGGCGGTTGGGCGCTAAGGGCGATCGTCGCGGCGCTACTGGAATGGCAGCGCAAGTCCGAGCTGTCCGGCGACCGTGCCGGGCTGTTGTGCAGCCAGGACCTGGACACCGCGATCCGCGTCCAAATGAAGCTCGCCGGCGGAAATCGACTGGACAAACTGGACTCGCAGGCTTTCCTGGCCCAGGCACGCGAGTACGAAAAGGCCGGCGAGATGCGCGACGGGGTGCTCAAACTGCTCAACTTGGAGTTGCAGACCCACCCGTTCTCGGTACTGCGCGCCGCCGCCTTGACTCAGTGGGTCGACACCGGCGGCTACGCCAAGATACTGGCCGGCGACTATCCCCGCAGGGTCGACGACGACAACGCCTCGTTCGCTGAGGACCTCGGCGAGGCGGCCCGCCAATACAAGGACGGTTTCGACCAGTCCGACGACCCGCTGATCAAAGGCATCCGCGACGGTCTCGGCGGCATCGTCGACGGCGTGGGCCGGGCTGCGACCAGCGCGGCTGATTCCTTGGGCCGCAAGATCAACGAGTGGCGGCAGAAACCAGGCACCTGAACCGCCGACAGCTACCAGACGCGCACGTAGTCGACGAGCATCTGCGCGGGGTAGGTGCCCGGCCCCGGATCGCCACCACCCGAACCGGCGACAGCCAGGTTCAGGATCGGGAACACCTGGTAGCCGGGGTTGTTGAACGGCCAGTCAGCCAGGGAGTTCGCCGGCACCGTGAAGTACGGCGCCGCACCATCGCTGTAGTCCTGCCAGAACCGCATTCCGGTGTCGTCCCACTGGACTCGCCAGGTGTGCCATGCGCTGTCCAGCGCGAGATTGTGCGTTTTCCACTCCGAGCCGTTCGCTTTCGCGTGCACGGTGGTAGCCGCCGGCCACTTGCCGTTGCCGTACCACTCGACGATGTCGATCTCACCCTCGGCGTCACTGGACAGCCAGAACGCGGGCCACGCACCAGGAGTCAGGCAGTCGAATTTGATCCGGGCTTCCCAGGTGTGCCCGATGCCGCCCTGCCAGGGGCTGAAGATCTTGCCGCCGTAGTAGGTATTGCCGTCCTTGGCCGCACGAATGACGAGATTGGAGTTGCCGTCGATGAATACGTTCTGTCGGTCATCGCGGTATTGCCCGACATGCTCGGGCAACTCCCAGTACGTCGGGTCCTTCATCGTCTCGCGAGCTTTGGACACCGTCCACTTGGCCGGATCGGGAGCTGAGCCGGCCGGACCGTCGAACTCGTCGTGGAAGAGGTAGGTCCCGGCACCGCTGGGCGCTGCCGCGACCTTCGGAGCGGGTACCGCGCTCAGCGCGGCACCGGTCAGCAGGCCCGCCATCTTGAGCATGTGGCGACGATCCATTCCAGGCATTAGCAAGGCACCCTAGCAGCCACGACGAGCGTGGTGAAAGTTCACGGGCAGCCCACCGGATCGTCAGCCGGCCGCCGGCGGCCGGGTCATGAACGTCAATCGGTGCCCGTATGTCGGCGTCTTGCGGCCGTTGCCGGCATTGAAGAACTGGCCGAACGGCGGCGCCATCGGACCGCTGCCGACGGCGGCACCCACGGGCGTCGTCTCCAAGGCGGCCGGGACTGCGTTCCCGGCAGCCGTCGCACCCGAAGCGCCGGTGGCGGTGGTCCAGCTCGCCGGCACCGACAACCCGCTGAGCGGAACCGACCTGCCCAGACTTGCCGTCACGCTGCTGACCTTCGTACCGATATTCGCAGCGGCTGCACCCGCGGCCTTGGCGGCACCTTCGGCTGCCTTGGCCGCGGGGCCCAGGAAATTGGTGATCGCGATAGAACCGCTGCTGGCCTGGCCGAGGGCCTGACCGGACTGGAAAACCGCGGTGATCGACGAGACGTACGGGGTGACGTACTTGGAATACAGCGGGACGATGTCGTCCAACGGCGTGTTGGCTATCAGCCACTGGTCGATGGTGGTGCCGTTGCCGTTCAGGGGCGCCGAAAGCGTCTTGAGCACGTCGGCGACCCGCGGGCTCAACTGCGATCCCAGGTTGTCGAGTTGAGTCTGAATCAGTTGTCCCTCGGACTTGACGACCGCGATGGCCTGGTCGACCAACCCCGTGGGGTCCACCACTTCAGCAGGTGCCGGTAGCTCCGCCAACTCGGTCGCCGCCGCCGAGCTGCCGGCGTAGGTGTACATCGCCGCCGCATCCTGCGCCCAGAATTCCAGGTAGAGCGCCTCGGTCGCCGCGATCGCCGGGGTGTTCTGCCCGAAGAAATTCGTCGCCACCAACAGAGCGAGTAACGCGCGGTTGGCCGCGATGACCGGCGGCGGCACCGACGCGGTGAACGCCGCTTCGTATGCCGCTGCGGCGGCATAGGACTGGCTGGCGGCCAGCGCGGACTCGTCGGCGCTCAGATCCAGCCAGGCGATGAACGGCGTCACCGCCGCAACCAGCGCCTCGGAGGCCGGCCCCAACCACGGGCTGCTGGTCAGCCCGGTGATGACAGCCCGATGACCCGCCGCGGCGCTTTGCAGGTCAGCGGACAGACCACTCCACGCCGCCGCGGCGGCCAGCAACGGGCCGGAGCCCGGCCCGGTATAGATGCGCCCGGAATTGATTTCGGGCGGCAAAAGGCCAAAGTCGAACATGGCTTCGTCCGGTGAATCCGGGCGTCAGCCGGCGGCGGGGGGCTTGGCCATGACCGACGGCTTGAACCCGTAGGTCGGCTGGTTCCGGCCGTAGCCGCCGTTGACGAACTGCCCGAATGGCGGAGCCATCGGAAAGCTGTTGCCTTCGGCGGCAGCCGGGATCGCCGAGGCGACCCCCGGGTTGGTGGTGGCATGCCACGGCACCCAGTTGGCCGGCGCGGAGAGCCCCCCGATCGGAATCGCCTTGCCCAGACCCGCGGCCACCCCGGCGGCGTTGCCCGCGGCGCTGGCGGCGGCCTGACCGGCTCCGGATGCGGCGGCGCCGGCTGCGGAGGCTGCGCCTTCGGCTGCCTTGGCCGCCGATGCCGCGGGTTTGGCAAAGTTCGCCATCGCGGTCAGGCCGTTGCTGACCTGACCGAAGGACTGCGTCGACTGAATCATCGCAGCCAGCGAACTGACGTACGGCTGCAGATACTTGTTGAAAATCGTGAGTATGTCATCGAGAGGCGTATTGGCCACCAACCACTGATCGATCGCGGCGCCGTTGCCGTTCAGCGGTGCCGACAGTGTCTTCAGGATGTCGCCGACACGTGGACTCACATACGAGCCCACCTCGTTGAGCTGGGTTTGGACCGCTTGACCCTCGGCTTTCAATACCGCGATGGCCTGGTCGACGAGGCCGGTCGGGTCAGCGACTTCGGCCGGCGCAGCCAACTCGGTCAACTGCGTGGCCGCGGCCGCCCTGGTGGCATAGGAGTACATCGCCTGGGAATCCTGCGCCCAGAACTCGGCGTACTGGGCTTCGAGTTGCGAAATCGCGGCGCTGTTCTGACCCAGCAGGTTCGAGGTGATCAACTCCTGGACCAGGGTGCGATTTGCCGTGATCAATGGTGGCGGGACGCTGGCTGCGAATGCCGCCTCGTAGGAGGCCACGGCGGCGCTCGCCTGGCTTGCCGCCTCAGCCGCCTGATCAGCACTGTTGCTCAACCACGCGATGAACGGCGAGACGGCGGACGCGAGGTGCGCTGCGGCGGGCCCGAGCCACGGGCCGCTGGTCAGACTTTCGATCACCGAGCGATGCCCGGTAGCCGCAGCCTGCAGGTCGGCGGCCAAGTCGCTCCAGGCCACCGCGGCCGCGGCCAACGAACCCGCGCCCGGGCCTGCGTAGATGCGCCCGGAGTTGATCTCGGGCGGCAACAATCCGTAGTCGAACATCGTCAGTAACCCCCTGGTGCTTCGGCGCGCTCAGCCAGCCGCAGCGGCATTGGCCGCTTCGGTCTCGGCGTAGGAATTTCCGCTGGTGCCCAGCGTCGCAGCCAGTGCCGCCTGGATCCGGGCTGCTTGTGCACTGAGCTCCTGGAATCGCTGACCGTGGGTGGCGAATTGAGCTGCGGTCAAGATCGACACCTCGTCGGCGGCCGCGGGCACCACCCCCGTGGTGGGAGCCGCAGCCGCTGCGGTGCCCACGTTCAATGCCGCGCCGAGCGACTGCAGGTTGCTGGCCGCAGCGGTCAGGTGCTCTGGATAAGTGCGAACGAAAGACATAGAATTCCTCCAACTGGCATTGGGAAAAATCGAACGCAAACACGCCTGTGTGTCGTCGCGTCGTTAAACGACACGCTATTGACTTGGTGCCGACCGGAGCTACGTATCCATTTCGAAATCGGACGCTGATCTTGTCGTTTAGCTAGCATTCATGTTGATTTTTAGTCACAGACACTTCATAGGATTCGTCCGGCCGATACTCGGTTTCGCATGGCAGAATCGCGGGGCGCAGCCCCAGTGGGCGCCCCAGCGGGTGCCGGGCTGCTCGGGCCGCTGCCGGGGCACTCGCAAACCCGCAGCCGACGCCCGCGCAACGGCTCGATCAGTCACCTTGTCCTACATCGGTTTTGGTGTCGTAACTAGGCCCGCGCAGGACAACTCGTCAGGCATGAAAGATTGTCGCGGTGCGCATGCTCGCGGCAGATTGGCGACATCGGCGCGGCGGAAAAGTGAACTGGGCTGCTCCCTGTCGCAGCCGCGCCAGGTTTTACCACAGCAATCGCGAAATGTTAATAGAAGTGCGCAGCACGCGCATATGAAATAGCATCCGCAAGGGATAAATTCAGTAGGAGTTTATGTATAGCGTGGTCGCCAGCGTAGTCGGCCGACCGGGATCTTTATCTCAGGCTGATTTTATTAAAAGCTCCCACGGGCGTGTGGCTTTGCGTTAGCTGGACGCCACGAAATTGGTGGCCGAGGCGTGCCTGGTTTGAGATCAGGCCGCGATCGCAACCGTGGACGCTCTATCAACATGGCGGCGCTCCTGATTGGCTTCGCGCTGATGACGGCGCTGGGTACCGGGTACCGGTTCGGCCGGCGCGCCGGCACGCGAGGGAAACGGCCCTGGCACAAGCGCACCAGCCGATTGGCCCTGGGCAGGGCGGCGGCGGGTCTTGCGGTGCTAGTCCTGGCCCGCCGAGTCCAACAGAGCACTAGTCTCCGGCGGGCAGTCATCGGTGGGTGGGACGCCTTGCCCCGACGACGCACCGCACGCCGGTAGCGCCGCAGACATCCCCGCCGGGCTACAGCTTGCCGGCGACGAAATCGGCGGCCTGGTTGGCCATGCCGTCCGCCACGTACGCGCTTGCAAGGTGCGCGGGCCAGTTCTGTTGCCAGGTGTTGGGGTCGGCCGGGTTGCAGATCGGATCCGCTCCGTGGCACAACTCGATGGTGCGGTCGTTGTAGATCGGGTTGAAGTTCGTGATCGGCCCGGCCCACTGGCTGCCATTACCGAACAGGGCCACCGCCGCAATGTGCTCGTCGGCGCCGGGCGGCAGGGGACTGTCGAAGCCGAAGGCGCTCATCGGCACCGCGAGCACGATGTCGGTGACCGCAGCGCCCAGCGAGTAGCCGCCCAGCACCACCCGCGTGTTCGGACAAGTGCTGATCGTGTTCTGAATATGGCGACTCATGTCGTTGGCGCCGATGTCGATTTCGGTATCCGCCGGGTACCTGACGGCATAGGTGCCCATGCTGCGGCCTCCGATCTTGGAACGGAGCGAGTTGATGAAGGCGTTGCCAAGGACGCCGGGACCCGGCGATTCGAGTCGGCCGCGGGCGAAGACCACCTCCACCTGCGAACAATTCGCGGCAAACGCGGATCGCGGCGCTCCCGGGGTACCGACCGGCAGAACGGCACCCGCCACCAGCAGCCCGACCGCGACCGCGACAACGGCCAAGGCCCTAGCAAAGGGTTCGCGAGCAAATAGACGGCGCACAGCAAGATGGTAGCGACTCACCCGCGGGTGGCGCGCGACTAGTCGACAAACCGGACGCACTGGTGTTTCCGGGACGGGGGACGATACTTGGCTGATGGTCGACAACGGCACACCCGATGCGGATGGCCTGGGTGCTGACGGGCGAAATCCAACCGCCACAACCGATTTCACATGTGTAGCGGGTCCGTCGGCCAACTCTGGCGACGGAAGAAAGGCATCGCGATGACCGAACCGCAGCTGATCTACGAACGCGACGGCGATGTCGTGATCCTGACCATGAACAATCCGCGGCGCAAGAACGCCCTCACGCCGTCGATGCTCACCTTGATGGCCCAGGCCTGGGACGAGATCGACGCTGACGACGGCGTGCGGGCGGCGATCCTCACCGGGGCCGGTGACTCCTACTGTGTCGGCGGCGATTTGGCCGACGGGTGGATGGTCAACGCGGCCAAGCCGTCCGATCCGGACTCGGCGCCTCGCAAAGAGGCCGGAACAATCATCAGCGAAGGTCTGCTGCTGAGCCGATCGCTGGCCAAGCCGCTGATCGCCGCAGTCAACGGCCCCTGTCTGGGTGGCGGATGCGAGATGTTGCAGCAGACCGATATCCGAATCGCCGAACGGCACGCCGTGTTCGGGTTGCCCGAAGCCAAATTCGGGATGATCGCGGGCGCTGGTTCCACCGTCCGACTCAAGCGCCAGATCCCCTACACCAAGGCGATGGAAATGATCCTGACCGGCGACCCGCTCAGCGCCGACGAGGCCTACCATTTCGGCCTGGTGGGGCACGTCGTGCCGACTGGGCAGTCGCTGGCCAAAGCCCGCGCGATCGCCGCCCGGATTGCCGCCAACGGCCCGCTGGCGGTGCGCAACGCCAAAGCCTCCATCCTGGCCAGCGGATGGATCGACGACGCGGATGCCCGACGGATCGAACGACGCTTCGTCCGGGAGGTGATGCGTTCGCACGACGCGCAGGAGGGCTTGTCGGCCTTCGCCGCCAAGAGGCGGCCAAATTTCACCGGACAATGAAGGCCGCGCGCGCGGCGCGTTTTGTTACCATCGCGCGGTGCACGAGTCGGCTGAATCACCTGGTAGACACCTCACCCGCCGCGACGCCTTCAAGTACGCAGCCGCACCGGTCCTCGTCGGCCTGAGCACGTGGGCCGCCGCGCAAGGGATACCCGAAGCGTCGGCCGCGGGCGGTCAATTGATCGACTTCGCCGAGCGCCGGGTCCCGCCGGAGGAGATCAAAGCGGCCGGCTACGAGGGAGTGGTCAACTACGTCTCCATGGAGCGGCCGGGCGCGCACTTCGAGGCCAAACCGATCACCCGCCAATACGCCGACTCGCTGCGGGCGGCCGGCCTGCACATCGTCAGCAACTACCAATACGGCAAGCCGGGCTGGCCCGACTCGCCTTCGGACTACACCCGCGGGTACGACGGCGGCGTGGCGGACGCCAAGACGGCGCAGAGCCTGCATGCCGCCGCGGGCGGCCCGCCGTCGGCCCCGATCTTCTTCAGCGTGGACGAGGACATCGACCAGAACACCTGGAATACCGTTGCACTGCAGTGGTTCCGGGGGATCAACTCCGTTCTCGGCGTCGGCCGCAGCGGCATCTACGGCAGTTACCAGACCTGCGGATGGGCCATCGCCGACGGCGTCATCGGGAACTCGTCCACCCCGGGCCACAAATGGGCATGGCAGACGATCGGCTGGTCGCACGGACAACGCGAGCCCGCGGCGGTGCTGTATCAGCGGATCCTCGATGGACCGGTGATGGGCGGAATCAAGGTCGACGTGGACGACATCCTGGCGGCCGACTACGGGCAATGGGACATGAACCGCTGAGCGCAATACGGCACCCCGCGGACTTTCCGCGGGGTGCCGCACTGCGTTGCCGAACGGGGACGCTACTTCACGTCGAACCGATCGTTGTTCATCACCTTGACCCAGGCCGCGACGAAGTCCTCGACGAACTTGCCCTCGTTGTCGTCCTGCGCGTAGACCTCGACGAGCGCACGCAATATCGAGTTCGAGCCGAACACCAGGTCGTTCGCGGTCGCCGTCCACTTCAGCTCCCCGGTCGACCGGTCGCGCCCCTCGTAGACGTTCTCGGTGGCTTCCGACGGCTTCCACACGGTGCCCATGTCGAGCAGGTTCACGAAGAAGTCGTTGGTCAACACGCCCGTTTTATCGGTGAACACGCCGTGCTTGTTGCCGCCGTGGTTGGCGCCGAGCGCACGCAGACCGCCGATGAGCACCGTCAGTTCCGGTGCGGTCACCCCCAACAGATAGGCGCGGTCCAAGAGGAGTTGCTCGAGCGGCACCTTCTCACCGGGACGTGCGTAGTTGCGGAACCCGTCGGCTCGCGGCTCCAGCACCGCGAAGGACTCCACGTCGGTGTCCTCCTGGGTGGCGTCGGTGCGGCCCGGGGTGAAGTGCACCGAGATCTCGTAACCGCCGTCCTTGGCCGCCTTCTCCACCGCGGCGGAGCCGGCCAGCACGATCAGGTCGGCCAACGAAATCTTCTTGCCGCCGGTGGCGGAGGAGTTGAAGTCCTGCTGAATCTGTTCGAGGACGGACAATGTCCCGTTCAGCTCGGACGGCTCGTTGACCTGCCAACTCTTCTGCGGTTCCAGTCGGATCCGTGCGCCGTTGGCGCCCCCGCGCTTGTCGGTGTTGCGGTAACTGCCCGCCGCCGACCAGGCCGCCTTCACCAGTTGCGGGACCGACAGTCCAGATCCGAGCACCTTGCTCTTCAACGCAGCGATGTCATCCTCGTCGACCAGTTCATGGTCGACGGCTGGGACGGGGTCCTGCCAGAGCTGCGGTTCGGCGACCCATGGACCGAGATAGCGCGAGATCGGTCCCAGGTCACGGTGTAGCAGCTTGTACCACGCCTTGGCGAATGCCTCAGACAGCTGGTCTGGGTTCTTCAGCCACCGTTGGGTGATCTCCCGGTAGATCGGGTCCTCGCGCAGCGAAACGTCGGTGACCAGCATCGTCGGGTTGCGCCCGGGACCGCCGAACGGGTCGGGGATGGTGCCCGCGCCGGCGCCGTCCTTGGCGGTGAACTGCCATGCGCCGGCCGGGCTCTTGGTCAGCTCCCACTCGAAGCCGTACAGCGTCTCGAGGAAACTGTTGTCCCATTTGGTCGGGGTGGGCGTCCAGACCACCTCCAGGCCGCTGGTGATCGCGTCCTTACCGACGCCGCTACCGTAGGAGCTGGCCCAGCCCAAGCCCTGTTGCTCGATCGGGGCGGCTTCGGGCTCGGGGCCGACCAGCGCTGCGTCGCCGGCACCGTGCGTCTTGCCGAAACTGTGCCCACCGACGATGAGTGCCGCGGTCTCTTCGTCGTTCATCGCCATGCGGCCGAACGTTTCGCGGATGTCGTGCGCCGCGGCGATCGGATCCGGCTTGCCCTCCGGGCCTTCCGGGTTGACGTAGATCAGACCCATGGTCGTCGCGCCGTAGGGCTCTGCGAGCTTGCGCTCACCCGAGTAGCGCTTGTTGGTTCCCAACCATTCGTCCTCTTCGCCGAAGAGCACTTCTTCGGGCTCCCACACGTCCGGACGACCGAACCCGAAGCCGAAGGTCTGGAATCCCATCGACTCCAGCGCCACATTGCCGGCGAAGACCAGCAGGTCGGCCCAGGAGATCTTGTTGCCGTGCTTCTTCTTGACCGGCCACAGCAGCCTGCGCGCCTTGTCCAGGCTGGCATTGTCGGGCCAGCTGTTCAGCGGAGCGAACCGCTGCAGTCCCTGACCGCCGCCGCCGCGGCCGTCATAGATGCGGTAGGTGCCCGCCGCGTGCCAACTCATCCGGATGAAGAAGCCGCCGTAGTGGCCGTAGTCGGCGGGCCACCAGTCCTGCGAGGTGGTCATCACCGAGATCAGGTCCGCCTTGAGCTGCTCGACGTCGAGCTTGGCGAACTCCGCGGCGTAGTCGAAATCCTCACCCAGCGGGTTGGCCTGCGGCGAGTGCGGGTGCAGCCGCGACACGTCTATCTGGTTGGGCCACCAGTCCTGATTGGTGCGGGGCGCGTCCGACTTGGGCGTGGGCGAGGGGATCGCCGGGTTTTCGCTCTCGCTGTTGCTGGCGCTGTCGCTGGCGTGGGGTGGACGGCTATCGGACGTATCGGATGACACAACATTCCTTCCGTGTTAGATAAATCGGGCTGCGATCAGGAATTACTCGAACAGTCGGGGCACAGGCCCCAATAGATGACTTCGGCCTCGTCGAGAACGAAACCATCCAAGACTTTGTCCTCAGCCGGTGTCAGACACGGGGCTTGACCCACCGCGCAGTCGATGTCGGCAATCACCCCGCAGGACCGGCAGACCACGTGGTGGTGGTTGTCGCCGACGCGGGACTCGTATCGGGCCACCAAACCCGACGGCTGAATCTTGCGCACCAAACCCGCGTCGGTCAGCGCACCAAGGACGTCGTACACCGCTTGCCGGGAAACATCGGGCAGACCCCGCCGCACCGCCGCGAAAATGGTTTCGGTGTCGGCATGCGGACGGTCACGCACCGCCTCGAGTACCGCGATACGGGGTCGTGTCACGCGCAGATCCGCCCGCCGCAACTGCTCGGCGTAATCCTGGGCTGAGGACACAGCGCCCATATTTCGCGCTCATCTGGATTGAGTCAAGAGTTTGTCGGCTGCTGTCGCGACGGGTCGGGCCAGCGCGTCAAGTCCGGTGGCCGACGATGCGCGGTAGGGTGACTGATTGAAACGAGGCAGGGAGTCCGGTTTGACCAGATGGCGAGTGGGAACACTTTGCCAGCCGGCGGTGGGCTCTGCCGGCCTCACGAGCGATGCACAGGCCTGAAAGGCATCCCGATTCCATGACCGATCGATTGACGCCCCACTTCGACGACGTGCAGGCACACTACGACCTGTCCGACGAGTTCTTCCAGCTGTTCCTCGATTCGACGCGGACCTACAGCTGCGCGTATTTCGAACGCGACGACATGACGCTGGAAGAAGCGCAGATCGCCAAGATCGACCTTTCGCTGGGCAAGCTCGGTCTGCAACCCGGCATGACGCTGCTGGACGTCGGGTGCGGCTGGGGTGCCACCATGCGCCGCGCCATCGAGAAGTACGACGTCGACGTCGTCGGACTCACGCTGTCCAAGAATCAGGCCGCGTACGTGCAGCAGAAATTCGACGAGATGGATTCGCCGCGCACCCGGCGGGTGTTGCTGCAGGGCTGGGAAGAATTCACCGAGCCCATCGACCGCATCGTATCCATCGGCGCGTTCGAGCATTTCGGCTACGACCGCTACGACGACTTCTTCAGCACCGCGTACAAACTGCTGCCCAGCGACGGGGTGATGCTGCTGCACACGATCACCGCGCTGAACAAAGAGCAGTTCGACAGCACCGGCCTGCCCGTCACGATGGACATCGTCCGGTTCGCCAAGTTCATCGTGACCGAGATATTTCCCGGCGGGCGGTTGCCGTCCACCGACAAGGTGGCCGATCATTCGGCCAAGGCGGGATTCCAGCTGACCCGCCAGCAGTCCCTGCAACAGCACTACGCCAAGACTCTCGACGTCTGGGCACAGGCACTGCAGGCACGCCGGGACGAGGCAATCGCCATCCAGTCCCAAGAGGTCTACGACCGGTACATGAAGTACCTGACCGGCTGCGCCGACAACTTCCGCACCGGCTACATCGACGTCAACCAGTTCACGCTGGAGAAGTAGCGCCCGGCGCGGCCGCTGCCGCGCGGACGCGACCACCGGGCGGCGTTTGGAAATGGATGCGCCGGTGTAATAGGTAGCTACGACCCCGACTCCGGAGAGGCCAGAGATGAAGCGCTTCGCACCTGCTGTGTTCGTCATCGCCGCGCTTATGTTCAGCGGTTGTTCGCCCTCGCAAGTGATCAACACCGGTGGCGACACCAAGTGCAAGGACTTCGTCTCCCAGGACGAGAAGAAGCAGAGCGAAGAGGTCAGCAAGATGCTGAAGGACAAGAACGGCACCGAGCCGGCCTCCATCGAGATCACCGCCACCCGCACCGCGGCGCAGGCCTGGTGCCAGACGCTGGGCAAGCCGGACAGCAAGATCTCCGAGGCCCCGCACGGCTGATCGCCGGACTGCTGTCCAGGCGATGCGCCGATAGCGGCACGCCAGCAAGCGACCACGACGTCAGCACTCGGCCGGCGACCGATAGGTTCAGCTGATGAGTGATGACGACGCACGCCAGCGGTTGTTCGCCCTTGCCGACCAGGTGCCGGGCTTCATGCCCGCCGACGAGGGCCGCGCCCTGTACGACGCCGCTCTGCGTTACCTCGACGGCGGTGTGGGCGTGGAGATCGGCACCTACTGCGGCAAGTCCGCGCTGCTGCTGGGCGCAGCGGCCCTACAGACGGACAGCGTGCTCTACACGATCGACCATCACCACGGATCGGAAGAGCACCAAGCCGGCTGGGAGTACCACGACGCCTCGCTGGTCGACGAGGTCACCGGACTGTTCGACACCCTGCCCACCTTCCGCCGCACCCTGGACGCGGCCGGGCTCGACGACCACGTGGTTGCCGTAGTCGGCAAATCCCCGGTGGTCGCGCGCGGGTGGCGCGCCCCGGTGCAGTTACTGTTCATCGACGGCGGGCACACCGAAGCCGCCGCGGCCCGCGACTTCGACGGTTGGGCCAGGTGGGTGGCTCCCGGTGGGGCCCTGGTCATCCACGACGTATTTCCCGACCCCAACGACGGAGGTCGCGCTCCTTACCAGATCTATTGCCGTGCTTTGGATTCCGGCCAGTTCAAGGAGATCAGTGCGCTGGGCTCGCTGCGGGTGCTCGAGCGGATCGGCGGTCGAGCCGGCGAGCAGGTCTGACTACCGTCCGGTCGCGACGCACTCGCAGTCGAAATCGGTCTGCAAACCCATCGGCAGGGCATCGCCGCGGAAGATCCCGCTGCCCGGTGTGGTGTCGGAAAGCGCATCGGCGGCAAGGATCATCGCCGCACCCGTCCAGGTGGTCCGCTCCTCGGGCCACCGCTTGCCGTCGGCGAAAACCAGGCCGGTCCAGTAGGAGCCGTCTGCTTCGCGCAGGTGTTGCATCGCGCCGAATTGGCGGTGCGCCGCCGACCGGTGGCCGATGGCATCCAGGGCCATGACCAGTTCGCACGTCTCGGCGCCGGTGACCCACGGGCGGTCCAGCACGCAGCGGATTCCCAGGCCCCCCACCACGAAGTCGTCCCAGCGTTGTCTGATTCGAAGGGCGGCTGCCGGACCCCGCAACGCACCGCCGAGGATGGGGTAGTACCAGTCCATCGAGTAGCGGTCTTTCTCAGTGAACGCCTCGGGATGCGCGGTGATCGCGTGTCCCAGCCGGCCGACCGCGAGTTCCCATTCCGGTTGCGGGTCGCCGATGAAACCCGCAAGTGCCAGCGCGCAGCGGATGCTGTGGTAGATACTTGCGCAACCGGTCAGCAGAGCTTCCGGGATGGGACCGTTTTCACTTCGGGCCCAACAGATTTCGCCGTACCCGATTTGAAGGTCGATGACGAAGTCAATCGCTTTCCGCACGACCGGCCACATCGTCGCGGCGAACTTCTCGTCGCCGGTGACCAGCACGTGGTGCCAGACACCCGTGGCGACATAGGCACAGAAATTGCTGTCGCTGTTGGCATCTTCGATGTGACCCGATCGAATCTGAATAGGCCACGACCCGTCCGGGCGCTGCATGCGACCACACCAGTCGAACGCCGCGCGGGCCGGTTCCAGCAGTCCGGCCACGGTGAGCGCCATAGCGTTCTCCACGTGGTCCCACGGATCGGTGTGGCCGCCGGCGAACCACGGGATGGCGCCTGAGGGTTCCTGCGCGGCCGCGATCGAGGCAGCCGTCTGCAGGCACTGCTCGGCGGTGAGGATTCCGGCGACGGCCGGCGGATTATCCCGACGCAATTGAATACCTCGGCGCTGCTTCGCTTTCCGCTTCCGGCGGCTTGCTGAAATACATGGCGACACTCTTGCCGACCAGCGGGTTGAGCACCGTTTCGGCCAGCTGGGTGACCTTGGGCCGTTGCATCAAGTCCCACACCAGCAGTTTGTGGTACGCCGACACCGCGGGGTGATCGGTATTCGAGACGCCGACTGCACATTTGAGCCACCAGAACGGCGCGTGTAAGGCGTGCGCGTGGTGTGCATGTGTCAACTTCAGTCCGCGGCCAATGATCTTGTCGCGCAGCGCACTTGCCCGGTAGATCCGAATATGGCCGCCTTCGTTGCTGTGGTATTCCGTCGACAACCACCAGCAGACCTGCTCGGGGAGCCACCGCGGCACGCTGACCGCCAACGTGCCGCCGACTTTGAGCACCCGGACCAGTTCGGAGATCGCACCGTCGTCCTCGGGAATGTGTTCCAGGATCTCTGAGGCGATGACGCAGTCGAACGTGCCGTCGGCGTACGGCAGGTGCAGCGCGTCGCCGCGCACCACCTTGGCTGAGGCGCCTTCGGGCACTTCGCCGTTCGCCTCCATCGCACGCAGGATGGTGTCCACATCGCGGAGGTCGTTTTCGTTCTGGTCGAAGGCCACCACGTCAGCGCCCCGCCGGTACGCCTCGAACGCGTGCCGTCCGGCACCGCAACCCACGTCGATGACCTTCGTCGCGGGCCCGATGCCCAGGCGGTCGAAATCCACCGTCAGCATTGCGGGCTGCCTCCGGCGACCGCTGAGCGCGCGATCGCCCGCTCGTAGATCCGCACGGTCTGGGCGGCGACCGCCTCCCAGCTGAACACGCTGACCGCGCGCGCCCGTCCCGCTCGTCCGAGTTCGCGGCGCCGCTCCGGTGAATCGAGCAGCCTACCCAGTGCGTGAGTCAGCGCATCGACGTCGGCCGGAGCCACCAACTCCGCGCACGCGCCGTCGGTCCCGAGCACCTCAGGCAACGCCCCGACCCGGCTGGCCACGATCGGAGTGCCGCTTGCCATCGCTTCCACGGCTGGCAGCGAAAACCCTTCGTAGAGCGAGGGAATACACGCCACCTCAGCCGAGGCGAACAACGCCGCGAGGTCGGCGTCGGACAGCCCACTGGCGATGTGGACGATATCGGAGATCCCCAACTCGGCGATCAGTTTGTGGGTCGGGCCGTTGGTTTCCACCTTGGCGACCAGCCGCAACTCGAGGTCGCGACTCGTCCGCAACTTCGCGACCGCGTGCAGCAGCGTGCTGACACCTTTCAGCGGGGTGTCAGCACTTGCGATCGCCATCACCCGGCCAGGTTGGCGTGGTAGCGAAACCGGTTTGAACAGGTCGGTATTCACACCCAGCGGCACCACGTGCAGTTGATCCGGGGAGACACCGAAATCGGTGACGATGTCCTGCGCCGACGACGACGACACGGTCAGCAGGTCCGGGATCTGGGCCGCTACCTGCTTCTGCATGCTTGAGAAGCCATACCACCTGTGCACCAACGGTTTTCGCCACCATTTGGCGGCGTTGAGATCCAGTACCCGATCGCGGGTGATGGGATGGTGCACGGTCGCCACCACCGGCATCCCCGTCTCGGCGATGGTGAGCAGACCGGTGCCCAGGCTCTGATTGTCGTGGACGACGTCGAATTCGCCGGCCCGCTCGGCCAGTAACCGGGCCACCCGCAGCGTGAACGTCCGGGGTTCGGGGAAGCCCGCGGTCCACATGGTGGCCAGTTCTAGCAGGTCGATCGAGTCGCGAATCTCGCTGGGCCGCGGCACCCGGAACGGATCGGGTTCGCGATACAGATCCAGGCTCGGCACCTTGGTCAACCGCACCCGGGGATCCAGCAGTTCCGGATAGGGCTGGCCGGAGAACACCTCGACCTGATGGCCGAGGTCTACCAGGCCGCGGCTGAGGTGCCGCACATAGACGCCTTGTCCGCCGCAGTGATCCTTACTGCGGTAGGACAATAGAGCAATTCGCATACTCAACCCTTCACCGTCAACGACCAGCCACGGAAGGGCACCAGTCCCATTGCAGTCAACGAACCCGCGGCCGGCACGACAGCAAACTGGACATGTGTCCAGATGATAGTTCGGTCAGCTAAACGACGCAAACGCACCTGCCCACCTTCCGGAATCCGCCGTCCCGTACGCATGTCATCACATGGCGGGGTGGCCACAGGGCGGCCATGCCACGCGTCGCTTCCAGCATTCCACGTCGACGTGCGAACATCGCACCGGGAACTGGTGACCACCGGGCGTGGAATCCGTCGCCGCGGTTAATCTCATCGAGATGAGCCGGCCACGCCTTCCCGAGGAACTCCGCCACCGCGACCCGGAGTTCATCCGTGCCGTGCTACCGCCGCTGTGGCTGGCCGCGACGGTGTGGTTCCGCGCCGAGGTGCATGGCTTCGACAAGGTCCCCGACGAGCCGGTGTTGTTCGTCGGCAATCACAGCGGCGGCGGCGCGACGCCGGACACCTTCGTCTTCCTGCTCGCCTACAACACCTACTTCACCATCGAGGGCCGCCCGCTCTATGCGCTGGCGCACGACACGGTCGCCGGCGCCCCCGGCATCGGGGGACTGACCCGCAAGCTCGGCGTGGTTCCGGCGGCCAACTCTTTCGCCGAGCAGGTCTTCACCAGCGGCGGCTCCGCGCTGGTCTATCCCGGCGGCGACGTCGAGGCGCTGCGCCCCTGGCGTGATCGCAACAAGATCGTCTTTTCCGGACGCAAGGGCTTCCTGCGGTTGGCGCACAAGTGCAACGTCAAAATCGTGCCGGTGATCGCGACGGGCGGCCACGACACGTTGTTCGTACTCAATGACGGACGCCGCACCGCTCAGCTGCTGCGGCTGGACAAGTTGGCCCGCGTGAAGAGCTTGCCACTGACGCTGAGCATCCCATGGGGTTTGTCGCCGCTGCCGCTGCCGCACTTCCCGCTGCCGGCAAAAATCCGGATGCAGGCGCTGGACCCGATCGACCTTCGCAAGCGGTTCGGGGAGGAGCCGGATTGGGACCGCGCCTACGACTACGTCACCAGCGTCATGCAGGTGGGTCTGTCCAAATTGGCCAGCAAGACCATCGTGCCGTTAGTCCGCTGACATGACGCAGACGATCACGGTTGCCCGCCATGTCCGGTGCCCGCTGGAGGAAAGCGGAGCTTTCGTCACCGACCCGCGCCGCCTGTTCCCGGAAGTGTCTACGTTCAGCCGTTGCAGCTTCATCAAGTCGCGCGACGACGGCGAACTGTGGGACGTCTTCATGGACGGCGGCACCATCCAGCTCGGCGGGCGGGTGCTCATCACCCCGCCCCAGGGCAGTCTGCTCAAGTGGCGATCGGTGCAGGGGACGCGGCATACCTTCGCAGCGCTGGTCGAGCCGGAAGACGACGGGAGCCGCTTGACTCTGACCCTGACCTTCTCCGCCACCGGATTGGGCGTGGCCCGGATCAGCGAGTGGCTGGGCCGGGGACTGGTCAACCGGAATCTGGAGGCCGCGGCCGAGGAGATTCGGCACCATCTCGAGTTCGACAGATAGCTGAGGGGCCCTGAGCAGCGGCCCAGGTGAGAATAAACACTTTCCGCTGGCAATAGTAGCTGGCGGACAATTGTGTGGTTTATTGGTGAAGCCTGTGCGACCAACAGGCGACCTGCTGGGTGTTCGGACAACACGCTGAGTGGTTGCATTCTTGCGCCGGCTCAAGCACTCAGCGGGCACCCGACGGCACCGACCGGGAGGACGCCATGTATTTCGCCTTGCTGCCGCCGGAGATCAACTCCGCGCTGATGTACGCCGGTCCAGGTTCGGGATCGCTGCTGGGAGCCGCCGCGGCCTGGGACGATTTGGCGGCCGGTCTGCAGTCGACGGCGAGCGCCTACCAGTCGGTGCTCACCAGCCTGACTGCCGGACCCTGGGTGGGGCAGGCGTCGGCGTCGATGACGGCCGCGGCCGCCCCCTACCTGGCCTGGCTACAGGTCACCGCGCGGCAGGCGGAGCAAACGGCCAACCAGGCCACGGCAGCAGCCGTCGCCTACGAAACGGCATTTGCCGAGACGGTGCCACCACCGGTGGTCACCGCCAACCGCACCCAGCTGACGTCGCTGATCGCGACCAACTTCTTCGGACAGAACCTGCCCGCCATCGCCGCCACCGAAATCGCGTACGCCGAGATGTGGGCGCAGGACACCGGCGCCATGCTCGGGTATGCGGCAGCCGCCGCGGCAGCGACCATGCTGGAGCCCTTCAGCGGGCCGGAGTCCAGCACCAGTCCCGGCGGGTTACCGGCCCAGGCCGCCGCGGTCACCCAGGCCGGCGGAATCTCGGCCGGCAACGTGCAGAACACGGTGTCCAACGCGGCCCAGGCATTCTCCGCCGTGCCCAATGCGTTGACCGGCCTGGCCAGTCCCGCCGCGGCCGCCGACCCGACGTCGCTGCTCGATGTGCTCGACCTCCTCGGTGATCTCAGTGGCATCTTCGTGGACCCCGAAATCGGTCTGTCGGGTCTGACCCTGGACGGAATCCTGGGGGGCGCTGCGTTGCCGTACGACATCGACGGCTACTACGTCGGTTTGCACACCGACGACGTGGTCAGCAGCGCGGCGCGGATACCGAGCTACTCGGGCCCGGTGCCGCTGCCGCCCGTCGCAGGTTCGACCATCGCGGCGGGGATCGGCGAGGCATCGACGGTCGGAGCGTTGACGGTGCCGGCGGGCTGGACCACGGCCGCGCCGGCAATCCGCCTGGCCACGCTGTCGATACCGGCGACCGCCGCGGCGGCCGAGGGGGCGGCCGGCGGCGCCGGAAGTTTGTTCAGCCAGATGGCCCTGGCCGGGATGGCCGGGCGAGCGATGGCCGCCACCACCGGATCCGGGGGCGGGACGGGAACGCGCGTCCGGGAGCGGGTCGGCGGCGTGACCAAGCGGGTCGGGGCGGTGTCAGCCCAGGACGCGACGGAGGGGACCGCGGCGCCGGTGCCGGCGGGCGGCCCGATCACCAGCATCGCCGCCGAGCTGCGCGAGCTGGCGTCGCTGCGTGACGCGGGAATTCTGACCGACGACGAATTCACCGACCAGAAGCGGCGCCTGCTGGCGCACTGAGGACCGGTTACTTCACCCGGTTGGCGGCGAACGTGGCGGCCTGGTTGGTCATGCCGTTCTCGATGTAGGAGACATGGGCGATGATGTTGCCGCCCCCGGTGCAGATCGGATCGTCGGCGGCGCACAGGCTGATCAACTTGCCGCTGTAGGCGGGGTTGAGGGTGGGCAACGGGCCGCCCCACAACGCCGACGAGAATCCGCTGGACGGCTCGCCGAAGTAGGCGATCGCCGCCACCCGATTCGCCGCCGCGGGCGGCAGTTGGTTGCTGGCCAGATTGATCACGGTGGCGCCCTGGGAGTAACCACCCAGCACGATTTTGGTATTCGGGCAGCTGTCGACGGTGCCCTGGATGTGGGCGCTCGCGTCGTCGGCGCCGGCCGGTGCGCTGGTGTGGTAGTCGTCATTGGCCGGGTAGTTCACCGGGTAGACCTCGACCGAACGTCCCGCGATCTGCGTGGTCAGCGAGTCGGTGAAGGCCTGTCCGATGTTGCCCAGGCCGGGCTCCTGGTGCGTTCCGCGGGCGAAGACGATCGAGACGTCGGCGCAAGGGTCGGCGGTGGCGGTCGGGTCGGCGATCGGCACGCTCAGCAACGCCCACGTCGCCATGACGAAGACACCGAGGATGCGGGCGAGGCTGCGTGCAGTCATGCCACGATCCTGGCATACCGCCGACGCAGGAGTTGTCGGCGGCTGCAGAGTTTGGAATTCGGCAGCGACGGGAAAAATCCCGTCATTCACCCTGAACAGCGCGATGTGAGGTGCGCAATGTGGACAAATCTCGGTCGTCTGGTCGCCGTCGCCGCCATGGTGGCAGCGCCGTGGGCGGTGGTAACTGTCGTGTCACCGGCGGTCAGCTCGGCGCAGTGCGCCGACGGTGAATGGTTCGATCCCACCGGCAAGGTGTGCCGACCCCTGGGCGTGGGACCACAGCCCCTGGCCTGCGCGGACGGCGAGTGGTGGGACCCCACGGCCAATGTGTGTCGGCCTTTGGGCGTGGGACCGCAGCCGCTCGCGTGCGCCAGCGGGGAGTGGTGGGATCCGGGCATGAATATGTGCCGGCCGGTGCTGCCGGAGGGCTAGGGGAGCCGGACGGCCTATCCTCTGCGGAGTGGCCGACCCGACGTCCGCGGAGTTACGCCGCCGAATCGACGAGTTGACCATCCGCGACGCGGCGCGCCTGGGCAGACGGTTACGGAACTCGCGCGGCGCGAACCCCGCAGCGCTGCGAGCGCTGGCCAGTCAGGTGGTCGCGGCGGAAGCGCTGGTGGCGGCCCGTCGGGATGCGGTCCCCGCGATCACCTATCCCGACCTGCCGGTCAGTGACCGGCGCCAGGAAATCTCCGAGGCGATTCGGCAGCACCAGGTGGTGGTCGTCGCCGGCGAGACCGGCTCCGGCAAGACCACTCAGCTACCCAAGATCTGCCTGGAACTCGGCCGCGGCGTCCGCGGCACGGTCGGACACACCCAGCCCCGACGGTTGGCCGCGCGCACTGTCGCACAGCGCATCGCCGATGAACTGCACAGCCCGCTCGGCGATGTGGTCGGCTATACCGTCCGGTTCACCGATCAGGTCAGCGACCGCACTCTGGTGAAGGTGATGACCGACGGCATCCTGCTGGCGGAGATCCAGCGCGACCGGCGCCTACTGCGCTACGACACCCTGATCCTCGACGAAGCCCACGAGCGCAGCCTCAACATCGACTTCCTGCTGGGATACCTGCGTGAGCTGCTGCCGCGCCGGCCTGATCTGAAAGTGATCGTCACCTCGGCGACCATCGAACCGCAGCGCTTCGCCGCGCATTTCAGCGTGGCCGGCGATGCCCGTGGCGCTGCGCCGATTGTCGAGGTGTCCGGGCGGACCTATCCGGTGCAGATCCGCTACCGCCCGTTGGAGATCGCCGCAGCGCCCGCCGAAGATGCCGCTGATCCGGATGATCCTGACCAGGAGATCGTGCGGACCGAGACCCGCGACGAGGTCGAGGCGATCCTCGATGCGATCGACGAACTTGCGACCGAGCCACCGGGGGATGTGCTGGTGTTCCTCTCCGGTGAGCGCGAAATCCGCGACACCGCAGAGGCTTTGGGTGGACTGCGTCATACCGAGGTGCTGCCGCTGTACGCACGGCTGCCCACCGCCGAACAGCACAAGGTGTTCGCACCCCACACCGGTCGGCGGGTGGTGTTGGCCACCAATGTCGCCGAGACCTCGTTGACCGTCCCGGGGATCCGCTACGTCGTGGACCCTGGCAACGCCCGCATCTCGCGCTACAGCCGCCGGCTGAAGGTACAGCGGCTACCGATCGAGCCGATCTCGCAGGCTTCGGCGGCGCAACGCGCCGGCCGGTGCGGCCGGGTGGCGCCCGGGGTGTGTATCCGCCTCTACTCCGAGCAGGATTTCCAGGCCCGCCCCCGCTACACCGAACCGGAGATCCTGCGGACCAACCTTGCCGCGGTGATCCTGCAGATGGCGGCGCTGCAACTCGGGGACGTGGAGAACTTCCCCTTTCTGGACCCGCCGGACCGGCGCAGTGTCCGCGACGGCGTGCAGTTGCTGCAGGAACTCGGCGCGTTCGATCAGCAGGGTGCGATCACCGAACTGGGCCGGCGCCTGGCACGGTTGCCCGTCGATCCGCGGCTGGGCCGGATGATTCTGCAGGCTCAGACCGAGGGGTGCGTGCGGGAGGTGCTGGTGCTGGCTGCGGCACTGACCATTCCCGACCCACGGGAGCGACCCGCGGACCGCGCGGAGGCCGCCCGTCAGAAGCACGCCCGGTTCGCCGACGAACACTCGGACTTCATGGCCTACCTGAACCTCTGGAACCATCTGCGTGCCCAACGAAAAACACTGTCCGGCAATGCTTTCCGACGCATGTGCCGCGAGGATTTCCTGCACTACCTGCGGATCCGGGAGTGGCAGGATCTGACCGGGCAGCTGCGCAGCATCGCCCGCGACCTGGGCATCACCGAATCCGACGAGCCGGCGGAGTCGGCACAGATCCACGCGGCCCTGCTCGCCGGTCTGCTGTCCCATGTGGGGATGCGCCGGGAGGACGCACGCGAATATCTGGGCGCGCGCAACGCCCGGTTCGTCCTCGCCCCCGGTTCGATGCTTGCCAAACGGCCGCCGCGTTGGGTGGTGGTGGCCGAGCTGGTCGAGACCAGCCGCCTGTACGGGCGGACCGCCGCGCGGATCCAGCCCGAGATGGTCGAGCGGGTCGCGGGCGATCTGGTGCAGCGCACCTACAGCGAACCGCATTGGGACGCCCAGCGCGGAGAGGTGCTGGCCTTCGAGCGGGTGACGCTGTATGGGCTGCCGCTCGTCGCTCGCCGTCGAGTCGGCTATGCGCGGGTCGAACCGGCGGTGGCACGCGAAATGTTCATCCGTCACGCGCTGGTAGAGGGGGACTGGCAGACCCGCCATCACTTCTTCGCCAACAACGCCCGGCTGCGGGCTGAGCTGGCGGAGCTCGAGGAGCGCGCACGCCGTCGCGACCTGCTGGTCGGCGACGACGACATCTACGCGCTGTATGACGCTCGCATTCCCGCCGACGTCGTCTCGGCGCGGCATTTCGACGGGTGGTGGAAAAAGCAGCGCCACCGCACCCCGGAGCTGCTGACCTTCACCCGCGACGAATTGCTGCACGCCGACAAGACCGATGCCGACGCCGATCGGCCCGGCACCTGGCGGACCGGCGATGCGACGCTGCCGCTGACCTACCGGTTCGAGCCCGGCGCCGCCGATGACGGTGTCACCGTGCACGTGCCGATCGACGTGCTGGCCCGCCTGGGTGGCGACGAGTTCGCCTGGCAGGTGCCGGCCCTGCGCGAAGAGCTCGTCACCGCACTGATCCGTTCGCTGCCGAAAGACCTGCGGCGCAACTTCGTCCCGGTACCCGACACCGCGCGGGCGGTGCTGGCCGGTATCGAGGCCGGCACCGAGCCGCTGCTGCCGGCGTTGCAGCGCGAACTTCGTCGTCGCACCGGGGTGGTGGTACCTGTGGATGCCTTCGATGTGGGCTCGCTGCCGTCGCACCTGCGGGTGACGTTCGCCGTCGAGTCCGCAGACGGTTCCGAGGTGGCCCGCGGCAAGGACCTCCAGGCGCTGCAGGACAAGTTGGCGGCCCCGGCGCGACAGGCTGTCGCCCGGGCCGTCGCAGGCGAGTTGGAACGGACCGCGTTGCGTACCTGGCCCGACGACCTCGACGAATTGCCGTCCGTCGTCGAACGGGCGGTGAGCGGCCGGACCGTGCGAGGCTTTCCTGCGTTCGTCGACGCCGGCACGACGGTCGAGCTACGCGTCTTCCCGACCGCCGTCGAACAACGCGCCGCACTGGGCCCCGGAGTACGTCGACTGTTGCGGCTGAGCATCCCATCGCCAGCGAAAACTGTTGAACGACAACTGAATCCACGTACTCGGCTGACCCTGGGCAGCAATCCCGACGGTTCGCTGAGCGCACTGCTCGACGACTGCGCCGACGCCGCCACCGACGCACTGGCCACCCAGCCGGTGTGGACGCGCACCGCGTTCGCGGCACTGCGTGACCGGCTTTCCCAGACTCTCGCCACGGCCACCCTCGATGTCGTCCGGGAGGTGGAGACGGTCCTGTCCGCGGCGCGACAGGTCGAACTCGCGCTGCCCGCTGAACCACCGGCAACCCAGGCCGCGGCCATCACCGACGTGCGAGCCCAGCTCGACCGATTGCTGCCGCCCGGATTCGTCACCGCAACCGGGCGCTCGCGTCTTGGTGCCCTGACTCGCTACCTGACCGCGGTGAGCCGTCGTCTCGACCGGTTGCCACACGCCGTGCAGGCCGACCAGGAGCGGATGCGACGGGTGCATACCGTGCAAGACGCCTATGACGACCTGCTGCACACGCTGCCGCCGGAGCGCGCCGCGGCGGCCGACGTCCGCGACATCGCCTACCAGATCGAGGAACTCCGGGTGAGCCTGTGGGCCCAGCAACTCGGCACGCCCCGCCCGGTGAGCGAACAGCGCATCCTGCGGGCGATCGACGCCGCGCGGGACCATTTTTGACCTGCTTGCTGCGCAGCCAGCGCGGCGATGGAAGTATCGCCATGGTGTCCACCAAGAAACCGCAGACGATCTCCTATCCGGCGGCCGACGCACGCCCACACCGCCACGAATCCGACCCGCTGGACCCGCATGTCATCGTGTTGTTCGGCGCTACAGGGGATCTGGCCAAGCGCAAGCTGTTGCCCGGCCTGGCCTACCTGGACCAGTCCGACCTCGCACCGGACATCCAGATCGTCGCCACGTCCATGGAGGACCTCACCGACGACGAGTTTCGCAAGATCGCCAAGGACGCGATCGACTCGTTCGGTACCCACAAACTCAACACCGAACAGTGGGAGGACTTCGCCCGCATCGTCACGTATGTGCCGCAGGGTGCGGGCGCCGAGGCGCTCGCCGACGCAGTAGCGCGTGCCGAACAGAACCTGGGTGCAGGCGTGCGCCGGTTGCACTATCTGTCGGTCCCGCCGAAGGCGGCGCGCGACGTTATCTCGACGCTGCGGGAAGCCGATCTCGTCGACCGGTCCCGGGTGGTGATGGAAAAACCGTTCGGCACCGACCTGGCCAGCGCCGTAGCCCTCAACGACTTCGTGCACGAGACGTTCGAGGAATCGCAGATCTTCCGGATCGACCACTTCCTGGGCAAGGAGGCCGCACAGAACATTCTGGCGTTCCGCTTCGCCAACGGCCTGTTCGAGCCGATCTGGAACCGCAACTTCATCGACCACATCCAGATCGACATCCCCGAAACCCTCGGGTTGGATGAGCGCGCGAATTTCTACGAGAACACCGGCGCCTACAAGGACATGGTCGTCACCCACCTGTTCCAGGTGATGGCGTTCGTGGTGATGGAACCGCCGACGGCGCTGGAACCGTACGCGATCAGCGAAGAGAAGAACAAGGTGTTCCGGTCGATGCTGCCGGTCAAGACGTCCAACGTGGTCCGCGGGCAGTACGCGGGTTACCGCAAAGAGAAGGGGGTGGCCAAGGACTCCGACACCGAGACGTTCATCGCCCTCAAGGTCGGCATCGACAACTGGCGCTGGGCCGGGGTGCCGATCTATTTGCGGACCGGCAAGAAGCTGGCCGAAGGCATCCGCATCATCTCGATCGCCTTCAAAGAAGCTCCCCGCACCATGTTCCCGCCCGGCTCGGGCGTGGGAACCCAGGGTCCCGATCACCTGACCTTCGATCTGGCCGACAACTCCAAGGTCTCGCTGTCCTTCTACGGCAAGCGGCCCGGGCCGGGGATGAAGCTGGACAAGCTGTCCATGCAATTCTCCTCCCAGGAGGTGGACACCGTGGTGGACGTGCTGGAGGCCTACGAGCGGCTGATCCTCGACGCGATGCGCGGCGATCACACCTTGTTCACCACCGCCGAAGGCATCGAATCGTTGTGGGAGCGTTCGCAGGATCTGCTCGACGACCCACCGCCGGCAAAGATGTACCAGGCCGGCACGTGGGGACCAAACGCCATTCACCAGTTGATCGCACCCAACGCGTGGCGGTTGCCGTTCGAACGGGAATGGCGCGAACGCAAGGGGACGTAGGTGCCCGACTCGACCGCCGAACTGCTGCAGGAACTCCTGTGGGCGTACGGGCCGTGCGGTCAGGAAGAAGCAGTACGGACGATCTGTGCCCGTGAGCTGCAACCCCACGTCGACGACATGTGGACCGACGACGCCGGCAACCTGGTCGGCTACCTCGCCGGAGGCGGGGCACCCGCCACGAAGGTGATGGCCCACATGGACGAACTCTCCATGCTGGTCAAGCGCGTCGAACCCGACGGCTCCCTGCACCTGACGCAGTTAGGGACGATGTATCCGGGCAACTTCGGGCTCGGTCCGGTCGCGGTGCTCGGCGACAACGAGACGTTCACCGCGGTGCTCACCCTCGGTTCCGAGCACACCACCAAGGAAAGCCGGCGAATCTGGGAGACCAAACCCGATCAGGGCGACCGGGCGCTGGACTGGCAGCACGTTTATGTCTTCACCGGCCGAAGTCCGGCCGAACTCGCCGACGCCGGCGTACACCCCGGCACCCGGATCTGCGTCGACCGCAGCAAGCGAACCCTGGTCGACGTCGGCGATTACCTCGGCTCCTATTTCCTCGACGACCGCGCGGCGGTGACCGCGCTCCTGCTCGCCGCGCGCCGACTCGACTCCGACGGGCAACGGCCCGCTGCGGACGTCTATCTGGTATTCACCACCAACGAGGAGATCGGCGGCGTGGGCGGGTCCTACGCCAGCGCCACACTGCCTGGCACGCTCACCCTCGCGCTGGAGGTCGGACCCACCGAAGCGGAATACGGGACCAGCGTCACCGGCGGCCCGATTGTCGGCTACAGCGACGCGCTGTGCGTCTACGACAAGGACGTCGCCGACCGGCTGATGGCGATCGCCGCCGACCACGGATTGACGCCCCAGGCGGCCGCGCTCGGGGCGTTCGAGTCCGACGCCTCCCACGCCAAGGCCTACGGCCTGACTCCGCGCGCCGGGCTGCTGTGCCTGCCCACGCTGAGCACTCACGGCTTCGAAGTCATGGCGCGCAACGCAATTGAAGACATGGCCGCCATCGTCGTGGACTTTCTGGTGGAGCCGCGGCCACCAACCCGCGCACAGACGTAGCGCGGCACGCCGCGCCGAGTCGCGGTGCCCGCCCTCGGCAATCGGCCGATGCGAAACACCGCTAGGTTGAACACGAGTCCAAACAATCTGGAAGGAGGCGGCGTGGTCCACAAGGCGGCCATGGCCGAAGCCGATCGCGCGTGGATGATCGACACGCTGCTCGCGCTGCTGCAGACACCGAGCCCGTCGGGACGTACCGACGCGGTGATGCAACTGATCGGCGGCATCCTCGACGAATTCGGGGTGCCCTTCTCCCTGACGCGGCGCGGAGCGCTCACCGCGGAACTGGCCGGGAAGTCCAAGACCACCGACCGGGCGTTGGTGGTGCACGCCGACACCATCGGCTGCATGGTCCGCAGGCTCAAGGACAACGGTCGCCTGGAGCTGGTCCCGGTCGGCACGTTCTCCGCGCGGTTCGCCGCCGGTGCCCGGGTCCGCATCTTCATCGACGATCCCGACGAGTTCATCACCGGCACGGTGCTGCCGTTGAAAGCCAGCGGGCACGCGTTCGGCGACGAGATCGACACCCAGCCGACCGACTGGGAGCACGTCGAGGTCCGCGTGGATCGCAAGGTGTCCTCGCGCGAAGACCTGGTCCGGCTCGGCCTGCACGTCGGCGATTTCGTCGCCATGATCACCAGTCCCGAACTCACCGCCGACGGCTTCATCGTGTCCCGTCACCTCGACGGGAAGGCGGGCGTCGCAGTCGCGCTCGCGCTGGCCAAGAACTTCGCTGAGAACGAGGTGGTGCTGCCGCACCGCACCACCATCATGGTCACCATCACCGAGGAGGTCGGCCACGGCGCCAGTCACGGCCTGCCCGCCGACGCCGCCGAACTGGTGTCCGTCGACAACGCGGTGTGCGCGCCCGGCCAGCATTCCCTCGAGGACGGCGTGACGATCCCGATGGCCGACATGCACGGACCGTTCGACTATCACCTGACCCGCAAACTGTGCCGGCTCGCCGAGAGCTGCGAGATACCGTACGCGCGAGACGTGTTCCGCTACTACCGATCAGACGCCGCCGCGGCGATCGAGGCGGGAGCCGGCACCCGGGCCGCGCTCGTCGGCTTCGGCCTGGACGGCAGCCACGGCTGGGAGCGAACCCACATGGACTCCCTGGAGGCGGTGTACAACCTGCTGCACGCCTGGCTGCAGACGCCGTTGACCTTCGCCCAGTGGGACGCCAAGCCGTCGGGCAAACTGCGCGACTTCCCGTCGTCGAAGCAACCTGCGCCGAGCGAGCAGTGGGTGCCCTTGTCGCGGGGTGAGCACGCCGAACCCGGCGACGCCTCGCCGGGCACGCACTGGCCGCCCTCGGTGGGCCCGCAGAGCTGAGGCGTCCGGGAACCGCTCAGTCCGGGATGTAGTCGAACTCGTCGGGGTGCGCCCCGGTGCGGCCGTCCTCGCCGCGATCCAGCCCGCTGATCACGGTCATGTCGTCACCGCTCAGTTCGAAGTCGAAGATGTCGAAGTTCGACTTCATCCGGTCGATGTTGACCGACTTCGGGAATACGATGTCGCCGCGCTGGATGTGCCAGCGCAACACCACCTGCGCGGGCGATTTGCCAACTGCGCGAGCGACTCCGACGATCGCCTGATCGTCGAGGACCTTGCCCTGAGCAATCGGTGACCAGGCCTCAGTGGCGATCTCGTGCTCCAGGTCGTAGGCGCGGACCTGGTCGTTGGTGAAGTAGGGGTGCACCTCGATCTGGTTCACCGCGGGTACGGTCTGCGATCCGGCGGCCAACTGGTCCAGATGATTCGGCTGGAAGTTCGACACACCGATGCTACGGGCGCGCCCGTCCCGGGCGAACTCTTCGAGCGTGGTCCAGGTGGCCAGGAAATCACCGTCGTACAGCATCGGCAGCGGCCAGTGGATGAGGAACAGATCGACGTAGTCCGAGCCCAGTGCCAACAGCGTTTCGTCGAAGGCGCGGCGTGCGTCGTCGGGTCGGTGATAGCCGTTGTTGAGTTTGCTCGTGACGAACACCTCGCTGCGGTCCAGGCCCGCATCGCGAATGCCTTGGCCCACTTCTTTTTCGTTGCCGTACATCTGCGCGGTGTCGATGTGGCGGTATCCCACCTCCAGGGCGGAGCGGACCGCGGCCGCCGTCTCCTGCGGCTCGATCTGGAAGACGCCGAAACCCAGTTGCGGGATCGTGTGCCCGTCGTTGAGGTTGATGGACGGGACATGGCTCATGTGCTGGATCCTCCTAGTGCGGTTGAGGACGGGATGCCCACTTCAGCGCGAATCACAACACCGGCGTGCGACGAGCACCCGTCAGCCCAACTCCGCGCTGACATAACCAACGGCCTGACGGAACTCCGCAAGAATCTCGTTGTCCGGCACCACGAAACCGTATTCGGCATACACCTGCTCGGTGGAGTGGTGGGTGACCGTCCAACCGGTGGCCGCCAGATGCTCACCGGCCTGCCGTCGCGGGCCGAGCCACACCAATTCGGCGACGTCGATGTCGAGTCCGTGTTTGCGCCAGCTGCTGCGCATGGCGCGGGCCCGCTCGTCGGTGAAAACGCTCATGTCTTTGATGTTTTCGGTCGCCAGCCGGCTGCCGGGGGCGCTGAGCGCGGTGATGTTGTCCAGTAGCCGGTCCTGAGCGTCGGGCGGCAAGTAGGGGAGCAGCCCCTCGGCGATCCAGGCTGTCGGCTGAGAGGCGTCGAACATGTTGTCCGCCAATGCGGTAGGCCAGTCTTCGCGCAGATCGATCCCCACCGGACGGCGTTCCACCGTTGGTTCAGCGCCGATCTGAGCCAGGGTGACGCTCTTGAAGGTGATGACATCGGGCTGGTCGACTTCGAAAACCACTGTTCCCATCGGCCAGGACAACCGGTAGGCCCGGGCGTCAAGCCCAGCCGCCAGAATCACCGCCTGACGGATGCCGGCAGCGGTTGCGGCGCTGAAGAAGTCGTCGAAGAACCTGGTCCGCACCGTCATCTGCTCGCGCCGCTGCTGAAAGTCCATCGGCATGTCGACGTCGTCGAGCGGGATCTCACCGTCCAACATCCGGGTGAAGAAAGGGTGCCCGACCGCACGCACCAGCGGCTCGGCGAAGCGATCGTCGAGCAGCGGATCCGGGTCGGCGGAAGCCAGCGCGCGGGCGGCGGCCACCATCGTCGCAGTCGCGCCGACACTGGAAGCCAGGTCCCAACTGTCCCCATCAGAGCGTGCCGAACCAATAGACGACATACGTTTTCTCCCGTCGCGGGCTATGGAATACTTCGCCAGCCTAATCGCCGTCGGGCGCCCGCCGCTCACTCCGTGGGCAGGCCGCGGGAGCGTTTGGCAGCGTACATGTGCTCGTCGGCCAGTCGCAGCAGATCCTGCTCCCCAGCAGCGATCCCGGCGCTGAACCCGACCTGGCCGCCCACCTCGGACCAATGGCTGCGAAGCCGGTCAACGACCTGCTCAGCCTGGGCACGATCGGCCCCGAGGAGCATGATCAGGAATTCGTCGCCGCCGATGCGGAAGACGACGTCGTCCTTGCGCACCGACCAGCGCAGCGCGTCGGCGAAGGACACCAGAAGTTCGTCGCCGGCTTCGTGGCCGTGACGGTCGTTGTAGCGCTTGAAGTTGTCGAGGTCGAGCAGGACCACCGCCGATTCGCTGGCGTGCATCGACAACCGGGGTCCCAGCGTGCTGCGATCGAGTAGTTGGGTGAGGGCATCGGTCTGCGCGATCTTGCGCAGCAGTTTGCTCTGTTGTTCCAGCCGGTCGATGAGCCAGGCCGGGACCTCGGCGACCAGCATCCACATGATCGCCGGGGGGATCGCTGCGGGCAGCGCGCCGGGGAAGGCTTTGCCGCCCCCAGCGAGGAACGCCACAATGCCGAGCGGGACAATTTTCAACGAGGTCCAACGCGGCCGGGTCAGGCCGATATAGGCGAATGCAATCGTGATGGTGCCCGGAAAATCACGGGTGGCGTGCGGCTCCAACCAGCCGGCCAGAATGGTGACAATCATCCCCGCCACCGGCCATGCCACCAGCATCGTTCGTCGCTCCTGCCACCCCCGCAGCCAGCCGAGCAGCGCACCGGCGATGCCCATCAACGCTGCGGCGCCCAGCAGCCAGTGCAAACGATCGTCGTTGTGGTCCGCGGTGACCCGCGACGCCGCGGCAGCATAGATACCGAGCATGCCGAGGTAGCCGGCCAGGCCGATCAGATGCCATCGTCGCGCTGACGGCTGCGGGTCCGCTTGCCAGGACACCGGTCAAGAATAAATGCCGACGCGCGGGGCATTCACCATCAGCGCGCCGAGCTACGCTGACGCTCATCCGGTGAGATGACAGGCTGTGCCGATGGCAATCACCGAATCCCGCGAAGTCGTAATTCCAGCGTCGCCGAATCAGGTCATGGACGTGTTGATGGATCTCGAGGCGTTGCCGTCCTGGTCGGCACTGCACGACAAGGTCGAGATCCTGGAGCGGGACGAGAAAGGCCTGCCCAGCAAGGTCCGTCAGACCGTCAAGGTGTTGGGTGCCAGTGACGAGCACGTGATGGCCTACCGCTTTCACGACGACGGTTTGAGCTGGACATTGTTGAGCGGCAACTACTTACGCGCCCAAGAAGGCCGCTACGTCCTGACGCCCGAAGGTGACTCCACTCGACTGCGCTTGGAGCTCATGGTCGATCTTTCGGCGCCGGTGCCGGGTTTTCTGGTCCGCAAAGGAACCAATTGGTTGATGCAATCGGCGACCGGAGGTGTGCGCAAGCGGGTGCTCGCGGTCGCCCGCGGCTCAGCCGGCGGCGCTGAGGATCTTGATGACGAAGATGAGTGAGTCGCCCGGACGGATTCCAGCGCTGGGCTGACCCTCGGGGTAGCCGTCCGCCGGGGTCGCTGCGACGGCGACGGTGGAACCGACCTTCTGTCCGGTAATGGCCTTCTGAAAGCCGGGGATGACTCCTAGCAGCGAGAAGCTGACCGGGGCGCCCCGGTCGTAGCTGCTGTCGAAGACCGATCCGTCACGTCCGTTGACGCCCAGGTAGCAGACTGAGACCCGCGCGGTGGCCGAGGCCACCGGTCCGTCCCCGGCCCGCAGGGTGTGCACCTGGGTTTGGGCGACGCTGAACGGCCCGGTCACGGTCACCCGCGGAGCAGTCGCATCCGTCGGTCCGGTGACGGCGATGCTGCCGGTGGTTCCGGCCAGCGTCCAGTCGGGCGCCGCTCCGGCCGGTGGGGCTGCGGTGGGGCAGGAGTCGGCGGCGGTCGCCGTGCCTGAGGGCAGGACAACAGCTGCGAGGAAGCATGCGATTGCGAGCGCGACGGCGTAATACGCCGGGGAGGATTTCACGGCGGTCACGTTACCGCCTCGGTCACCGTGGTCCTGCGCGACGAGTCGCTGCGGCCCGCTCAGCAGTCCGCGACCTGACCCCGCTGTGTCAAAAGCGGCTGACGCAGAGCCCAATTCGGCGTTATTCGATGTCCGCCATGACACGTAGGTCAAATGTCAACAAAACGTCCCGTTCGGTGCAGAGCAGCGATACGCTCCGGAAGTCGGACGACTCAGCAACGCAGCGTTTTGTACCGAGAGGGAGACACGCCGGTGTCCTATGTCTTCGCATCACCAGACCTGTTTGCCACCGCAGTCACTAATTTGGCCGGGGTCGGATCGGCCGTTCAGACCGCGAACCAGGCGGCGGCGGCCTCCACCACACAGCTGCTGAGCGCCGCCGGCGATGAAGTGTCCGAGTCGATCGCGGCGTTGTTCTCGACGCACGGGCAGGCGTACCAGGCCATCAACGCCCAGGCGGCGGCATTCGGCGAGCAGTTCCTGCGGACGCTGACCACCAGCGCCAACGCCTACGCCACCGCCGAGGCCGCCAAC
The DNA here is from genome assembly GCF_059812325.1 of Mycobacterium sp. NGS61. Taxonomy (NCBI): domain Bacteria; kingdom Bacillati; phylum Actinomycetota; class Actinomycetes; order Mycobacteriales; family Mycobacteriaceae; genus Mycobacterium; species Mycobacterium sp. NGS61. The sequence goes on from NZ_JCALCL010000011.1 coordinate 116,727, forward strand.
GTCGGGCAGATGGCACTCGACGTGATCAACGGGCCGACGAACTTCTTCCTGGGCCGCCCGTTGATCGGTGACGGCTACAACGGTGTCAACGGCACCGGGCAAGCCGGTGGAGACGGCGGGATCCTCTGGGGAAACGGGGGACGGGGCGGGTCAGGTACGCCGGGGCAGGCCGGCGGTCGCGGCGGCAATGCCGGGTTCTTTGGTAACGGGGGAGCGGGCGGCACCGGTGGATTGCGCGGCGGTGTGGGCGGCGCCGGCGGGACCGGCGGGTTGTTCTGGGGCAATGGTGGAGCGGGCGGTACGGGCGGGTTCGGCGGCGCCGTTTTCGGCTCGGCAACTCCGACAACCATTTCCCCCGGCGCCGGTGGACCCGGCGGCAGCGGATCTTTCTTGTTCGGCTCGCCGGGCGCGACCGGCAACCCGGGGTCCGTGATCACCGTTTTCGATCTCCAAACCGCCAAGGAATTCGCTATGGCGACACCCGATGCGAACTTCCTGTTGATCGGCACGGACGGCACCAACCTGGCCAGAATCCTGGCCGACCCGGCGAACGTGAACTTCCGCCAGTTCATGCTGAACAGCACTACTTCCGCCTCCACTGTCGTCGGGCATACCAGCGTCTCCAACCCGTCGTGGACGACCATTAACACCGGCGTGTGGAGCGAGACCGCGGGTGTGACCAACAATGTCTTCACCCCCTGGACCTACGACAACTGGCCGACCATTTACAACCAGCTCGAGGGTGCCTATGGGGAAGGTATCGAAACCACGGTCATCGGGAACTGGCCGGTGATCACCGATATCGCGGGCGCCGGCTCGATCCGCGCGGACAACATCACATTTGTTCCGCAGGGTGCCAATGACCCGTACTGGACGGCGTCGCAGGCAGAAGTCCAAAGCAAGACGATTGCCGCAATTCAGGCCGCCGATAGCGATCAGGGCAATCTTATCTTCTCGTACTACGTCGGTGTCGATGAAATGGGGCACGCATACGGTGGTGCCTCCCCGGAGTACGCCGCGGCCGTTCGACAGATGGACAGCCTTCTGGGTCATTACGACACCACTGGACCCGGCACTGGCACTGGCCTGCTCGGGGCAGTCAGCGCGTGGGAGGCTAACCCAGCCAACGGTGGCGAGGAATGGAACGTCCTCATCGTCACCGATCACGGTCACACCGATACGAACATCGCCGGCATCGGTCACGGCTTCCAATCTCCCGTGGAGACAGCGTCTTTCCTCATGTGGGACCAGGCGTACAACGATGTCCACGACGGGTGGATCAATAATTCCTGGCAGATCGTCAGCACCACGCCGACAGTCATGGATACCTTCAACATTGCGCCGCCGGCATACATGCAGGGCGCGCCTCTGACGTCGAGCGTCTTCGATGGCACCTATGTGAATCCCACTATCAGCACCACTCCGTTTGAGACCAACCTGTACAGCGTGATCAGCGCCGACTTCGCCGCCCAGGGTTACCCGGACGTCTTGACGAACTTGAGTCTCGGCTCGCGAACCGTCGCAGCCACGATTCCGTACTACGTGTACGACCCGATTCAAGGGATCGTCGATTCGGTACCCGACTTCCTACGGCTACCGGTGTCATGGGTCGGTGCCGGCGTCTATCAGACGCTGAACATCCCCGCCCAGATCTACGTCCGGTTCACCGGGGTGACCGGTAACCAGATCATCCCGCCGATATTGAACCCGTTCATCTAAGGCTTCTCGACCCTGTTCATCCGGGCCGACGCCAACGGCTCAGGCGTTCAGACCAATTCGCGGGCGACCGCGTCGAACGCGCGCAGCGTATCCACCATGTGCGGCTCGTGGGAGTTCGACTGCGCGGACAGCTTGGCCGCGACCACTTCTGCGCTGCGGTTGATGTAGATCATCTGGCCGCACATGCCCTGACACAACACGACGTTGTTGCCCGGGTAGGGAAACCACATCTGGTTGCGATACATCCCGCCGGGCATTTCGTTGTCGTCGGGGCTGGTGGCGAACGCATGGCGGGAGTCGGGTCCGCCGTTGAGGGTGTCGGCGATCCAGGCTGAAGGCACCACCTGTTGCCCCGTCAACGAGACACCGTCGCGCAGGAACAGCGAGCCGAACCGGATCATGTCAGTGAGAGTGGCGTTGATGCCACCGTCGAAAAAGCCGGTGCCTGAACTGTCTACGCCGATGGTGGCATCACTCTGCGCACCGATACGGCTCCATAACAACTCTGACATGAGTTCGGGCATGCGTTGGGTCCCGGCCACTTCGCAGATCCAGCCGAGTACGTCGGTTTCACACGAGCGATATTGAAAGGCGCCGCCGTGCACGGTTTTCCGCCGCAGGGTCAGCAGGAATTCTTTGAGTGTGGGGACGGCGGCCGGACTGCTTCTGGGCGCCCACCCGATCGCCTGGTCGAGCAGGTGTATCTCGGCGTCCGGGTCGTCGTAGTTCTCGGAAAACGCGATACCTGATCTCATGTCCAGCAGATTGCGCACCGTCGCACCCTGGTAACCGCAATTCGACAGGGCGGGAACATATGTCGTCACTGGCGCGTCGATTTCGATGGCGCCCGATTCCTGCAGCACCCCGACGACGGTTGCCACCAGAGACTTGCTCACCGAGAACAACAGGTGTCTGGTCTCGGGTTTCAGGTCGGTGCAATATTCCTCGGCCAGCATCATCCCGCGGTGGCACACAGCCCATCCGTCGGTAGCGGTGGCTGCCATCACCGCGCCGACAGTTGTTGCGGTCCCACCGGTTCTGGTCACCTCAATGTCCGCCACCGCTGTGCGGGATACCGGCAACGACGCGACCGGCCCGTTGCCGCGCGATATCGCCACGGTCGGCACCATGTCCTCGACGTGCTGAAAAGACCACTGCGCGTAGGGCGCTGACAGCCAGTTTGCCAACGACACCCCGGCCGGGACGCGACTCATGGAGGCGTTGCTCAGGCCCGCGCGACCAGGCGCGAGACGATGGGCGAGGCCGGGGCCAGGGGAGTGGAGACGAACTTGGCCTTCATGCCCTTGACCCAGCGCTTGCAGCGTTCGGTGAGCTGATAATCGTCGGTCTGCAGATGCCCGCGGGTGACCAGCACGCCGAGTTGTGCACCCTCCGAACGCAAGTCGCCCGGCGACGCGACCCGCATGTAGAAGGCCTCGGACCCGTCGAGCAGCGTGGCCCAGTCGTTGGCCGACCGCGCAAACGAGACGCGACCGTCGTCGTCGATCCGCCACACGCCGGTGCGCGGCGTCGCGGTGAAAATCTCGACGTCCGGTGAGGTCTCGGTGAGGATCACCTGACCCCAGACCTCGTTCTCGCCGTAGCCCCGCTCCCAGCGCGTGTTGATCTCCTCGATGTCGAGGTCATACTCCACGTCCATGTATTCGAGCAAGTGGAACAGGAACAGGGGCATGTCGGCGTAGGCCTCTGTCGTCAGGTTCGTCATCGGGCTTGCGCCACTGAGCCGCGGGTTCACCTCGCCGAGGTAGAGCTCGCCGGAGTCCAGGTCATGCAGGAGGTCCACCTCGAAGTAGCCGCGGTAGCCTTCGTGGCTCAGGACGTCACCCAGCTTTCGCACCATCTCGCGGGCGGCGTGGGTCTGGTCGGGCGGCAGCACTTCGCGCCAGATGTCGTTGCCGCACCAGCTGCCGCGGGTGGGAGTCAGCTCCGAATAACCGACGAGACTCGTCATCGCGGGACCGATCACCGTGCCGTGACGGGTCACGGCTCCTTCGATGCACACCTCCACGTTGCGGATGCGCTTCATGACCTTGACTTCTTGTTGACCGATCAGGTTGGCCGCGTGCTGATCCCAGTCACGCTGACCGTGCACGAAAAATGTCCCGCTGCCGGCGGCGCCGTACGCGATGGAGATGACCAGGTCATCTCCCAGGCCAGCGTTCTGGGCGAGCGCCTGCAGTTCGTCGAAGGAGCCAACCCGCCCGATGGCGTGCGGCACACTCGGCACGCCAGCCTCGTTCGCCAGACGCGTCATGACGATCTTCGATCCCAGGCGCTCGCGCAGCTCCACCGGCGGATGCATGATCTCCAGGCCCGCTTGGCGTGCCAGGGACTGGGTTTCGCTGTCCATCATCACGAAGCAGGACTTGCCGCCGGGGCCGCGGCCGGCGATGAACTCCAGCGTCTCGGGATCGGACAGCAGATGGTTGCAGACGTCGCCCATGGAATCGAAGTCGCGGCGGTCGCGGCGGCGGGGGACGAACACGCGCGAATGCGTGCCTTCGAACGAATCAAAGTAGGTCAGGTAGAAGAAATTTCGGATCCAGCGGTCGATCCCCAGCAGATTGAATGGGGTCGGCGAGATGAAGTACAGCGGCACGACATTGTTGTGGAAAAACGCGCGTACGTCGGACAGGCCATCCAATCGGCGCGGTGCGGGCCCGCTCATGCCGGCCGCAGTGACGTCGGCACCTGGATTCGCGGTGCGGGCGAGGGCGCTGCGCTCGGCGCAGCCGGGCTCGGGAGACTCACGTTCATCTCCTCAGTGTGCGGCATGGCGCCGGGCCATTCGTATCGGATCGACATGTGGCGCGAATATCATCGTTTGGTGGACGGACCGGAGACGACCGACGACGGACGCTACATCATGGTCGACGGTCGGCGCTGGCGGGCCACCGATCCGTCAATTCCCGAGGAGCGCCGGGTCGAGCTGGTCCGGATATTGATGGCTTGGCGTCGAGAAGTGCGCCGCACCAAGGGAACACCGCAGGAATCGGCTTCCCGGGCGGGTGTGCAGGCCGCGAAAGTCGCTCTGGGTGAACGTGGTTCGCCGCCGTGGTGGGAGCAGACCGACGAGCAACGGCGCGGTCGGTGGCAGGCTGAGGTGTCAGAACCAACCTAGCTCAGGTGGCCGGGCCGGAGTGGACAGCCGCTCGCACTGCCGCTTGAACTCCGTACCCTGCGAACATGATTGGTTCGATCGAGCGCATGGTACGGCAGAGGACGAAGGCGCCTTCGAGGGCAGTCAGGGTGATCGTCGCCAAGCGCCGGCTGTCCTCGTCGGTGATGTCGAGCTGGTTGAACCACTCGGCAAGGCGGGTCAGCCAATTATCGAAGACTTCAGCGGCCTCGAGTCGTAACCGCTCGTTGGTGCTGGCGACTTCCAGGGCGATGGTTTCGATGGAGCACGCTTCGCTGTAGTCCTGGGACTCCAGCAGTTTGCCGGCGTGTTCGAACAACGTCGGGATGCCGTCTAGTGGGTCGGTCTCCGCCAACTGCGCGCCGACGAACTCGCCGTAGCGGATCCCTTCGAGCCGTATGACTTCGACGCTGATCTCCTCTTTGCCGCCTGGGAAGTGGTGGTAGATCGAGCCGAAGGGAGCGCCCGCGGCTGCCGAAATCTGTTTGAGGCCGGTGGCGGGCATGCCCTGGCGTCGGTAGAGCTCGGCCGTCGCGGCCAGAATCCGGCTGCGAGTGTTGGCATCCGCCATGACGCTTCCCTTCTTGCGCGCTGCTCGTCGGCATCATATCCTGAGTCTGATTAGAACGATCTATCTAGGAGCAGATGTGCCGTCTGTCGAGCTGCCGTCCGGCCGGATCTACTACGACGACACCGGCGGCGACGGCCCGATCCTGGTATTCGGCCACGGTCTGCTGATGGACGGCCGGCAGTGGCGCAAAGTCCTGCCACTGCTGCCGGAGTACCGCTGTATCACGCCGACACTTCCGCTGGGCGCCCACACCACACCGATGAACCACGACGCGGATCTCTCCGAAATGGGTGTGGCCGCAATCCTTGCCGATTTCCTCGACGCTCTCGCACTCGATGACGTGACTCTCGTCCTCAACGACTGGGGCGGTGGACAATTCGTCATTACCGAAGGTCGGGACACACGCATCGGACGGATGGTGCTGGCATCGTGCACCGCGTTCGACAACTACCCGCCCAAACCCGCCAGGCCCGCAGCGATGTTGTGCCGATTGCCGGGCGGTGGCTGGATCCTCAGCAAGATGCTGGGAACCCAGTTCTTCCGCCACAGCACTCGGGCCTACGGCGCTCTGAGCAAATCACCGATACCCGACGCGCTGTTCGACGAGTGGTTTCGCCCCGCCGTCGAAAACCGGGCTGTGCGAAGGGATCTGGTGAAGTTCGCCACCGGGGCGCCGTCGCGCCGGCGGCTGATCGAACTGTCCGACCGAATGAACAGTTTCCACCGGCCGGTGCTGGTGGTTTGGGCCAGGGAAGACAGGATGATGCCGCTGTCACATGCCGACCGCCTCGTCGAGCTCTATCCCGACGCGAGGAAGGTGATTATCGACGACTCCTGGACGCTGATCCCCGAGGATCAGCCGCAGGCGATGGCAGAGGTGCTGCGCGATTTCGCCAAATGATCGAGAGACTGGGGAGCGGGCCACGGTGTGACACGGACGCGGCAACGTTTCACCCCGAGAAAGTTTGGGCAGTGTCAGGGTATGAGCAATAACGAGATGGTCACCGTCGAAAGAACAATCGCCGCGCCCGTCGATGCGGTCTTCGACGTCCTCACCAACCCCAATCGACACCCGGCTCTCGATGGGTCTGGGTTCGTCCGCAGCGTGGACCAGGCCGACCGGATCCAGCGCGTCGGCGACGTGTTCACCATGAACATGCAGGGCGACCACATGGGCGGCGAATACAAAACGGACAACCACGTATCCGGTTATGTGAAGGACAAATTGGTGGCGTGGAAGACCGCGCCGGCGGGCACTGAGCCGCCCGGCTGGGAGTGGCTGTGGGAGTTGGAGGCGCAGGGGCCCAACGAGACCCTGGTCCGGCACACCTATGACTGGTCGAAGGTCACTGACAAGAAATTGCTGGAAAAAGTGAAGTTCCCGCTGGTGACGAAAGATCAGCTGAGCGACACCCTCGCTCGCTTGGATGCCGAAGCTTCCACCTGAAACGCAGGCACCGAACGAACGAGTGAGAACCGGGACGGCACGCCGGTGGCAGAGCTTCGACCGCTGCCTCGTTCCGGCATCGGCCCAGCGGAGCTGATTCGTCGCCGTAAGAATCTCTCGCAGGTAAACCCGGCGCAACCTCGACAACCTGATCGACCCGTCGCTGTGACGGAAGCCCCGGGGCGGGGGCTGCTGGATAGCAATGGCCGAGACGATCTAGACGTGCATGTTCTGTCTGCTACCGGCCACACCGGTTGTCGGCGAATAAGCGCTGCTGGAGTTGCCGCTGCTGGGTGAAAAAGCGCTCATTTGGATCCAGCGGTCGTCTTACAAAACGTCGTACACTGTTGTAATGGCTGACACAATCACCTTCAGGCCCGACGAAGACACATTGATGGCGCTGGAGGTCTTGACCAAAGACGGAACCGCCGTGTCCGTAGCCGTTCGATCTGCTCTTATCGATGCCGCACGACGGAAGGCCGGCGCGGCGATTCGTGCCGAGGCGGAAAGGCTTGCCGAAGACGAGTCCGACCGCGCTGAGGCCATCCAGGTGCTGCGCGACATGGAGACGTTGCGTGCGTGGTGAGGTCTTTCAGCTGCGTGCCCCGCGGGGGAGTCGCGGTCACGAGCAGTCCGGTTCCCGCTACGCCGTAGTAGTCCAGTCAGATCAACTGCCCCTGTCGACGTGGCTGGTTGCACCAACATCCACGTCGGCTCGTGCCGCCAGCTTTCGTCCCGAAGTTGAAATCGGCGGCGGGAACACCCGCGTGCTTGCCGAACAGGCGGCCGCAGTCGACCCGGGCCGACTCGGCAAGAGCGTCGGGTTCCTAACCTTCGATGAGATGCGCCGTGTTGATGCGGCACTACGCATCGTCCTCGATCTATGAGCGTCGGACAGCCTCGGACCAACTTCGTCGACGCCGTCCGGTTCTAAGACACCACCGAGCAGAGGACATTTCACATGAACACCCCCGCCGTCTCCACCTCCGACTACCCTTCGCGGTCCGGTCACCGAGGTGCTACGGTCGGCCCTGATCACCGGTCAGATGCAGCCCGGACACGTCTATCCGGCACCGTATCTCGCCGACTTGCTTGGAGTTTCGGCCACTCTCGTGCGTGAGGCGATGCTGGATCTGGTGCAAGGGCATGGTGGAAGTGGTTCCCAACACCGGCTTCCGGGTGACGCAGCTGTCTGGTACCGAACTCGACGAATTGGTGGAGTTGCGGCTGCTTATCGAACCCCCTGTGATGGCTGAAGTGGCGAAGGCGTGTGAGGGAGAACAGGCCGCTGCTGTTGAGGTGCCGCGCCCGCTCGCGCAGGATGAACACAGCGACATTTACTGGTAACCCTGCGTATTCGATTGCTGCATATTCTCCGTCCGCGGCATGGTGTAGCCGCCCGACGCCGCAGGTGTATATACTTGATCAAGGTTTCGTATATATCCAGGTGGGGCAGCCAGATGACAAAGCGCTTGATTGACCTCGATGATGACCTGTTGGCGGCCGCGCAGAAGGAACTAAAGACGTCCGGCGTATCAGATACGGTCCGGATCGCCTTGCAGCAGGCTGCGGCGGCGTCTGCTCGCGCACGCCAAGTCGCATGGCTGAAGGCTGGCGGTATGAGGGAGATGGCTGACCCTGGTCAACGAGGTGATGTGTGGCGGTAGTAGCTCGGTATCTCATCGACACCAGTGCTGCGGCGCGCATGACACACCCCACCGTCGCCGACCGACTTGCCCCGCTCATCGAGGCAGGATTGGTCGCAACCACCGCCCAGCTCGATGCCGAAGCGCTTTACAGCGCCCGGACCGCCGCGGAGTACACACAGCTGTGGTCAGATCGCCGCCTCGCATACGAGTACCTGCCGACAAACGATGAGCACTGGCAGGTGGCGCTGGATGCGCAGCGGTCGCTGGCCAGCAAGGGTCGCCATCGCGCCGTCGGCATGGCCGACCTCCTGGTCGCCACCCTTGCCAATGCCCATGATGTGACACTGCTCCACTACGACGCCGATTTCGAGATCGCTGCCGAAGTATTGACCTTCCAGCATCGGTGGGCGTTGGAACGGGGCGCCATCAGTTAGGCCCGGGCAGGGCGTGGAGGGCGATTGAAACCGTTGTCCCGAAGCGGGATATCGCAATATGCAGCATTACTCAGGCGCCGCGTCGCCGCCGAGGGCAAGGTCGGCTTCTGCGTGGGCTTGGTGCCGCCATCTACGCGCACCTTCACGGGTGTTACGGAGCCTTGCCGCACGGCAGCCGATTTCTCGGCGATCCACGCGGGGAAGGGCGCGCGGATGCATTCGTCTCTACGAGCGCGCGAGTCTGCACCGTAGGCATGACGGGCGGAAAGTCCTGCACCGCAGCCGAAGACGATGGGAGGAGCGCGATGATTCATCTGATGCAATATGCACTGGTTTACTGGATACCTGCGGTATCAAGTCTGGTCGAATTGTGTCGTGGAGTGTGAACAGTTCGTAGATGCGCACGCTTACAGTTGATCTGATCAGTGCGCCCCTTCAGTGCAATCAACCGAAAACCCCTGGCGTCCAGGAGTTACGACGATCGGCACCGCCTCGACGGGTGAGGATCACACAAACGTTGCATGATTCATCCGATGAAAATGCAGTGGTTTACTTGACATAATGTCGCTTATCGGCAATACCGTGGGACCGCTTTTGGGAAGAGGGCGGTTCTTTCGGTCTAACTGTCCCATCCGGAACTACCTGGGAGTAATCCGGGCATTCCTGGTAGCTGTCCGATTTCTCTCCCTCCGTTCCAGAAATGTCTGGCAGTGACACCCGCCCAGGTCCCTGCCCATGCCTGCGGATCTTCGGCCGGCGGCGCTGAGTCTGAATCCAGGACTATCTGACAGCGCCGGACATGGCCATCGACAGTCCAGAAATACTTAACAGCGGCGGACGCTCCGCGCCTTCGAAGTCCGGCGTGACTGCTTAATTCGTCACTGTGACGTTATGTAGGTGATGCCGCGTCTCCTGTTCGCACAGGTCCTGAGCTGCGCAGAGCCCAATAATATGGGTAACGTTGATTATCCATCGTTTGTCTGTCGGGCTGCTGCTGCGCCGAACGAGACCGATCTTGGCTACTCCGTCGCCGAAGGCGTTGTTGAAGCTGCTGCCGTCGTGCCGGCCGTCGGTGAGATCCCCGAGTAGTTCCAGCAGTTCTTGGATCATCGGCAGGCGAGTAAACCTTCGGCGCACACGATGAAGGCCTATCGCCGCCATTGCCAATCTGCTGACCGGTGGTGAGCCGGTCCGCCTCAGTCCAGCTGCACTCATCGACGATGTCGACGGTGTCGCTCGGCGCTGCGATCGAGCGCCACACGCAACCTTCATAAAGGCCGCGTCTCCTGCCCCCGACAAGATCGGGTGATTTGATCACGAGCACTTCCTCCGGCTCCGGCCGTGACGCCGCGTTCATCAACCGCGGCTTCCGCCGCGGGAATTTGACCCGTTCCTGCAGTCGCGCAGCCAATGAGAAGTAACCGTGATGATATCAAATAGCTGATATCATCGAGCTATGGAGCAGATAGTTATTCGCAACCTTCCCGAGGGGACCAAGGCGGCGCTGCGAGTCCGCGCTGCTCGTCATCACCACTCCGTCGAGGCAGAAGCCCGCGCGATCCTCGCCGCGGGACTGTCGGGTGAAGAGGTCCCCATGTCAGTGCTGCTGGCCGCCGATTCCGGCGCTGAGATCGAGTTCGAACCCGAACGTCTGGGACTGCGCGCCCGCACCCCAGAACTGTGACCTACCTGCTCGACACCAACGTGGTGTCGGCGTTGCGCGTGCCGGGACGCAACCCGGCCGTGGCAGCATGGGCAGACTCGGTAGAAGTCTCCGAACAGTTCATCGCGGCTACGACACTGGCCGAGATTGAACGCGGCGTAATCGTCAAGGAACGCACCGACCCGATCCAGGCACAACACCTGCGGCGCTGGTTCGACGGCAAGGTGCTGCCCGTATTTGCCTCCCGGACACTGGCTTTCGACTTCGCCGCGGCCCGCATCCTGGCCACCTACCGTGTGCCAGAGCACGCACCCTACGACGATGCGTTGATCGCGGCCGTCGCTGCGGCCACCAACAAGATTGTCATCACCCGCAACACCCGACACTTCGAACCACTCGGAGTGCGATGTCTGGACCCGTGGGAGTAACGCCAAGCACGGCGGGGGGCCGGTGACTGCGAGACATGTTGCCTCGCAATCTATTTACGCCCCGAATGGCAGATAGGGGCCGCCCCACGGTGGCAAATCAACGTCAAAGCATCCCGACGCAATCCAGATGCATACCGTTCATGCATAACTGATGTTATGCATGAACAATCCGCCTGCTGCCTCGGCCGGGTCGCCGCGGCAAACGGAATCTCGTGCGGGCGCAGTGGTCTTGTGCCTTTTGGGCCAACAGGCCGTAGGTATTCACCCGACGGGCCTCGTATGCGGCATCTATCGAGGATTTCGCGCACATCGCAGATAGCACCTCGGATACGGCTGGCGGCGTGCGACGGGGGCGGCGTTAAACCTCCTCAAGATATACCGTGGCGACTCCGGTGCTTCTTAGTACGGCTCGAAGAGCATCCAAGTGTTGCGGGCTAACCGCCAGGACAAGGAGCCTGCGCGCCCGGCTCGCTCCGACATAAAGTACACGTCGCGCCTCGTGAGTATTGTCCGACGCCCACAAATCTAGGATATGCGGACGGGTGCCGACCGGCTCGTCCTCGATGTGCAGCAGGATGGCATCCCGTTCACCGCCCTTGACCGAATGGATATGTGCACCAGCCACTTCGGTCTGCGGTCCGGTAGTCGATGCTGCCTTCGTGTAAGCCTTGAAGTCCGCGGACTTCGCCGATTTGAACTGTTGCTTGACCGGCTTATGGCCGAGGGCGATGTTGGCAAGTAGCACGGTGATTGTCGCACGGATCGATTCTGTTGCGGCGTCGGCGTCGGTCCACTGTGCGGAAGCGTCGACGAGTCGCGAGACCATGACCCGTAACTGCGACTGGCTCAGTGCTGCGGCGTCGAGTTGCTCTTGGCGGACGGACCCCTGCAGGTTGTCCGGCAGTTTGATGAGTTTCAGGAGCTCGTCTTCGATCGTGGACATAGCGCTGAGGCGCTCGCGGGCGCTCCGTGAATACCGTAAAGTGGCTACACTTCTGATGACTCGGCCGGTCTTGGTAGTCGCGGTGCCAACGTTATCGATCCGTCCCGACAAGGTGGCGGCTGCTCTGCGGGTAGCCGCCAGGATGAGCCTCTGCCCGGCCTCGACGTCCAATTCATCAGCGAGCCTGTTGAATTCAGCGCGAGCAAACTTCGGCCTTCCTACCGTCACGTAGATCATGTCGGCGTGCGGTGATTGGGATGCGTCGCGGCGCGAGACAATCGGTCGATTACTGATGGACCGCAGGCTTGAGGCTAGAGCGCAGATCGCGGGCGATGATCGCCAATTTTCGTCCAAGTAGACCACCTGATCGACGTCGAGAGCGCTCCTATAGTCGACGTAGCTGCTTGGCTCGGCTTGGCGGAACTCATAAATGGCCTGGTCGGGGTCCGCGACAGTGACGACACCGATGCCTAACGAGCGCAGTGATCGCAAGATCTCGTGTTCGATCACCGAGCAGTCTTGAAATTCGTCAACGATTATTTCGCTGAACCGGGAAGCCAGCCGGTCATGTAGCCATGCCATGCCTGGTTCGCGCAGCACGCTAAGAGCCTTGAGGCGTGTCTGCTCGCAGTCGTAGATACCTGATGAGGTGAGCTGTCTGACTTTGGCTTCAGCAAGTTTGCGCAGATCCGAGGGTTTGTAGCCGGCCTTGGCAAGCTCGATCGCGTATGGGCGATCGTCCGCGGGTGCCGCGGCGGCGTCCCCGGATGGATAGTGCAAGCTGCCGCTAATGTCGGTGTGGAAGTGTGCCAGAGCAAGTCCTGTTCCGTTCACGCCTGCGAATCGCAGGCGGGTGCCAAACACGTTGGCAGGCAGGTCATTCCATGTGTCGACGTAACGGGGCGGCTTCTCATTTTGGCGGGTGAAAACCGGTGTGACGAGGTATCGGCGAAGAAAACTGTCGAAAGTGCCCATGAAGTTTGGTGCTTGAGTCGCTTGGGGAACGTTTGCGCAACGGCGCGCTGCTTCATCGACTGCGGCGTTGGTGAACGAAAGCAGTGCGGCAGCTGTGCCTTTCGACGTTGCTCTCGCGATGTACCGCGCCACGATCGCTCGTGTTTTGCCCGCGCCGGGGCATGCTTCCACGAGATGAATCTCGGGGTTTAGCACGGCTTGTTGCGCACCGCTAAGTTCCGTCGGCATCCGAGTCTCCGGGACCGGGCGTGTCGGCGACGCCATTCATTAATGCGCTGATGACGCTCGCGAGGTAGGAAGGCGGGGTGAAGGTTGCCTCAGCGTCCTCCCCGCGGCTTTGTGCGATGGCCTCGCATACTAGCTGGGCGAAATCGCCTTTGCCTAAGTCGATCTCACCGGTTTTGGTCTTGATCGCGTCGGCGAAGGCCTTCGCCCGGATTGCGGGATCTTCGCCGAGCTTACTGAACAACTGCTCCCACTTGTCCTCCGATCGCGGGTGCATCGCGAGGTAGGCCTGTTTGAGCAGGGCCTCATTAGCGACCATCGAGAACAGTTCGGCCTCCAGAGTTGTTCCGCCAACGAATATTTCGAGGCGGGGCTCGTCGGGGAACGCTGTCAGGTACCGTTGCCGGCGCTGTTCTCCAAGCTTGCACGGCGCCGGCTTGTCAACCGGGTCACCGTCGGTGACAACGATGACCTGGTCGACGCGGTGTGCTGAACCCTTGAGCAGAAGGTTCAGGTACGGCTCGAAGTCCACCCCGTCTATGGCGATGAACGACGTGGCTGCTAGGTGGCGCAGCTTCACCTCATCGCCGGCGCACGCGAGACGGGCGAGTTCGGGAATGATAATCGCTTCGGCGATGCCCTCGACCAGCACAGCGTGTCGGGCAAACAACAGTGCTGACCGAGTCACCGACAGATAGCGATCGAGCTTGCGTACCTCTGGAGGTGACAAGCCGAGCTTCTTCAACGCCGTGGCCTCCGTTCGCCACCCGCCGCTAGGCGTCGCTTCGACGGCTCTGGCGCGTGAGGTGACAACGAGTTTGGCCACCGACACCGCGCTGGCTATGTTGGGTGAGTGCGTAGACACCACCACCTGCACACGTCCAGCGGGTTCAAGCGTGTGGTCAGCTTCAGCCCTGCGCCGCGACTGTGCGGCTTGATCCTCAAGGTACTTCAGCAATACGGCCTGCAGCTGTGGATGCAGATGCGCCTCAGGCTCTTCCACCAGAAGTAAGGTCAAGTCGTAATCCTTGGCGTTGACCAATTGCACGATGATGGTGGCGATATAAGCCAGGTTCGCGTAACCAAGGCCGGACGAAGCCAACCGGATCGGATCAATGTGCTCGTCGGCGAGCTGTACACGGAGCAGCCCAGCAAGCCGGCGGAGGTCCTGGTCTTTGCCTACAAGCTGCACATCGTGGTGTCGCGACGGCGGGGTGATCCGGTCCATATGGTCGGCGATCCGGTCACGCGCTGCCTTCGGTAGATCCATCGACGCGATTGAACTCAGCGCTGCGTTGGCATCGGCCGTAAATCTCTCGCGCTTTGGCTTTTCTTCTGTGCTTGACGTCAAAACCTTCAAGACCTCGGCTATGCGTTCCCCTCGGGAGTCCAATTCGCGGATCGCGTCACGTAGCGGTGGCAGATAGACGTGGGCGATCCGTTTTCGATTGATGGGCTCCGGATCATCGACGCCAAGTCGCCCCACCGAGTGCCGGGCAGATCGCCAGTAGGGGAGATCGGGGTCACGCGAATATGAGGTGCCGTAAGTCAACGTATCGTCGCCATCGACCAGTTCGGCCAAAGATCGCTTTTTCGCTGCTGGTGAGTCCACTGTAAGAAGCCGCAATCCTGACCTCAGTGGTCTCGTCAGTGCCGCGAGTCGGGTCTGACTCGGCGATGAAACTTAGCCCACTTCCCTCGATTGCCGGAGTGGTCGCCAACCTGAGTGCGTCGATCACGGCGCTCTTGCCCGCTGCATTTTCTCCGGCAAACACGGTGAGGTCATCGGCAAATTCCACTTCGACATCCTCGCAACTGCGGAAATTTGCTAACGACATGTGCTCCAGTCTCATAATCCGTCCACGGGCTCCGCAGGGACTGCACGCCGAAAGGGAGTTCTCCGCAGCGTGCGCGTTCGCCGATGGGCCGCGACGGCCACCCCCTCGCGATCGTGGATGCTTCCTACGCTGCTGACATACCTAGCCGCACTCGGCCTCGCATACCTGTCTCGGGAATCGCTATAGGACATAAACCCGCACCTTTCGAGCTCTCGGTATCTCACACCGGAAACAGGTTATTGATTGGGACCGACACCCTACCGCCCGCCCGTCTTCTCGCCGCGGGGCGCTACTAGCTATGGGCTCATCGGTCGAGCGAAGGCACCGGCTTCGGCATTGTGCATGTCACCGCCAGCTCCGTCGCCGAGTAGGAAGCTGGGGTGAGGTGAGCCCGTCGTAGTGGTCCAGTCGTTGTGGGACTCTGTGGCCCGGCTTGTGGGCTAGGAAGAATTACCAACGACCTGGCATCGAACAAGCGCCGGCGGCATACGCCGGATCAGATCATCCGCAAGCTGGCCGAGGGCAACAAGCTGTTGGCGTCGGGGCAGGAGCTAGCTGCGGCTCCGACGAGGCCGATCCCCTTGACTCCCCCGCCCTCGAAACAAGGTCAGCGCCCGGTCCGGCCTGCGCTCGCTCTTCGAGCGTCATAAGTTGACCCGCCGGACCGCCCGACGTCGTCATGCTCGCCTCCGCAAATTCTCGGCTAACCGCGCGTGACCCTCAGTACAGACCTAGGGTCCGCCTGTTGTCCCCGATACCCGACTTTCCCGTGCCGGAGAGTTCAGCCCGGGAAGTTCAGCGTGGCTGATCACCACTGGTCAGCGACTGCCCGATGAGCTGGGCGCCTGGGGTGGCTTAACCCAGCACGATTCGTCACGGTGACGAATTATGTTGCTGTGCACGGCATTTCGTAGGAGCAAGCAGATGGCTGTCCGCGTCAGTGCGGCGAACCTTCGCGCAGCACATCCGGTGCCCGTCCATCGGCACAGGTCCGGTGTCAATTTCCGAGTCGCCGCAACGAGTCGGAGGTACCGGCCGCCACGGCCAGAACAACGCACGCGACAATTCGGCGATGGACGTAGTGCCCAAGCATCCCATCGCCCAGTCATTGGATGACATCAGCCGCTGCGGCGAGATCTCGGCGGCGTTCGTCGCCGGACTCACCACCAATGATCATCGATGGGAGCTGCGAACGTCCGGCGGTGACGTGCTTGCCGTCACCAGGCGTGTGCACAGCGGCGGTCGAATGGCACAACGGATGTGGAAGTTGGTGTCTGCCACCGGAATGGACGCGGGCAACGACATCCACGTCGAACTACTCGGCGCCGACGGCCGGCTGCTCGCGAAGATCAGTTCGAGCAACGACGCGCCCGCGGAAGTCACGGTCACCGGTGTCACCGGCGGTCAGCTCGCGCGAAGCGCACGTCCCAAGACGGCTCTGCTGAGGGTCAAGCATCCGGACAAACTCACCGTCCATGATGCCGATGATCGCGTGTGCGCCGAGATCGACTGCGAGGCCGACAGCCCCTGGCAGCTCCGAAACAAAGCCGGCGAAGCCGTCGGAGAACTGCTCGCTGGCGCGCCCGGGCCATCCCTGTCGCCCCGCTGGTACACCTGGGTGGATCCGCAGTGGGCGATGTCTGAAGCCACCTACAACCGGGGGTTGCATCTCGGTATTCGACGGGTCACCCAATACAGCGCGGTATTTGGTGACGATTCGCCCCGCTCGCTCGCGTTGACGCTGGTGCCGCTGCTCGCTGGTCTCGCCTACTGAAGCGATCCGCGCCGGAGGCGTAACCGGTTGACGCTGTTCGGATCCCACTGGTTGGGCGCATTCAGCGGGCGGGCGGGAAATACATCTCTTGACGCACGCTGCACACCAGATCGCCGTTGCGGTTGAACATCGTCCCACTGGCCAGCGCCAGTGAATCCGCGCTGCTCGGCGAAGACCGTCGGTAAAGAAGCCATTCCGACAACACCGCAGGAGCGTGGAACCACACCGAATGGTCACGCTGCGCCGATTCACCTACTCCCCCGCGCGCGGCGAACGCCGGCTCGGTCAACGTCACCGCCGACAGATAGGCCACCAGACCGGCGGTGAGTACCGGATCGTCAGGGACCTCCCCGTCCGGTCGCCACCACATCGCCGACCGAGCCGGGGGCTCGGTGGATACGTCGACGATGCGGCGCTCGAACCAGCACAGGCTTGCATACCGCCCGGTGCCCGACTCGGCCTCGGCCAGGTGCGGTGGCACCCACGGCAGCGTCTCGGGTGCGGGCACCTGGGGAATCGGCGGCTGGTACTCGAACCGCGCGGCTGTGCGGCCGGTGATTTTGAACGACGACATCGCTTCCATCAGGATTCTGTCGTCCTGACGGGCGGTGACCCGGCGTGCTGAAAAGGTCCGTCCCTCTTGCAGGTTGACGACCTCGAAGTCCACCGGCCGCCGGGAATCACCCGGGCGCAGAAAATAGGTGTGCACACTGTGCGGCGCCCGTCCCGGCGCCGTGTGACTCGCCGCCAACAGAGCTTGGGCCGAGATGTGCCCACCGAGAATGTGATGGGCCGGCGCGGGCAACTGCTGTCCGACGAAAGACCATTCGCCGACCCGGCGCAGATCCATGGTGAGCAGCACGTCGGTGAGCGAGGATGACATCGGGACGTATCTTCACACACTGAGTCGCAGATAGCGTTGCAGCCGCCGCCGCCCCGTCGCCGACGCCGTCCCGGCAACGGGTTGCACCGCCTCGTCGAGTCGGGCGCGGACAGTGCCGACGTCGAAATCCATCCCGATGGCGACCAGACAATTCCCGACGGCCCGCGGCGGTGCCTTTCTCACGTGAACTGCGCTACCCACGACGTTGACGACGTAGGTTCTGACAGCGGCGGAATGCCGCACGGCGACAATTCCTTTGAGCCGGAAGACCCCGGAGGGCGGCAGTTCGAGCAGATCGAAGAGTGCGTCGGGATTGACACAACCGGTGCTGCGGACAGTGACAGCGTCGGCATGAACATGGTCGTGCGCATGCGCGGAGTCGGCCCACAACTCCCGAAACGACAGCTGCCCCGACTGCTCGCCGGGTCCTTCGGCGGGGTCGAACAGCAATGCGGGATCGATCCGTCCGCCCGTGGTGCCCACCACCTGGACTCTGGGATTACGTTGTGCCACCCGCTCTTCGATGCGCCGCAGCAGCACCGGGCGCTCGCTGTCCCGAATCTGGTCGAGCTTGTTGACCACGATCAGTGAAGCGACGCCGTAACGCACCGGCGGCAACACGCTGCAGTCGACGGTGTCGAAATGGTTCACCGCGTCGACGACGTCGACAAGACCACCGGGGCGCACTCGCGACAACTTGGAAAAGCCGATAATCCGGGCGATCGCCACCGGATCCGCCAGGCCACTGGCCTCGACGACGATGGCATCCAGGCGGCGCGCCGGGTCGGCGAGTTTGACCAGCGCCTCGTCGAGACCGCCGTCGTCGGGCAGGCAGCAGATGCAGCCTCCAGCGATTGACGCCGGCTCGTCGACCTGGCCGGCCACCAGCGCGGCGTCGACGTTCAGGTCGCCAAAGTCGTTGACCACCACGCCGATTCGTGTATCGGGACTACGGAGCAGATGGTTGAGTAGTGTCGTCTTGCCCGCACCCAGGTGGCCGGTGAGCGCGATGACCGGTATCGCGGTCAACGCGGTGGCTCCGGATGTGCCAAGTCAGCAGTCGCCTACCTGGTCGATGACCTTCTTCAACGGCGGGGCGGGGTAGACATTGGGGGTGTAATTGGGATTGTCGATCGCCCACGCGATCTTGGAACAGTAACCAGGTCCTGCCGGCTGGCCCGCACGCCACGTTTCGAGCGTGATTTTGCAGCTGTACATGTCGGACTCCGGGGCGAATTCGGCGGTGTCCTCGGCTCTCGGCGCGTGATGCCAGATGATGAAGCTTCGCGCCGAAGGCAGGTTGCAGGGAAGCTGCGGGATGGGAAGGCGACCGATGTCCCCGCTCGCCGTCGGCGCGAGGGGCAATGCACAGGACGCCATCACCATGGTCGAGGCGGCGATCATGCGGATGGCCAACGCGCTCACCCTCTTTCTCCGACGACAGCGGCATGCCTGCCGCACTAGACGTTAGCTCAACTGTGGTTGCCGAGACAGTGCCGCGCGGGCGGCCCACGCGCACCCGCTTCGAGGCGCGTCCAGTTAATTGCCCGCCCGACTATCTCTCGATATCGGCGGCGTGGCCCGGTCCCGGGTGCGGGTAGCGCGGTACGCCGTGGTGCACATTGACCCGTGGACCGCGCTGCAACGCGTCGGCGGTCGTCTCGTGCAGCCGCAGAATCCGCCCGCCGATCTGGACATAGGCATTGGGCCGCCACACCGCCGGCTCCCAGGCAGTGAGCCTGGACCAGCGCAGCTGGTGCGGTTCGCGCACGAACACGCCGTTGGTCGAGTTGCGGTCGATGATGACCACCGACGCATCGACGATGCGGACTTCGGCGTGGGCCCGGGACATTTCACCGGAATGGTCATCGATGCGCACGGGACGAAGACCCTGTTGGGCCGCATCGGATCCGTTCGGATCCCGGCCGATGACGCAGTCGCGTTCGAGCTCGATCCGCGACCCGTCGTCCAGGGAAACCCAGCGCTTGGGCTGCGGCGCACCAGCCGGCGGCGCAGCGGCAATCCTCCCGCTGCCTGCGGGTTCCGACCGGTACAGCGGCTGGTCTCCCGACATCGCCGGCGCCTGCCCGCGCGACGACGGTGTGCGGGTCGACCAGATGACGGCGCCCTGGCCCGGCACGGTTCCGTCGGAGAGCCGGTACACGCCTTGGCCCTGGGCCACCGGCCGCGGCCGCGGGTCGAACTCGTCGACGGTGATGACCGCCGCGACGGCCGGCGCCGGCAGCGACCGGTGGACCAAACGTCCGCGGCCGCGCAACATGGTCTGCCCGGTGCCCTCGTCGAGAGCAACGGTGACGCTGCCGCACAGCAGAATCTCCAGGCCCGTCGGTGTCGGCATGACGATGCCGATGTCGACCAGCGTGCGATCCCACGGCTCGCGCGCGAGCTGCTGGAAGGCGGCGACGAGCTTCTGCGGGCTGGAGCGCCGGACCATGTCGGACAGGGCAGTCATCTGCTGCGCCGCCAGCGAGTGCGCCGACAACTCCGAGCGCTCGCGGTGGGCCACCACGATCACGGTGCCGTTGACGTTGGCCACCAGGTGGTGTCCGGGGATGACCTCGACATCGCTCGGCGGCCGGACCGGGGCGTGGTCGACGGCCACGGGGACCGGGGGGACGGCGACCGGCACCGGCGTCTCCTCGGGCATCGGGGCAGCCGGTGCTGCCGCGACCGGAACCTCCGGCACCTCGTCGGCCGGCGCTTCACTGATACCGACTCGAGAGTGCAGCCACCGCAACGGCTTTGGCGCCCACCAGTTCCAGTCGCCGGCAAGCTGCAAGAAGGCGGGGACCACGATGCCGCGGATGATAGAGGCGTCGATCACGACGGCCAGCGCGGTGCCGATGCCGAACATCTTCATGAATGACAGACCGTTGGCGAACGAGATCAACGTGATCGTCAGCAACAGCGCCGCGCTGGTGACGATCCGGCCCACGCGCCCCAGCCCGATGACCGTCGACGCGGTGTTCGACAGACCGGAGTCGCGGGCCTCCTTGATGCGGCTGAGCAGGAAGATCTCGTAATCGACGGACAAGCTGAAGGCGATGGCACACAACAGCACCACCATCGAGAGATTCAGCGGCGCAGGCGTGATGCCCAGCAGGCCGGCGAGATGGCCCTCCTGGAATACCCACACCATGATGCCCAGCACCCCGCTCAGAACCAGGAGGTTGAGCACGAGTGCCTTGACCGGCACCACGACACTGCCGGTGAACAGGAACAACAGGATGAAGGTGGCGCCGGCGATGAGCCCGATCGCCAACGGGAGCTTGCCCCCGATCGCGGCTTGACTGTCGATGAGCGTGGCGGTCGGTCCGCCCACTTCCACCTGGCGGTTGGTGATCTTGGCCCGGATGTCGCGGACGATGTGTTGGGCGGTATCGGAGTCGGCCTGAACCGAGAGGTAGACGATCGCGTAGCTGGAACCCGACACCGCGGGCGTCGGCCCGGCCGCCTGACCGTTCTCGAACCGGCCGATGGGGCCCGTGACCAGCACGACGCCGTTCATGCGCGAGATGTCCGGGGCCAGGTTCTGCAGCACGGTGGCATCGTTGCGGGTCACCAGGGTGATCGCCTGCGACGGATCCAGCGTGAAGTCCCGCTGCAGCGATTCGGCTACCAGCCGCGCACTGGAGTCCGTCGGCAGGGCTCGCTCATCGGGCGTGGCGAATTGGACGTTGAGAAATGGAATGCCCAAACCCAACAGCAGGACCACCACGGGCAGTGCGTAGAGCAGCGGCCGGTGCGTGACCACCTCGGCGAACCGCCGCCAGAACAGGGAGTCGGCCGAGGGTGGCACCTTACGGCGGATGACGGAGAGCGAGTCCACGCGCTTGCCGAGCAACGCCAGCAGTGCGGGCAGGACGATGATCGCGGCGAACGCCGAGAGCAGCACGGTGGCCGTCGCAGCGAGACCGACCGACCGCAGGAAATAGGTGGGAAACACCAACAGGCTGGTCATCGCCAAGGTGACAGTCGCCGCGCTGAACAAGATGGTGCGCCCGGCGGTGTTGACCGTGGCGATGACGGCCGGGTGGTGGTCTTTGCCGTTGGCCAGTTCCTCCCGGAACCGCGACACCATCAATAGGCCGAAGTCGATGGACAACCCGAGGCCGAATGCCGTCGTGACGGTCAGGGCGTGCACTGACACATCGGTGACCGCTGTCATCAGCAGCAACACCGACAGGGTGGACACGATGGACACGACTCCGACCACCACCGGCAGTACGGCCGCTATCAGTCCGCCGAACACGATGACCAGCACCGCCAACGAGATAGGCACCGCAATGCTCTCACTGGTCTTGAGGTCGCCTTTGACCTTGTCGCGAATCTCCTGCTGCACGCCGAGCGCGCCACCCGCACGCACCGTGACGCTGGTGTCGTGGGGCAGATTCGCGATGATCCGCTTGGCCGTCTCGGCGGCTTCGTCGGCGGTTCCCCCGACGTGGACGAGCATCAGGCCGGAACGACTGTCCTTGCTGCGTAGGTCGGCGGCTCCCTCGTCGCCGAAGGATCTGGTGATCTTGGCCTTGGGCTCGGCCGCGACGACTTTGAGCACTCGATCCCGGATGGCCGCGACCTCGGGACTGTCGATGGTGCCGTCCCGCGGCAGCAGTTGAACGACGAGATTCGCGGTGGTGCCGAAGTGCTGGTCCAGAAACTCGTCGGCCTTCGAGGATTCCGATGCCGGGTCGGTGTTTCCGCCGGTGCCCAGCTTGTCCGACACCGATCCGCCGAGCACGACACTGATCCCCAGCAGGACCAGAACGGCCGCCAGCACCGATTTCGGGCGCTTGACGGTGAACGCGGCCAGTCGCCTCAACATGTCTGCCTCTCCCCAGTGAACTTCGTGCTGCTCGCGGTGGCTTTGTCGTGCGGGCCTGGGCGCTCTCCGAATTGGGATGTCAGCGTGAAATCTAGGCCCGCACCGACAGTCGTGTCGACGGTCAGTTACGCGGCTCGCCGGCGAGCCACAGGCGCACCAGGCAGCGTCGGGCGTGCACGTCGGGCGAATCGATGAAAGCGCGGCGATTGTGCAGGGTCGTGTAGTTGTCGGCGAACAGCACGTCACCCGGGTGCAGCGTGAACTCGACGGCACTGGCGGCGTCGCCCAGTGCACGGTCGAAGGCGTCGAGTGCCTGGCGCTGCCGGTCGGTGAGCGGCCGACCGCTGCGGTAGTGGCCGAGTTCGATGTGCAACCGGTTGTAGCGGATCCGGACACCGTCGGTGGTGTCGGTGAAGATAGCGCCATCGGTGAACGGGTTTTCGCCCGGCTCGGTCTCGTGCGAACGGTCGAAGCAGAACTGCCCGTAGAGCTCGTCGACCAACTCGGGGTGGGCGGCCAGCATCGCGTTGTAGGCGGTGTGCGCACTGACCATCAGCGACTCACCGCCGGACACTGCCTTGCGCAGACACAGCAGCCCCAGGATGTCGGGCCGGCTGCCGGCGTAGGCGCAGGCCGAATCCGTGTGGTAGATCAGCGCGGAGTTGGTCTTGGAGCCGCGGGCCTCGGCCACCGATTGCCCGGTGTCCTGAACCAGGTACACACGGTCGCCCTGCTTGTTCTGCGGCTGCGGCTCACCCAGGTAGGTACCCAGGCCCCAGTACAACATCGAGGCTTCCTCGTCCGTCCAGCCGTCCAGCGGCAGGCCGCGCAGCACACAGAATCCGGGCCCCAGCCGCAGGCAGTGCCGCATGGCGCGGGCGATCTCGACGAGCTCGGGCTCCCGGAAGTCCGCTGCCACGATCGTCTCCAGCCTGCGGCCGCGGCGGCGCAGGTTGTCGCGGATGCGCAGGCATGCCGCCACCTGGCGTGGTCCCACCCCGATCAGGTAGTCCCATGCGTGCAAGCTGTCGCGGTTCCACACCGACGGTCCGGAAATCGGCCGGCGCCGAGTGCCCCGGGATGGGTGTGCCGCGTTCTTGCCCAAGAGTTCGTCCCTGGTGCGAGTGTCGGTGACAGCCCCCATGATCTCATCCCCTTTCTGAAACTTTGGCGCTTTCTATGAGTTTGGCTTGCTGCACTTGGCGGATTCTTGACGATTTCTGGACGGCCGCTAAAACCAGTCGTGGCCGATCAGCGGGGCACTGATCAGCCACAACGAGGTCCGGCGGGTGAGTTACGCGGCGACGGGGATCAGTTCCCGGCGCGACGAGTGCGGCGCCGCGGCGGGGGCACTGAACCGGATGAACATTTTCGCGATGAACGGCGCGGCGAACAGCATCAGGACCACCCGGATCACTTGGGCCGCCATCACGAACGTGACGTTGGAACCCGATCCCGCGGCGGTGCCGAGTACGGCGTAGATACCGCCGGGGCTCGTCGCCAGGTAACCATCCAGCGAGCTCAGGCCGGCCTCGTCGGCCAGCACCACACCCAAGCCGGCCGCGGCGAGGTTCAGGATCACGATCAGCGCGAACGCGCCGGGCAGGATCCGTCGGATGGCGCGCAGCGATTGCCGGTCGAACGACAGCAGCGTCTGCCAGACGATCATCATGATCCCGGCCTGGACCAGCAGCATCGGAACGGCGAAACCCTGTACCAGCCCGGAGAACTCCAGCGCAATCGTGATGGCCATCGGTCCCAGCAATCCCGCGCCGGGCAGCCGCATCGACCGACCGGCGAAGCTGCCCACCAGCACGATAGCCGCGATCAGCGGCAGCGTGACGATCATCGATCGGGAAGACGTGTCGTCGGCATGTGCGCCCTCGGCGGCGGTGCCGTGGAAGAAGACTGCGACGACGACGGGCATGGACGCGGTGATGAGCGCCACGCGCAGGTATTGAACGGCCGCGACCACCCGGTCATCGCCGCCGAGGTCGCGTGCGATGGCGACGAGGCCGCACGAGCCGCCGGCCACCAGGGCCAGACCCCCGGTCAGCGGACTGACGTCCTTGTGCAGACCGAGCAGCGCGCCGCCCGCGACGCTGACGATCAGGGTGCTGACGGTGATGGCGATGACGATCGGCCAGTGCGAACCCAGGGCGGCGAACGATACGTTGCGGACCATGAGCCCGGTGTAGACGCCGAGCACGCCCTGAGCGGCCAGGCCTGCGCCCGACACTGTTCTCGGGGCGTACCGCGCCAAGGCCCAAGCGAAGATTCCACAGCCGATGCCTACAACGGCAAGGTCGATGGTGTTCATGCCGTAGAAGGTCCAACATCGCCCTTGACGAATTCTTAATGCGCAGGTGGAGCGCACTTGTCAACCCAGTGTCCGGATCTCGGACGGGTCTCTCACCTGCCGACTGCGACCCGTGTCCCGTCGTTGGACTGACTCGGCCGCAGGCGGGTGGCAGGGACGACGGACCCCGTCGGCCTTTCGACAGGCCCCGACAGGTTATTTGTGTGAGTATCGGATGAGCCGCGGCCGGTGTTGCGCAAAGCCGCGATGTCTCGGCGGGATCTGGATAGGCTTAGCGCTCACACCGGAGATGGACGTTAAGGGGGCGACGTGTCGTTGCTAACCGTGTCGCCAGACTGGCTGACCGCTGCGGCAGCCGATCTGGAAAACATCGGCACGTCGCTGCACTCGGCGAGCGCGGCCGCCGCCCTCCCCACCACCGGAGTGGCCGCTGCCGCCGCGGACGAGGTGTCGGCCGCAGTAGCGGCGCTGTTCGCCGATTTCGGCGACGAGTTTCAGGCGATAAATTCGCAGGTCAGCGCCTATCACGCGCAGTTCTTGCAGACGCTGGGGGCAGCGGCCGGGTCCTACGCCTCGGCCGAGGCGACCGCGGCCACTGTGCTGGACCCGTTCGTCAACGCGATCAACGCACCGACCCAGCTCCTGCTGGGGCGGCCCCTGATCGGCGACGGGGCCAACGGCACTGCCGCCAGCCCGAACGGCGGGGCCGGCGGCATCCTGTGGGGCAACGGCGGCGCCGGATATTCGCAGACCACAGGCGGTCTGGCCGGCGGTAACGGCGGCTCGGCAGGCCTGATCGGCAACGGCGGCGCCGGCGGTAACGGCGGCCTCAACGCCGCGGGCGGGGCGGGCGGCAACGGCGGCTGGCTGTACGGCAATGGCGGCGCGGGGGGAACCGGTGGCGCTTCGCCTACGGTGGCCTTCGGCGGAGCCGGTGGAGCCGGCGGGCGAGCTTACCTGCTGGGGTCGGGCGCAAACGGTGGTGCGGGTGGATTCAACAGCCCCAGCGATCCGTCGCACGCCATCCGTGGGATGGGCGGCACCGGCGGCGTTGGTGGCATGGTCTGGGGTGGGGCCGGCGTCAGCGGTGCGGGTCTGGACGGCAGAACGATCCCCATGCCCACCGTCGCCAATACCGAGCCGGTGGTGAACATTTCAGTGAACGGCGGCGGCAACGCGCCGATCCTCGTGGACACCGGGTCCGAAGGTCTGGTCATGCAGATCAAGGACATCGGCGGACTGCCCGGCCTGCTCAAGATGGGCCTGCCCACGGGCCTCAACATCAGCGCGTACAGCGGTGGCCTGACGTATCTCTACGCCACCTTCCCCACCACGGTGGACTTCGGCAACGGCATCGTCACCGCGCCCACCAGTGTCAATGTCGTCCTGTTGTCGCTACCGACCTCGCCGTTCGCGATCCAGGCATACCTGTCCAATGTCATCAGGAACCCGTTCGTCACCCCGTTCGACGCGTATTTCGCCTCGGCAGGCGTTGACGGCGTGCTGGGCCTGGGACCTAACGCGGTGGGGCCGGGACCGAGTATCCCGACGCAGGCGCTGCCGGGTGATCTCAACCAGGGCGTCACCATCAACATGCCGGCGCAGGAGTTGCGTTTCGGCCCCAACGATCTGGGCGGCCCGACTGTCTCGCTGAACGGGTCCCCCATCACCAACCTTTACGTCAGGGTAGGTAGCGGACCCCTCCAGATGGTGCCGTCCATCGTGGACTCCGGGGGCGTCTATGGGACCATGCCCTCCTCGGTGATCGGCTCCTCGACATTGCCGGCGGGCACCATGATCACGGTGTACGCCGATTCAGGTGGCATGACGAAGCTGTACTCGTTCAACACGAACGACTACGCGCCCACCGTTATCTCCTCTGGCCTGATGAACACGGGTTACCTGCCGTTCAGTCTGGGCCCGGTGCACGTCGACTACAACCCGGCCGGAGTCGGGACGACAATCCTTTATCCTGTGCCCTAGTCGAATCACTGTGTTGGGCTGAGTGTTCCGACGCTGTCGGCGCCCGACGCTAGAGTCGCCTTCATGCTTCAAACGATCGCTGTCCGCGGCTACCGCTCGCTGCGCGAGGTGGTCCTGCCGCTGAGCCGGCTGTCAATTGTCACCGGCGCCAACGGAACTGGTAAGTCGTCGGTGTACCGGGCGCTTCGCCTGCTGGCCGACTGCGGCCGTGGTGAGGTGATCGGCTCGCTCGCCCGCGAAGGTGGATTGGAATCGGTGCTGTGGGCCGGACCCGAGCAGCTCCGTGGCGCCCGTCGGGAAGGCAACGCCCAGGGCACCACCCGCACCCGACCGTTGTCACTCGAACTCGGCTTTGCCGCAGATGATTTCGGTTATTTCGTCGATCTCGGCATTCCGCAGATGGCCGGCCACCGTAGTGCGTTCGCACGCGACCCGGAGATCAAACGCGAGGCGTTGTTCGCCGGGCCGGTACTGCGCCGCGCGACCACTTTGGTGCGCCGTACCCGTCAACTAGCTGAAATCAGCGGCGATGCAGACGGATTCGACGAATTGTCCCGAAACCTGCCGCCCTACCGCAGCGTGTTGACCGAATACGCCTATCCGCAAGCACTTCCCGAGCTCGCGGCGGTGCGCGAACGGCTGCGCAGTTGGCGCTTCTACGACGGCTTCCGGGTCGATGCCGCCGCTCCCGCCCGACAGCCGCAGGTGGGCACGCGCACTCCGGTGCTCTCCGACGACGGCAGAGACCTTGCGGCAGCGGTCCAGACGATCATCGAGGCCGGCTTGGACGACTTGGCCCGCGCGGTCGCCGACGCATTCGACGGCGCCACCCTCGACGTCGACGTCAGCAACGGCCTTTTCGATCTTCGCCTGCAGCAGCGCGGGATGCTGCGACCGCTGCGCACAGCCGAATTGTCGGACGGCACTTTACGATTCGTGCTGTGGGCCGCGGCACTGCTGAGCCCGCAACCACCCTCGCTGATGGTGCTCAACGAACCAGAGACCTCGCTGCACCCCAGTCTCATCGGCCCATTGGCGGCACTGATTCACACGGCAGCCACCCACACGCAGGTGGTGGTGGTCACCCATTCCCGTTCGCTGCTCGACGCCCTCGACAGCGGAGTCGAAATCGAACTGCACAAGGATTTCGGCGAGACCCGCATCGCCGGTCAGAGCCTGCTGACGACGCCGCCGTGGGATTGGGGCAAGCGGTGAGCCCGCGGCGTCGAGTGTGCAAAGTGTGCAGAACGTGCAACTATTGGAAGTTATGGCCAATCAGTTGAGCCTCCGCGAGCGACGACGCCGACAGACCAGCGCGGACATCCGCGGTGCTGCGGTGCGCTTGGCGCAGGTCCGCGGCTGGGACCGGGTCACCATCGAGGAAATCTGCACTCAGGCCGGAATTTCCACCCGCACCTTCTTCAACTACTTCCCCAATAAGGAAGCCGCGATCGCCTACGGCCCGTCCGACCTGCCGCCGGAATTGGCCGACGAGTTCGTCGCAGCCGGACCCGCGCCCCTCCACGTGGTGCTGGCCGAACTGATCACTCTGGCGGCCCACCATCTTCGCGACATGCCACCGGAGCGTGAGCAGGCCGTCTGCATGCTCGACCTGGCAAAAACCACCCCCGCGGTGCTGGCGGCGTTCCTTGCCGACCTGGAGCGTTTCCAGACGCAATTGACCGAGATCGTCGCCAAACGCCAAGGCATGCCCTCCGACGACGAAGTCTCCGCCCTGATCTCCGCGCTAGCGTTGACGGCGGTGCGCTCGGGCATCGAGAGGTGGTCGAGCAGCGAACCCGAGGACGCCGGTGACACGCCGATGCCCTATGTCGAACGTGCTGCCGCGCTGGTCAACAGCATCTTCACGCAGTGAGAGCGTGACCGGGATTACAGAAAGTTGCATACTCTGCAAAATATGCAGATGATGTACAGGTGGTCCGGTTAGCTCGTCTTACTATCGCATCGGGCCACCTCGGGCTGCGTAACTCGCGCGACCCATAATCGCTTGTGATGCAAGGCAATTCGTCGTGCGACCAGGAAAGGCTCACGTAGGTGCAGATGGCAAAGATCGTGCGCAACGCCTGGTTGCCGCTGCTGATCGTGGCAGTCGTGGCCATCGGGGGCTTCGCGGTGACCCGGGTCAAGTCGTTCTACACCGCCGACCAGCAAAATGACCTGACCAGCGCAAAGGTTGACGACTCCAAGCCCTTCAAGCCCAAGGTCGTCAAGTACGAGATCTTCGGCTCGGCGACCCGCGCCAACGTCAACTACCTCGATCTCAGCGCCGAGCCGCAGCGGCTGGACGGCGCTCCCCTGCCCTGGACACTGGTGCTCAGCACCACCGCACCCTCGGTCTTTCCGAACATCTCGGCGCAAAGTGACGGTGATTTCCTGGGCTGTCGTATCACCGTCGACGACGAAGTCAAAGACGAACAAACATCCAACGGCGTGCACGCCCTGACTTCCTGCTTGGTGAAATCAGCATGAGCACTACTCTGCAAGACGCGCCCACCGATTCGTTCCCCGTCGCCAAACACGCGGCCCGCGAGGCGATTCCGCACTTCATCCGCAAATTCGCCGTGCTGATCATCCTGGGGTGGATCGCGCTGATCGCGCTGCTCAACGTCGTCGTCCCCCAGCTCGACGAGGTCGGCAAGCTGCGTTCGGTCTCGATGAGCCCGGACGACGCGCAATCGGTGATCGCGACCAAGCGCGTCGGCGAGGTGTTCAAGGAGTACAAGTCCAACAGTTCGGTGATGATCGTCCTGGAGGGCCAGAACGCGCTGGGCGCCGAAGCGCACGCCTACTACGACCAGATAGTCAAAAAGCTCGAGGCCGACACCGCGCACGTCGAGCACGTTCAAGACTTCTGGAGCGATCCGCTCACCGGTGCCGGCGCACAGAGCAACGACGGGAAGGCCGCCTACGTCCAGGTCTACCTCGTCGGGAACATGGGTGAGACCAAGGCCAACGACTCCGTCGAGGCCGTCCAGACCATCGTCAAGCACACCACCCCACCCCAGGGGGTCAAGGCCTACGTGACCGGGCCATCGGCGTTGGAAGCCGACCAACACCTCGCCGGCGACCGCAGCCTGCAGGTGATCACCATGGCGACCTTCGTCGTCATCATCGCCATGCTGTTGATGGTCTACCGCTCCATCGTCACGGTTCTGCTCACGTTGATGATGGTGGTCTTCGAGTTGGCCGCCGCTCGCGGCGCGGTCGCATTTTTGGGCTACTACAAGATCATCGGGCTGTCCACATTCGCGTGCAACCTGCTGGTGACGTTGGCGATCGCGGCGGCCACTGACTATGCGATCTTCCTGATCGGGCGATATCAAGAAGCCAGAGCAGTCGGTGAATCACGAGAAGACGCCTACTACACCATGTTTCACGGCACCGCACACGTGGTGCTCGGCTCCGGCCTGACCATTGCCGGCGCGACGTTCTGCCTGCACTTCACCAATCTGCCCTACTTCCAGACCCTGGGCGTCCCGCTGGCCATCGGCATGGTCGTGGTGGTGTTGGCGGCGTTGACCCTGGGTCCCGCCGTCATATCGGTGGCGTCGCGCTTCCGGCAGACCCTGGAACCCAAACGCGCCCAGCGTATTCGCGGTTGGCGCAAGATCGGCGCGCTCGTCGTCCGCTGGCCCGGCCCGGTCCTGGTCGTGACGATCGGCGTCGCGCTGGTCGGTCTGCTCACCCTGCCCGGCTACCGGACCAACTACAACGACCGCAATTACCTGCCCGCCGACCTGCCGGCGAATGCGGGCTATGCGGCCGCCGATCGGCACTTCTCCAAGGCCCGGATGAATCCCGAGTTGCTGATGATCGAAAGTGACCACGATCTGCGCAATTCCGCGGACTTCCTGGTCATCGACAAGATCGCCAAGTCGATCTTCCGGGTACCCGGCATCAGCCGGGTCCAGGCCATTACCCGCCCCGAGGGAACCCCGATCGAGCACACCTCGATCCCGTTCCAGATCAGCATGCAGGGCGTCAGCCAGCAGATGACCCAGAAGTACCAAGAAGATCAGATCGCGGACATGCTCAAGCAGTCCGAGGAGATGCAGACGACCATCAACAGCATGGTGCAGATGCAGGACATCACCCAGCAGATGACCAACGACATGCACGTGATGGTCGCCAAGATGAAGAGCATGACCATGGACGTCGCCGAATTACGCGACCACATGGCCAATTTCGAGGACTTCTTCCGACCCATCCGCTCGTACTTCTACTGGGAGAAACACTGCTACGACATTCCGGTGTGCTTCTCGTTGCGGTCGGTGTTCGACGCCCTGGACGGCATCGACACGATGACCGATGACATCCAGAGCCTGATCCCGGTCATGGAACATCTGGACACACTGATGCCGCGGATGAACGCGCTGATGCCCGAGATGATCCAGAACATGAAGAACATGAAAACCATGATGCTGACCATGTATTCGACCCAGAAAGGTCTGCTGGAGCAGCAGCAGCGGGCACAGCGCGACTCGTCCGCCATGGGCCGGGCCTTCGATGCGTCGAAGAACGACGACTCCTTCTACCTGCCGCCGGAGACGTTCGACAACCCCGAGTTCAAGAAGGGCATGAAGAACTTCATCTCCCCCGACGGCCACGCCGTGCGCTTCATCATCAGTCACGACGGCGATCCGATGTCCGCGGAAGGCATTTCGCACATCGACACGATCAAGAAGGCCGCCTACGAGGCGCTCAAGGGCACCCCGATGGAGGGCTCCAAGATCATGCTCGGTGGCACCGCGGCCACCTTCAAGGACATGCGGGACGGCAGCAACTACGACCTGCTGATCGCCGGAATCGCGTCCATGTGCCTGATTTTCATCATCATGCTGATCCTGACCCGCAGCGTGGTGGCCTCAGCGGTCATCGTGGGCACCGTATTGCTTTCTCTCGGCGCGTCGTTCGGGCTGTCAGTGCTCATCTGGCAGCACCTGCTCGGCATCGAACTGCACTGGATGGTGCTGGCGATGTCGGTGATCATCCTGCTGGCCGTGGGAGCCGACTACAACCTGCTGCTGGTGTCGCGTTTCAAAGAAGAGATCCATGCCGGTCTGAACACCGGGATCATCCGGGCGATGGGCGGCACCGGTTCGGTGGTCACCTCGGCGGGGTTGGTGTTCGCGTTCACGATGATGACGATGGCGGTCAGCGAGCTCACGGTGATCGGCCAGGTCGGCACGACCATCGGGCTCGGTTTGTTGTTCGACACGTTGATCGTTCGGTCGCTGATGACCCCGTCGATCGCTGCGCTGCTGGGCAAATGGTTCTGGTGGCCGCAACGAGTCCGCCAGCGCCCGGTGCCCGCGCCCTGGCCAAAGAAGTCTGGAGAGCGGACCGAACAGGACGCCTTGGCGGGCGTCTGATCGGACGGGAGCTACCGGCGGAACAAACCGGCCACGAAGGTACCCACGTTGTAGACACCGGAGTTGCCGAAGCCCGAATTGCCCAAGCCGGACATGAACAGGAAGCCGGTGTTCAACACACCCGAGGACGAACCGCTGTCGTTCTGGTAGCCCGACGCCGGGGCCGTGTTGCGCACTCCCGATGCATTGGAGTCGGTGTTCTGGAACCCTGAGGCACCGTTGCCGGAGTTGTAGAAGCCGGAGCTGCCGACCCCGCTGTTGAACCAGCCGGAGCTGGAGCCGGTGCCGGCCACCGTCGATCCGACGCCGGTCTGCACACTGCCCGAGTTCCACAGCCCGGTGTTGCTGGCACCGGAGTTGCCGAAGCCGGTGTTGAAGCCGGCGGCGTTGGAGCTACCCGTGTTATAGCTGCCCGCGTTGAAGCTTCCGGTGTTGCCGATGCCGGAATTGAAGTTCCCGGTGTTGAAATTGTCGGAGTTTGCGAAGCCGGTGTTCGAGGTGGCGGAATTGAAAAAGCCGGTCGATGACGCGCCGGAGTTGCCGAAGCCGGTGTTCACCTCGCCGCTGTTGGCCAGGCCCCAGTTCTTGGAACCGGCGTTGAACAAACCGGCGTTCTCGGTGCCCGAATTGAAGAACCCCGCGTTCGACGTGCCCGAACTGAACAATCCGACATTGCCGCTGCCGGAGTTCAATCCGCCGATGCCGATCTGGTTGTCACCGGTGAGCCCGATGCCGATGTTGCCGTTACCGGTGTTCCACAGCCCCACGTTGCCATTCCCGGTGTTCGCCAGGCCCTGGTTGCCGCTGCCGGTGTTCGCCAACCCCACATTGTGGTTGCCGATGTTGGCCAGCCCGTGATTTCCGATGCCGCGGTTGCCGTTTCCGAGGTTTTCGTTACCGTAGTTCCCCGCGCCGAGGTTGGCGTTGCCGCGGTTTCCGACGCCGAAATTCTGGTTGCCGAGGTTGCCGCCGCCGATGTTCTGATCGCCGCTGTTGCCGCCGCCGAGGTTGGAATCTCCGTAGTTGCCGCTGCCGACGTTTTGGTTGCCGAGGTTGCCGTTGCCGAGGTTGGCCAAACCGTTGTTGCCGTTGCCGAGGTTGAGTTTGCCGAGGTTGCCGATGCCGAGATTGATGGCCGGGGCCTCTTGGAGCAGCTGCCAGGGGGTCAACTGCGCCGCTGCCGACGCCGCTCCGCCGTAGTAGCTCACCATGGCGCTGACGTCGCGAGCCCACATCTGCTCATAGACCGCCTCGGCCGCCGCAATCGCAGGAGCGTTGAGGCCGAACAGGTTTGAGCGCACCAGCGCCACCAGCTGCGAGCGGTTGAGCGCGATCTCCGCCGGATGCACAATGGCCGACCGAGCGGCCTCGAACGCGGTGGCGATCGCCCTGGCCTGTCCGCCCGCACCCTGCGCATGGGCCGCCGCCGCGCTCAGCCATCCTGCATACGGCGACGCCGCAGCCGTCATCGCCGCGGCGGCCGGACCTTGCCACGCCGAATCGACGAGTCCGGCAGTCACCGAACCGAACGACGTGGCCGCAGCGCTGAGCTCCTCGGCCAGACCGTCCCAAGCCGCCGCCGCGGCCAGCAGCGGCTCGGACCCGGCTCCGAGAAACATGCGCAGCGAGTTGACTTCCGGTGGCAACATCGGAAAGTCCATCAGGTCGTCTCCCCCAATGACAGTTCGTGGTCGGCGCTCGGTAGGTCACCTTCGCGCGGCATCACCGGACCCTAGAACATCACGGAGCTATGCGGCTCGTTTCCGCGGAATCGGCACAGCCGAGTACGTCGAAGACCGCTGCGGCCGAGGTGACGGCCCTATCCCCGTTCCCCTCGTCGTGCAGCAACATCCGCACACCGACTCGTCCGGGTCCGCCCGGGTGCGCGCTGCCGTCGACCCGGAATGGCCCTACTTTGCCCCGCGACATGAACATCACGTGCCAGCTGACGACCTGAAGTCTCCGCGTACCGGCAACCTCGGCAGCGAGGTCGGTCGCTGCGGTCTCGAGGACGACATGTTGAGGCCCGATGTGCAGCGCCGCATCGGGCGAGGCGAATTCGGCGCTGAGGGCGGGAAGCACCCAGTGACCGTCGGGACGCTTGCCGGCGCCGAACGCATCCCACAGCGGCGGCAGGTCGGGTGAGTCCTCGATAACCAACTCGGTGCCCGAAACATCCATCCGGTCAAGGCCTTTCGGCGGAATACCGATGATCGCGCCCTGCCCCTCGTTGAACGCGATCACCCGGTCGGGGTTGTCGGCATCGACGATTTTGCACCGGCCGTAACCCATGGTGCGCCCCTGGTGCACGATGCCCGAATCGACGATCTCGATGCGGGACACATCGAAGCCGGGATCGACGATCTGCACCGAGGCGATCACTGGGTTGGGCACCGCCACCATGTCGGTCTGACACCCCTCCGGCGACGAGATAGCAAGCGGCGCAACGAGAATGCCGCCCGCCTCATTGCGCATGTCGCGGCGGATGGTGACCGTGTTGTCGACCTCGCCGAGGTCCATGGAGGAGTGCTTGCGCCCGATGTAGCGGTAACTGAGCAGGCCGGTCCAGCGCCGGTACAGCTCGTCGCGGTAAGCGTCGGAGTCGTCGGCCAGCTCCCGGATGTCCCGTAGTCGCTCAGTCATGGTCTTCCGCCTCTCCTGGCTGCGGACTGTAACAGCAATGCTGAGCGACTGTACAGCGCCGAACTATACAAAATCGGGCTGAAGTGTCACGCTCAAACGATGGATCCGCCCGACCGAACTGCCGGTACGCGGACCGTCTTCACCTTCTGCCGGTATTGCCTGGCCTCGTGCGGGATCGAGGTCAGCGTCGAGGACAACCGGGTGGTCAAGATCGCGGCCGACAAGCAGAATCCGCATAGTTGGCAGGACTTCTGCGCCAAGGGTCGCAACGCCGCCCAACTCGTCGAACACCCGCGCCGGATCCTCGCTCCGATGCGACGCGTGGGCGACCGATATGTGGCGGCCTCCTGGGACGAGGCCATCGCCGACATCGCGACCCGGATGACCGCGCTGATCGACGCCGACGGACCCGACGCCATCGGCGCGTACTACGGCAACCCCGCCGGATACTCGTCGTCGAATCTGATCTTCATGAACGGCTGGCTGGACGCCGTCGGCACCCAGAATCGCTACGCGGTGGGCTCGGTCGACCAGAATGCGCTGCACGTGGTGGCCGAGGCGATGTACGGCTCGTCGATCATGGTGCCGGTCTCCGATATCGACCACTGCGACTACTTCCTGCTCGTCGGCGCCAATCCCGCAGTGAGCGCGTGGAATTGGGTGGAAAGCGCCCCCGGCGGCTGGAAGCGCGCGCTGGCACGCCAACGGTCGGGCGCCAAGATCGTCGTCGTCGATCCGTTGCGCACCGAGTCCGCCGATAAGGCCGACGTCCATCTCGCCGTGCGTCCCGGCCAGGACTGGGCACTGCTGCTGGGCATGGTGAAGGTGATCCTGGAGGAGGATCTGCACCACTGCCTCGACTGCGCACGAATCACCAGCGGGTTGCCCGCGCTGCGGGCACTGGTGACTGAGGCAGACCTCGACGACCTGGCTCAACGCTGCGGCATACCGCGCATGCAGATCGAGTGCACGGCAAGGGAATTCGCGGGAGCCGCCGCGGCGATGGCGGTGACGCGCACCGGGATCTCGCTGCACGTGTCCGGCACCGTCGGTGAATGGCTGGGCCAGGTGCTCAACGTGATCACCGGGCGGATGGACCGGCCGGGTGGCCGGCGTTTCGAACCGGGTTACATCGACGCGTTGCAGCTGGCCGCCACCGCCAAACCCTCGGGGCACCGCAGTCGACTGGCCGGTCGCGCCATGGTGGCCGGGGCGCACGCGCTGAGCGAACTGCCGGCCGAGATCACCACCCCGGGGCCCGGGCAGATCCGCGCCCTGGTGATCAATTCGGGCAATCCGGTGGTCTCCGGTCCCGACGGTGCGGCGCTCGACCAGGCGCTGGCTCAACTCGACCTCTTGGTGGCGATCGACTTTGTGCAGCGCGAAAGTCACCGGCACGCGCACTGGTTACTGCCCGCGGTGCACTGGCTGGAGCGCGACGACCTGCTGGCGTTGACCAGCAATCTGCACGACGAGCCCTACGTGCAGTACGGCGTGCGTGCGGTCGATCCGCCCCCGGCCGCACGGGAGGAGTGGCGCGTCTTCGTCGACCTGGCGCTGGCCATGGACGTCCCCCTGTTCGGCGTCAAGGGCGTCAACGCGTTCGTCAAGACCAGCCGACGGCTGGCCCGCACCGTCCGACGGCCCACGCTGGCCTTCTCCCCGCACTGGATCAACCGGCTGATCGTCGCGATGTCGCGAAAGGTGAACGGCCGCAAGCTGAAATGGCGCGACTTGCTGGCTCACCCGCATGGCATGGTGCTCGGTCCGCGGGAGTACGGCCACTTCTCGGCTGCCTTGCGCACCGCCGACAACCGTGTCCAGGTGGCGCCACCGGAGTTCGTAACCCGCACCCGCGAGTTGCTGGCCAGTCCGCCACCCGAGGCGCCGTCCGACTACCCGTTCCAGCTGGGTAACCGCCGGCACCGGCACTCCATGAACTCGTTTCTCAACGACCTGCCCGGCCTGCATCCCGGCGGCAAGGGCAGCGCAGTGCTCATCCACCCGGCCGACGCGGCCGTCCTCGGTGTCCGCGACGGCGACCTGGTGCGGGTGTATTCGCCGGTCGGCGAGGTGCGGGCCACCGCGTCGCTGAGCGATCGGCCGCGGCGCGGCCTGATTGTGCTAGACCACGGCTGGGGTTCGCGGGTCTTCGACCCGCACGGCCGCGACGCGCCGCAATCATTCGGGGTGAACCGCAACCTGCTGATCGACGGCGAACCGGTCGATCCGCTTTCGCAGACCCCGGCGATGAGTTCTACCTACGTGGGCGTGGAACGCTGCGTCGGCGACATCCAGAACCACACGACGTTGGGCCGGCAACCGTCGGCACGGGTGCGCGATCCATGATCAACGACGGTGTCGCCCTGTCACGCTGCTAGTGTCGAGTCGGCACGCGCACGACGCGCGAATCGGTACGTCGGCGCGCGCCGCGGCGAGCCTGAGTTGCTGACCGACGATGACGGCTTCGTCGTTGCGCCCCAACCGTTTCAGGCATTCGTGGTAACCGTGCAGGCTCCACACGTTGCCGGGATGCTGACAACACCGGGCCAACGTCGGGTCGAAGCCCAGATCAGCGGCGTACACCGCGGCCGCCTCGGCCACGTGGTCCTGCTCCAACAGCAGTGCCCCATAGGCGTGCCGGGTGGGCTGCATCCAGCCCCACGGCTCGTCGTAGGGTAGTGCGTCATCGAGTTCGACGGCGCGTCTCAGGTGTGCGAAAGCCTCGTCGAAAGAGCCTGCCCGATAGGCGATTTCACCGTCAAGCATGGCGGCGGCCACCGCGAGGATGTCGCGGCTGGTGTTGTTGAACAAGTACCGCGTTTCCGGTATGCGCTGATACGCATCGGCGAAGGCCACGCGCGCCTTCTCGGCCTGTGCGATCTGGCCGGTGGCGGCCAGCGCGACACCGCGACCGTAGTGCACGGTTGCGGCGGTGGTGCAGTACAGCTGCGGGTCCGGCGGTAGCGGCTGCGCGGCCAACTCCGCCCAGCGACCGAATCGGACCAGGACATGAGTGCGCAGCGGCACGAATGCCTCCAGCCAGTCGGCCATCGGCGGGGACTGGATCGACAGCAGCTCGGGTGTCAGCTGCCCGGCGAGCTCGTCGGCGGCTTGCAGCGCGATGCGCGACTGTCCCTGGAACATCGCGGAATACACGATGAAGTGCAGATCGTGCGCACGGTACAACGAGTAGAAATTCAGCGGGCCCGCGCGGTCGAGGAAACGTCGATCCGCCTGCACCGCAGCACGGTTGGCGTCGATCGAACTGCCGTAGTCACCGCACAGCACGTCGATGTGGCTGGGCATGTGCTGCAGATGTCCGGCATCGGGCACCAGGCCGCGCAACGCGTCGGCGGCCGGCAGCGCCACCTCCGGCGTCGCCGACATCTCCATCGCGTGCAGATACAGGTGCAGGATGCCGGGGTGGGTACGGCCTGCCGGCTCGGCCATTGCCCGTTCGAGGATCGCTCGGGCCTCGACCACCCGCGAACCGGCGGCCGGCTCACCGGAAGCGGTGTCCCATAACGCCCATGCAGTGACGTTGAGCAGTGCGTCGGCGGCGAGGGCCTGCACGTCGAGGTCGTCGGGGTAGCTCGCGGCCAGCGCTGTCATCGCATCGGCGTACGCATCGAGAGCAGCGTCCAGCAGTGCGGTGTCCGCGTGGTCCTCGACGGGAAATCGGGTCCGCAGTGCGGCGATCAGGTCCTGCTCGACGGGGCTGCCGCGACCGGCGGCGGCCAGCGCAAGTTCAGCGCGGGCGCGGGCCAGCGAGGAGGTCAGATCGACGGGATCGAAAGCCGCCCAAGCTTTGTTGTAGTTGGGGCCCACCGCGTAGGCGATGCCCCACCGGGCGATGGCCAGATCCGGGTCTGCGTGCAGGGCGCGTTCGAAGCAGGCAATGGCCTCCTCATGGTTGAACGCGTAGGCCCACACCAGGCCACGATCGAACCAGAGCTGCGCGGACGGAGATGCGGTCTCGACCGGGCGGCGGTAGGAACCGAGGTCGTAGTACTGCTCGTCGGCGCTCACGTTCGCCCCAGCCGCTCCACGATGACGGCCCGCGCGGTGCGACCTTCGGGCGTCGGTGTCAGCGGGTAGACGTGCAGTAACCCGTCTTGTTCGTGGTAGTCGACGGATATGCCTGCGGCGGTGGCCTTGTCGACCAAAGCTCGGGCGTCGGGGTGCAGGATGTCGCGGGTGCCGCTGAAAATCGTCAGCGGTCCCAGTCCGCTGAGGTCGGCCGCCAGCGGACTGACCCGCGGATCATCCACCGGCAGCTCGCCACGCCACCGCTCAGCGAACACGTGCAGGGCATCGCGACGCAACCACGGGTCGTCGACCGAATCGATGAGCGGATTGGACAGTGACAGGTCGACCACCGGTGAGATCAGCACCGTCTGCGGGACGACGACATCGTGATCGTCACGCAGTGACAGCGCCGTCGACAACGCGATCTGCCCGCCCGCGGAGTCGCCGGCCAGCCCTACGCTCCGTCCCCGCGCAACACTCGTGCGCACCATGTCCACAATCACTGGTACCACGTCGCCGGCGGTGGCGAACGGCACCAGCGGGTAGATGGGAACGATCACTTCCGCCTCGGATTCGGCGGCGATCTGTGCGGCCAATCGCCAATGCTGGCTTGCGATTTCGTTCACCCAGGCGCCACCGTGCAGATAGACGACGGTCCGTTCGGGCGGGCCGGTCTTGCGCTTCTTGGGCGTCAGCGTGTAGATCGGCCAACCCGTCCCACGCTCGAACGCCAACGCCACATCGCGCCGCAACCGCGGCGGCGGACCGAAGAGCTGCCGGTGCTGGGCGCAGTGTTCGATATGCGCGTGCGCCGCCGCCACGCTCGCATAGGCGCGCGTCCGACCCGTCCAGCGAAGCAGCGCCGGCAGCGCCCGACTCCGCAGACTTGTCAACGGTTCATCCCTTCGCCCTCCGCCGGCAACGGCTGCCACTGCCCCGCTACCGAAGTCGTCCAGTGCGGGGCGCGGCGTCCCAGAAACGCCGCTACGCCCTCGCGGGAGTCCGCGCTGCCCATCACCCGGTGATGCAGGCGCGTTTCCAGGTCCGCCACCCGGCGGGGTGGATAGCCGTTGATCATGGTGTCCCACAGCAGTCGCTTGCTCAGCGCGGCCGACATCGGCGCCACATTGACGGCGATGTCATAGGCCACCGCCATGGCATTGTCGAGCACCTGTTCGCTCGGCAGCGCGCGTACGGCGAGTCCCATCGCCACCGCCTCGGCCCCGCCGAAGCTCCGTCCGGTCAGCAACAGATCCGCCGCCACTGCCCCACCCACCAGGTGCGGCAGTGTCCAGTGCGCCATGCAATCCGGTATGACGCCGCGACGTACCTGTGCCACAGCATATTTGGCGTCTTCGGCCACGATCCGGATGTCGGTCTGCAGCGCAATGGTGAGGCCGATTCCGATCGCGTGCCCGTTGACCGCAGCGATCACCGGGGTGCGCAGTTCGAAGGCGGCGGGGTCGGTCGGTGACGCGGTGAACGCCTGGCCGGACGGCGCGTTGAACGGATCTGCTTCGGCGGCGAAGTCGGCACCGGCGCAAAAGGCCTCCCCGGCCCCGGTCAGCACGATCGCGCGTACCGCGTCGTCGTCGTCGCACTGCCGGTACGCCTGGTTGAGCAATGCACCCATCTCCGCGGTATAGGCGTTGCGGCGTTCCGGTCGGTTCAGGGTCAGCAGCGCGACGCCGTCTGCGATTGCGACGGTGAGATCGGCGCCCATCTGCGCAAACCTACCCGGTGGCCACGCTATCGTGGCGCAACGGCCATCTTGACCGTGCGGCAACAGGAGAACCGATGAGAGAAGAAGGCACCCAGTGACTGTCCAGACTCTGGACACCGACTACCTGGTGATCGGTGCCGGAGCTATGGGAATGGCGTTCACCGACACGCTGATCAACGAGTCGCAGGCCCGCGTGGTCATCGTCGACAAAGCACACCAGCCGGGCGGGCACTGGACTACCGCGTATCCCTTCGTGCGCCTGCACCAGCCGTCGGCCTACTACGGGGTGAATTCAAGGACGTTGGGCAACAACACCATCGACGGTGTCGGGTGGAATCAGGGACTTAATGAGCTTGCCCCCGTTGGCGAAGTCTGCGCGTATTTCGATGCCGTGATGCAACAGCAGTTCCTGCCTACCGGGCGGGTCGAGTACTTCCCGATGAGCGAATATCTGGGCGACAACCGTTTCCGCACCCTGGCGGGTGTTGAGTACAGCGTCAACGTGACGCGGCGTGTCGTGGATGCCACCTACCTGCGCGCGGTGGTGCCATCCATGCGCCCGGCGCCCTACGCCGTGGCTCCGGGCATCGACTGTGTGCCGCCCAACGAGTTGCCCCGGTTCGGCGCCCGGGACCGGTACGTGATCGTCGGCGCCGGCAAGACCGGCATGGACGTCTGTTTGTGGCTGCTGCGGCACGGTATCGGCGCCGAGCGGCTGACCTGGATCAAGCCCCGCGACTCCTGGCTGATGGACCGGGCCACGCTGCAACCGGGACCGTCGTTCATCAAGCAGTTCCGGGACAACTACGGCGCACAACTGGAAGCGATCGAGGCCGCGACATCGATCGAGGATCTGTTCGACAGGCTGGAGGCGGCCGGTACCCTGCTGCGACTCGACGCTGCGGTACGCCCGCGGATGTACCGCTGCGCGACGGTGTCGCAGCCGGAGTTCGAGCAACTCCGCCGGATCGAGGACGTGGTCAGGCTGGGGCACGTCCAACGCATCGAGCCGACCGAAATCGTGCTGGACCAGGGTTCCGTCACCTCGACACCGTCGACGCTCTACATCGACTGCACGGCCGACGGTGCGCCCGAGCGGCCCGCCACCGCGGTTTTCGACGGCAGTCAGGTGACGCTGCAGGCGGTGCGCGGGTGCCAGCAGGTGTTCAGTGCCGCGTTCACCGCCCATGTCGAGGTCGCCTACGCCGAGGATGCGGTGAAAAACGAGCTGTGCGAACCGATTCCGCATCCGGACCGCGATGTGGACTGGCTGCGTCTGACCCGTTCCGATCTGCGTAATTTCGCCCGCTGGCTCGACGATCCGGACCTGACCGATTGGCTGAGTGCCGCGCGACTGAATCTGCTCGCCGAGCTGCTGCCGCCGTTGTCGCACAAGCCACGGGTACGCGATCGGGTGGTGTCGATGTTCCAGTCGAAACTCAACACGGCCGCTGAGCAGTTGGAGAAGCTGCTCAGCGATGCCTAGCGGAGCAGCCGTGCCCGACAACGCCGAGCTGGACGCACCGCTGGTCGACGTGCCCGAACAGGGATACGTGTATCGCACCGGCTGGCGGCTGGGCACATCCGACATCGACGAGCACCGCAGGCTGCGTCTGGACGGCGTCGCGCGCTACATCCAGGAGGTCGGTGCCGAGCATCTCGCCGATGCGCAGCTGGCCGAAGTCCACCCGCACTGGATCGTGCTGCGCACGGTGATCGACGTGTTCGAGCCCTTCGAGATACCCAGCGACATCACCTTCCGCCGGTGGTGTGCGGGACTCTCCAGCAGATGGTGCGACATGCGGGTGCAGCTGCTGGGCGCCGAGCGCGGTCGCATCGAGACCACGGGCTTCTGGATCTGCATGAACAAGGACACTCTGACCCCCTCGCGGCTCAGCGACGGCGCCGTTCAGCGGTTCGGCAGCACCACAGATGAGCACCGACTCAAGTGGCGGCCGTGGCTCACCGCACCGATCGAGGATGCGCGGGAAGTCCCGTTTCCGTTGCGCCGCACCGACATCGACCTCTTCGAGCACGTCAACAACACAGTCTACTGGCACGGCGTACACGAAATACTCGGCCGCGTACCCGAACTGGAGCAGCGACCTTACCGCGCGGTGCTCGAATACCGCCGCCCCATCAAGTACGGCGAGAACTTGATCATCCGCTGGCAGCCCAGCGGCGACACCGTGCGCATGCATTTCACCGTGGGTGACGACGTGCGCGCAGCGGCTCTGGTGCGCAGAATCTAGTCGCCGCCGAAGCACTTCAGCTGTGCCGCGCGATCGTTGGCTGCGTGCCGTTGCGGCAACCCCAGACGCGTACTCTCGCGCTAATGCACGACGACAAAGCGCGCGACCTGGCAGTGGACTACTACCGCGTGTCCGGTGTGGTCCTCATCGTGCTGGGGCACTGGCTCGCCGCGGCGATCACCTACCACGACGGCCAGTTCGGTCGGCAGAATCCACTTCTCGACCTGCCCTGGACGCAATGGCTGACCTGGATCTTCCAGGCGGTCCCGGTGTTCTTCCTGGTGGCCGGTTACGCCGGCGCGGTGTCCTGGAAACACCGTTACGACGGGGACAGCATGTCGCGTCAGGTGTGGCTGCGGCGTCGGCTGGCGCGCGTCCTCGGACCGACCGCCGTGTACGTCGCGCTGGTGTCCACCGCGGTGGCGATCCTGGATTACACCGGTGTCGCCGGGGCGGTGCTGGAGTACGCCGGCTGGGCGGTGGCCATGCACCTGTGGTTCCTCGCGGTCTACGTGGTGGTGGTGTCGCTGACGCCGATTGCGATTGCCGCCCAGCGACGTTGCGGCCTGTGGGCCCCGGCCATCCTGGGCGTAGC
Organism: Mycobacterium sp. NGS61; assembly: GCF_059812325.1. NCBI lineage: Bacteria > Bacillati > Actinomycetota > Actinomycetes > Mycobacteriales > Mycobacteriaceae > Mycobacterium > Mycobacterium sp. NGS61. Next base: position 160,223 of record NZ_JCALCL010000011.1, read on the forward strand.
GGTGGTGCTCGTCGACGTGATCTCGCTCGCCGGGCAGGTGTCCTGGCTGGGCTGGCTGAATTACCTGCTGTGCTGGGCCGCGCTGTACCAGCTCGGAATAGCTTGGCGTGCCAGGTCATTGAGCGGCCGCCGCGCGATACTGCTGGCCGTCGGGTCGGCGGTGGCGCTGATGTTGCTGATCTGGCCCGGCCCGTACCCGGTGAGCATGATCGGCGTTCCGGGTCAGGCCATCCAGAACACCACACCCCCATCGATGGCGATGCTGGCGTTCGGGTGCATGCAGGCCGGGATCGCGGTGGCGGTGGCGCCGGCGCTGAACCGCGTGCTGGGGGGACGGTTCGTACACCGCGCCCTGGCGGTGGCCAACACCAACGTGATGGCCCTGTACCTGTGGCACATGCTGCCCGTGGTGATCGTGGCGGTCATCGCCTACCCGGCGGGGTTGTTGCCCCAGCCGCCTGAAGGAACCGCCGGGTGGTGGTTGGCGCGGCTGGAATGGTGGGCCGTGCTCGGCCTGGTCACCGCCCTAGAGCTGCTCGTGTTGTGGTGGGGCCGGCAGGTTTTCGCCGCGCCGTTGCCCAGCTTCGGGCTGCCGGTCGCGCCACGGTGGACCGAAGCGACGATGTTCACCGGCACCGCGGCCGCGGCGTACGCCCTGGCGTTCCTGGCCGCCTTGGGCTTTGCACCCGACGGCCATCTCCCCGGGCTGACCGTGCTCGTATTCGCCTGCGGGTTGACCCTGGTCGCGTTGTGTCCGGCGACGGCGAGTCGCGCGGCCGTGCCTCAGGATTCAGGTCTGCAGAACGAGTCTGCCGGCGACCGCTGACAGCTCGATCGCCGACCGGCGCGGGGTGGCGTCCCTATGCGGTGGCCGCGGTGGTGCGATCTGCTGAGCCGAGTCGCGCCAACTCCGGATAGGCCGGTCGGTGCGGCAGTACCGCCAATACCGGGAACGTGTCGGTTGCCGGCACTCCTGTGGGGTAGCCGGCCCGCAAGAAATTCACGAACTTCGCGACGGCGTCGATTACAACCATGTTCTTCACTTTCGTGGCCCGGAGAGGCCAGTGATTTCCCGCCAATCCGTGGGTCGAAACAACCCGGGCGCGTCTACAACGTCGCCAAGTGGGTAACCGCGACCACAATGCGAACGAGGGAGGGCCGTCGATGGCTGCCACGGAAGTAGGCGATTATCTGCTGCAGCGTCTGCGGGAATGGGGTGTCACCAAGGTCTTCGGCTACCCCGGTGACGGCATCAACGGTCTGCTCGCGGCCTGGGGGCGCGCCAAGAACGATCCGGCTTTCATCCAGGCCCGACATGAGGAGATGGCCGCGTTCGAGGCGGTCGGGTACGCGAAATTCGGTGGTGGGCTGGGGGTGTGCGCGGCCACCTCCGGGCCCGGCGCGATCCACCTGCTCAACGGCCTCTACGACGCGAAGCTCGACCGGGTGCCGGTGCTGGCCATCGTCGGTCAGACCAACCGCTCGGCGATCGGGGGTTCTTATCAGCAAGAGGTTGACTTGATGAGCCTCTTCAAGGACGTTGCCAGTGATTACGTGCAGATGGTCACGGTGCCCGAGCAATTGCCCAACGTGCTGGACCGCGCTATCCGTACCGCCCTGACCCGCCGGACGCCGACCGCGCTGATCATTCCCGCCGACGTGCAGGAGCTCGAGTATTCGGCGCCGACCCACGAGTTCAAGATGGTGCCGTCCAGTCTGGGATTCGAGCAACCCGTGGTCGAACCGTCGCACGAGGGCCTGCGGCAAGCTGCCGACGTGTTGAACGCGGGCGAGCGGGTGGCGATGTTGATCGGTTGCGGTGCACGCGATGCGGTGGCAGAGGTCACCGAGCTCGCCGACGTGCTGGGCGCCGGGGTTGCTAAGGCACTGCTGGGCAAGGACGTACTTTCCGACGAATTGCCTTGGGTGACTGGGGCGATCGGCCTGCTGGGCACCCGCCCGAGCTATGAGATGATGCGGGACTGCGACACCCTGATCACCATCGGGTCGAGCTTCCCCTACTCGCAGTTCCTGCCGGAGTACGGCAAAGCGCGTGGCGTGCAGATCGACATCGATCCGACGTTGATCGGAATGCGCTATCCCAACGAGGTGAACCTGGTCGGTGACGCCGCCGCCACGGTCCGCGCGCTGTTGCCGCTGCTGCGACGCAAATCCGACCGGACCTGGCGGGACACGATCGAGCGCAATGTGGCGCGGTGGTGGGAAACCATGGCGATGGAAGCCGATGTCGCCGCCGATCCGATCAACCCGATGCGGCTGTTCGCCGAGCTGTCCCCGCTGCTGCCCGACGATGCGATCGTCACCGCGGACTCCGGCTCCGCAGCGAATTGGTATGCGCGCCAACTGAAGTTGCGCGGCACGATGCGTGGATCGTTGTCCGGCACACTAGCCACCATGGGCCCGGCGGTCCCCTACGCCATCGGTGCAAAATTCTGTCAGCCGGACCGGCCGGTGATTGCGTTCGCCGGCGACGGCGCCATGCAGATGAACGGGATGGGCGAACTGATCACGATCGCGCACTACTGGCGCCAGTGGCAGGACCCGCGACTGGTGATCGCGGTGCTGCACAACAACGACCTGAACCAGGTGACCTGGGAGATGCGCGCCATGGGCGGCGCGCCGAAGTTCCCGGAATCCCAGACACTTCCCGACGTCGACTATGCCGGCTTCGCCGCGAGTCTGGGGTTGGGCCATGCCACCCTGACCGATCCGGAGCAGATTTCCGCCGCTTGGGATAGGGCGCTGCACTCCGACCGCCCTACCGTACTGGACGTGCACTGCGACCCGGACATCCCGCCGGTGCCGCCGCACGCGACCTTCGAGCAGATGAAGAGCGCCGCCGGCGCGGTGTTGCGCGGCGACGAGGACGCCATCGGCATCATCAAAGAAGGCATCAAGATCAAAGCACAGGAGTTCCTGCCACACCGGAGCACTCGGAAACAGTGACGCGTATATTCCGCTCAGGCAGAGAGTAATTCGCGCAGACGCGCGCCTGGCCGACACCGCCTGGTCAGGCCCGCACGGAGCGCGTGGACCTGCGGTCCTGCGACGCGTTGCACGCGTGGGTGACACAGGCCACAGGTTTGATACCTCCGGCACGCGGAAACACCCCTTGATGCAGGGGAAGAAATCGGACAGACAAGTGCGGGAGAGCACGCGGTCCGGAACCTGTTGACCGAGCGCAATCGACGATCAGCGCGAAGTCGCCATGCACGCAAGTGAGCAACAGGAGGAATACATGGCCGAGAAGAGTGGACCCCAAGAGGCCGTCGAGGGTGTCGTCGAGGGCGTAAAGGGCAAGGCGAAGGAAGTCATCGGCGCCGTCACCGGCCGCGACGACGTCAAGCGTGAAGGCCAGGCTCAGCAGGACAAAGCCGACGCCCAGCGCGACGCCGCGAAGAAAGAGGCCGAGGCCGAAGCCGCCCGCGGTGGTGCCGAGGCTGCAGAGCAGCGCCAGAAGGCCAACCAGTAGTTTTCTCTTACGGGAATGGGCCCAGTCCACGACTGGGCCCATTCTCGTATGATCATTCCCGGGACCGCTAGGACCGGCGTGTGCCGAGCCGTCCTATCGGAGTGTCGTCGAGATGTTCCAGCAGCTCGGCAGCATTCTCGAAAACTGCTATCGCACCGGCATTTTCAAGCTCGCCTCGGGACACACCCCCGCTGAGTACGCCGATGATCGGCACTTCGGCGCGTACGCACGCCTCGGCATCCCAGACGGCGTCTCCGACGAAGACAGCGCGTTCGGCGGTAACGCCGGCCTTGTCGAGTGCCACGTTGACAATGTCGGGTTTGGGTTTGGCGGTGTCGACATCATCTGCGGAGGTGACTGCGGCGACCACGTCGTCGCAGTCGAGCACCTCGCGGAGTAGCGACAGCTCGTCCGGCGGCGCTGACGTCGCCAGAACCACTTGCAAGCCCAGGTCAGCCACCCGTTGTAGCAGTTCGCGGGCCCCCGGTAGTGGCTGCAGCAGTGATGCAGACTCTTTGTAGTACTGAGAGTGGAGATCCTTCAATTTCGACTGCACATCATCTGACTCGCCCTCGGAGAACGACTTCACCAGAGTCGTGCCGTCCATCCCGATGGACCGGTGCACGCGCCACATCTCGGCATCGACGCCGAGTTCGGCGAAAGCCCGCTGCCAGGCTTGTACATGCAGGTAGTTGGAGTCCACCAGGGTGCCGTCGATATCGAACAGGACGGCGGGATTTGCCTGATTCTCGTTGCTGGACAAGGTGATCAGAAGATGATCGCGATGGCGGCGAAGTCGATGAGTAGCAACGCGAGTCCGGCCAGCGGAACCAGGTGGCCACGCCGGCGGAATGCGGTGAAGAAGGAGACGACGACCGTCAGCGCGGCCACCACCGGCGCGCCGTAGAACAGCACGCCGTACAGCAGTCCGCTGGGTCCCAGATTCGGGCAGTGCGCCGCGCTGCAGGCGGCCACGCTCATTGCCGCACCGACCGCGAAGATCATGATCAGAGCCGCCGCGGGCACGGTCAGCAACGCCAGCACCCAGTTCACCAACCCGCGACGCGAACGGTTGCCGTCCGACGGAGAAACGGGCGGGTCAGCGACGTGGTGGGTCGCCTCGCGTTGTTGCAGACTCATGGGCGCTCCTTGGTGGGTCACATTTTTCGACTACCCAGGCTGGTTGGACCGAAACCTGCGCGCTCAGACCCGGCACGCCAGCTCGGCCGCCCGACGCAGCCGGCGCCGCCATCGTCCGGCGGCCTCACCGGCGCGAAGTGGCGCGGCGATTCGCCTTCTTGATCGCTTCCACCAGTTCGGCTTTCGTCATCCGGGACCGGCCGGGCACGTCGAGACGACGGGCGATATCGAGCAGGTGCTTCTTGCTGGCGTTGGCGTCCACACCCTCGTCTGAGGGCAGCGGGTTGTCGAGCCCCCCGCGCTCGGCGCGGTCGTCGGACGGACCCCGTTGATCTTTGGCTTCCCAATGGTCGCCGACCTTTTCGTAGCTGTGCTTGACCGCGGCGTAGGCGACCCGGTGGGCTCGCTCAGCGCTGTCGTACTGTTCGGCGGCCGCGTCGTGGGCCTTGGCGAAGGTGCGCTGCGCCTTCGCGCTCGACCGGCGCAACGTCGCGGGCAGTTCGTCTTTCTTCGCCGCGCCGCCCTTGGTGGTCTTCGGCATCTCAGCGCTCCAAATCTGTTCCGGCTCAAGAACTCTCAGCACGCTGCTGGGCGGCAGCGTAGCCAAGCTGCAGAAAATCGGCTCCCGCCAGCGCGGTGAACGTGCCGGCCATCAGGCGGGTGAACCTGGGCGCAAACACCAGACCGAACGCGAAGCCGGTGGCGACCCACATGTCGAGGCAGAACGGGCAGGTCAGCAATTCGCCCATGGTGTGCCGAAAAGTGCTGTCGTGCCGCGCTTCTTCTTTCACCTCAGCCGGGCCTGCGGCGCCCTGGTAGCGGGTGAACGGCGCCCGGAGCGGGCTCGTCACCGCGTCTTTGGCGATTGTCCTGGACAGCTTGTGGGTACCGATCGTCACCAGCACCAGGTCTTGCGGATGCCAACGCTTCGGCAACCCCCGGCCAGTCACCCTGGCCGCCACCGTCGCCACGCTCACCACCAGGCAGTACAGCGCCATCGATGCGACGTACCCGGCCATCGGCCGGGATTCGGCGCCACGATAGGCATCGGCTTCCTGGCGCACCTTGTCGACGACGGCAACGCCTGCCTCGGTTATCTCAGCCATTTCGCTCCCTTTGACGCTTCCGCCGCGTCACCCATTCCAGTCATGAACCGTACGACGGATAGTTGTGCTGCTTCAGGATCCGCGCCAGATGAACTGCATTGCGCGCCGCTGCTGCGGTGGCCGACGCCACCGCTTCGGGCACCTCGTCGAGATCGTTGTAATCGACGGTTTCCATCGCGCGACCGTTCCAATAGGTGCTGGCCTGCGCCGGCAAGCTGAAGCCAATGTCGTTGAGCCCCTGGAACACATCGGCGATGACCTTGTGGGCCCCGTCCTCGTTGCCGACCACGCTGACCAGCGCCACTTTGCCGACCATCGCCGGCGTCCCGTCGTCGTCAGTATTGGACAGTTCGGCGTCGAGCCGCTCCAGCACGCGTTGCGTGATGCTTGACGGATGCCCCAGCCAGACCGGTGTGCTGATGAGCAGGATGTCGGCGGCCAGAATTTTTTTGCGGATGTCCGGCCACTCGTCACCGTCGCCCATGTCGCTTTCGACACCGGGTGCGATGTTGTGGTCGACACAACGAATGAGCTCACATTCGACCCCGGCACCGCCCAATTCCGTGCTGACATGTTCGGCGATGAGTTCGCTGCTCGAGGCCGCCGGACTGGGTTTGAGGCTGCATACCAGACCCAGGGCGCGCAGCGGCGGCAAGGAGTCAGTCACCCTGGGCAGATACCCGCTAGTCGGGTGGCAAAACGCGATGAGTTGCCATCGTCGCCACCGGGTAACCGGCCGGGATGGATCAGTCGCAGGCGCCGTTGCTCGAAGCGCTGAATGATTACCACCGCTACCACCGCTACGGCTTCACCCCGCCGGGCCACCGGCAGGGCGCCGGCGCCGACGACCGGGTGTTGGCGATCATGGGCAAAGACCCGTTCCGCAACGACGTCCTGGCCAGCGGCGGCCTCGACGATCGGCTGAGCCGCGGGAAATACCTCAGCCGCGCAGAAGAATTGATGGCCGATGCGGTGGGTGCCGACTCGGCGTTCTTCTCGACGTGCGGCAGTTCACTGTCGGTGAAGGCGGCGATGCTGGCGGTGGCCGGGGGTGCCGACGGTGGCTTGCTGGTGGCCCGGGACAGTCACAAGTCGATCGTTGCGGGCCTGATCTTCTCCGGTGTCCGGCCGCAGTGGATCGCGCCGCGGTGGGACAGCGACCACCACTTGTCCCATCCGCCGTCGCCGGAACAGGTGCGGGAAGCCTGGGACCAGCATCCTGATGCCGCCGGCGCGCTGATCGTCAGCCCCAGTCCGTACGGCACCTGTGCCGACATCGCCGGTATCGCCGAGGTCTGCCACAGCCGCGGCAAGCCGCTGATCGTTGACGAGGCGTGGGGGGCTCATCTGCCGTTTCACGAGGACCTGCCGACCTGGGCGATGGACGCCGGTGCCGACGTCTGTGTGGTCAGCGTGCACAAGATGGGAGCGGGATTCGAACAGGGGTCGGTCTTTCATGTGCAGGGCGACCTGGTGGACGCCAAACATCTGTCGGCCTGCGCCGACCTGCTGATGACCACCAGCCCGAATGTGATGGTCTACGCCGCCCTGGACGGCTGGCGCCGCCAGATGGTGGAGCACGGCCATGAGTTGTTGAGCGCGGAGCTCGAACTGGCCCGGGTGTTGCGGACCAGGCTGTCGGAAATTGCCGACCTCGCTGTGCTCCAGGACGAGTTGCTGGGCAAGGAGGCGTCCCACGACCTGGACACCACCCAGGTGCTGATGGACGTGTCCGCAACTCGGACATCGGGATATCAGGCCGCCGACTGGCTGCGGGAAAACTGCCACCTCGACGTCGGGATGAGCGATCACCGTCGGATTCTGGCCACCATGTCTTTTGCCGACGACCACCGGACCGTTGCGCGACTTGTGCAGGCGATGACCCAATGGCGCAGCGCCGCAGCTGATTTCGACGAACCGCCGCAGATTCGGCTGCCCGCACCGGACGAGCTGCAGCTGGAGTCGGTCCACCTGCCGCGCGACGCATTCTTCGGCCCGGCCGAGATGGTACCGGCGGCCAGAGCGGCCGGGCGGATCGCCGCCGAGCAGATCACCCCTTACCCGCCGGGCATTCCGGCGGTCGTGCCCGGCGAACGTCTCAACGAAGCCGTTGTCGACTACCTGCGTTCGGGCGCCGCGGCCGGCATGAACCTGCCTGATGCCACCGATTCAAGCGCCAAGGAGTTCCGTGTGGTCGCCTGAGCGCTCTACTCGGTGCCGCCCAACGTGCGGTTGGCCGACCGCAAGTCCGTGTTGGCGGCAGTCAATTCGGCGTTGTGGTCCTCCAGACTCAGGATCCGCGCAATACCGGCCAGATTGACACCGGCCTCGACCAGCGCACTGATCCGCTTGAGTCGGGCCAGGTCCGCGCCGCTGTACCGACGGGTTCCGCCCTCGCTGCGGGCGGGCGTGACCAGCCCATACCGCTCGTAGAGGCGCAGCGACTGCACGGCGATACCGGACAGTTCCGCGGCGACCGATATCCCGTATACACCGTGATCGGGTGCCGGTACGTCGACACGATCGGCCATTCACAATCCCCCTCACATGCGCCACAGAAAACCTGTTTACCATACTTGCGAACAACTATCGAGAGTGTTATAAAAAATCTATGCCAGTTGGCATAGATAGTGAAGTCGCTCAGAGCAGACAGGAGTAAGGAGTGACCGCCATGCTGATGCGTACTGACCCGTTCCGTGAACTGGACCGATTCGCCCAGCAGGTGCTAGGAACAGCGGCGCGACCAGCAGTGATGCCGATGGACGCCTGGCGCGAGGGTGAGGAGTTCGTCGTCGAGTTCGACCTTCCCGGCGTCAGCGCCGACTCGCTCGACATCGACATCGAACGCAACGTGGTGACCGTGCGTGCGGAACGTCCCAGCCTCGACCCCGACCGCGAAATGCTCGCCACCGAGCGGCCGCGCGGAGTTTTCAGCCGCCAACTGGTCCTTGGTGACAACCTCGACACCGAAAAGATCGAGGCCTCCTACGACGGAGGTGTGCTGCGGCTGCGCATTCCGGTCGCCGAGCGGGCAAAACCGCGCAAGATTTCCGTCGGTCTCCGCAATGGCCACAAGTCGATCGCCGAGGAGAACAGCCGGGAGGTGATAAACGCCTGATTACGCACTGGTTCGGGCCGTGGCCGGCGCTACGGCCGCGCCCGCACCGCGTCAAGCGGCACCGGCCGGTGCAGCTGTGCAACTGAATCTAGGGAAGGCGGCGTCCGCGATGTCCAGAGATCTCGAGGGTCCGACGACACCACCGGGACAGGCCGCGTCCGAGGGGGCGTCCCAGCGACAGGGTTCGTTTCGGTTCTTCATCGCCGACCAGCGCTGGGAATGGTCAGACCAACTGCAGCTGATGCACGGCTACCAACCGGGCAGCATCAAACCCACCACCGAACTGGTGCTGTCGCACAAACATCCCGACGATCGCGACAAGGTCGCCGCAGCCATCGCGGACACGGTGAAAACCGGCAGAGCGTGGCGCACGCGTCACCGCATCATCGACGCCACCGGACAGGTGCACCACGTCGTCGTGGTGAGCGACCAGCTCCTCGACGATCACGGAGAGGTGATCGGCACCCATGGCTTCTATGTCGACGTCTCCCCCATCGCCGGCCGGGCGCAAGAAGCACTGGTCACCGCGAAGTTGGCGGAGATCGCCGAGAACCGCGCCGCCATCGAACAAGCCAAAGGCATGTTGATGCTGATCTACGGCATCGACGACGATGCGGCGTTCGATCTACTGAAGTGGCTGTCCCAGGAATCCAACATCAAGCTGCGGGCGCTGGCCGAACAGATCGTCAGGGACTTCCGCACCGTAACGCCCGCAGTTGCCCCGAAGAATGACTTCGACCAGCTGCTGCTGACCGCACACCGGCGGGTCGGCCGCACCACTACCTGAGGTTTCAGCCCTTCAGTTCGATGCGCCCTCGGTGTCGTCGAAGAACGACCATTCTCCGTCTGCGTTGACCTCCAGACGCCAGCCCAGCTCGGAGTTGTCGGCGACCTGGTCGACGAACCAGGCGTGGGCATCTTCGGCGCTTTCGATCTCCTTGGTCGCGACGACTTCACCGTGCGGGTCCATAACTCTGAATTCAGCCATGCCACAGGGGTTCCCACGGGGCCGGGTTTCAACCCGGGTGATCACCGGGCGACGATCACCGGCATCCGCGCTGAGTGCACCACCGCGTTGCTCACCGAACCCAGCAACGCCCCGGCGATGGCACCTCGCCCGTGACTGCCCACGACGACGAGTTGAGCCGATTCCGATCGCGCGACGAGTTGGTGGGCCGGACGATCGGACACCACGACCGGGGAAACGGTGACGTCTGGATACCGCTCCCGCCAACCGGCCAGCCGTTCGGCCAGACTGAGCTCGGCTTCAACCTTGACCTGCGACCAGTCCAGTCCCGGCAGCTCGATCACTTCCCGGTCGCTCCAGGCGTGCAGCGCGATGAGTTCGACGCCCCGGCGCGAGGCCTGGTCGAAAGCCAGCGCGGTCGCCGCTTCCGATGCCGGCGACCCGTCGATACCCAGCAGCACCGGCGCACCGAGCGGATTGGGCATCAGCGGATCTTCGTCGTGGATGACAGCGACCGGGCACTTGGCGTGCCGCACCACGCTGGAACTGACCGAACCGAGCAACAACCGGGCCACGGCTCCCCGACCAGACGATCCCACCACCAAAAGATTTGCGTGTGTTGAGATTTCGATCATCGTGGCCACCGGGGTGGCAAAGATCAGTTCGCTGTTGACGGTCAGCTTGCGGTCCGGTGGGACGGATTTCTCGGCGAGCTGGACCGCCTCGGCGACGATCTTGCGTCCGCCGTCTTCCTGCCAGACCGTCCAGGTATCCGGGTAGGGCATCGGCGGCCAGGTCGACACGTCGGTGTTGACCACGTGCACGACGGTCAACGGGATGTTCTTGAGGGCCGCATCGCGGGCCGCCCATACGACAGCCGCGTTCGATGCAGGCGAACCGTCGGCGCCGACCACGACCCCGTCGGCCTTGATGTTCCCGGCTGCCGTCATCTCGCGGCCCTCCGATCAGGTGTTGTTGGCCGGCATGGCTGCGATCAGTGGCGTGTCGACACCCACCCGACCCACCACCGCGCTACCGCCTGGTGATCCGAGCGCGGCGCTGCGACCGGGCAGGATCTGGCGGAAGAACGCCGCGTTGTCGTCGAGGTGGATCAACTCGTCCTCCGGAAGATCGCCTTCCCAATAGATGGCATCCACCCGGCAGGCCGGCTTACAGGCTCCGCAGTCGACACACTCGTCGGGATTGATGTACATCGTTCGGGCGCCTTCATAGATGCAGTCAACGGGGCATTCCTGCACGCAGGACTTCTCGGCCACGTCCAGGCATTCCTTGCCGATTACATAGGTCATGGTGTCACGGTATGCGGCAACCGTCAGCCCCCGCGCCTATCCAAGGCCCTCAACGAGAAGGACCAAAGACCCCTTTTCAGGAGGGGACCACAACCACTGGCACCCGCGCGGCGTGCGCGACCCTCGAACTGACCGAGCCCAGCAGCATCCCGGTGAATCCGCCGCGGCCGCGGCTTCCGACGACGACCAACTGGGCCCGCTCGGCCGCATCCAGCAGCCACTTCGCGGGCGTGTCGCAGACCAGCGATCGCTGCACGTGGACGTCGGGATACCGCTCCTGCCAGCCGGCCAATCGTTCGGCGAGCACCTGTTGTCCCTCGCCCTCGCGCTCGTGCCAATCCATGCCCAGCGCCGGGAAGACCCCGACATCGCTCCACGCGTGCAGCGCGACCAGGTCGACGCCGCGGCGGGAGGCTTCGTCGAACGCGAACGCCGTCGCGGCCTCCGACGCCGGCGAACCGTCGATACCCACCAGCACGGGTGCGTGCGGGTCCGGGGCAACGATGCCGTCGCCGCACCGAATGACCGCGACCGGGCAATGCGCGTGCTGGAGCAGCGCCGCCGTGACCGAACCCAGCAGCATCCGGCCCAACGCACCCATCCCCTGGCTGCCCACCACCACCAGCTGGGCCTGTTCGGATGCTTCGATCAGCGACGGAACCGCGTTGGCGTAGACCACCTCCACGTGGACTTCGGGCGGTTCGGTCCCGGTTTCGGACACTGTCTTGCGAGCGTGCGCGACGACCTCGTCGGCGTTGTCCTTCTGCCACGCCGGCATCTCGGTATAGAGCTGACCCACCGGCCAGCCGACGACGACGGGTGCGACCGCGTGCAGCAGGGTGAGCTGCACATCGCGCAGGGCGGCTTCGCGGGTCGCCCATGCCAGGGCCGCGTCGGACTCGGCCGAACCGTCGACCGCGACCAGGATCCCGTATTTCGCCACAAGGCCCGATACTACGAGACCCCTGCCGCCGGGCGTTGGGCCTGGGCTGACGTTGAGACTCGGGTTCTAGCGGCCGTCGCGAAGCAGTGTGTCGATGATGCCCAGCACGTCGGTGTCGCTCAGGTGCTGACCGTCCGAGACGATTCTGAGCAGCGCCTTGAGGTCCAGCATCTGCTGCAGATAGACCAGGCACGGTGGGCAGTCGGCCAGATGCCTGGCCACGATCGCGTCCCACTGGCGCGGGTCGGAGTCGACCAGGTCGTCGACGAGCCGGACGAGTTCGACGCAGTCGATGGCGGGCACGGAGTCGTCGTAGACGGTCATCGTTGATACCGCCTTTCCAGTTCGTTGCGAAGGTTCCCTCGGGCGCGATACAGCAGCGCGCGCTGCGCGTCGGCCGACAGTTCCAGGATCTCGGCGGCTTCCTCCGACGACGTGCCGACCAGGTCGCGCAGGATGATCAGCTGGCGCTGCCGCACCGGCAGCGTGTCCAGTGCCGCCCGCACGAATCCGACGAGTTCGCGTTGCACGGTCCGGTCTTCCGGCAGGAACCGTCTCGACGGCGGCAGGCTCCAGTGCCCGGCGTCGGGGTGACCCGCCGGGTGCATCCGGCCCGACAGCGGATCGTCGTCCTCGGAGAGCACCTCGTGTTCGCGGATCCGGGTTTCCCGACGACGGTGCCGCAACGCGGTGTGCTTGACGATTCCGAACAACCAGGTGGCGATCGAGGAGCGGCCCTCGAACGACTCCGCTGACCTGAGCACCTGGATCCAGGCCTCCTGCACCACCTCTTCGGCCATCGCGGGTGAACTGACCATCGTGCAGGCGAACTTCACCATCGGCCGGTGATAGTCGCGTACCAGGCCGGCCAGCGAGAATCCGCCGACCGAGTGCTCGCTCAGCGCCATCTCAAGGGCAGCGGCCCAGTTCCCAGCGCAACTGAGCCTCCGACGGCGACTGCACCGGGATGAACGCGGCCTCCCGGTAGCGGCGGCTGGCGGGCGTCCTGCTCGCGTAGCCTTTGCCGCCGGCAGTGCGGACCTCCAAAGCTGCTCCGGCACTGGCCATTTGGGCAGAATCGAGGCGCAATTTCAGCAGTTCCCTCTTGCCGGGCGCCCGTTCTCCCCCGACCGCATCGGCCATTTCGGTCAGCCGCGTCTCTGCTGCAACGAGCTGGTGACCCAGCGTGTCGACCTCGTCGGTGTATACCGCATTCACCCCGGACAACCCCGACCTGGCTTGGGCCACAGCGGTTTTCGCCAAACCGATGCACATGGCGGACTGCAGCACCAGGAAGGTCGGCCGCACCGCGGCAAGGAACTCCTCGAAATCGGTGGACAACACCTGTTCGGCGGGGACGTGCACGTCGGACAAGTTGAGATACGACGACGCCGTGCTGTCCATCGCCAGCAACGTGAACCGGTCTCCTACCGTGACACCTGCGGTCCGCAGCGGCAGCGCAACGATCAGTTGCTCGCCTCGGTCGGTACGTGCCGCGGTCACCAGCAGCGAGTCCTCGTACAAGTTCGACGCCCACCGGATCGGACCGCTCACCCGGTAGCCGCCGTCGACCGCTGTGGCGGTGAGTTCGAGGTTGCCGCACCCGGCCGACTCCTTGAAGGCGGCGGCCATGCCGGTCACCCCCAGTGCGGTGCCGGCCAGCAGCGGCTGCACCGCTGCGAGGCTGAATGGCGTTGCCGCCGTAAGCAGGTACTCCACCGTCATGCGGTTGGCCCACACCGAGAACCCGGTGCTCATGCACTCCCCGGAGATCGCCTTGATCACCTCGGCCATCCGGCCCAGCTTGCCGTCCGCATTGCCCGGTGCTCCCGCCCCGAGCAGACCCGCGGCACCCAGGCCGGCGAAGCTGCGGCGCGCAGTGTCCGCACCGCGGTCCAATGCGTCGGCCCGGGCACGGATGTCTGCCAACAGATCGGGGTCGAGCAGGCCGGTCGTGGCGTCGATCGTGGTTGTCACTCTGTCTGCCTAGCCGATCGAAAGTTCCGAGTCGACAGTTACGGGACGCCTGAATGTATTCACCACGGGCGACCAGGCGATGGCGTTGTCGTGGATCTCTTGCAGCGTTGCATCGTCGGCGTCGCCGGCCAATGTCACCGTGCAGCGCACGTCGGTGATGCCCAGCACTTTGCCGTCCGGAGTGTCACCGACGCCCCACACGGCGGAGATGTCGATGTCGCCCTCCATCTCGACCTCGATCTTGGTCAGGGTCACCCCGCGGTGGGTGGCATTGGCCAGCAATCCGACCGAGATGCACGAGCCGAGCGCCGCCAGGCAGGCCTCGGACGGGTTGGGCGCCGAATCGTCGCCCAGCAGCGCCGGCGGTTCGCCGACCAGCATCGGCGCCAGATCGCGCACGTAGGTCATGTTGCGGAACCCGGACTCGCAGACCGTCTTGGCTTTCAGGGTCTTTCGGCCCGTGCTGGGGTCGGCCTTGGCGTTGCACGACAGGCGGTCCAGACCTTGAGCATCGATGACGAGCGCGTTGGTCATGACGTCCTCCACTTCTGCAGGCGATGTGCTGTTCGAAGCGTTAGTGCCGGCCCGACCGGAGAACGTGACGGTGAGCTACGTCACAAAGTCGATGAGCTCTTCGACGCGGCCGATCAGCGCCGGCTCCAAGTCGTTCCAGTCGCGCACCCTGGACCTGATCCGCTGCCAGGCCCGGGCAATGTCGGCCTGGTTGGCGTGCGGCCAGCCGAGCGCCTGACAGACCCCGCACTTCCACTCGATGGTCCGCGGCACCGTCGGCCAGGACTCCAGGCCCAGCCGCTGCGGTTTGACGGCCTGCCAGATGTCAACGAAGGGATGCCCGACCACCAGGGTGTCGGCGCCGCCGGGGCCTTGTCGCACAGCCTCGGCGATGCGCGACTCTTTCGACCCGGCGACCAGGTGATCGACCAGCACCCCCAACCGGCGCCCGGGACCTGGCCGGAACTTGGCTACGACCCCTACCAAATCGTCGACCCCGCCCAGATATTCGACGACCACACCTTCGAGTTTCAGGTCCGCACCCCACACCTGGGCGACCAGCTCCGCGTCGTGGCGGCCTTCCACGTAGATGCGGCTGGCACGCGCCACCCGGGCCCGCGCGCCCGGCACGGCGACCGACCCGGACGCCGTCCGCGCAGGCGGGGCCGGTGCTGCCCGGCGCGGTGCGGTGAGGATCACCGGTTGGCCGTCCAGCAGGAAACCCGGACCCAGTGGGAAACCGCGGGTCTTGCCGTGCCGGTCCTCGAGGTCGACGCGGCCGTACTCGACGCGGACCACCGCGCCGACGTAGCCGGTCTGGGCGTCCTCGACGACCATGCCCGTCTCGACGGGGTGTTCTACAGAGCGGGGTTTGCGCCGCGCACCTCCGGCCAGGACATCGGTTCCATAGCGATCCATCACCCGGCAATAGTTCTTGCCGATCGTGAATTTCACGACGGGACACGCCGTGGGCGCGTCGCCGCTTTCACCCTCGCGGCAGAGGTGTCGACAGTCGGCGCCGCGCGAATGAGTGGCCGGACACGGTGAATCAAGCTGCAAAGTAACGGATCTGATTGATCCGGTCGCCGCGCCATGCCACGTCGGCGAACAAGATGCCGCGTCCGCGGCGGGTGTCGATCGACACCGCCACGGTTGGCCCGGCCCCGATCACCTTGGTCCACTTGGCATCCCGCAGTTGGTCGACGAGTTGGGCGAGGTCGATGCCCTCCTCGTCACCCAGCGTGATGGTGGCCGTGGCCGCCAACGCCCGGGACGCGACGCCCTGCTCACCCCGTGCCAGCGCACCGAGGAAGTTCTCCAGCAACTTCTTGTGCCGCGCGCCGACCCGACGGAAACCCGCCATGAAGCCGACGGTGCCGAGCGGACCCTGATTGCCGAGCAATCCCCGGGCCAGGTTCACACCCGGTGGCAGGGCGCGCGTCCCTGACTTGAGGAACTGCAGCATCATTGCCGGCAACTCCCAGTACGCCCGCAGCCGGGCCACCTGCCACTGATCGCCGACCTTGCGCAGGTCGTAACGCAGGAAGGCCGGAATGCGCATGGTGACCGCCGGTCCCATCCCGACTTCGAGTTCGAGATCGCGCAGAACGGTGTGGCCCACCACGATGTCCAGGTCGCGATGAAACGTGATGTCCCGCGGACCGATGAAGGTGTCGTAGAAACGATAGATCTGGTCGTGCCCGACGTGCGGAGTCGATCCCACCGGGTCCTCGATGCGACCGTCGGCGGCGAAAACCTGCACCCAGGAGGCGCGGTCGTGCGCAGCCACCGCCTGCGGCGACCGCTCGACAGTGGCCAGCAGTTCAGCTCGGTCCGGCGTGGCCATCAGCGGCTCCCGACCAACTCGATGCTGGCAGTGCGCATCTCGGCCAGCGCGCGGGCGGTGGCGTCCGCCGATACGCCGGCAGTCAGACCCAGCAGCACCGTGGTGGTCAAGCCGGACCTGGCCGCGTCGCAGGCGGTGTGCCGCACACAGTGATCGGTGGCGACACCGACCACGTCGACCGCGTCGACGTCGCGCAGGCGCAGCCAATCCAGCAGTGCGGTCCCGATTTCGTCGACGCCTTCGAATCCGCTGTACGCCGCCGCGTAGGCGCCTTTGCGGAAGACCGCCTCGATGGGGCCGGTGTCGAGGGCGGCGTCGAATTCCGCGCCCAGGCTGCCCGCGCGGCAGTGCGGCGGCCAGGACGAGGCGTAATCAGGATGGTCGGAGAAATGGTCGCCGGGGTCGATGTGAAAGTCCTTGGTGGCGACGACGTGGTCGTAATCGCAATGGGCGGTGAGGTACTCGTTGATCGCCAGGCTCAGCGCATGTGCACCGGTGACCGCAACAGCTCCGCCCTCGCAGAAATCGTTCTGCATGTCGACGATGATGAGCGCCCGCACGAGTAAACCTTAGCGTCGTCGGACTGGTGCTGGTAGGTGCTCGGGAGTCGGGGTGGATTGGCATGAATCCGGCGGTTTGTGGGCTGTCCGGCCGGGGAACACAGCGGCCATGTTGATCCGACGAATCGCGCGACCCATGTTGTCAGCTGTCTTCATCGGCCAAGGGGTGGAGGCGTTGCTTAACCCGAAACCCGCAGCTCAAGCCGCACAACCGACCGTCGACGGTTTGCAGGCGCTGCCCGAGTCAGTGAGTGCCAACATCCCGTCTGACCCCGAGACGTTCGCTCAGATCAACGCGGCGGTACAGATCGGCGGCGGGGTGCTGCTCGCCGCAGGTCGGCTGCCGCGGTTGGCGTCGGCGGCGCTGGCTCTGACAGTCATTCCGGGCAACCTTGGGACACACCAGTTCTGGACCGAAACCGACCCCGAGCGCAAGGCCGAGAAGCGGCGTGCCTTCCTGGGCGACGTGAGCCTGCTGGGCGGGCTGATCATCGCCTCCGCCGACACCGCGGGTAAGCCGTCGTTGGGTTGGCGGGGCCGACGGGCGGCCGAGCGACTCTCCGAGCGGGTGTCCGGGTCGAGTGACTCGCTGCTCGACTCCGACGTGGCCGAGCGCATCGTGCACGGCCTGCAGGTCGGGGCGGAGCGCAGCCGCGAACTGGCCAGCACCGCCGCCGAGAAGAGCGCACCGTACGCCGAAGCCGCATTGGAGCGGGGCCGCGAACTGGCCAGCACCGCCGCGGAGAAGAGCGCACCGCTCGCCGAAGCCGCGCTGGAGCGCAGCCGCGAACTGGCCAGCACCGCCGCCGAGAAGAGCGCACCGTATGCGAAGAAAGCGCGCAAACGAAGTGAAGAGCTGGCCAGCACTGCGGTCGAGAAGAGCGCGCCGTATGCCAAGAAGGCCCGCAAGCGCAGCAAGAAACTGGCCGACACCGCGCAGGCGCGCAGTCTCGAGCTCGCCGAGACCGCCCGGCACCGCGGTGCCGAGATCGCCGACCGGGCGGCGGCACGCAGCAGCGAACTCGCCGACCGCGCCGCGCACCGGGGCAGCGAACTCGCCGACCGTGCCGCGCACCGGGGCAGCGAACTCGCCGATCGGGCGGTCGCGCGCGGCAACGAACTCGCAGAGACGGCGCGGGACCGGATCGACGACGAGCTCAGCAGTCGTCGCAAGCGCTGGCGTCGTTAGCAAGGAACGCAGTCACGATCGTCTCGACGTCCTGGTGCTCGCTGAGTTCCACCACGACACCGCTTTCGTCCGGGGCCAGCGGCTCCAGGGCGTCGAATTGCGACTGCAGTAATGCGGCCGGCATGAAGTGGGCGGACCGGGCCTGCAGGCGTGCGGCGATCAGCTCGGGTGTGCCGTGCAGGTGCAGAAACCGTGCCGTGTCGTTGTGTTTGCGTAGTTGGTCGCGGTAGCTGCGTTTGAGCGACGAGCAGCCGGCCACGCCGTCGCCGTGTTCGGCGAGCCAGGCGCCGACGCGTTCCAGCCAGGGGTGCCGGTCGGCGTCGGTCAGCGGTTCACCCGCACGCATCTTCGCGATGTTGGCCGGCGGGTGCAGGGTGTCGGCGTCCAGGAACGGCACCGCCATTCGCTGCGCCAGCGCGGCGCCCACGGTCGTCTTGCCCGATCCGGATACGCCCATCACGACTATCGGACCGCGTACGCGGCTCACGGAGCCGGTTCGACGCGGCTGCGGTTCCATTCCATCCAGCCGACGCCGCTGCGGCCGTCGGCGGTGGTGACCTCGACCCAGGCCCGCGGGAACTGGCTCACTCGTCCGTTGACGGCGGTCAGCCGTACCGGTGCGTGCGCGCGCACCGAAACGGCCGCGGTGATCCCAACCGGTTCCAGCGTCAACGTGGTGTCCTCCGGTAAACCGTTGACGCCGAACGCTTCTCGAATTGTCACGGTGCTCAGCTCGACAATGCCGCCCGCTGCGTCCTGGGCGTAGCCGATACTGATGTGCGGCGTGTTCGGTATCTGCAGACTCAAGCCGTGCAGGTGGGTGCCGTCCTGCAGGTGTATCGCGCTCCACATCCAGTCCATGCTCCACCAATCGCGCACCCCCCAGGAGTGGTCGCGTTGTCCTGGCACCGAATCCAGCTGGTAGCGAGCATGTTTGACGGTGACGGCACCTGTGACGGTGCACGGGATCTCATATCGGGCGGTCAGCCGGTATTGGTAGGGGATTCCGACGGTCGTCCAGACCAGGTCCATCGCGACCTCGACCGGCTCGCCCGGCTCGCCGCGCAGCAACGCCGACGGGTCGGCATAGGACTGCCCTTGTGCACGCAGGTCGACCCGGTAGGTCTGCAGGTGCTCGTCGGCTGCGTGGGTGAGTTCGAGGGTCTCGGTTCGCGCCCGCCACGGGTCTTGCGGTAGCGGTACTGTGCAGTCGACGGCGACGGTAGGCAGCTCAGGCCCACACAGCAGTGCCTGTATCCAGGCCTGCTGTTCGTTGGCTATCCGGCCGAGACGAAACCAGCCCCCCAATCCTTCTGCCGCGCAGACGAAATCGGCGTACCAGCTCTCGCTCCACAACGGTTCGTCGGTGGGGGCGTGGGCGAGTTCGTCCTGCGGCGAAGGTCGTAGCGGTTCCGGCACCGCCGCGGCGGGCAGGGTGGCCAGCGCGTCGGTATCCAACACGTGCTGGCAGTGCCGCTGCAGCAGCGTCATGAACATGCGGTCGCCGCGTTCGGTCTGCACGACCAGCATGGACGAGACGATCGCCATCATCACGCCGAAGAAACTCTGCCGGCGCACACCTTCCCGGACTTCTGCCAAGGTGATGGGTGACTGCGGCCCCAGCGCCTGATGGTAGGCCTGCAGCAGGTCCTCATACTGGGCGCGACGGTCCGCCACCGGCAGGGCGCAGCCCAGGAAGTAGGCCAGATCGGTCTGCGCCGGACCCCAGGAGACGGTCTGCCAGTCGACGACAGTGAGCGCCCGGTTGGCGCCCGGGGCGCCGAACAGCATGTTGTCCAGCCGGTAGTCACCGTGCACCAGGCCCTGAATTCCGCCGCGGGCGGCTTCTTCGGCCACATATCCGTCGAACGATCCCACCAGGCGCTCGCAGACCTCACGATGTTCCGGTGCGATCTGGTCGCCGTACCGGGTGACGAAGTCGGCGTACAACGCGCTGACCATGGCCTGGTTGAGCGGCGAATCCCGGTCGAGCCACTGCGCGTCAGCCAGGGTCGCATCCCCCAGCAGGGGGCCCTGCAACCGGCCCAGCTCAGTGACCCCCAGCAACGCCTGATCGGTTGTGGCACCGGCGGTTTCATCACCCGCAGTGGCGGGACCAGCATCGTCGAGCAACAGATCGAAGATCCCGGTCGAGACGTCGACAGCGGCGTGGTAGCACGGCGCGATCGCCCCACCCAGGCGCGGTGCGATGCTGCGATAGAACCGGACTTCGCGCTCGTAGAGTCCCATCGCCAGGCCGGTCTGCCGGCTCACCGGGTCGGTGGCGGCGACTTTGAGCACCACCGATTGCGGGCGGTCGACATCGGGGGTGGCGTCGGTGGCGTACGTCAGCGCGATGCGGTAGCACTCGCTCATCTGGCCGGTGCCGATGCGTTCGACGGTGAAGTCGGTGACGGTACCGGCGCGCAGCGTCGCGGTCAGCCACTCGGCAGTGAGGTCGCCGGGTCGCTCGAGAGCCTGGTCTGTGTAGGGAGACGCCATACCGGTCAGCGTGCCAGGGAGAAGCCGTCCCAGGCCAGTCTGCGGTGCTGATGCGGATCGAACTCGACGCGGGTTTTCCGGTCGATCACCAGCACGGCACGGTCGGCGTGGGTGTAGACCGGCCAGTCGTCCCCCGGTACCCCGGTACGGCTGAACGCCCGCCAGCGCCGTTGTACCTGGTTGCTGACTTTGAGTGCGGGACGCCGATCGCCGGTGGCGGTCAGCAGCGCGCCGAACCGGGTCCGGTAGATGTCGAAGACGGCGAACAGTTCGGTGGCGTGCGTGGCGCCGAACCCCGACCACTGCAGCGTCCGGGGCGCGTAGTCGTACCGGTACAGATACGTGGGCGCGTGCGCGCCGTGCGCCTCGGCGATCTGCCAGGCCGCGGAACTGAACGCGAAATCACCACCCAGCTGGATGCAGGCCGAGGAATGTGGATACCTGGGGTAGGCGGCGGTAATGCGTTCGCGCGCAGCGGGTTCCAAGTCGGCGAGCAGCGCTTCGACCATCGCCTTATTGGTCGGCAACATGCCGAGGAAGCGGGTGAACAGGCGTCCCTCGTCGGCGTTGGTGCCCACGATCAGCGGGACCTGGTGCGCCTGGCCGGACCGCATCGCCTCGATCGGATCGACCGGCACAACGTCGTCGCCGAAGACCGGACCGATCGGGAAGGCACCCAGCCGCTGTTGCATGCCCTGATCGATGAGCCGGTGCTGCGTGTCGATCAACTCGGCTGCCGACGCCCGCATCACCGCCTCGGCCGCATTCTGGCGGTTCGCGCCGAGCAGCTGGGCGAAACGGTCGGCGAACTCGGCGGCGACCTCCTGCGAACGCGTCATACCGGCTGCCGGGCTCTCCGAGATCGCCCGCTGGAACAGTCCCGCGGCGGCGGGAACGGCTAGCAGTGTCGCAGTGATGTGCGCGCCGGCGCTCTCCCCGAAGATCGTCACGTTGTCCGGGTCACCCCCGAACCCGGCGATGTTGTCCTTGACCCAGCGCAACGCCAGCACCAGGTCGCGCAGGTAGAGGTTGCTGTCGATGGTGACATCCGCGGTGGACAACGCCGACAGGTCCAGACAACCGAGGGCGCCCAACCGGTAGTTGACCGACACGTAGACGCAGCCGCGCCGGGCCAGCGCGGCCCCGTCGTAGATCGGGGTAGCCGAACTGCCCAGGATGTAGCCGCCGCCGTGCACGAAGACCATGACCGGCAACGGTTCGTCGTGCCCCTGTTCGGGAGTGACGACATTGAGGGTGAGGCAGTCTTCGCTCATCGGCTGGTACCTGCCGACACCAAGCAGGGTATAGCGACGCTGCTGCGGTGCGCAGTTGGTGAACCCGTGACAGTGCCGGACCCCGGACCAGGGCTGCGCGGGCTGGGGCGCGCGGTAGCGCAGCGGGCCTACCGGTGGCCGGGCGTAGGGAATGGATCGCCACCGGTTGACGCCGTTGCGGGTGAAGCCTTCGACGGTGCCGGCGGTGGTGCGGGCGCGGACAGTGCGCTCATGCATAGACCGACGGTATCCGACACTACGTACATAGTGCGCACCGAAGCCCGAATCTCTGGGCGCGGCGGATAACCTGTCGGAATGCGCAACGCCGTGCTGGTGGCAGTGACACTGCTGGTTGCCGGCTGCTCGCAGACCGGTGGGGACCATGCCGGTCCTTCGCAGACCAGCAGCGCGGCCAGTTCGACCGTGACCAAGATTCCGTCACAAGCCAACCCGCCGTCGGCGGCGGTACCTGCTGCCGGCGCTCCGGTCGCTGCCGTGATCGCCTGGATCGAAGCTGGTCGCCCCGCCGAAGCCACGGGCTACAAGATCGGTGCGGACACCGCGTTCAGTGCCTCGGGGGGCAAAGCGAAATGCACGACCGACGCCAAGCACACCGCCGGTCTGCTGTCCTGTCTGGTCGAGCTCACCAACCCCCCGCCCCGACCCGAGACCGCCTACGGTGAGTGGAAAGGCGGCTGGGTCGATTTCGACGGCAGCCACCTGCAGGTCGGCTCCGCCCGCGCCGATCCGGGACCTTTCCTCAACGGTACCGGAGCCGAACTGGCCAACGGAGCCTCGGTGGCGTTTGACGACTTTCGTTGCCGCGCAGACCAAGTCGGCTTGTTCTGCGTGAACTACGCCCATCAGTCCGCGGCTCGGTTCAGCGCCGCGGGGATCGAACCGTTCGGGTGCCTGAGTTCGGTGCCGGCGCCCGAGGGTGTCGGGGTTGCCTTCAACTGCCCCTGACCGTCACCAGCTGACCGGTAGCTCTTTCATGCCGTAGATGTCGGATTCCTTGAACCGCAGTTCTGCTGCCGGCACCGCAAGTTTCAGGTCGGGCAGTCGGCGCGCCAACGTCGCGAACGCGACCTGCATCTCGACCCGGGCCAGGTTCGCTCCGATGCACTGGTGCGCACCGTAACCAAAGCCCAAGTGGCCGCGGGTATTTCGATCGACATCGAGATCGTCTGGATGGTCGACGAACGTCTCGTCCCAGTTCCCGGCGGGCAGGTTCATCAGCAACGCATCTCCGGCGCGGATCAGCTGACCACCGAGCTCGAAGTCTTCGGTCGCGATCCGATCCACCTGGCTGTGCACGATGGACAGGTAGCGCATGAGTTCCTCGACGATGTTGGCGATCACCGCCTTATCGTCGGTCTCCCCCAGGCGACGATAGACATCGGGATGCTCGAGTAGCGCAACCGTTCCCAGCGAAATCATGTTGGCCGTGGTTTCGTGACCGGCCTGCATCATGATGACGCTGCTCATCCCCGCCGTCTCGCGGGTGAGCTGTCCGGTCATGACGTAGTCGGTGACCAGGCGGCTGATCAGGTCGTCACCGGGTTCGTGTTCCTTGCGGTCCACGAGTTCCTGAATGTAGGCGTACATGGCCATGAAGGCCTGTGCCTTTTCCTCGTCGGAGGACTTGACGTCCAGGCCGACCGTGGTGTGGTGATGGAACAGTTCGAGGTCTTCCGGCGGCACGCCGAGCAGCAGCGCGATCACCAGCGAGGGGACCGGCAGCCCGAAGTCGCGGACCAGGTCCGCCGGGGGTCCGTTGCTGATCATCCGGTCGAGGTAATGGTCCACCAGTTGCTGAATCTGTGACCGCATCGCCTCGGTGCGCCGGAAGGTGAAATTGCTGGTCAGCATCCGGCGCAGCCGATGGTGCTCGGGATCATCGATCCGGGCGAACATGATCGGCGCGTTCTCGGTGTGCTGCGGTTTGAGGAAATCGGGGATGGTGTCGGCTGACAACCGCGGATCGACCAGCGCCGCCCGGATGTCCTGGTACCGGTTGACCATCCAGGCCTCTTGACCGTGCCACATGACTTTGCGTAGCCCGGCCTCGTCTCGCCAGGTGCCGAATTCGGCGGGCGGCGTGAGCGGGCACTGCGGCGAGCGCGGGACCGGGATGACCGGAAGGTCCGGTTCGGATCGGACATCGGAAGTTGTTGCCATGAACGATGATTCCCAACAAGTGTCAGTTGACTGTCAGTTATCCGAGCGTAGAGCTGCCCGCACCGGCAGTCAACAGCCCGTTACCCTGTAGCGGTGACAGCCGTTCAGGACCGGCCGACGCTGCGGGCCGATGCCGCGCGCAACGTCGAGCGGATCCTGCGCGCCGCGCGGGAGGTCTACGGCGAGATCGGGCCGGACGCGCCGGTGGAGGCGGTCGCGCGTCGAGCTGGCGTCGGCGAGCGCACCCTGTACCGCCGATTTCCCACCAAGGGCGAATTGGTCCGGGCCGCCCTGGACCACAGCATCGTCGAGAACCTGGGCCCGGCCATCGAGGCCGCCGTTCGCAGTGCCGATCCAGTGCGCGGTCTGACACAGCTGATCGAGGCGGCGGTCACCCTCGGCGCCCGCGAACAATCTCTGTTGATCGCAGCGCGGCGGGCCGGCTCACTGACACCGGACGTCTCTGACACCCTGAACGAGGCACTCGGCGAGCTGGTCCGGCGCGGCCAACGAGTCGGCCGCATCCGGTCCGACGTCGTCGCCGACGATTTGCCGCGGTTGATCGCGATGCTCTACGGCGTGCTGTCGACGATGGAACCAGCCAGCGACGGGTGGCGACGCTATCTCGCGCTCGTCATCGACGCGATCTCCAATGACCCGAGGCGACCGTTGCCGCCTGCCCCCGCCTTCTGTTTTGCGCCCGACCCGAACACCTGGTCGATCTAACCCGTCACCCGGATGCGCCGGGGGTTCCGTCGCTGCCGAACAGCAACCCGCCCACGCCACCGTTCCCGCCGGTCCCGTTGGCGCCGACGGTCGTACCCGGGCCGCCGCCGGCACCGGCTCCCCCGTCGCCACCGTCACCGATCAACGTGGTGGATCCGCCGTCGCCGCCGCTGCCGCCCGGCCCACCGGTACCGGCACCGGCCGACCCCCCGGCACCGCCGCGGCCACCGCCCCCACCATTGCCGAACAACCAGCCGCCGGAACCACCGCGACCACCGCGCGCACCGGCACCGCCCGTGCTGTCAGCGGGCGCGCCGGCACCGCCCACCCCGCCGATCCCGCCCTCGCCGAGCAGCCTGGCGGCACCACCCGCACCGCCGGCACCGCCGTTGCCGCCGACCCCGATCGCCTGGGTCAACGCGTCGCCACCGGACCCCCCGGCACCACCGTTGCCGAACAACCAGCCACCGGCACCGCCGCTGCCCCCGATGCCGCCGTTTTCGCTGAAGTGCCCGCCGCCCAGTCCGCCGCCGCCACCGGCACCACCCGCGCCGATCAACCCGGCACTGCCACCCAGCCCGCCGGCGCCGCCGACGCCGCCCGCTGCACTGGTCCCGCCGCCGCCTCCACTGCCGCCGTTGCCCAGCAACAATCCGCCGTTACCGCCGGCGCCGCCGAAACCACCGAGCCCGCCGGTGTCCGCGGCTGCCGTGACCGCGGCGCCGTGCCCACCGGCGCCGCCGTCACCGATCAACCAGGCGCTGCCGCCGGCGCCGCCCACCCCGCCGTTACCTGCCGCCGTCGCCAGTCCGCCCGGGCCGCCGGCGCCTCCGTTGCCGACGAGCAGACCACCCCAACCGCCGGCTCCACCGTTGCCGCCGCCGTTGGCACCCAAGCCGCCGGCACCGCCGGTGCCGCCCGCCCCGAACAGCATCGCCTGGCCGCCGGCGCCGCCGAGCCCACCGATCCCGGCGGGAGCGTCCCCGCCGGCGCCCCCGGTCGCGCCGTTACCGAACAACCAGCCACCGTTTCCGCCGGAACCACCGACAGCGCCGACCGCCCCCGCACCCCCGGTGCCGCCGTTGCCGAGCAAACCCGCCGCACCACCCCGGCCACCGGCGGGATGAACCCCGCCGCCCGACCCGCCGGCGCCGCCGTTGCCGAACAACAATCCGCCGGCCCCACCGTCGGCGCCGGTCCCGGCCGCGCCGTCGGCGCCGTTGCCGATCAACGGGCGGCCCAAAATCAACTGGAACGGCGCGTTGATCAGGTTCAGCAGGTCGGTCAGCGGCGCCGCGGCGGCCGCCTCGGCCCCCGCATACGCCGCGGCACCCCCGGCGAGCGCCGCCGCGAACTCGGTGTGGAAAGCTGCGGCCTGCGCACTCACCAACTGGTATCCCAGCGCGTGGCGGCCGAACACCGCCGCAATGGCGGCAGACACCTCATCGGCGCCCGCCGCGAGCACCTCCAGTGTCGGGGACGCGGCAATTGCGTTGGCCGCGTTGACCATTGACCCCAGCCGCGTCAACTGCGCCGCGGCGGCAGCCATCGTCTCAGGCATGGTAACCACGGACGACATCGGCGCACCTCCCCGGATCCCGGCGGACGTGCAGCACAGAGTAGCGCTATCAGAGTTCGAGCAGGTGGATTTCGCCCGTCGTGCCGTCGACCTCGACGAGCGCCCCGGCCGGCAACACCCGGGTGGCGTCCCGCACGTCGACCACACACGGGAACCCGAACTCGCGGGCCACGACGGCTGCGTGCGACATGGGGCCGCCGAGCTCGGTGACCACCGCGGCGGCGTAGCAGAACGCGGCGGTGTAACCGACGTCGGTGACCTCGGCGACCAGGATCTCACCCGGTTGCAGGTCGTCGATGGTCTCCGGACGGACGATGCGCACCCGGCCGCGCACCCGGCCACCACAGACGCCGACGCCGCGCAGCGTGTCCCCGCCGGCCAGCATCGCCGCCGACGAGGTGGTGGGCTGCCAGGTTCCGCTGAACACGGTCGGCGGGACGACGGCCACCAGCCGGCGTTGCTCGGCGCGGCGCCTGGCCACCAAATCACCCACATTCGCGGGCAACGCGTCGAGTTCGTCCACCAACAGGTAGAACACATCGTCCACGGATCCGAACACACCCTCCTCGACCATCCGGCGTCCGTACTCGCGCAGCAGCCCACGAAGGACCCAGATGGCGCGCACCATCCTGTCCCGCCGTACCTCGCGGTCACGCAGCTGGCGGGCTGCCAACACCGCAACGGGCTTGGCGTGCAACGGGATCGACGCATGCTCGGGCGTGGGAGCGGGCGGGGCGTCGAGGGCCTTGGTCACCATCCTGACCAGCAACTCGGGATCGTCGGCGTAGCTCGTGGAGAGCATCTCGACCTCGGCCGGGCCACGGTGGCCCATCAGTGCCAGCTCGGCGAACACCGCGGCATGAAACTCCGGCGCCTCGACGGCCAGCTTGCCCAGCCGCGCACCGGGTTCGGCGAGCACCCGAAGCACCGTCGGGTCACGCCGCGCGGCCGCCACCAGCCGCTGCACCGCTTCGACGGATCGGGCGCTGACCAGCTCCGGTCCGGCGGTCGGCGCGGCCTCCCGACCGCACAGCCCCCGCAACAGGACGTTGAACGCGGCGCACAGCATGAACGACCCGGAGGCCAGCAGCCAGCCGTGCACCACGTGGTCGCGGGCCAGCAGGATCAGGCTGCGCAGCCGGCGATCACCGAGCCGGGTCACGTCGTCGCCGACCAGTTGCTCCAGTCGCTGCACGTCGGCGAGGTAGTCATCGGTGTCCAGCTGCGAACCGGCGCTCAGTCCCACCAGGTTGACGCCGAACACGCCGATATTGCGCACGGTGCGCAGCTGCCGGCGCACCGGATTCGTCTCCGACGGCGGACGTTCGTCACCGAAGATCGGCAGCGACGCCATGCTGGGACCGAAGAATCCGCTGTTACTGACGATTGTGGCGGGCTTGGCGAACGGCACTGTTTCGGCCATGAAGTGCGCCGACGTGATGGCCCCGTACAGCCGGTGCGCGAACACCGCGACGGTGCGCATCGCGATTTCCTTCTGCACCACCCCACCGGGCCGCAGCCGTTCGGCGATGCCCACCCCGCCGGCACGCAATCCCCGCACCGTCACCGATGCCGACGACGGCGAGAACGGACCGGGTAGCGCCTCGGACAAATTGGTGGCCAGGAAGGTCGGGAACCGCGGGTCGATCGGGGTGTCGAATTCGCCGTTGTCACCGGCGGGGCCGGCCAGCCGGGGCACCACGCCGTCGTCGGCGGGGGTGTCGACGGCGGGCAGGTCCTGGACGGGGGCCAGCCGCCACGGTAGCGCGAACACCCGCCGGCCCACCGCGACTCGGCCTCGCACCGCCAGCGCGAAATCCTGCAGGCATTCTTCGGCGGTCCAAGCCGGGGTGAATCCCCAGGCGTCATGTAACCGCGAGGTGTCCAGCAGCGCCGCGTCCGGCAGCATGGCCCGACGCCCGAGGGCGGCGAGCCTGGCGCCGACGGGCAGGACCGGACGTCCCAGCGCCGCCGCGAACTGACGCCACGTCAGCGAACCGACTGCGGCCAGATGGATTGCGCCGGAGCACTTTTCGTCGCCCAGTACGGCGAGCGTCAGCAGCCGCAGCACATCATCGGTGTGCACCACCTGCACTCGCCGGTCGGTCGAGGCGACGGGCAGCACCGGGCGCGCGGCGAGCCGGCGCAGTTCATCGTCGACGCCGCGGCCCACCACCAGCGGCAGTCGGATCGCCACCCACGGCGTGCCGGACGCGGCAAGCACCGCCTCGGTCTGCGCCGATCGCCAACCGGCCAGAGTTACCGGATTGACCGCGGCGTCCTCGGTCACCGGTCCGGTCGCATCGCCGTAGACCTGCGCCGAGGAGACGAACACGATGCGCTGGGCTCCGGCCGCGACCACATCGACGATGCCTTCGGGCGCCAGCTCGAGCAGCACGACGACATCCGCTCCCGCGGCGGCACGCCGCAGCACCGTGGCGTCGCGGCTCTCAGCGGTAACGAATTCAGCTGCGGCGGGCCAGCTCTCGGGCCGCCGGCGGTCGATACCGATGACCTGGTGACCCTGGTTCAGCAACCCGGTCACCAGGCCGCGGCCCAGCACTCCGCCGGCCCCGGTGACGGCAATCCTCACTTAATCGCCACTATTCGTCGTCGTCCATGAATGCCGCGTTGACCAGGTCGTCGAGGTCCATCTCGGCGATGTCCTTCTGGCCGGATTGAACCGCGCCGTTGCCGGCGCTCGCGGTTTCGTCGGCCAGCGCCAGCAACAGATCCAACACGCCGGCCTGGCGCAGCCGTTTGACGGGGATGGACGCGACGACCCGCTGCAGCTCCTCTTCGCCGGGCGCTGCTGTCGCCCGGTCCTCCTGCCCGTCGGTGCCGAGCAGCTCGCGGTGGAAGTAGCCGGCCAGGGCCGCCGAGTTCGGGTAGTCGAAAATCAGCGTCGGCGAAAGCGGCAGACCGGTGGCAGCTTTGAGTCGGTTGCGCATCTCGACCGCGGTCAGCGAATCGAAGCCCAGTTCCTGGAAGGCCCGGTCCGGGTGGATGGACTCAGGTGTGCCGCTACCGAGCACGGTGGCGATATGTGAACGCACCAGATCCAGCAGTAAGGCATGCTGCTCATCCTCGGCCAGTCCCTCCAGCCGTTGCAGCAGCGCGGATTTCGACTTCGCGGCGGCCAGCGAGTCGTCGACCTGGCGGCGCGCCGGCGCATTGATCAGGTCGACGAACATCGGCGGCAGCGTTCCCGCATCGAACTTGGCCCGTAGCGCCACCAGGTCGATGTGGGCGGGCAGCAGGAACGGCTCGTCGACAATGACTGCGGTGTCGAACAATTCCAGCGCTTCCTGCGACGACATCGCCACGATTCCGTCCCGGGCGAAGCGGGCCAGATCGGCCTGCCCCAACCCCGCAGCCAAACCGCCGGACTGTTCCCACAACCCCCAGCCGAGGGAGACGGCGGGCAGGCCCTGCGCGTGCCGGTGGGCAGCGAGCGCGTCCAGGAACGAATTGCCGGCCGCGTAATTGGCCTGCCCGGATGCGCCCGCCAGGCCGGCGATCGAGGAAAACATCACGAACGCCGACAATTTCAGGTCGCGGGTCAATTCGTGCAGGTTCCAGGCCGCGTCCACCTTGGCCCGCAGCGCCGCGTCCACCCGCTCCGGTGTCAGCGACGTCATCACCGCATCGTCCAATGTTCCCGCCGCATGGATCACCGTCGACAGCGGATGCTGTGCCGGGATGTCGCCGATGACCCGGGCCAGCGCGTCCCGATCGGCGGCGTCGCAGGCCACTACCTGCACGTCGGCGCCGGCGGCGGTCAACTCGGCGGTCAATTCCAGCGCGCCCGGAGCGTCCGGCCCGCGCCGACTCACCAACAGCAGGTGACCTGCGCGGTGGCGGTGCACCAGATGGCGGGCCAGCGCAGCACCCGCCATACCGGTCCCGCCGGTGATCAGGATGGTGCCTTCTGCCAGGGTCGACTGCATGGTCATCACGACCTTGCCGACGTGGCGGGCCTGGCTGAGGTAGCGCAACGCCGCGGGTGCGCGTCGCACGTCGAACGTGGTGGCCGGCAACGGCTTCAGCACGCCCGCTCGGAACAGCGCGGCCAGCTGGGCCAGCAGCTGCTGGATGTGGTCGGGTCCGGCTTCGAACAGGTCGAAGGCGCGGTAGCGCACTCCCGGGTGCTGTTCGGCGACGGTGGCGGCATCGCGGATGTCGGTCTTGCCCATCTCCAGGAAGATCCCGCCCGCCGCGACCAGTCGCAGGGAGGCGTCGACGAATTCACCGGACAGCGAATCCAGCACGACGTCGAATCCCGCGGCCCTGCCATTCGCGGCAGCGACAGCACTGAACTTGCCCTCGAACTCCAGGCTGCGCGAATCGGCGATGTGATCGTCGTCGAAGCCCAACGCGCGCAGGGTGTCCCACTTGCCCCGGCTGGCGGTGGCGAAGACCTCCACGCCCCAGTGCCGGGCCAGCTGCACCGCGGCCATGCCCACGCCGCCCGCGGCGGCGTGCACCAGCAGCCGCTGGCCGGGTTGCACGTCGGCCAGCACTCTGAGTGCGTAGTACGCGGTCGCGAAGACGACCGGGGCGGTGGCCGCCTCGACATCCGACCAACCTGCCGGTATGCCGATCAACAGCCGCTCGTCGGTGGTGGCCACGGTTCCGGTCCCCTCCGGGAACAGTCCGGCGACCCGGTCACCGACAGCGAAACAGCTTGCATCCGAACCTGTTTCGATCACCGTGCCGGAGGCTTCGACGCCCATCGCCGCATCCGGGTCAGGGTAGAGCCCCAGCGCGATCATCACGTCGCGGAAGTTGGCGGCCATTGCGCTGGTGGCGATCCGCACCTGACGCGGCGGCAACGGGTCGCCGACGTCGGGAAGCGGTTCGGCGCGCAGGTTATCGAAGGTGCCCGCGGTGCTCATGGCCAACCGCCACGGCCCGTCGGCAGGTGGTGTCAGCAGCGCGCGCACCGCGCGACTGCCGTGCACCCGCGCGATGTGGGTGACGCCGTCACGCAGCAACACCTGCGGCTCTCCGACCGCCAGGACGGCAGCTGCCTCGTCGTCACCGATGGGTACATCGGTGTCCACCAACACGATCCGGCCCGGGTTCTCGGTCTGGGCCGAACGCACCAGGCCCCAGACGGCGGCACCGGCCAGATCCTCGACATCCGCGCCGGGCGCCGCCACCGCACCGCGGGTGACCACGAGCAGCACCCCCGATTCGTGCTCGGCCAGCCACGATTGGACGGCGCGCAGCGCCGCGTGGGTGGCGCGGTAGACACCGGCGAGGCCGGCACCAACGGCGGGGGTGGATTCGTAGACCTGGTACGGCGGAATGCTCGTCGCCGCGACCGTCGGCGACGGTGACCAGACCACCTCGAAGAGCCGGTCGCCGCCGGCACCCGTCAGCGCCGCCTTGAGCTGTTGCTCGGTCACCGGGCGGGCCACCATCGAGGCCACCGACAACACCGGCAACCCCAGCGCGTCAGTCAGTTCCAGCGACACCGACGACGGCCCGGTGGGTATGATGCGGGCCCGCACCGCTGACGCACCGGCGGCGTGCAGGGATACGCCCTGCCAGGCGAACGGCACCAGGACTCCGTCGCTGCGCTCGAGTGCGGCGTCGTCGCCGGCGATCAGCGCGTGCAGCGCCGCGTCCAGCAGCACCGGGTGCACCCCGAAGCCTGCCGGCGACACCCCGGCCGCGTCCGGCAACGTCACCTCCGCGAACAGGTCCTCACCGCGACGCCACATCGCGGTCAGGCCCTGAAAGCCCGGACCATAGCCGTACCCGCATTCGGCGAGCCGCTCGTAGGTTCCTGCGATGTCCACCGGCTGGGCCCCGGCCGGCGGCCACGCCGTCACATCGGTACCGCCCTGCGCGGGTGTTGAACTGACCGTTCCCTCAGCGTGCAGCAGCCATCCCGATCCCTCCGCGCGGGAGAACACCGATACCGCACGCGAGCCGGTGTCGGTGGCGGCATCGACGACGACCTGCACCGCCACCGAACCTGCCTCCGGCACGAGCAGCGGTGCGGCCAAAGTGAGTTCGTCGACCATCGAGCAGCCGACCTGATCGCCGGCGCGGATGACCAGCTCCACGAAACCGGCGCCGGGGAAGATCACCACGCCACCCACGGCGTGGTCTTTCAACCAGCCGTGCGTGGCCGACGACAGCCGACCGGTGAGCACCACTCCGCCCGACGACGGCAGGTCGACCACGGCGCCGAGCAACGCGTGTTCACCGGCGGTCAACCCAAGACCGGCCGCGTCGACGTTGGCGGTCCCGTTGGACAACCAGAATCGGCGCCGCTCGAAAGCGTACGTCGGCAGTTCGACGAAGTGGGCACGGCCCAGCACGGCCTGCCAGTCCACCTGGGAGCCCGCGACGAAAGCCTGTGCCACCGCAGTGGTCAGCGTCACCGGCTCGGGCCGGTCCTTGCGCAGCGCACAGACGGTGGTGACGGGGACGTCGGGCAGTGACTCCTGGATGGCGGCCGTCAAACCGCCGGTGGGACCGACTTCGAGGAACCTTGTCGCGCCGGACGATTGGGCGAAGCGGACGCTGTCGGCGAAGCGAACCGATTCGCGGACATGCCGTTTCCAGTAGGCAGCGGAGCCGAAGTCGTCTCCGACGAGTTCTCCGGTCAGGTTCGAGATGACCGCGATCTTGGCCGGCCCGACCGGAAGTCCGGCCGCGACCGCACCGAACTCGTCGATCATCGGGTCCATCAGCGGGGAATGGAAGGCGTGCGACACCGCGAGTTGGTGCACGCGGCGGCCCTCGGCGCGGAAGTGTTCGGTGACCGCGGCCACCCCTGCCGCGGCGCCGGAGACGACCACCGAGGCGGGGCCGTTGACGGCGGCGATGCTGACCTCCGGGCTGAGGCGCGGACGGACTTCGTCCTCCGTGGCCTGGATCGCCACCATGGCACCGCCGGCGTCGAGGCGCTGCATGAACCGGCCGCGTGCGGCGACCAGGACCGCGGCGTTCTCCAGTGCCAGCACCTCGGCGACATGGGCGGCCGAGAGCTCACCGACGGAGTGGCCCATCACGAAATCGGCTCGCACACCCCAGGATTCCAGCAGCCGGAACAGTGCGACCTCGACGGCGAACAACGCCGGTTGCGCGAATTCCGTGGTATTCAGCAGGTTTTCGTCAGTGCCCCACATCACCTCGCGCAGCGGGCGCAGCAGGTGGCGATCCAGCTCGGTGACGACGGTGTCGAACGCCGCGGCGAACACCGGGTAGGTGGCGTGCAATTCCCGGCCCATGCCCAGGATCTGGGCGCCTTGGCCGGGGAAGACGAAGACGGTCTTGCCGCCGGGTTGGGCCACACCCTGGATGGCAGTGCCGGCCGGGTCGCCGTGCGCTACCTCGGCGAGCCCGTTCAGCAGCGTTGCGCGGTCGGCGCCGACCACCACCGCCCGGTGCTTGAAGGACGACCGTCCCGCCAGGCTCCAGCCGATGTCGGCGACATCCAGCTCGGCGTGGGCGGTGACGTAATCGGCCACGCGAGCGGCCTGCGCCTGCAGCGCTAGGGCCGACTTCGCCGACACCACCCATGGCACCACCGCCGGTTTGGGCCCGTCCGCGTCGACCACTTCCACAGCCGGCGCGGACTCGATGATCACGTGCGCGTTGGTGCCACTGATCCCGAACGAGGACACACCTGCACGCCGCACCCGGCCCGATGCCGGTTCGGCCGGCCACGGCCGCGCCTGGGTCACCAGTTCGACCGAA
>NZ_JCALCL010000012.1:0-174122 GCF_059812325.1 Mycobacterium sp. NGS61
TGTTGTACCCATTCACGACTACGGCGAAATCGACGGCCAGATGTTTCTGGAAATGCGTCTGGTCGAGGGCACCGACCTGGACAACATCCTCAAGCGGTACGGCCCGCTGACCCCACCGCGCGCGGTGGCCATCATCACCCAGATCGCCTCGGCCCTGGACGCCGCGCACGCCGCCGGCGTCATGCACCGCGACGTCAAGCCGCCTAACGTACTGGTCACCCGCGACGACTTCGCCTATCTGGTCGACTTCGGCATCGCCAGCGCCACCACCGACGAGAAACTCACCCAACTGGGCACCGCCGTCGGCACCTGGAAATACATGGCGCCCGAACGGTTTTCCAACGACGAGGTCACCTACCGCGCCGACATCTACTCCCTGGCCTGCGTGCTCTTCGAATGCATGACCGGGGGGGCGCCCTACCGCGCGGACAGCGCCGGCATGTTGGTGACGGCTCATCTGATGGATCCGATCCCGCAGGTCAGTGCCGCGCGCGCCGGCATCCCCAAGGCCTTCGACGCCGTGATCGCGCGTGGCATGGCTAAAAAGCCCGAAGACCGCTACTCCAGCGCCGGCGACTTCGCCCTGGCCGCGCACGAAGCGCTCAGCAGCCCCGACCAGGACCACGCCGACAAGATCGTGCGCCGCAGCCAGGAAGCCGTCCTGCCCGGTGCCCCCACCGTGCTGCCGCCGACCATGGCCGCCGGGTCCGTGCCGCCGCCGCCGCGGACTCCGCCACCCCCGTCGCCGCCGCGACCGCAGCAGTCGGGTCCCCAGTATCCGGGCGGGTCCGGACCGTCGGGTCCGATCCCGCAGCAACGGCCGGCCTGGGCGGGCTCGAGCGGCCCGATCGCCGCACCGAATCAGCCGCCGCATCCGCAGTACTTCCAGGGCGGTGGCCCGCTACCGCCACACCCGTCGGGACCGGTCCCCGCCTGGAACCCGGGACAGCAACCGCCGCCACGCAAACGGAACCTGTGGCCCATCCTGGCCGCCGTCGCGGTCGTCGTGGTTGTCCTGATCGGCGGCATCGGTATCTGGCTGGTCAACCAGTCGGAGCCGACCAAGCCGAAGCCGCCGATCTCCGAGGACCGGCTGAATTCACTGTTGCTCACCTCGTCGGAGATCAACTCGGTGATGAGTGCGTCGACCATGCAACCCGGCAAGCCGATCACGACGATGGACAACTCGCCGGTGACGCTGTCGCAGCCGGACTGCCAGGGAGCGATGTATACCAGTCAGGGACCGGTGTACTCCGGATCCGGTTACACCGGGCTGAACGGCCTGATTCTGTCGGAGCCGGGCGACAACAACGACCACTGGGTCAACGAGGCCGCGATCGCCTTTCCGACCGCCGACAAAGCGGAATCGATTGTGCGAGCCCAGTTCACCAAGTGGAAGACGTGCGCCGGGAAGACGATTACGGCCACCAACAAGGGCAAGACCTACCGGTGGACCTTCTCGGAGGTCGTGGGCAGCCCACCGAAGATCACAGTGATGAACACCCAGGAAGGCGCCAACGGTTGGGAATGCCAGCGGGCGATGGGTGTGGCGAACAACATCATCGTGGACGTCAATGCCTGCGGGTTCAAGATCACCAACCAGGGTGGTCAGATCGTCGACAAGATCTTCGCCAAGATCGACAAAGAAAAGTAGTCGCTAGTTCGACGACGACGGTGGCGCCAGGTCGGGCCCCTGGGCGCGTAAGTCATCCACCGCGGACATGGCACTGCGCAGCTTGGCCAGCCACTCCTCGGTGTGTTCGCCGACCAGTCTGACCGACCAGGCCAGCGCATCCGCGCGGGAGCGTGCGACGCCGGCATCGACCAAGGTGTCCAGCACCTGGCGTTCGGGTTGCTTGAGCCGCGTCATCACCGGAACCGCGATGTGGGTGAACAACTTTCGTTCCCCGTTGACCTCGACGCCCCAGGACACCTTGCGCCCGAAGCGGGCCTGCGCTTCGTCGGCGATGGCCATCCGTTCCGGCCGAGTTTCCTTTCGGAATCGCGACGCCCGGCCCTCGGCACGTTCGGCGCTTTCGTCGGCCGCGCCGAGTCTGCCGACGACGGTGATTTCCTCCCGATCGACGACGACTTCGGGATCGCCGTCGAACCAGCTTTCAGGGATCCGTCCGGCGAACCACTCGGCCGCACCCGTTGCGTCGGGTTGGTCGGCCTGCTGCCAGCCGCCGGGGCGGCCGTGCCGCCGTCCATGATGGTGAATGCTCATGATTACATCATTACATGATTACTAAGTTCGTCGAATGTATTTCGCGCTCGGCGAACCTCCCCCACCGCTCCCGGGCGCCCGATGCGACCTTGAGAACCGTTGCGATCCGGCAGGTCCAGTTGTATTTTTGGTAACGAAGCAGGCCCGGAAGTGACCGAATCTCAAGTGCCGGACGCAGGGGTAAGACCCGGCCGCGTCAGACCCGCGCAAGACGGAGTCGGTGACGCCCCCCAGAGTCACACCGGGCCTGCCCATATGCGAGACCGGCTCACCCGCCCTGCCGAACCCGAAAGACTTTCGTCTCGTTCTTGATGCCCTTGAGGCGGCGCGCACCGGCGAAGGACCACTCGAAACCGTCGTCGCCGGAATCGGTCTGCAGCGCCTCCCGGGTCGACTCGGCGACCAGAACTGTGCCCGGGCGCGCCACCCCGGTGACCCGGCTTGCCGTGTTGACCGGACTGCCGAACCAGTCACCGGCCCGGCTCACCGCCATCCCGGACGCGACCCCGGCCCGGAGCCGGGGAAAGTCGTCGTCGGTGTCCACCTTCTCCACCAGCTCGAGCATGGTGTTCAGCAACGGCGCCGGCTCGGGGCTGACGAACATCACCGCGTCACCGATCGTCTTGATGAACCGCACCGGCGGGGCGGTCAGGTCGCGTGCGAGGTCGGCCAACCGGTTCGCGAGTTGCCCGAGTTCCTCGGCCGAGATCACCTCGCCCAACTTGGTGAATCCGACCAGGTCGGCAAACGCGATCGTGACCGCGCGGGCACCCGGCAGCGGCTGACCGGCTGCCCGCTCACCGGCACTGACCGCCTCGGTCTCCATCATGTGCCGCAGGTGCATGAACAGCATTTCCCGGATCATCGGCCCGAGCAGCGGGGTGATCTTGCTGATCAGCTCCTTCGACGCTTTCGCGATCTCCACTTCGCTGAGCCCGGGGCGCATGATCGCCGACAGCGCGGCGTGCCGCATCACCTCGGCGGCGTGCGACAAGCCCTCGGCGAGCACCCGCACGACAGCGATCACCTGGTCGGGCGGCAAGCCCAACTCGATGAACTGCTGGGCCGTCGCGGCGGCTTCGACGTCGGCGCGCATGTGGACCACGGCGTCGGGGTCGTCCACCCGGGCCAGGCCGATCGCGCGCTGAATCCGTTGCAGCAGCTCGAGATCGATGCCGTGACTCTCGCTGATCTCCCGGGTGGAGACGTAGGTGCCGTCGTCACCGATCAGATGGCGGCTCGCCAGCAGCAGCGGCGGGCTGGACGAACGGATCTCCTCGGCGGTGATGCCCTGCTCCTGCAGCCACCCCACCAGCTCTGCGCGCTCCGCGCGCTGCTCACCGGCCAACCCGTCGAGCAGATCGTCGTCCACGTCCTCAGCCATTTGGTCAACGTATAACGACGGGTGGCGATTCGATGCGCCCGCCGCGCGACCCACGCACCGACGGATACCCTGACAACAGCAACGTTCGCCATGACAGCGTTACCCGGGGTACCCACCGAGACAATGACGACCACACCGCAGCTGCATGGACTGCCGCCGGTTATCGACAACCGGGCCACCACCCTGATCCTGGGCTCGTTTCCGAGCGCCCAGTCGCTGGCCGTACAGCAGTACTACGCGAACCCGCGCAACGCGTTCTGGACCATCCTTGGCGAAATCTTCGGATTCGACTGCACAGCAACGTATTCCCGACGACTGGCCAACCTGCAGGATCGGGCGGTGGCACTGTGGGATGTGTTGCACGCCTGCCACCGATTGGGCAGCCTGGACTCCGCAATCGATCCGAAAAGCCTGGTAATCAACGATTTTACTGAGCTATACGCCAAATACCCTGCCATCCAACGGGTTTACTTCAACGGTGCGAAGGCGGCCGACTTGTACAGGCGCTTCGTCGGTGACCGCGCCGGCGTCGATTGCCGGCGGCTGCCGTCGACCAGCCCGGCGCACGCCACCAAACCCGGGGTGAAACTGGCCGCCTGGCGGGCGCTGAACAGCTCATGACACCGGTGGGCGCCGCTGCGCCCACGGTCGGGCCGCTTCGAGTTGCGCCGACAACGACAGCAGCGTCGCCTCGTCGTAGGGCCGGCCGACCAACTGCACCGACATCGGCAGGCCCTCGTCGTCGAAGTCCCACGGCACCACGGCGGCGGGCTGGCCGGTGAGGTTCCACACCTGCTGAAACGGAACCCGTTGGCCCACCAGCAACAACGTCGAGATCCCGCCGCGGCGCTGGTAGGCGCCGACCCGCGACGGGCCGGCCGCGGTGCCCGGAGTCACCACCACGTCGACGTCCTGGAAGATCGACTGGATCCGCCGGCTCAAACCGACCTCGGCCTCGCGCAGCGCGGTCATCCGCCGGTCAGAGAAGAACGAACCCATTCGCGCGATGGTGCGGGTCCGCGGCTCCAGCCGCTCGGGATGCGCCTGCGCGTCGGCGTCGTCGCTGATGCCCCGCAACATTCGGGGCAGATAGTTCGCGTAGAGCGACGGCGGATACTGCGGATCGCGAACGATCACCTCGTGGCCCAGGTCGCGCAGCAACGCACCCGCTTGCTCGAGCGCGGTCAACTGGGCCTGGCCCACCCGGACCGGCATCGGCGTCGGCACCTTGGTGCTCAACGCAATTCGCAGCCGTCCGGGACTGCGCGTCGCCGCCGCGACGAACTCGCCGTCGGGCCCGGGCACCGTCGTCGTCGCATCCAGGAACAACGCCGCATCCAGCACCGAACGCGCGATGGGACCGATGACGCTCAACCCTTCCCAGGCGTCGTCGTGCGGCTCCAGCGAGACCCGGTCCCGTTGCGGTTTGAGTCCGAACAATCCGCACCAGGTCGCCGGGATACGGATGGACCCGCCGCCGTCGGAACCCAACGCCAGCGGCGCCAGTCCGGCAGCGACCGCCGCCGCGCTACCGCCGCTGCTGCCGCCCGGCGTGCGACGCGGGTTCCACGGGTTGCGCGTCGCGCCGAACGTCAGCGACTCGGTGAACGGCATGATCATCAGTTCGGGCACCGCGGTCTTGCCGATCACGACCGCGCCCGCCGCCCGCAGCCGGCGCACCACCTCGGCGTCGTCGGTTACCGGCGGGCCGTGCGCGCCGCTGCCGTAGGTGGTCGCCTCACCGGCGACGTCGACATCGTCCTTGATTGCTAGCGGCACCCCGAGCAGCGGCCGGCGCACCCCGGCGTCCAGTAGTTGCTGGGCGGTTTCGGCGTCCTTGCGGGCAGCGTCGTAGCGCACCACCCGGTAACAGCGCAGTTCGCTGTCCAGCCGCTCGATGCGTTCCAGGTAGACCTCGAGCAGCTCCGGCGCCGTGACTTCCCCGTCGGCCAGCATGCGCGCTTGTTCGGCCGCGCCGGCGAACGCGAGATCACGAGGGTCCACCGCCGCAGCGTATCGCTGGCTGCGGCCGGACTGTCGCGACCCAGTACGGTGACGGCATGTCCTGCGTGTTTTGTGCGATCGTCGCCGGGGACGCCCCGGCCATCCGGATCTGCGAAGACGACGAGTACCTGGCGTTGTTGGACATCCGGCCGTTCACCCGCGGGCACACCCTGGTCATCCCCAAGAAGCACAGCGTGGACCTCGCCGACACGCCACCACAGACGCTGGCCGGCATGATCACCCTGGGCCAGCGCATCGCGCGGGCCGCCAAAGCCACCGACCTGGCGGACGCTACCAACATCGCGATCAACGACGGCCGGGCCGCCTTCCAGACCGTCCTGCACATCCACCTGCACGTCCTGCCCCGGCGCAGCGGCGACAAGCTGTCGCTGGTGAAAGGCATGGTGCTGCGCCGCGACCCGGACCGGGAGGCCACCGGGCGCATCCTGCGGGACGCGCTGGCCGCGACGAGTTCGTAGCCGGTGGCCGCGTAGTCGCTCGTCATCGAGTCGGACCAGAGTCCGGCAGCTATTCTGTGGGAGCGCGGTGAAGCTCGTCGGTACTTCGCCGAAAATGCGCGCGCGAGCTGGAGCTGGAATGAAGCGCTGGACGGGACTGCCGTGCCCGCTCACCGGGCTGAGCATGGGCGTCAGTTGTGCCGTCGTCCTCGGGTACGGTTTCGCGGCGCTGCTGGTGATCTGCTCTTCGCTGTGCGGCTGGCAGGGTCCCTACGCGACGCGGCCCGTGGTGCAGGTCGTGACCGTGCTGTGCCTCACGTTCGCGAGCAGTTGTGCGGTGGCGGCGGCCCGGCAGGCGGTCGGGCGATTCAGGTTCGGGTGGCTGGCCATGGCGGTGGCACTGACCGGCTGGGCTGTCGGCGAAGTCATCTGGGCCGCGCTGGACGTGCGACCCGAACTCGACCACGCCACCCATCCGGCCGCAGCGGAGTTCGTGCTGCTGCTGTATCCCGTCGGCACCCTCACCGCCTTATTGCTGCTGGCCCAGCCGGCCGGCCACAACCTGTGGCGACTCGTCCTGGACGGCATCATCGTGGCGACATCGCTGTTCGTGGCCTCGTGGGTGTTCGTCCTGGACAAACTGCTGCAAACCAACACCGGTTCGCGGCCCACCACAGTGGTCCACGTCTTCGCCGACGTCACCCTGATGACCACGGCGATCCTGGTGTTGTCCCGGGGCCGCCCCGGCGGCCGCCGCAGCATGACGCTGCTGTCCAGCGGGATTGTGACCATCGGTCTCACCGACATGGTCGTGCTCTTCCAGACCGGCATCGGCAGCTACCACACCGGCGATCTGGTGGACGTCAGCCGGGTGGCGGGTTTGGGCCTGGCGGCGCTGGCCGGACTGGTGAGCGCGCAAGAGTCTGATGTCCCGCCGACGCTCGACGAGATCACCTCGCGGGTACGGCTGTGGCTGCCCTACCTTCCGCTGGTGCTGGCCGCCGCCATCGGGCTGGGCCACGCCCTGCACATGATGCGGCACGGCCCGCTGCTGGTGGGGCTCGGAATTCTGGTGGCGACGGTGCTCATCCGGCAGTTGCTGGTGCTGGTCGAGAACCAGCGCCTGTTGAGCGATGTCGCCCAGGAAGCGTTCCGGGACAGCCTGACCGGGCTGGCCAACCGCGCGAACTTCCTGCACACCTTGGAAGAAGCTGTTTCCCGTCGCCGCCAGCACGCCGCACCGATCGCGGTGATGTGCCTGGACCTGGACGACTTCAAGTCCGTCAACGACGCGCTGGGCCACCCGGCGGGCGACGAATTGCTGGTCCGGGTCGCCGGTCGGCTCACCGCCGCGCTGGATCAGGCGGGCACCGTCGCCCGACTCGGCGGTGACGAATTCGCCGTGCTCGTCGAAGGCCCGGTCGCCGAATCGCACGCCGTGGCACAACGAGTCCTCGACGCGTTCGAGCCGGCGATCGTGATCGACGGCGTCCCCCTGGCCGTCCGACCCAGCATCGGGTTCACCGCGGCGGTCGCCGAGTCCACCGTCACCGTCGACGAGCTGCTGCGCCACGCGGACCTGGCCATGTATGCCGCCAAACGCGAAGGCGGGCAATGCATCCGCAGCTTCGTGCCGGATCTGCCACTGCGCTACGCACTGCCCGAATCGGCCGATTCGGCGATCGCGGCGTTCGAGAACAGCCTCGAAGGCGGCCGGCTGCCCCGAGGTGCCCCGAGCGCCTTCGGATCGGTGAGCGGCTCGGCCAACGCCAGCGCGCTGGCCCGCACCTTCCGGCCGCTCGCCACGGCGGCCAGACCGAAGCCGGACGAAACCTACGAACAACCGCCGAGCGTCCGGTGGCCGCCGCTGGGCATCCGGATCGCGCTGACGCTTCTGACGATCGGTGTGGTCATTTTCGCGGCGTCGTGCTGGCCCGACCCGCGCGCCGACCACACGCCGTTCTTCGCCAACGTCCTTTATCCCGCGCTGAACCTGTTCGCCGCGTCGCTGGTCGCCGTCCGCGGCTACCGCGTCACGGCCGACCGTCCGGCGTGGATCCTGATCGCCGTCGGGATGGCCTCTTCGGCATTCGGCGACATCATCTACACCCGCTGGG
Organism: Mycobacterium sp. NGS61; assembly: GCF_059812325.1. Taxonomy (NCBI): domain Bacteria; kingdom Bacillati; phylum Actinomycetota; class Actinomycetes; order Mycobacteriales; family Mycobacteriaceae; genus Mycobacterium; species Mycobacterium sp. NGS61. The sequence continues at coordinate 8,191 of NZ_JCALCL010000012.1, forward strand.
TCCACGAAGGTCAGTCGCCGTCGATCGCCGATCCGGCCTATCTGGCGTTCTACCCGCTCACCTACGCCGGTCTGTTACTGCTGATGCGCTTCCGGCTGAAACGGGTGCCCGTCCCGATCCGTCTCGATTCCGTCGTGTGCGGCCTGGCCATGGCGGCCGTCGGCGCCGCGCTGATGGCCGGGCCCATTCACGACGCCGCCTTGCGGGCACCGGCCACCGTGCTGGTGGGACTGGTCTACCCGTGGTTCGACCTGGTGCTGCTGGCGCTGGCCGCCGGGATGCTGCCGATCCTGGGCTGGCGGCACGAATTCCGCTGGGGACTGCTGGCGGCCGGGTTCGTCCTGTTCGCGACGGCCGACACCGCGTACCTGTTCGAGACGTCCGCTAGCGACTATCGGGTCGGCACCATCCTCGACGCGTTCTGGCCCGCCTCCTCGCTGTTGATCGCAGCGGCCAGCTGGGCGGCGTGGTCGTCGGTGCCGCCGCTGCCCAGGCGCGGGTTGGGTCCCTATGTGGCACCGGTGGCATGCACCATCGTCGCGTTGTCCGTCACCGCGGTGGGGCCCGAATCCCGCGCCGCGCAGATTCTGGCGGCGCTGAGTCTGATCGCGGTGGCAGCGCGGTTCTCGGTGACGTTCCGCGAGGTCAGCATCATGGCCGAAACCCACAAGCGGGCCATGACCGATGAGCTGACCACGCTGCCCAACCGGCGGTCGCTGGCCACAGCGCTGACCGAGGTGCCCACTTCTCCGCCGTCCACACCCGTGCTCACCCCCACCCTGAGCACCAGGACCCCGGCCCGTCGCGCGCTGCTGCTGCTGCAACTGCACGAATTCCAGGAGATCAGCGACACGGTCGGCCACCATTTCAGTGACGAGCTGCTGTGCCAGATCGCGAACCGACTGTCCCAGAACGTACGTCGGGAAGATCTGCTCACCCGCGCCGGTGACGACCAGTTCGCGATCCTGCTTGCCGAAGGGGCCGACCTGATCGCGGCGCGCGCACAGGCGGGCCGATTGCTGGAGGCGTTGGGGCACCCGTTCACGCTGGATCCGATGACCGTGCAGGTCGACGCCCGCATCGCCATCGCCCTGTACCCCGACCACTGCGATCATCCGCAGGAGCTGCTGAACCGCGCCGAGATTGCGATCCCGCACGCCAAGTCCACCCGGAGCAAGATCGTGGTGTACGACTCGGCGTACGAGCTGTACCGCGACAACGATCCCAACCTGATCGAGGAACTACGCGTCGCGCTGGTCGACGGCGCCGACCTGACCTGCCATTACCAACCCAAGATCAACGCCCACGACGGCAGCGTGCACAGCGTCGAGGCCTTGCTGCGCTGGCATCATCCCAGCCGCGGGTTGTTGCTGCCGGAGGAGTTCCTGCCCGCCGCCGAACGCGCCGGCCTGATGCGCAAGGTCGCTAACCGTACCGTCAACGTCGCACTCGAGCAGATCCGCAGCTGGCGTGAGCAGGGCCTGCGATTGACCGTCGCGGTGAACCTGTCAACGACGAACCTGCTGGATCTGGACCTGGTGGGCACCATCGAGCAGCAGTTGCGCACCCACGGCCTGCCCGCCGACGCGTTGATCATCGAGATCACCGAGAGCACGCTGGTCGACTCGGAACGGTCCCGCAACACCGTCGCTGCGTTGCAGCAGCTCGGTGTGCGCATTTCGCTGGACGACTACGGCACCGGCTGGTCCTCGCTGGCGCGGCTGCAGGATGTCTCGGTCGACGAGCTCAAACTCGACCGGGTGTTCGTGGCACGACTCGCCCAGGATCCCCGGTCGGTGGCGATCGTGCGATCCACCGTGGCGCTGGCCGCCAGTCTGGGCGCCGACCTGGTGGCCGAGGGCGTCGAAGACGAGGCGACCCTGCGCGCGCTGCGTCAGTACGGCTGCACCATCACCCAGGGTTTCGTGCACAGCCCGCCGCTGCCGGCGGCTGATCTGCAGCGATGGATCGAGAGGCACGTGCCCGATCCGGCGGCGAACAATCCGCCGCCGTCCGCCACGTTGGCGTAAGACGGGCCGGGTCAGAACAGCTCTTTGGCGAGCAGCTCCAGCGTCGCCACCCGGGCGGGTGCGGTCGCCGGGTCGGTGCCGCGGTGTGCCGAGGCGACCGGATGCACCATCACCTCGTCGACCTCGAACCGCTCGGCCAACACACGCAGCTGCTCGGCCGCCTCGGCGGGTGCGCCGACCACAGCGCGGCGCAACCCACTGTCGACGATGTGCTGCTCGGGCGGCGTCAACTGCGCCCCGCGGGCCTCCTCGACCAACGGCACCGGTCCGAGCGGTTTCCCGGTGCGCAACCGAGCCATCATCTGCAGGTTGGGCAGGATCAAATCCGTTGCCTCGTCCCGGGTTTCGGCGACGGCGGCATTGACGGTCAGGAAGGTCAGCGGTTCGGCCGTGAGGTCGCTGGGACGAAAATGCGAGCGGTAATACTGCAGCGCCTCCTCGGTGCCCTGACCGGAGAAGTGATGGGCGAATACATACGGCAGCCCCTTGGCAGCTGCCAGCCGCGCCGAATACATCGACGAGCCCAGCAACCACAACCGCGGCTCACTGACCGCGGCCGGAGTCGCCTTGAGCGTGTAATCCCCCGAACGCAGCGGCACCCGCACTCCGTGGGCGCTCATCAGCGCGACCACATCGTCGAGGTAGTCCGGGAAGTTCGCGATGTCGCTGTCGTCCTTCCCGCCACGCAGCGCGTAGGACGTGACCGGATCGGAGCCGGGGGCACGGCCGATGCCAAGGTCGATACGGCCCGGCGCGGCGGCCTCCAGCAGCGCGAACTGCTCGGCGACGGTCAACGGCGCGTGGTTGGGCAACATCACCCCACCCGAACCCAGCCGCAGCTGCCGGGTCTGCGCGGCGAGATAGGCGATGAGCACCGGCGGATTGGTCGCACCCACTGATGGCATGTTGTGGTGTTCGGCGATCCAGTACCGGGTGAAACCCAGACGGTCGGCGGTCTGCGCCAGCGACACGGTGGCCGCCAGCGCGTTCCCGGTGGACTGGTCGGTGCGCACCGGGACGAGATCAAGAACGGAAAGGCGCACGACGGGAACAACGCGTTCGGCGGCAGGAACCTTCCCTCAGTAGTTCATCAACGTGATCGAGTTCACGATCAGGTCGAACTGTTCCTGCGAAATGGGTGCGCCACCCGGGATGCTGTCGGTGGCCAGGAACTGGGTGCGTTCGGTGTAGGCGCGAAAGCGCTTGAAATAGTTGGCGAATCCGAGTCCGTGATCGAGGCGGGCCAGCTTGAGTTCGCCGGCCAGAATGGTGGCGCCCAGCAGCGCCAGACTGGTCCCCTGGCCCGACATCGGCGAGGAGCAATAGCCGGCGTCGCCCACCAGCACCACCCGTCCGATCGACCAGTGATCCATCACGATCTGCGCCATCTCGTCGAAATAGAAATCCGGCGCGGATCGCATCAGCTCGAGCAACTGCGGACGGACCCACCCGTCGTCGGCCATTCGCCTGTCCAGCTCGGCGAACTGAAGTTCCCTGTCGCGGTAGTCGATTCGCACGTCGGGTTCCATGAATCCGAGCATTGCCCGCGCCTCGGAGTTGTTGCGCGCGCTGTACACGCCCGCCATGCTCGTGTCGCCGTAGTGCCACATCTGCCAGTAGTCCAGTTCCAGGAAGTTCGGCACGGTGAAGATCGCCGCGTACGTTCCCAGTCGCTTCTTGAAACGGTCCTCGGGACCGAACACCAGTCGGCGCACGTTCGAGTGCAGGCCGTCCGCGCCGACCACCAGATCGAAGCTGCGGGGGTCGGCATGCTCGAATGTCACGTCGACGGACGGTCCCAGATTGCTGATGGTGACGATGGTGTCGTCGAACAGGAACTCGGTCTTCAATTTGGTTTCGTCGTAAAGCAATCCGATCAGATCGTCGCGCAGCAGTTCGATGTCCTGATTGTCGATCGGCCCACCGGTCGGCGTGGATTCGGTGTCCCTGGACAGTTCGTTGCCGTCACGGTCGACGACGGAAAAACCCTTGATGCGGGTCTTGAGATCCTCGGCGACGGCCCGCAGACCCATCCGATCCAGCACCTCCAGCGCCGGCCCACGCACGTCAATTGCCTGCCCGCCCGGCCGCAGCCCCGGATGACGTTCCACCACAGTGACCGAATAACCATTGCGCCCAAGCCAATACGCCGCAGCGAGGCCCGCCACGCTGGCACCGGACACCAGCACCGATTCCACCATTACCTGATCCCTGCCAGCTTCTTTGCGTCCGCGAACACCTCGTCGAGCATTGCCGGAGTCAACCTACCTGTGAACATGTTCTGCTGGCTCGGGTGGTAGCAGCCGAGGAGGCGCTTGTCGGCAGGCAACTCGGCGACGACCCGGTGACCGAACTTTGGTTTGGGCTTGGGAGCGCCCGTCATCGCCAGGGCGACCTGCCAGGCGAACCCGCCGAGGGCGACCAGCACCCGCACGTGCGCCGACACCAGCCGCCACTCCGCACCCAGCCAGGGCGCGCAGGTATCCCGCTCGGCCGGCGTCGGGGCGTTGGCCGGCGGCGCGCAACGCACCGGGGCGACCAGACGAATCTGCTTGGCCCGCAAGCCGTCTGCGGCGTCGACGCTGGTCGGCTGGTTCACCAACCCGGCCCGGAACAGCGCCGCATAGAGCTGGTCGCCGGACCGGTCGCCGGTGAACATCCGTCCGGTGCGGTTGGCGCCGTTGGCGGCGGGAGCCAGCCCGACGATCAGCAGCCGCGGACGCTCCGAACCCCACCCCGGCACCGGTCGTCCCCAGTACGGCTGTTCGGCGAACGCGCGTCGTTTGGTCACCGCCACGTCCTCGCGCCAGGTGACCAGGCGCGGGCACGCCCGGCACACGCTGCTCTGCGCGTCCAGCTCGGCGATGGACCCCGCTGCCCCCGCCAGCTCGGTGACCTGCGCAGCGTCGGCGGCCACCGGGGTCTGCGGCGTCGCCCTGTCACCCGGCCACCCCGAGCCGGGCGGCACCGGCGAGTCGAAGGCGCGGCCGGTGCGGGGATGGCGGAGCGACACACGTACATCCTGCATTCACCCAGCCGGCGGCGCTCGGCTGCACCGAAATTCGGTGGTTCCGGCGGGTGGTTTACCGCTACATTCGGCCCGACCACATCAAGGGTATCCATGAACGAGAAGAAGCCCGTGAACCACAAGACCCCGGCCCTGCTGGTCCTGTTCGCCACCCTGATGGCAGGTGCGGGCGACGGCATCTCCCTGGTCGCGTTTCCCTGGTTGGTGCTGCAGCGACAGGGCAGCGCGGGACAGGCCTCGATCGTCGCGGGCGCGACCACGCTGCCGCTGCTGTTCTCCACGCTGGTCGCAGGCACCGCGGTGGACTACTTCGGGCGCCGGCGGGTCTCGATGGTGGCCGATGCGCTGTCCGGGGCAGCGGTGGCCGCGGTCCCGGTGGTGGCGTGGGCGTTCGGCGAGCAGGCGGTCAACGTTGCGGTGCTGGCCGGGCTGGGCGCCTGCGCGGCGGCCTTCGACCCGGCCGGCATCACCGCCCGCCAGTCGATGCTGCCCGAGGCCGCCGCCCGGGCGGGGTGGTCGCTGGACCGCGTGAACAGCCTTTACGAGGCGATCCTCAACCTGGCCTTCATGGTCGGTCCGGGGATCGGCGGGCTGATGATCGCAACGGTCGGCGGCATCACCACCATGTGGATCACCGCCGCTGCGTTCGCATTGTCCATCCTGGCGATCTCGGTGCTGCGCCTCGAGGGTGCCGGTAAACCGCTGCATGCCTCGCGGCCCGAGGGTCTGCGGTCGGGGATCTCCGAAGGCTTGCGCTTGGTGTGGAGTTTGCGGGTGCTGCGCACCTTGGCGCTGATCGACCTGGTGGTCACCGCGCTGTACCTGCCGATGGAAAGCGTGCTGTTCCCGAAGTACTTCACCGACCGCAATCAGCCGGGACAGCTCGGGACGGTGCTGATGGCATTGTCGCTGGGCGGGCTGGTGGGTGCGCTGGGTTACGTGGCGCTGGCCCAACGGGTACCGCGCCGGATGATCATGCTGGCCGCGGTCCTGACCCTGGGCGCGGCCGCGGCATTGATCGCGCTGCTGCCGCCGCTGCCGGTGATCCTGGCGCTGGTCGCGGTGGTGGGCGTCGTGTACGGGCCGATCCAGCCGATCTACGCCTACGTCGTGCAGACGCGCACCCCGACGCAGCTGCGCGGCCGGGTGGTCGGCGTGATGACGTCGCTGGCCTACGGCGCCGGTCCGCTGGGTCTGCTGCTGGCCGGCCCGCTGACCGACGCCGCCGGCTTGCACGTCGCGTTCCTGGCGCTGGCGTTGCCGATTCTGGCGACCGGGCTGATCTGCCTGCGGCTGCCGGCGTTGCGGGAACTGGACCGCGCGCCGGAGTTTGCGGTGGATCCAGCGACGTAGGATCGGCGTGTGCTGGAGGACCTCATCGCCGAACTGCCCGACGGGATGGTGATCACCGATCCCGCGGTGACCGAGGGCTACCGACAGGACCGTGCGCTGGACCCTTCGGCGGGCAAACCGCTGGCCGTGGTGCGCCCGCGCCACACTGCAGAGGTGCAGACCGTGCTGCGGTGGGCGGCTGCACACCGGGTGCCGGTGGTGACCCGCGGCGCCGGCAGCGGCTTGTCCGGCGGGGCGACGGCGGTGGACAACGGGATCGTGCTGTCCACAGAGAAGATGCGCGATATCACCGTCGACCCGGTGACCCGTACCGCGGTATGCCAGCCGGGCCTGTTCAACGCCGAGGTGAAGAAGGCCGTCGCCGAGCACGGGCTGTGGTATCCCCCGGACCCGTCGTCGTGGGAGATCTGCAGCATCGGCGGCAATATCGCCACCAACGCCGGCGGGCTGTGCTGCGTGAAGTACGGCGTCACCACCGACTACGTGTTGGGCATGCAGGTGGTGCTGGCCGACGGCACCGCGGTGCGGCTGGGCGGTCCGCGCCTGAAAGACGTTGCCGGACTTTCTCTTACGAAGCTGTTCGTGGGCAGCGAAGGAACGCTGGGCGTGGTCACCGAGGTGACGCTGCGGTTGATGCCAGCCCAGAACCCGTTGAGCGTGGTGGTGGCCAGTTTCGCGTCGGTGGAATCCGCCGTCGATGCGGTGCTCGGCGTCACCGCCCGGCTGCGCCCGGCGATGCTGGAGTTCATGGACTCGGTGGCGATCAACGCCGTCGAGGACACCTTGCGAATGGACCTGGACCGCGGCGCGGCAGCGATGCTGGTGGCCGCTTCCGACGAACGGGGTCGCGCCGGCGCGGAAGATGCCGAGTTGATGGCCACGGTGTTCGCCGAACATGGTGCCACCGAGGTGTTCTCCACCGACGACCCCGACGAGGGGGAGGCGTTCGTCGCCGCCCGCCGGTTCTGCATCCCGGCGGTCGAAGCCAAGGGATCGTTGTTGCTGGAGGACGTGGGGGTGCCACTGCCGGCGCTGGGTTCGCTGGTGACCGGGATTGCGCGCATCGCCGAGGAGCGGGACCTGATGATCTCGGTGATCGCCCACGCCGGGGACGGCAATACGCACCCGCTGCTGGTGTTCGACCCCGACGATGCCGCGATGGCCGAACGCGCCCAGCTGGCGTACGGCGAGATCATGGACCTGGCCGTGGGGCTGGGCGGCACCATCACCGGTGAGCATGGTGTCGGGCGGTTGAAACGGCCCTGGCTGGGCGACTATCTCGGACCTGAGGTGATGGACCTGAACCGGCGGATCAAGGATGCGCTGGATCCGTTGGGGATTCTGAACCCTGGGTCGGGGATCTAGCTGACTGCCCTGGGTGCAGTTTGACCTGCGCCGCTGCCAAGTGCGCGGCGGTTCGGCTCGGCATCTGGTTAGTCGCCTAACCTCCACTCGGGGCAGTAGTGGGTCGCCGCGGTATTGATAAACGCCACAGCAGCGTCCTGTCCGAGGTTGAACTGCTGCCGGACCCAGGCAACAGGGGCGCCTCGTTGATCCTCCATTGCAATACATACATAGTGAGCGCCTTGCACTTCGGCGTCGTCACCCACTAAGGTTTTGTGCCCCTGTCCATGCCAGTCCGCTAAGAATTGTGCGTCCGAGTTCGTTCGCGTCGACGCTGCCTCTTCTGTTGTAGTGGTCGGCGACGACGTCTGGATTTGTAGCAGCTGCGTTGTCAGAGCCGTGGTAGTTGTCTGTCTTCTCGCGATCGTTGTCCTCTGCGTGCGAACATGCTCGAGCGATGCGGTCAGTTCGCCGTGGCTGGAGGCGCCCAACCACCGAAGCAGTAAGAGCAAGAGCAGTAACACGACCGCGCCGAGTATCAGCCACTGTGCTGTGGTGAGGGAGATACGCGGGCCTTGGGCAGGCGCGGGGTCCAATGGTGCCGGTTCTGTCGGCGCGGCCGCGTCGCTGTGTGGGCTTTCGGTTTGGAGATCGCGCCGGCGAGCATGGCCGAAATCTGCTGGTTTACGTAAAGCGGATCTAGCGCTTTTGACGAGCTCGCGGGCAGTCGAGTACCGGTCTTCAGGATTCTTGGCCATCCCAATCGCGATCACCTCGTCCATCGATTGCGGCACTGAGGCGTCCATCGTTGAGGGTCGCGGCGGCGGCGTGGTGAGGTGTCCGACAATTTGCTGCTCGAGGCTGTCCCCGGGGAACGGGCGCTGTCCGGTCAGTGCCTCGTGCAGGACGCACGTCAATGCGTAAATATCGGCGCTGGCATCGGCGGTTCCGGTGTTGAGCCGTTCGGGGGACATGTAGGCCCAGGTGCCTATTGCGATACCGGTGCTGGTCAAACCGGTTTGTTCGGCGGTTCGCGCGATACCGAAATCGATCAGGTAGGCGAAGTCGTCCTGCGCGACCAAGATGTTGGACGGTTTGATGTCGCGGTGAACAAGCCCAATCTCGTGTGCGGCTTGTAGAGCGGAGGCAATTTGTTCGATGATCTTCACCGCTCGGCGCGGCTTTAGAGGCCCGCTCTTCAGCAGTGACAGCAAATCCTGTCCGGCTATTAGTCTCATAGCGATGTATAGCCGGCCATCCGTCTCACCAAAGTCGTAGATCGGGACAACGTGCGGTTCATCGAGCCCGGCGGCACATTGCGCTTCCCGGCGAAACCGCTCCTGAAACGTTCGATCGCTGGCGAAATGGGCTGGCAAAACCTTCAGCGCTACGATGCGATTCATTTGCGAGTCGTGGGCTCGCCACACCTCACCCATGCCACCCTCGCCGACCTTCTCAATCAACTGATAGCGACCGAAGGGTGTTCCATCCATTCGACGAGCTACCTCCCGCGCAGCAATTGATTGTATGAACGATAGCCGCGGTAGGAACAATCGCCGCGGTGTGCTGTCGCGCAGGGTCCCGCAAGCCACGCCAAGGCTTATGATTGGTCGCCCCCCGGCCACCACAAACCCGTCGACGCGAGCGTGAGTCGATAATGTGTACGCACCTGATGATGCATCTAGGGTCGTGTTCCGGCGTGCAAGTGACCCTGCGTCTTGCGCGCAGCCTGATGTTGATTCGCCGGTCACGGTGGTATCGCTTGAGGCGTGGCAGCGCTGTCGGCGAAATGGGCACCGATCGATCCCATTTACCCAGCGCCTACGGTGCCACCATTCTCAACCTCTCAGTGCGAGAGGTGACGGTACCTTTCGCAGCACCCCCCGACTTGGCGTTGCTCGGCGCCCGCCAAAGCCGTCAACGATACCCAACCCGCCTACGGCGCCAAAGACTCTGATCATTTAGCGGTAAGGGGAAAGCGGGCAGTTGACATCATTCTTTATCTGTCGTACGAATAAGACATGACTGCTTTAGTGTCTCATGAAGTTCCGGCGAAGTTCGTCTTGGCCACCGCCGAGACCTGGGCCAACCCCTGGCCGATGTACAAAGCGCTGCGCGACCACGACCCGGTGCACCACGTCGTCCCGCCGGGACATCCCGAGCACGACTACTACGTGCTGACCCGCCACGCCGACGTCTGGTCCGCCGCCCGCGACCACCGGACGTTCTCCTCCGCGGAAGGTCTGACCGTCAACTACGGCGACCTGGACATGATCGGGCTGCGGGACAACCCGCCCATGGTGATGCAGGACCCGCCGGTGCACACGCAGTTTCGCAAACTGGTGTCCCGGGGATTCACCCCGCGACAGGTCGAGGCCGTCGAACCCAAGGTGCGCGAATTCGTCGTCGAACGAATCGAGAAGATCCGCGCCAACGGGGGTGGCGACATCGTCACCGAGCTGTTCAAGCCGCTGCCCTCGATGGTGGTGGCGCATTATCTCGGTGTGCCCGAAGAGGATTGGGCGCAGTTCGACGGCTGGACCCAGGCCATCGTCGCGGCCAACACCGCCGAGGGCGGCATCGTCAGCGCGCTGGAAACCGTCGGCGACGCAGTCGGGACCATGATGGCATATTTCACCGCACTGATCGAACGGCGCCGCACCGAACCCGAGGACGACACCATCTCGCACCTGGTGGCCGCCGGGGTGGGCACCGACGGCGATATGGCCGGCATCCTGTCGATCCTGGGCTTCACCTTCACCATGGTCACCGGCGGAAACGACACCGTCACCGGAATGCTGGGTGGCTCAATGCCTTTGCTGTATGAACGGCCCGATCAGCGACAGCTGCTGGTCGATGACCCCGGCCTGATCCCGGACGCGGTCGACGAACTGTTGCGACTCACCTCACCGGCACAGAACCTGGCCCGCACCGCAACCCGCGACGTCACGATCGAGGACACCACCATCCCGGCCGGGCGCCGGGTGCTGTTGGTGTACGGCTCGGCTAACCGCGACGAGCGCGTATATGGTTCTGACGCAGGCGAACTCGATGTGCGGCGTCGCCCGCGCAACATCCTGACTTTCAGTCATGGCGCACACCACTGCCTGGGCGCGGCCGCGGCACGCATGCAATCCCGGGTCGCGTTGACCGAACTACTCAGTCGCTGCCCCGATTTCGAGGTCGGCGAACCGGTGTGGTCCGGTGGTAGCTACGTACGCCGTCCGCTGTCGGTGCCGATCAGGATCAAGGCCTGATGGACTGGCTGGCCGATCGCCGCAGCGAAGCCGCTGCCGACCGCATCCTCGATGCCGCCGAGCGACTGTTCACCGAACAGGATCCTTCCTCGGTCGGCATGAACGAAATCGCCAGAGCCGCAGGGTGTTCACGGGCAACGCTGTACCGGTACTTCGACAGCCGGGAGGCGCTGCGCACCGCTTATGTGCACCGGGAGACGCACCGACTGGGCCGAAAGATCCTGCAGGCGATCGAACGGGTCGGGGATCCACACCAGCGACTGGTCGCCGGCATCAGCGCCACATTGCGGATGGTGCGCGAAAGTCCGGCGCTGTCAGCGTGGTTCGGGTCCACCGTGCTGCCGATCGGTGGCGAACTGGCCGGGCAGTCCGAGGTGATCACCGCCCTGGCCTCCAACTTTCTGAATTCGCTGGGACCCGACGACCCCGCCGTGGTGCAACGCCGCGCGCGCTGGACGGTGCGGATGATCATCTCGCTGCTGATGTTCCCCGGCCGCGACGAGGATGACGAACAGGCAATGATCGAAGAGTTCGTCGTCCCGGTGGTATCACCGGTCAGTTCGTCCAATAGGCCTGCGCCTTAATAGATTTGCGTGGTATCCCAAATTCTTCCCGCAGTACGCGGGCTACCGAGCGCGTGGTACGCATACTGCACGCGACCCAACCGAAGTGGTCGCCGGCGTCGAACGCCGCCGCGCGCACTGTCTCGATCAGCGACTCGTCCGCGCTGTGCCGATCCACCCAGACGACATCGGCGTTGCGGGCCACCGGCAAGTTCTTGTCGTCGTCACAACCGGCCTCCAGAAACACCCGCGCCGGGGCGTCGCCGATCGCACCCAGCAGGGAGTTGATGGCCGGCAGCGAGGCGGTGTCGCCGACGATGACGTACCCGGTGGGCGCCGGTTCCGGGATGGCGAACTTGCTGCCCAGTACCGTCGCGTCGATGGTGTCACCCGGTTGCGCGCTGCGTGCCCAGTCCGAAGCGACCCCGTCGTGCAAGGCGAACTCGACGTCGAAGGTGCCCGCCTGTGGATCCGGGTCGACGAGGGTGTAGCCGCGTTGGTGCGAACGGTCGCCGTCGGCAAACCACATTCGGATCCACATCGTCGGGTGCACCGCATGCGCGGCCAACATCCCGCCGTCCTCGAAGCTCACCCTCAGGTAGTGCGGACTGATCCCCCGTCGGCGGGTCACGGTGAGGCGGTAGTCCCCGGCACCCATCAGCTTGAGCACGGTGCCTTGCCAGCCCCGCGACGCCTTCGTTTCGGCCATCCTCGCCTCCCATCAACTTAGGTAAGGGTAACCTATCACGCTGGGTCGGTCATGGCCGAGCGGCAAAGTTCGCCGCAATTTCCCCGGCTCGCACCGCGACGTTCGACAACAAAGTGGAGCCCAACCCGTGCGTGTGCTCTACCGAGCCGTTCAGATAGATGTCCCCGGGCGCCGCTGACGTGGGCACCAGTCGGTAATCCCGGGTGACCAGCGGGCGCCCCGCCGGGTCGAACTGGTAAAGACAGGCCAGCTCGCCCAGGAAGTGCCGGACATCCAGCGGCGCATAGCCCGTCGCGTAGATCACTGCATCGCAGTCCAGGGTCTGCTGCGAGTGGTCGATCAGGTGGGTGATCGTCACCTGCACCCCATCCGAATGTTCCTGCGTGGCAGTAATTTCGGATGCATTGTCGATGAAGAATCGGCGCTCGCCGGACACCCGTTCGGCGTACTCGCGCGCATAGAGTGCGTCGATCAGTTCCGCATCCACCGCCGAGTAGTTGGTCGACCGGTGGTAATCGAGGAGTCGTTGTCGCAGTGACTGGTCGGCTGTGTAGAAGTCGTCCACGGCTGACGGATCGAAGATGCGATTCGCGTAAGGGCTGTCGTCGGCCACGCTGTATCCGTAGCGGGTGAAGACCGCGCGCACTTCGGTCGCGGGGTAGGTCTGATGCAGGTAGCTGGCTACTTCCGCTGCGCTCTGCCCCGCGCCGACCACCGCGAATCGTTTCGGGTCAGCAACATCGAGGGCAGCAAGACGGGACAGCAGGCGGTGGCTGTGCCACTGCCGGGAGGTTTCGGACCTGCCGTGCGGCAGCATCGGGCACAGGCCGGTGCCGAGCACCAGGGCACCGGCGTGCATCGCCCACCCGGACTCCGCGCGCACCAGCATGCCCGAATCGTCCGCCGTCATCTCGACAATGCGCTGCCCGTAACGGACGTCGGCGCCGAGCCCGGCTGCGGCCCATGCCAGATAGTCATGGAACTCCATCCGGCTCGGAAACATCGTATGCCGACCGATGAAGTCGACGATCCGGCCACGCTCACTCAGGTAGTTCAGAAAAGTAAAGTGGCTCTTGGCGTTTCGTAATGTGACCAGATCCTTGAGAAACGGGATCTGCATTCTGGCGCCCGGCAGCAACATTCCACGGTGCCAACCGAACTCGGGCTGCGCCTCGACGAACACCGCCTCGCGGTCCAACTCGGCCAGCGCGATCGCCAGCGCGAGGTTGGACGGGCCGAAACCGATGCCGAGCAGATCGGTGTGTTCAGGCATGGGCATGCGCGCGCGTCAACCGCTCCAGGTAGCGTCCACGCACCATCGACCTGTTGATCAGCACCACGAAATCGGCCATGTCGAAGTCCGCGTCGTAAGAGGGTTCACCGCAGATCAGTCCGCCGATCCGCAACGAACCCTGCACCATCGGCGGGATGCGCACCCGGCCCGGGTCGGGTAGCTCCGAGAGACTCAAACCGTTGACCCGCACCGGGTTTCGGGGCGTGACCCGGTATTGCGGAGGCGCCGGATGCGCACCGAACGCGAAGTCGCGCACACCGCGCACCAGGGCTCCCCGCGGCCCACCGCCCTCCATCCGGACCGACAGGCAGCCCACGCCCCATTCGTGGCCGGTCAGTTCCTGATAGCGGATGATGCCCGCCCACAACAGGCCCATCACCGCGCCGCTGCGGTGCTCGGGATGCACGCTCGCGCGGCCGAGTTCGACCAGCGTGGGCCGCAGCGCATTCAAACCGCCGATGTCGAAGATCGTGTCGGCGAATATCCCACCGGCCGCGCGGGCACCGTCGGGCGGCAGCAGTCGGTAACAGCCGACGATCTGCCCGGCCGATTCGTCGCGGACGAGCAGGTGCTCGCTGTACGGATCGAATTGGTCGACATCGATCATCTCCCCGGTCAGCGGACCCGGAATCGCCCGGGGCAGCGCCGCGCCCATCTCCTCGGCAAAGGTCTGATAACGCAACCGCTGCGCGGCTTCGATATCTGCCGGGTTGGTCGAAATCACAACGCTGTAGCGGCCGCCAGCGGTTGCGGGGATGATGCTCGCGTCGCCCATCATGGTATTCGCAGGTTACCCAGGGCGATTGTCAGCAAACAGCGTTACGACGTGCGACGGGCTCCCAGTGCGATCAGTATCGCCGCCGCGACCGCGGCCAGCGTCGCGGCGACGGCGGCCGCCACCAGCGCCGCCTGCATACCGTCGGCGCTGGCCTGCCGGGCTACCCGGGCGATGACGGGCACCGCCGGTTTGAGCTCGTCGGGCAGAAAGTCGAGCACCCGCAGACCGGCACCGGCGGACAACCGGTCGACCAGCACCTGCCGGGGCCCGGAAGGCACACCGGCCAGTTTGCTCAGACCGGCCGACGCGCCGTCGGCGGCATGTCGGCTGAAGAGGGCACCGAGCCCGGCGACCCCGGCCAGGATGCCGGTCTGCCGAACGGTGCTGACCGCCCCGGTCGCCATCCCGGCGTCCTCGGCAGGGACGAATTGCAGTGCGATGTCCGAGGTCAGCGCGAACAGGCCGCCCAGGCCGAGGCCGGCCACGATCGACCCCGCGATGAAGTGTGTCCACTGCGTGGTTTCGGTGACGCCGGTCATCAGCCACAACCCCGCTGCGATCAGCACCACCCCGCCCGGGATCGACGTCCAGGCCGGCGCGTACCGGGCGGCCACCATGGCCAGCGGGGCGCCCACCACACAGGCGACGGTCAACGGCAGAGCACGCAGTCCCGACTGGAAAGGGCTGTATCCCAACGTGTTCATCAGATACAGCGCCAGATAGTTGGTAGACGCAATCAACGTTCCGGCCGCCGCGAAGGCCGCGATCGACACCCCCGCGAACCCGGGCCGGCGCACCACGCTCAGGTCGAGCATCGGCGCGCTGACGCGGGACTCCCACCAGCAGAACGCCAGCAGGCCGGCCACGGCGGCCGCACCGAGCGTCAGGATCACCGGGTCGGTCCAGCCGCGGCGGTTACCTTCGATCAACACGTACACGCCGGCGAACAATGCGCCGGACAGGATCGCGGCGCCCGTCAGGTCAAGCGGGCGGTGTTGTGCCGCACGGGTTTCCGACACATAGCGCCAGGCGACGCCCAGCGCCACCGCCCCGATCGGCACGTTGATGAGGAAGATCGACTCCCAGCCGAAAGCGCCGACCAGCGCTCCGCCCAGCAACGGCCCGGCGGCCGCGGCCGCACCCATCACCGCGCCGTAGATCGCAATCGCGATGCCCCTGCTGCGCTGTTCGGGAAAGGCTGCGGCGACCATCGGCAGCGAGACGCCGAGCAGCACCGCCCCACCCGCCCCCTGCACGGCCCGGCTCAGGTTCAGCGCCTCGATACTGCCGGCCAGCGCGCAGGCGGTGGAGGCCGCGGTGAACACCGTCATCCCGATCAAATAGAGCCGCCTGCGGCCGAGGCGGTCGCCCACGGTGGCGGCGGTGAGCAGCAGTCCCGCCATCGGCAGCGCGTAGGCGTCCACCACCCACTGCAGTCCACTCAATTCGGCATCCAGCGACGCCTGGATGTTGGCCAACGCGGCTGACACGATGGTCATGTCCAGCAGCAGCATGAACACCGCGAGACACACCGCGAACAGCGTCAGGCGCGGATGAGCCGCCGAGGTAGCGCTGGTGCCGTCCGCCGCGGACACGCTTACGCGTCTCTGACCCGGGTCAACCGATGCAGCAGCCACGCCAACGGCACCGTGACCACCACCGTCGCGATGTACAGGTTGAGCATCGGACCGGTGTAGACCCGCGCCCGCACGATGTGCACCATCGCGAACTCCATGGTCATGAAGTGGATCAGGAAGATCTCGTAGGAGATTTCGCCGAGCCACACCATCGGCCGACTGGCCAGCAGCCGGGAATACCGACCCTTGTCGCCCAACGCCAGCGGCGCCACCGCCAGCGTGGCGATCACCGCGTAGAAGATGGTCTTCCACAGCGCCTCGGGCAGCGAGGCGGGCGAGGTGGTCGGGGCCCCCGCGATCGGGGTGGACACGATGAAGTAACAGACGATCGCCAACGGTATGGCCACCGCCGCGTAGGCACGCACCCCCATCGCCTGCAGCACGGTCAGCAGCATGCCGCCCAGGAACCAGGCGAGATAGGTCGGCAACCACAATCTGGCGCCGTCGGGAAACAGCCGGTCGGTGTGCACCAGCACCAACCAACCGGGGCTGATCAGCATCATCAGCAGGATGGCCGCCACCAGCACCTTGGGGCGCCACTGGCGTCGGCACATCAGCACCAAAAGCAGGTAGGCCAACGCCGGCAGCAGCACATAGAACGACGCCTCGACGGCCAGGCTCCACATCTGGGTGAGGCCCTGGTGCAGATACTTGCCGAGGTAGCCGTCGGTGTAGATCTGGGTCAACGTCACGTTGCGGATCAGGCCCAGCCAACTGTGGCCGGGATTCGGGCCGGCTTCGTGGTAGTGATACAGCACGTAGGCGACCAACACGGTGACGACGTAGGCGGGCATGATGCGCCGAACCCGGTGTCGCGCATAGCGACTCAACGACGGCCAGGGACTGCCGGTGGCTGCCGACTTCACCCACGGCCGGAACAGCAGGAAACCGGACAGCACGAAGAAGATCGGTACCCCGATCTCCAGTCGCGCACCGAACAGACCCCAGTAGCCGTGGGTGTACTTGCCGGTCGTGTAGGCGGCGTGGGTCCCGACGACCAGCAGCGCCGCGACCGCCCGGACGCCGGTGAGCGATGCGACCCGGTCGACGCCGGAGGTCTGCTCGAGGCCGCCTTGGGCGTCCTCGGCCTGGGACAGGGTCATCCGTCCCGCTTCCGGCGTGGCTTGCCGCTGCCGTGGTGCGCGGGCTTGCCCTTGCCGGGGTTGCGATCGGGTCGAAGGTTGATCAAGACCCCCGAGATGCGGGTCTGTTCAAGCTTTTTGAGCACCGCCCGGGGCAACTTGGCCGGCAGTTCGACCATGGAGAAGTCCGGGCCGATGGCGATGTGACCGAAATCGCTGCGGTGCAGACCACCTTCGTTGGCGATGGCCCCGACGATGGCACCCGGCCCGATCTTGTGCCGCTTGCCCACATCGATCCGATAGGTGGTGAAAGGCCTTGTCTGTCGCGGCCTTTCGGGTCGGTCTTCGTGACCGCGCCGGTCCCGCTCCCGTCGCTCCGGCGGCGGGTCGGGGGCGAGCAGGAAGGCCTCACCATCGCGGGACTGCAGCGCCAGCGCCGCGGCGATGTCCGCCATCGGCACGTCGTGCTCGCGTTCGTAATCCTCGACCAGGCGGCGGAACAACTCGATCCCCTGCCCCCCTAGGGCATTGGTGATCGAGTCGGCGAATTTGGCGACCCGTTGGGCGTTGACGTCCTCGACGGTGGGCAACGCCGCCTCGGTGAGGGGTTGCCGGGTCGCCTTCTCGATGGCCTTGAGCAGGTGGCGTTCTCGCGGCGAGACGAACAACAACGCCGAACCTTTGCGGCCGGCCCGGCCGGTCCGACCGATCCGGTGCACGTAGGACTCGGTGTCGTGCGGGATGTCGTAGTTGAGCACGTGCGAGATACGTTCGACGTCCAGGCCGCGGGCCGCGACGTCGGTGGCGACCAGGATGTCGATGGTGCCGTCTTTGAGAGCCGAGATGGTCCGTTCCCGAGCAGCCTGCGGAATGTCGCCGTTGATGGCGGCCGCGGAAAATCCTCTCGCACGCAGCTTTTCGGCCACCTCTTCGGTGGCCTGCTTGGTGCGCACGAACACGATCATGGCCTCGAACGGCTCGACTTCGAGCACGCGGGTCAGCGCGTCCATCTTGCGCGGTCCGGCCACCTGAATGTAGCGCTGCGAAATGTTCTCGGCGGTGGCGGTTTTCGCCTTGGAGGTGACTTCCAGCGGATCGTGCAGGTACTTGGTGGTGATCTTGCGGATCGCCGGCGGCATGGTCGCCGAGAAGAGGGCGACCTGTTTGTATTCCGGGGTCTCGGACAGGATCCGGTCGACCTCTTCGGCGAAGCCCATGGTGAGCATCTCGTCGGCCTCGTCGAGCACCAGGTAGTCCACCCGAGACAGGTCCAGCGTCCCGCGTTCGAGGTGATCGATGACCCGGCCGGGCGTACCGACGACAATGTGGGCTCCACGTCTGAGGCCGGCCAACTGCACGCCGTAGGACGCGCCGCCATAGATCGGCAACACGTTCAGTTGCGGCAGGTGGGCTCCGTAGCGGCTGAACGCCTCGGCGACCTGCAGGGCCAGCTCCCGGGTGGGCGCCAGGACCAGCGCCTGGGTCGCTTTGCCGGTGGTGTCGATCTTGGACAGGATCGGGATCGCGAATGCCGCGGTCTTGCCCGTCCCGGTCTGAGCCAGACCGACGACGTCGGTGCCTGCCATCAGCGCCGGAATGGTGGCGGCCTGGATGCCGGTCGGCGACTCGTAACCGACGTCGTTGATCGCGCGCATGACCGGCTCCGGAATCTGCAGGTCGGCGAACGTCGCGGGAAGGTTGTCCGGGTTATCCATCAGGAGATGAAGTCTAAGGCGTCCCGGGCCCGCGGCCATGCCTGCCGCACCCGCAGGACCGGTGGCGGTACCGTGCCCGATGTGTCAATGGTTGTTCGGTGTGCCGCAGGCCTGTGTGTCGTGGCGGCGGCGGTGACGTCAGTCGGGTGCGGGTCAGGCGACTCGACGGTGGCCAAGACACCGCAGGCCACCAAGCCTTCTTCGGCCGTCACCACGCCTGGAGCTCCGGGTAGCGCTGCCGCGCCGACCACGGTCCCGCCCAGCAGCGCCGCGCCCGCCGACCCGTGTGCGGTCAATCTGGCTGCGCCCACCATCGCGAAGGCGGTGTCCGAACTTCCCCGCGACCCACGCAGCCAGCAACCGTGGAACCCCGAACCGATAGCCGGCAACTACAACGAGTGCGCGCAATTGTCGGCGGTGATCATCAAGGCCAACACCAACGGCGACAATCCGACGACGCGCGCGGTGCTGTTCCACCTGGGTAAATTCATTCCCCAGGGGGTGCCGGACACCTACGGATTCAACGGCATCGACGGCACGCACAGCACCGGTGACACGGTAGCGCTGACGTATCCGAATGCGCTGGGCGTGGGCAGCGTTGTGAAGTTCCGCTGGAACGGCAGCGGGGTGGAGATCGTCGCCAACACAGCACGCTGAGCCGACTGCACGCGCTCAGATGACGTCTGCGCCGTCCAATCCGTCCGCACCGGGGCTGCCGTCGGCCAGTCCGTCGCCACCCTTGACGCCATTGCCGCCGATGCCTCCGGTGCCGTTTCCGCCGTCGCCGCCCCTGCCACCACTCCCGTCGTTGACGGCGTCGACGAACACGCCCCCGTTGCCGCCGCCTCCGCCATTGCCGCCGATGCCAGGTGTGACCGTGGCGGCACCCACGCCGCCGTCGCCGCCGTCGCCGCCGTTCGCACCGATGCCGCCGGCACCACCAGCGCCTCCGGCGCCACCAGTTGCCACGGCATCCCTGACATCGGTGCCCTGCGCGAAGATTTCGGCGCTGCCGCCGTTGCCGCCGGCGCCGCCGAGGCCGTCTGCGATGCCGCTCGCACCACCGGAACCACCTTCGCCGCCAACAGCGGTGCCGCCGGCGAAACTGGACTGCTCGGCAAGAATCGCGGCTGTACCGCCTTGGCCACCGTCGCCCCCGAAGGTCCCGGCGCCGCTGTCGCCGCCCGCGCCGCCCGTGGCGGTGCCGTCAACAGCCGGGTTGTCGCCTGGGCTGAACCCCTGGGCGCCCACGAAACCGTCGCCTCCTCTCCCGCCGGAGTGCCCGTCGGCACCAATGCCACCGGCACCTCCCAGAGCGGTCCCGACAGCTCGGCCGCCGATCGCACCGACACCGCCGAGGCCACCCTCACCACCGATACCGCCGCCGATACCGCGACCACCACCGCCGCCGGTGGCGTCTCCGTCGGTGCTGGCACCGTCGTACGCGATGAGCTGGCCGTCGCTTCCCTGACCGCCGAAGCTGCCAGGACCGTCGCTGGCCCCGCCGTCACCACCTGTCGCCTCACCGGCCACCGTGCTGCCCATCCCCTGGCTGCGCGCGGTACCAGATCCGCCGTGCCCTCCGGTACCTCCGTCGATACCAGCACCGCCGGAGCCGCCAACTGCCCCAGCGATGTTTGTGCCACCTGCGCTGGCAAATACCTCTCCGGACCCACCGATACCGCCCGTGCCACCGGTGCCGGCACCGCCGGCACCACCCGTCGCATCACCGTTGGCAGTAGTGTCCGCTCCGTCAGCGGACACATGACCGTCACCACCGGCACCGGCGATGCCTCCGGCCTGGGCCGCTCCGCCGTTACCGCCCTTGGCGCCTCCGTTGGAACCGGCAGCGTGGCCGCCGTTCGTAGCCTCGACCCTTGCCACGCCGCCGTCCCCACCGGCGCTGCCCGCCTCGGCGCCTGACCCACCGGTCCCGCCGAGAGCCTGGCCGGTCGCAAAGCTGTCCGCATCGGCGGCGCTGATGATGCCTGAGCCGCCATGACCACCAGCGCCACCATCGACACCGAAACCGCCGGTCCCGCCGGCGGCAACAGCGCCCAGCACTTCAGCACCGGAGGTTGCCTCGACGGTGCCCGCACCGCCCGCGCCGCCAGTGCTGCCCGCACCGCTACCGGACCCGCCGTCCCCGCCGGTAGCGCTACCTGCGGCGGCGCTACCCGGGCCATCGGCAGTCACACGGCCCAGACCACCGGCACCGCCCTGTCCACCGGTGCTGCCGCTCCCGCCGGCCCCGCCCCGCACGCCGCTGCCGGACCCGGTTGCCCGTCCACCGCCGGTTGCCTCGACGTCAGCATTGCCACCCGAACCTCCGCCGGCACCGTCAGCGCCACCGCTTCCCCCGTCGCCGCCGACCGCGACTCCGGCCGCAGTGCTGTTGGCGCCATCGGCAGACACCGTGGCAGAACCGCCCTCGCCGCCGGCGCCGCCGGGAAGACCAGCGGCGCCAACCGCACCACCGCCGCCGCCGTGGCCACCGCGGGCGGATCCGTCGACAGTTCCGCCATTGAATGCGCCGACACCGCCGAAGCCGCCGAAGCCGCCGTCACCCCCAGCCACACCGCCGGCACCAGCCCCGCCCGCGCCGCCCATGCCGCCCACGGCGTTACCTTTCGCAACGCTGCCGTTAAACGAATAGAGCTGGCCAGCGCCACCCTCACCACCGTTGCCACCCGCACTACCGTCGAAGCTCTCACCGCCGTTCCCGCCGCTGCCACCGGTGGCGGTACCGCTGACGCTGCCACCGCCATTTTCTGCGGCCACCACGCCTTGGCCGCCGCTGCCGCCCAAACTCCCGCCGTTGGCCGTACCACCGCGGCCGCCGCTGGCGACGCCGGTCGCAGTGGCGTTGTCGCCCCCCGCGCCGATAATCCCGTCGCCTCCGTCCCCGCCGACGCTGTCAACGCCCGCGGCTGAACCACCGGCCCCGCCCACAGCCGTGCCGCTGGCATGCTGTCCGGTGCCGTCGATGAAGCCTCCGACGATCTCACCGTCGCCACCCCCACCGCCGACGCCGCCGTCCGCCCCTGCGCCACCGTCGCCCCCGGTCGCTGAGCCTTCGGCGCTGCTCACCGCACCCGCCGACGTGGCCTTGCCGTCACCCCCGGAGCCACCGGCGCCACCACCGGTGGCCTGACCACCGGCACCACCCCGAGCACCTCCGTTCGATCCGACGGCATCACCTCCGGCGGTGGCTTCCAGGCTGCCCTGGCCACCGCGTCCGCCGGTGCTGCCGGTGCCGGTGGCCGACCCGCCGATACCTCCGGCAGCGGTGCCGGTCGCAGTGCTGTCCGCATCGGCAGCGCTGACGGTGCCGGCGCCGCCCTCCCCACCGATGCCACCTTGGATGCTTGCACCGCCGGTACCTCCGACGGCGACACCGTCGGAGACGACGCCGCCCGAGTTCGCTTGCACCGTGCCGGCGCCGCCCTGCCCGCCTTCGCCGCCAGCACCGGCACCAGACCCGCCGGTCCCACCGGTGGCGCTGCCCGTTGCAGCGCTACCCGGGCCCTCGGCAGTGAGTTGACCAGTACCCCCGGCTCCGCCTTCGGCCCCGTCGGAACCGGCGCCACCGGCCCCGCCCCACACCCGGCTGTCTGCGCTGCCGGCACGGCCGCCGTCGTTCGCCTCGATGGCACCCTCGCCACCGGTACCCCCGGACGCACCTGCTTCACCGCCGCCACCTCCGGTGCCACCGCGAGCGGTGCCGGCAGCGGTGCTGCCAGCCCCTTCGGCAGTGATCTGACCGATGCCGCCAGCACTGCCGGCGCCGCCGGAATTACCGGCTTGGTCACCCGCGCCACCCGCACCGCCGGCCCCGCCGGTAGCGCTGCCGCTGGCGAGACCACCGTCGGCCGCGCCTACCAGGGCACTGCCGCCGGCTCCGCCGTCCCCACCTCCGGCACCGGCACCACCGGCGCCGCCCGCCCCGCCCATGCCGCCGGTCGCCGCGCCGTCGACCGATGTGTTGCTGCTGAACGACTGCAGGTGCGCGTCCCCGCCGTCGCCGCCTTGACCGCCGATACCGCCGCTGGTGCCGGCCGCGCTAACGGCTCCGCCATCTCCGCCGGTTGCGGTACCGGTGGAAGCGGCTCCGTTGACGCCGATGACGGTGGCGTCGCCGCCAGTTCCGCCGGAGGTGCCCGCGCCGCCGGCGCCGCCGATCCCCCCGGTAGCTGTTCCTGAGACGTCGCCGCCGAAGGCGCCGAGCCCGGCCAGTCCGCCCGAACCGCCCAGCCCGACGCCGTTGGCCTGACCCCCGAGGCCACCGGTGGCGATGCCGTCAACGGCACCGGCGGTTTCGGCCGTGACGATGGCGTCGCCGCCGTCACCGCCGAAGCTGTCAGTGCCGCTCGCCGCGCCACCTTCACCGCCGGTGGCGCGGCCGGCAGTAGTGCTGCCTGCACCGTTGCTGGAAGCAGTGCCATAGCCGCCGCTTCCGCCGGTGCCGCCGTCAGCGCCGGCGCCGCCAGCCCCGCCCTGCCCGTTGGCGCTGGTGACGCCGCCCGCCAGCGCCTCGACCTTGCCGTATCCACCGGCACCGCCGGTCCCACCAGCGGTGCCACCCGCTCCGCCGGTGCCCCCGGTCGCCGCACCGGTGGCGGCGCTGTTCGTCCCGTCGGCGATAACCGTGCCGAAACCGCCGACTCCGCCCGCCCCGCCCACGGCGGTGTCCGAGCCGGCGCCTCCGGCACCGCCCTCACCGCCGGTGGCGGTCCCGGTGGCACTGCCCCCATTGACTTCCTGGACCGAGGCGCCGCCGCCACCGCCCCCACCGCCGCCGCCGAGGCCGGGTCCAGTAGCTGTTGCCGTGCCGCCGGCACCGCCGCCGCCGCCCGTGCCGCCGTGCGCGTTCACCCCGACGCCTGCACCGGAGCCGCCGCCACCCCCGCTACCACCAGCACCGAAGGTGCCGCCGTCGGTGCCGGTCCCACCCGTTCCGCCGATTCCTCCGGTGCCGCCAGACTGAGGCTGGTCACCGACAATGCCGGTGCCCTCGCCACCCCTGCCGCCGACTCCGCCGGTGCCACCCGCGCCGCCGCCAACATCTGCGACGCCGTGACCGCCGTCGCCGCCCTCGCCTCCGCCACCGCCTCTACCGGCCTGAGCGGACGGACCCCCGGCGGCTCCGGTGCCACCGGTGCCGCCGGTGCCGCCGGTGCCACCTGTGCCGTTGACGGCATCAACGCCGACGTTGCCGGCCGCACCGGCCTCGCCACCGGTCCCACCTGAACCACCGGCTGCACCGTCTCCGCCGTTGGTGAAGGTGGGATCGCCCGCCCCGCCTTGCCCGCCCTGACCCCCGATACCGCCATTGCCCCCGGCGCCGGCAGCGCCGCTCGGAGCGCCGGCATCACCACCGGTACCGCCGGCACCGGCATCGCCGCCCCGACCGCCGACGGTCGCACCGGTGGCGGCGCTACCGGTCAGACCCTTGCCGCCGATGCCGCCGTCGCCACCTTTTCCTGCCTCCCCGCCGGCACCGGCACTGCCGCCGACGCCGCCGGCGCCCTGCCCGCCACCCGTACCTCCGTCACCACCACGGCCGCCGTCACCGCCCTGACCCGGACCGCTACCTGTGTCGTCGGCACCCGCCGCACCCGTGCCACCCTCGCCCCCGGTGCCACCGGCTCCGCCGGAACCGTTGACGCCACCGGCCGAGTCTCCGCCCGTCCCGCCCTGGCCGCCCTGGCCACCGGCAGTGCCGGTGCCGCCCACCGATGCCGGCGTCTGGCCCGCGCCACCGGTTCCGCCGATACCGCCGTTGCCACCGGTCCCCGCTGCGCCGGCGACACCACCGATCGCAAAGAATCGCGCTGCGCCCGCGGCACCGCCAACGCCGGCGTTGCCGCCGTCGCCGGCATCACCTCCGGTGCCACCCGCGACACCCGCGCCGACGCCGCCGGTGCCACCGTTGCCGCCCACTCCGCCAGTGCCCCCGGCGCCGCCATCACCTGAGCTGCTCAACAAACCCCAGCTGCTGCCACCAGCGCCGCCGGCGCCGCCCGCACCGCCGTGCCCACCGTTCTCACCTACCGCGCCGGCCACCGTCGTCGCGGCACCGGTGTAGCCGCCACCCCCGGTGCCACCGGCCCCGCCCTGACCGCCGACCGACCCCAATAAAGCCCTGTTGGCACCACCAGTGCCGCCTGTTCCGCCAACACCACCGGCGAATGTCGCGCCGCCGGAGCCACCCTTGCCGCCGGCGCCACCGGCCCCGCCCGAACCGCCTAACCACCCACCGGCACCACCGTTGCCACCGACTCCACCGGCTAGACCAGCCGCTCCGACACCGCCTGCCCCACCGGCGCCACCATTCCCGAACAGGCCTGCGTCCCCACCCGCCCCTCCGGCACCCCCACCGGCTGTTCCAGAGCCACCGTTTCCGCCGCTGCCGAACAGGAGCCCGCCGGGACCACCGGCAGCTCCGCTTCCCGGCGCCCCACTGGCACCGTCACCGATCAGCGGACGTCCCAGCAGCTGATTGGTCGGGGCGTTGATCGCTCCTAGCACGTACTCCTGCAGCGCCTGCAACGGCGACGCGGCGGCCGCTTCGGCGGCGGCATACGCGCTTCCGCCCGCCGCCAAGGTCCGCACGAGCTGCGCCTGAAACAGTGCCACCTGCGCATTGATCGCTTGGTACTCCGCGCCCAGCGTGCCGAACAGCCGCGCAATAGCTGTCGATACCTCGTCCGCGGCGGCCGCGGTGACCTCGGTGGTCGACGCAGCGGCTGCCGTGCTCACCGACTCCAGAACCGACCCAATCCGGGTGAGATCTCTCGAGGCCGCAGTCAAAGCGTCAGCTGTGGCGATCACAAAAGCGGACAAGGCGGGACTCCCGTCGGTCGGATCTCATTAACCGTCCCGCAAGTATTCGACGAGAAGTCGCGGCCGAACCGCGTTTCGGCGAATTTCTAATCTTTGTTTTTCATCTGGCAATCGTCTACCGCGCAAACGATTTCGTATCCGCTGCGGGCACACGCTGCCGCGGGGACTTCGCCGCGGGCCGCGTCGCTCGAGGCACGAACCACGCGGGCCGGACAAGTCAAATGATGGGCAGCCCAGCAGCGCGTCAGTCGCACCCGGAGTCACGACCTGCGCGGTAACGCTCTTCCATCATCGCTGTCGTACCCCTTCTTTACAGTGGCGGCTGTGTTCCTCACCGGCGGCAGGATCGTGTACAGCGCATCGGATCTCGCGTCCGCCGCGCGGTGCGAATACGCGTTGTTGCGGGATTTCGACGCGCGACTGGGCTGGGCGCCCGCCGTCGACGTCGAGGACGAGTTGCTGGCCCGTACCGCCACGCTCGGCACCGAACACGAGCAACGCAGGCTCGCGGAGTTGCGCGACGAGTTCGGCGACGGACTCGCCGTTATCGGCCGTCCGGCCTACAGCCACGCCGGACTGACCGCGGCAGCCGATGCGACCGCGCGCGCGATTGCCGACGGCGCGGCGGTGGTCTACCAGGCAGCGATGTACGACGGCCGGTTCGTCGGGTTCGCCGACTTCCTGATCCGCGACGGTGACCAGTATCGCGTCACCGACACCAAGCTGGCTCGCTCGCCCAAAGTCAGCGCGCTATTGCAGCTGGCCGCCTACGCCGACGCGCTGGCCATAGCGGGGGTGGCGGTGGCCGGTGAGGCGGAGCTGATACTGGGCGACGGCACGGTGGTGCGCTATCCGGTCGATGACCTGATTCCGGTCTACCGGTCCCAGCGCGCGCACCTGCAGCTGCTGTTGGACAAGCACCACGCCGCCGGCAGCCCGGTCCGCTGGGAAGACGAGCAGGTGCAGGCCTGTCTGCGTTGCCCGCTGTGTGAGGAGCAGTTGAAGGCGCGGGATGACCTGCTGTTGGTTGCCGGCATGCGAATCAGCCAGCGCGACAAGCTAATTGAAGCCGGTATCGGCACGGTCGCCGAGCTGGCCGGGTATCGCGGGCCTCCTCCAGATCTGGCTCCCAGCGTCTTGGACAAATTGTCCGCGCAGGCCCGGCTACAAGTGCGGCAACGCACCTCCGGTATCCCCCAATACGAGATCGTCGACTCGCAACCCTTGACCCTGTTGCCGGAACCCAACCCGGGAGATTTGTTCTTCGACTTCGAGGGTGACCCGCTGTGGACGGCTGACGGCACGAGTTGGGGGCTGGAATACCTGTTCGGCGTGCTGGAGGCCGGGCCGGCGGGCGCCTTCCGTCCGCTCTGGGCGCACAGCCGCG
This sequence comes from Mycobacterium sp. NGS61, assembly GCF_059812325.1. Classification (NCBI taxonomy): domain Bacteria; kingdom Bacillati; phylum Actinomycetota; class Actinomycetes; order Mycobacteriales; family Mycobacteriaceae; genus Mycobacterium; species Mycobacterium sp. NGS61. The sequence goes on from NZ_JCALCL010000012.1 coordinate 35,214, forward strand.
TCGACGAACGCCGGGCGCTGCTTCAGTTCCTGGGGATGGTCGCCAAGCGGCGCAAACGCTATCCCAACATGCACATCTACCACTACGCGCCCTACGAGCGCACGGCGTTGCTGCGGCTGGCCGGGCGCTACGGCGTGGGCGAGGACGACGTCGACGATCTGCTGCGCAACGGCATCCTGGTCGACCTTTATCCGTTGGTGCGTAAAAGCATTCGGGTGGGCGCGGAGTCAGTGAGCCTCAAAGCTCTGGAACCGCTGTACATGGGAGCGCACCTACGGTCCGGCGAGGTCACCACCGCCGCCGCCTCGATCAACTCCTACGCCCGCTATTGCGAACTGCTCGCCGAGGGCAACTCGGACGACGCAGCGACCGTGCTCAAACAGATCGAGGAATACAACCACTACGACTGCGTGTCAACGCGAGAGCTGCGCGACTGGCTGCTGTTGCGCGCCTGGGAAACCGGTGTCACGCCGGTGGGAGTCCAGCCGGTGGCCGAGCACGAGACCGTCGAGGACCACGACGAACTCGCTTCGACCCTGGCGGATTTCACCGGGGATGCCGCGGCCGTCGGTCGGACACCGGAGCAGACGGCGGTCGCGCTGGTGGCGGCGGCGCGCGGTTATCACCAGCGCGAGGACAAGCCGTTCTGGTGGTCGCATTTTGACCGGCTGAACTATCCGGTCGAGGAGTGGTCGGACAGTACCGACGTCTTCGTCGTGGCGCACGCCGAGGTCGCCGTCGAATGGAACATGCCGCCGCGGGCCCGCAAACCGCAGCGGCAGTTGCAGCTGACCGGTGAGTTGGCGCGCGGCGAGCTCAGGGGTCAGGTCTTTGCGCTCTACGACCCGCCGGCGCCGGCCGGCATGACCGATAACCCGGACCGTCGGGCGGCCGCGCCCGCCGAGGTGGTGGAGGTCGACGATCCGATACTGCCGACCACGGTGGTCTTGCGAGAGAGAGCCGGCGCCGACGGGGAGATTTTCGAGCAGCTGCCGTTCGCCCTGACTCCGGGCCCGCCGGTGCCCACCGCCAAGCTGCGCGCATCGATCGACGCCACCGCCCGAACCGTGGCCTCCGGCCTGCCGCAGCTACCGCGGTCCGCGCTCGTCGACGTGTTGCTACGACGAGAGCCGCGCACCCTCGGTGATGCGCCGCTGCCCCGGACCGCGGACACCGTCGCCGATCTCACCGCGGCAACGCTGCGTCTGGACTCCTCCTACCTGGCCGTGCACGGCCCGCCGGGAACCGGCAAGACCTACACGGCCGCCCAGGTGATCACCCGGTTGGTAACCACGCACGGTTGGCGTATCGGTGTGGTCGCGCAGTCCCACGCGGTGGTGGAGAACCTGCTGGACTGCGTGGTCGAGGCCGGGTTGGACCCGCAGCGGATCGCCAAGAAGCGCAACGGTCACGCCGTGAAGCGCTGGCAGCAGATCGACAGCAGCACCTATCCGGTGTTCATCGCCGAGACGGCGGGATGTGTGGTTGGCGGCACGGCTTGGGACTTCGCCAATGGCAATCGGGTGCCGCCGGGGAGCCTGGACCTGCTGGTCATCGACGAGGCCGGCCAGTTCTGTCTGGCCAACACCATTGCCGTGGCACCCGCGGCGGCCAACCTGATGCTGCTGGGCGATCCGCAACAACTGCCGCAGGTCAGTCAGGGCACCCACCCCGAACCGGTCGATATCTCCGCGCTGGAATGGCTGGTGGACGGCCAACGCACGCTGCCCCCGGAGCGCGGTTACTTCCTGGACCTGTCCTACCGGATGCATCCGGATGTGTGTGCGGCCGTCTCGAAACTGTCCTATGAAGGCCGGCTGCACTCCCACCTCGAACGCACCACCGGGCGCCGGCTCGCCGGATACTCCCCTGGCGTGCAGGTGCTGCCGGTAGGGCACTACGGCAATTCGACGGACAGCCCCGAGGAGGCGCAGGCGATCGTGGCTGAAGTCCGGGACGTGCTGGGTCGGTCGTGGACCGACGAGCACGGCACCCGGGCGCTGTCCGCCGCCGACGTCATGGTGCTCGCGCCGTACAACGCCCAGGTGTCCCTGATCCGCCAGCAGCTGGCCGCTGCCGGGTTGGGCGGCGTCCGAGTGGGCACCGTCGACAAATTCCAGGGCGGGCAGGCGCCGGTGGTCTTCATCTCCATGACGGCCTCCTCGATCGATGAGGTGCCCCGCGGCATTTCATTCCTGCTGAATCGGAACCGGCTGAACGTGGCGATCAGTCGCGCGCAGTATGCGGCGGTGATCGTGCGCTCAGAGTTGCTGACGCAGTACCTACCCGCCACCCCGGCCGGGCTGCTCGAGCTGGGCGCGTTCCTGGCGTTGACGGGGAGTTGACCGGGGGTGGGATCCGACGTGGGAGTACCTGTTCGGCAGCGGTCCGGGAACCATGGCGGCCGGCCCGCTGTGCGCCGTTCCGCGCGGACCGCGAGGCCAGGCGTCCTCCGTCGCAGCAGGCGAACGCCGGGTCAGTGCCACCACCGGTTTGGTGTCGGATTCATCGGCGCTGAACGGTTCGCGGCGCAGGATGTATTCAACGTACTCGTCGTCGTCCTCCTCGTACGCGCCGTCATCAATGTCGTCCGCGAACACGTCACCGGCCGGGTGGGCAGCGTCGGACCGGCGCGCGCCCCGCACCAGCAACAGCGCGGCGATGATCCCGAACAACGCGATGAACGCCGGCAGCAACATCGACTGCGACATCGCGGCCGAGAAGGGCTCGCGCAGAAACTCCGGCAGCTGCAGCGTCGTGTCCTCGCCCGCCGACTCGGCCGCATAGGGCAACTCGGCGCCGATGCGCCACGTCATGAAGGCGGCCATGCTCGCGCTACCCAGGACCGCGCCGAGCTGGCGGGTCGCGTTGTACACACCCGACCCGGCGCCGGCCCGCTCCGGCGGCAGGTTGCGGGTGGCGGTCGCGGCCAGGGGCGACCAGATGAACGCCATCGAGGCACCGAGGGCTATGAACACCAGCACCAGCCGCCAAACCGGCGTGGCCGGATCCAACTCGAACGACAACCAGGTCAGCGACGCTGCCAGCAACGAAAAGCCGAAGCCGAGCATGGGCACCGGATGGGTCCGGTCGATGTACCTGCCGACGATCGGTGCCAGCACCCCGCTGGCGATGGCCATCGGCGCGAGCAGCAGCGCCGACTCCGTTGGCGACAATCCGCACACCGACTGGGCATAGAAGGTCACCGGCAGCATCGTCGCCGTGACGGCGAACGAGATGACGGCGACACCGACGTTGCACACGCTGAAGCCCCGGTCGCGGAAGATCTCCAAGGGCACCAACGGCGCCCGGCGATAGATCGACTGCCAGTAGACGAACGCCGTCATCAACCCGACACCGGCGACCAGGACGGCCCAGATCCACGGCGCCCAGTGCGCGGACTGACCCTCCTGCAGGCCGAATACCAGCAGAAACATGCCGACACCGGACAAGCCGACACCAACGAGGTCGAAGCGGCGGGAATGGACGGGCAGCACCGGGACCAGCCAGGCGGCCAACGCGACCGCGATGATGCCGACCGGCACGTTCACGAAAAAGATCCACTGCCAGCCCAGCGTGTCGACCAGCATGCCGCCCACCAGCGGTCCGACCAGGCTCGCGACGCCCGCGGTGGCGCCCCACATACTCATCGCCGCGCCGCGCCGATCTGCCGGGAAGATCCGGGTGATCGTCGACAACGTCTGCGGGGTGAGGATCCCGGCGCCCACGCCTTGCACCACGCGTGCCGCGATCAGTGTGGCGGCGCTGCCGGACAGACCGCACCACACCGAGGCGAGGGTGAATACCACCAACCCGATCAGGTACAGGTTCTTCGGGCCGAAACGGTCCCCGAGGCGGCCGGAGACCAGCAGCACCACCGCGTATCCCAGCAGGTAGGCGCTGGTCACCCAGACCACGGTGCTGTAGCCGATCCGCAATTCATTCATGATCGTCGGATTGGCGACGGCGACGATCGTCGAATCCACCATGATCATGAAAAATCCGAGGATCATCGCCCACAGCGCGGCCCACGGGTTGCCGGACACCCGGCTGGTCGCTGTGCTCATGTTCGCGCCTCGTTTCGAATCCAGCCCGCATTATTCCCCGCCGCGCAGTTCGACGACGACGCCAGGGCGACTGTGACGGGTCTCGGCGCGGGAACACGCTCCCCGACCACGACGTTTCTCTCGGGAGTATGTGAGGTTTCCGGCCCAGCGTGTTTTCTGCTGCCAGGCGGTTAGCCTGAAGAGACGCCGTCCCCGAGAGAGGCATCGATGTTCTTTCGACGCAAGAAGTCAACACCGGAACTGCCGGCGGGCGAGACCGCCGGCCGCCCGAAGATGTCCTCGCGAGCGCTGGCTCAGGTCATCGAACGCAGTTCGCACATCCAGGGACCCGCGGCCGAAGCCTATGTGTCCCGCCTACGCCACGCCGCACCCGGTGCCGATCCTGCCGAGATCGTCGGCCGGCTCGAGAAGCGCTACGTCTCGGTGGTGACGGCCAGCGGTGCCGCGGTTGGCGGGGCCGCGACCTTCCCCGGCATCGGCACCCTGGCTGCGCTGTCCGCGGCCGCCGGGGAAACCGCCGTCTTCCTGGAAGCCACCGCGCTGTTCGTCCTCGCGCTGGCCTCGGTGTACGGCATACCGCTCGACGAGCGGGAACGCCGTCGGGCCCTGATACTGACTGTCCTGGCCGGTGACAACGGCACCGGTGCGGTCTCCGACCTGATCGGTCCCGGCCGGACCAAAGGCGGCTGGGTGTCCGAAAGCATGGCGTCGTTGCCGCTGCCGGCGCTGTCGAAGTTCAACACGCGGATGCTCAAGTACGTGATGAAGCGGTTCGCGCTCAAGCGCGGCGCGCTGATGTTCGGCAAGCTCATGCCGGTCGGAATCGGCGCCATCATCGGTGCCATCGGCAACCGGGTGGTGAGCAAGAAGATCGTCCGCAACGCGCGGTCGGCGTTCGGCCCGCCGCCGGGGCGCTGGCCGGTCACCCTGCACCTGCTGCCACCCGTCCGGGATGCCAGCTAAAGGTTGTCGGTCTCGCTGGCTAATCGCGGGTGAGGCGCTAGCCTTTATTGGGTCAGAACAGGTCGGAACCATCAACCGGCCAGCCAGGGTGTGAGGCGGCCCGCCCAGCCGGGACGCACGACGTCGCAAGCGTCGCGTGAAGCGCTTGCAGGACAAAAGAATTGAGGCGAACAGCGGTCGTGGCCAACATAAGTTCACCATTCGGGCAAAACGAGTGGCTGGTCGAGGAGATGTACCGCAAGTTCCGCGACGACCCCTCGTCCGTCGACCCCAGCTGGCATGAGTTCCTGGTCGACTACAACCCCGAGTCCGCGCACGAAGACACCACCAAGCCCAGCACCGCCGAATCCAAGCCGGCCGAATCTCCCGCGCCGGAGGCCAAGCCCACCCCGGCGGCGAAGCCCGCGGTCCAGCCGGCCAAGAGCACCGCGGCGGCAGGCAACGGCGCACCCGCCAAGGCCGCAACGAAGGCCACCCCGGAAGCCGCCAAGGCGCCGGCCAAGCCCGCAGGCCCCCAGCCAGGCGAGGGCGACGAGGTGCAGGTGCTGCGCGGGGCCGCCGCGGCCGTCGTCAAGAACATGTCGGCCTCACTGGACGTGCCGACGGCGACCAGCGTGCGCGCCATCCCGGCCAAGCTGCTGATCGACAACCGGATCGTCATCAACAACCAACTCAAGCGCACCCGCGGCGGCAAGATCTCGTTCACCCACCTGCTGGGCTACGCGCTGGTGCAGGCGGTCAAGAAGTTCCCGAACATGAACCGGCACTACGCCGAGGTCGACGGCAAGCCGACTGCTGTCACACCAGCCCATACGAATCTCGGTCTGGCGATCGACCTGCAGGGCAAGGACGGCAAGCGCGCGCTGGTGGTGGCCGGCATCAAACGGTGTGAAGAATTGCGCTTCGCCGAATTCGTCTCGGCTTACGAAGACATCGTGCGGCGCGCCCGCGACGGCAAGCTGACCGCCGAAGACTTTGGCGGCGTAACACTTTCGCTGACCAACCCGGGAACCATCGGCACCGTGCACTCGGTGCCGCGGCTGATGGCCGGCCAAGGCGCCATCATCGGCGTCGGAGCGATGGAGTACCCCGCCGAATTTCAGGGCGCCAGCGCCGAACGCATCGCCGAACTGGGCATCGGCAAGCTGATCACCCTGACCTCGACCTACGACCACCGCATCATCCAGGGTGCGGAATCGGGTGACTTCCTGCGCACCATCCACGAGATGCTGCTCTCGGACGCCTTCTGGGACGACATTTTCCGCGAGTTGAGCATCCCGTACCTGCCGGTGCGCTGGAGCACCGACAATCCGGACTCCATCGTCGACAAGAACGCCCGGGTGATGAACCTGATCGCGGCGTACCGCAACCGCGGCCACCTGATGGCCGACACCGACCCGCTGCGCCTGGACAAGACCCGGTTTCGCAGCCACCCCGACCTCGAGGTGCTCACCCACGGACTGACGTTGTGGGACCTCGACCGGGTGTTCAAGGTCAGCGGCTTCGCGGGTGCGGAGTACAAGAAGCTGCGCGACGTGCTGGGACTGTTGCGCGACGCCTACTGCCGGCACATCGGAGTGGAGTACACCCACATCCTCGACCCCGAGCAAACCCGCTGGCTGGAACAGCGGGTCGAAACCAAGCACGTCAAACCGACTGTGGCACAACAGAAGTACATCCTGAGCCGGCTGAACGCCGCCGAGGCCTTCGAGACCTTCCTGCAGACCAAGTACGTCGGGCAGAAGCGGTTCTCGCTGGAAGGCGCGGAGAGCGTCATACCGATGATGGACGCCGCGATCGATCAGTGCGCCGAGCACGGCCTGGACGAGGTCGTCATCGGCATGCCGCACCGCGGCCGGCTCAATGTGCTGGCCAACATCGTCGGCAAGCCGTACTCGCAGATCTTCTCCGAGTTCGAGGGCAACCTGAACCCGTCGCAGGCACACGGCTCCGGCGACGTGAAGTACCACCTGGGCGCCACCGGCGTGTACCTACAGATGTTCGGCGACAACGACATTCAGGTGTCGCTGACCGCCAACCCGTCGCACCTGGAAGCCGTCGACCCGGTGCTCGAGGGCCTGGTGCGGGCCAAGCAGGATCTGCTCAACCACGGCGCCACCGACACCGACGAAGCCAAGGCGTTCTCGGTGGTGCCGATGATGCTGCACGGTGACGCCGCGTTCGCCGGCCAGGGCGTGGTCGCCGAGACGCTGAACCTGGCGAACCTGCCCGGTTATCGCGTCGGCGGCACCATCCACATCATCGTCAACAACCAGATCGGTTTCACCACCGCACCGGAGTACTCGCGCTCCAGCGAATACTGCACCGACGTCGCCAAGATGATCGGCGCCCCGATCTTCCACGTCAACGGCGACGACCCCGAGGCGTGCGTCTGGGTGGCGCAGCTGGCCGTGGATTTCCGGCAGCAGTTCAAGAAGGACGTCGTCATCGACATGCTGTGCTACCGCCGGCGCGGGCACAACGAGGGTGACGACCCGTCGATGACGAACCCTTACATGTACGACGTCGTCGACAACAAGCGCGGCGTCCGCAAGAGCTACACCGAATCCCTGATCGGCCGCGGCGACATCTCGCTCAAGGAGGCCGAGGACGCCCTGCGCGACTACCAGGGCCAACTGGAACGGGTGTTCAACGAGGTCCGCGACCTGGAGAAGCACGGCGTCCTGCCCAGCGAGTCGGTCGAGGCCGACCAGATGATCCCGGCCGGGTTGGACACCTCGGTGGACAAGTCGCTGCTGGCCCGCATCGGCGACGCCTTCCTGGCCCTGCCGGAGGGGTTCACCGCCCACTCGCGGGTGCAGCCGGTGCTCGACAAGCGGCGCGAGATGGCCTACGAGGGCAAGATCGACTGGGCATTCGGTGAGTTGCTGGCGCTGGGTTCGCTGGTCGCCGAGGGCAAGCTGGTCCGGTTCTCCGGGCAGGACACCCGCCGCGGCACCTTCTCCCAGCGGCATTCGGTGATCATCGACCGCAGCACCGGCGCCGAGTTCACCCCGCTGCAGCTGCTGGCCAGCAACAAGGACGGCACCCCGACCGGCGGCAAGTTCCTGGTCTACGACTCCCCGCTGTCGGAATACGCGGCCGTGGGCTTCGAATACGGCTATACCGTCGGCAACCCGGACGCGGTGGTGCTGTGGGAGGCGCAGTTCGGCGACTTCGTCAACGGCGCGCAGTCGATCATCGACGAGTTCATCAGTTCCGGTGAAGCCAAGTGGGGCCAGCTGTCCACCGTCGTGCTGCTGCTGCCGCACGGACACGAAGGCCAGGGCCCCGACCACACCTCCGGACGAATCGAACGGTTCCTGCAGCTGTGGGCGGAGGGGTCGATGACGATCGCCATGCCGTCCACCCCGGCCAACTATTTCCACCTGTTGCGCCGGCACGCCCTGGACGGGGTGATGCGGCCGCTGATCGTGTTCACGCCGAAGTCGATGCTGCGCAACAAGGCCGCGGTCAGCGACATCAAGGAATTCACCGAGATGAAGTTCCGGTCGGTGATCGAGGAACCCACCTACGACGAGGGCGACGGCGACCGCAGCAAGGTCACCCGGATCCTGCTGACCAGCGGCAAGCTCTACTACGAGCTGGCCGCCCGCAAAGCCAAGGACAAGCGCGACGACATCGCGATCGTGCGCATCGAGCAGTTGGCCCCGCTGCCGCGCCGGCGGCTCGACGAGACCCTGGACCGCTACGAGAACGCCAAACAGTACTTCTGGGTGCAGGAGGAGCCTGCCAACCAGGGCGCGTGGCCGTCGCTGGGGCTGACGCTGCCCGAGGTGCTCCCGGAGAAGCTCGGCGGGATCAAGCGGATCTCCCGTCGGGCCATGTCGGCGCCGTCCTCGGGCTCGTCGAAGGTGCACGCGGTGGAGCAGCAGGAGATCATCGACACCGCGTTCGGCTAGCCGTCTGCTCGTCGGGGTTGATTCTGCGCTCAGGGTGACGAAGTTCGAGTAACGCCCGCCGCCAGCGCAGAATCAATGCCCCGCAGTCACCCGGGACCGCCGGTACCGACTAATCTCTACCCGGAACCGACACGAGGGAGAGTGCCCATGGAGGGGTTTGCCGGGAAGGTCGCCGTGGTGACCGGCGCTGGTTCGGGCATCGGGCAGGCGTTGGCCCTGGAGCTGGGACGCTCGGGTGCCAGTTTGGCAATCTGCGATGTCGACGCCGAAGGACTGGCGCAGACCGAGGAGCAGCTGAAAGCCATCGGCGTGCAGGTCAAGGCCGATCGGCTCGACGTCACCGAGCGCGAGCGCTTCCTGCTCTACGCCGACGAGGTCGCCGAACATTTCGGCAAGGTCAATCAGATCTACAACAACGCCGGCATCGGTCACACCGGTGACGCCGAGGTCGAGCAGTTCAAAGACATCGAACGGGTGATGGACGTCGACTTCTGGGGTGTGGTGAACGGCACCAAGGCTTTCCTGCCGCACCTCATCGCCTCCGGAGACGGGCACGTCATCAACATCTCCAGCATCTTCGGCCTGTTCTCGGTGCCGGGCTACTCCGCCTACAACTCGGCCAAATTCGCGGTGCGCGGCTACACCGAGGCGCTGCGCCAGGAGATGCGGCTGCACGGCCACCCGGTGGGCGTCACCACCGTGCACCCGGGCGGCATCAAGACTGCGATCGCCCGCAACGCCACCGTGGGCGAAGGCCACAACCGCGACGATCTGGCCGAACTCTTCGACAAGCGGTTGGCCAACACCAGCCCGAAGCGGGCTGCGAAGGTCATCCTGCAGGCGGTGCGCAAGAACAAGGCGCGGGTGCTGGTCGGTCCGGACGCCGTCGCCTTGGATCTGATGGTGCGCGTCACCGGTTCGGGTTATCAGCGCCTCACCGAAATGTTCATCAGCCGGGTGATCCCGTCCGAGCGCTGACGCCCGCGTCGATGCTGCGTCCAGGGCGGCGAAGTTCGAGTGCAGCCCGCCGCCAGCGGCGTCAACGCCCCAGCGGGTGCTCGCCCAACCAGGCGTCGGCCACTGCCTGCGGATCGCCCCCGCCGGCCACTCTGCGGCGCATCTCGACCAGCGCGGCGGTGTCCAATACTCCCGCGATCTCATTGATTGCCAGCAACTGTCGCTTGCTCAGCTCGTTGCGCCGGTACAACGGCACCACATTCTCCGCCCGGATCAGCGCAGGTTTGCCGTCCGCCAGCGCAACCAGGTTCGTAGGCACCGCGGGGTCGGCGGTGCTGGCCCAGGCCGCGGTCAGCTCGCCGGCCTGAAGAGCCGCGAACATCGTTGCGCTGTCCGGGAATTCGCGGAGCACGGGCAGCCGGCAGGTTCCCACTGTCGAGGGCGGCTGGCGGTTGGCGACGCTGCCTATCCGCAACCCGTCACAGTGCGCGTGTAGCAGGCCGAGGTCGCTGCCGCCCCACCCGGCCGCGGTCGCCCCGGTGACGACCAGTTCGGGTTTGTCCTCGGCCGCGGTGGCGAAGTCGCCCGCCGCGATCCCTTCGGGCAGAGCCGCATTCATCGCGCGGTAGACCTGGGCGTCGGACTGCGCGGAATCGTCGGACGCGGCCGCGCCGCGGTGCGCCGAGGTGTCCGACCGCCCTCCGGTGTCCGGCGGCGGCAACGCTCCGGGCTGCAGGCTCTGCAATACCGTGCCGGTGAAGGCGGGGACGATGGCGAACGAGCCATCATCCAGTTTGGCCATCGGATCAGTCGCAGTATCGACGCGTGCCGCAAAACCGTAGAAACGCAGCGCCGAAACATACAGTGCCGCAAGAAGTTTCGAGTCGGGGGTGGAACCCACCACCAACTCCCGGTCGGTGGCGCCCGATGAGCATCCGCTGAGCACCACCAGGGCCAGCAGCAGCGCGGCCAGCCTGCCCATGCCTACCCTCAATCGGAGAAGTCGGCGGCCAGAGCCACCGCTTTGGCCACCGCGTCGCCGACCCGCCGGTCCAGCGGACTCGGCACGATCCGGTCGATGGCCAGGTCTTCGCTGGCCACCGAGTAAATCGCCTCGGCCGCGGCAACCATCATCTGCTGGGTGATACGGCGTGCCCCGACGTCCAGAGCGCCGCGGAATATCCCGGGGAAGGCCAGCACATTGTTGATCTGGTTCGGGAAGTCACTGCGCCCGGTGGCGACGACGGCGGCGTACCTGGCCGCGACGTCGGGATGGATCTCCGGGTCGGGGTTGGACAGGGCGAACACAATGCCGTTCGGCGCCATGGTGGCGATCAGCTCTTCGGGCACCAATCCCCCGGACACACCGAGGAAAACGTCGGCGCCGTCGAGCGCCTCGACCAGTCCGCCGGTGCGCCCACTCGGGTTGGTGCGACGCGCCAGTTCATCCTTGACGACGTTCATGTCGTCGCGGCCGCTGTGCACGATGCCGCGCGAGTCGAGCACCGTGATGTCTGAGATTCCGCTCGCCAGAAGCAGATTCGTGCACGCGACACCCGCGGCCCCGGCACCGGAGACCACCACCCGTACCGCGGCCATGTCCCGGCCAAGCACCTTGGTGGCACCCATCAGCGCCGCCAGCGCGACGATCGCCGTGCCGTGCTGATCGTCGTGCATCACCGGGCAATCCAGCGCCTCGATCGCCCGTCGCTCGATCTCGAAACAGCGCGGCGCGGAGATGTCCTCGAGATTGACCGCGCCGAACGTCGGGCGCAGCCGCACCAGGGTTTCGACGATCTCGTCGGGATCCTTGGTGTCCAGCACGATCGGGATCGCGTTCAGGCCGCCGTATTCCTTGAACAGCGCGCACTTGCCTTCCATCACCGGCAGCGACGCGGCCGGGCCGATGTCACCCAGACCGAGCACGGCGCTGCCGTCGCTGACGACGGCGACCAGCCGGTTGGCCCAGGTGTAGCGGGCGGCCAGGGTGCGATCGGTGGCGATCGCGCGACTGACCTGCGCCACGCCCGGGGTGTAGGCGATCGACAACGCACGCTTGGTATCCAGCGGTGCCGTGAGTTCCACCGACAGCTTGCCGCCGACGTGTGCCTCGAAGATTTCCTCGTCGGTGATCACGACCTGCGGTGTTTGCTCGGGAAGACTTGTCATCATGTCAAGCGTCTCAGACACAGCCCTCAGCGTACTCAGCCCGGCCGGCGATCCCCGAACCGCTGTCGCGTACCCGCCTCAAGCGAGCAGGCTCAGATCAGCTTCAACTCCGTGACGGCGTTGCGCTCGTCGGCCAGCTCGCCGGTGGTCGCGTTGATCTTGCCGCGGGAGAATTCGTCGATCTCCAGACCCTGCACGATCTCCCACTTGCCGTCCTTGGTGGTGACCGGGAACGACGAGATCAGGCCTTCGGGCACGTCGTAGGAACCGTCGGAGTACACGGCCATCGACACCCAGTCGTCCTTCGGGGTGCCCAGCAGCCAGTCCCGCGCCGCGTCGACGGTCGCCGATGCGGCCGAGGCGGCCGAGGAGGCGCCGCGAGCCTCGATGATGGCCGCGCCGCGCTTGGCGACGGTCGGGATGAAGTCGTTCTCGACCCAGTTCTGGTCGTCGACCACCTCAGCGGCGTTCCTGCCACCGATCTCGGCGTGGAAGATGTCGGGGTACTGGGTGGCCGAGTGGTTGCCCCAGATGGTGACCTTCTTGATGTCGGTGACCTTGGCGCCGGTCTTCTTGGCCAGCTGGGAGATCGCCCGGTTGTGGTCCAGGCGGGTCAGCGCGGAGAACCGCTCCTTGGGGATGTCGGGAGCATTGCTCAGCGCGATCAGCGCGTTGGTGTTGGCCGGGTTGCCGGTCACCCCGATCCGGACGTCGTCGGCGGCGACCTCGTTGAGCGCCTTGCCCTGGGCGGTGAAGATCGCGCCGTTGGCCTCCAGCAGGTCGCCGCGCTCCATGCCCTTGCTGCGCGGCCGGGCGCCGACCAGCAGAGCCAGGTTCACCCCGTCGAAGATCTTGTTCGCGTCGGCGCCGATCTCCACGCCGGCCAGCAACGGGAACGCACAGTCGTCGAGTTCCATCACGACACCCTCGAGCGCCTTGAGGGCGGGCTCGATCTCGAGCAACCGCAATTCGATCGGGCGGTCCGGGCCCAGCAGCGAGCCGCTGGCCAGACGGAACAACAGGCTGTAGCCGATCTGGCCGGCGGCACCGGTGACGGCGACCTTGAGAGGACTTGCGCTCACGTCGGTTCTGCTCCTTTGACGGATCCTCGTTCGACGGATCCTCTAGACGGGTTTGGCGTCGAAACTAGCGCACCGGCGCCGTCGCGAATCCGCCGGTCCATGCCGTGGCTGGGAATCCGCTGTCTGACCGGCTGTAGGCACTGATGAAAGGCGCCTGAACGCGTACGATGACCACCGCCGGTCAGACCTGTCCAGCGATCGGAGGTCGATGTGTTCCCTGGATTCGACGCATTGCCCGAAGCGCTCAGACCGGTCGCCCGGCAGAAAACGCAACACGTTCACCCGGTCCCCGATCCGCCGGTGCCGACCCTGGTCGACTGCGGTGTCTACGTCGACGGCGCCCGGCTGCCCGGCAAGTGGGCGCCCGCCGAAGCGCTGGCCAAAGTTCGAGAACTCGGACAGTCCGCCTTCGTGTGGGTCGGGTTGCACGAACCTGACGAGGCCCAGATGCAGCAGGTGGCCGACGTCTACGGATTGCACCCGCTGGCGGTCGAGGACGCCGTACACGCCCACCAGCGGCCCAAGCTGGAGCGCTACGACGAGACTTTGTTCCTGGTCCTCAAGACGATCAATTACGTGCCGCACGAGTCAGTGGCGCTGGCCCGGGAGATCGTGGAGACCGGCGAAATCATGATCTTTGTCGGCGCGGACTTCGTGGTCACGGTCCGCCATGGCGAACACGGCGGCCTGCACGAGGTCCGCAAGCGGATGGACTGCAATCCCGAACACCTGCGGTTGGGTCCCTACGCGGTGATGCACGCGATCGCCGACACCGTGGTGGACCACTACCTGGCGGTGACCAGCCTGATGGAAGACGACATCGACGCTATCGAGGTGGTCGCCTTCGCGCCGGAGCGCTCGATCGACGTCGAGCCGATCTATCTGCTCAAGCGGGAGGTCGTCGAGATGCGCCGCTGTGTCGCGCCGCTGTCGGCCGCATTCATGCGGATGCAGACCGACAACAAGGACCTGATCTCCAAGGAGGTCAGGCGCTACCTGCGCGACGTCGCCGATCACCAGACCGAGGCCGCCGACCAGATCACCAATTACGACGAAATGTTGAACTCGCTGGTGCAGGCCGCGCTGGCCCGCGCGGGCATGCAGCAGAACATGGACATGCGCAAGATCTCGGCCTGGGCCGGTATCGTCGCCGTGCCCACCATGGTCGCCGGCATCTACGGGATGAACTTCCACTTCATGCCGGAGTTGGACTCCAAGTGGGGCTACCCGTCGGTGGTCAGTCTCATGGTGATCGTCTGCATGTTCCTCTACTTCAATTTCCGGCGCCGAGGCTGGCTGTAACCCGAGCTAATTGGGTTGCGCGGCAGGACGATTCGGGTCCAACACGTCGACGCCGTCGCTGAACCAGGCCTGGCGCATCGCTTCGGCACCTTTGAGCCGCACCCAGGCAGCCTCGGTCGCGGTGACCGGCGTCGCGGAAAGGAATTCCACCGGCGCCCGCGGTGCCTGCAGCGGCAGGTCGGCAATCTCGCTGTGCCCCAACAACACCGCGGTGAACGGCGCGCCCGACCACAGTGGCGCACCCAGGTCGATCAGCGCGTCGGCCACCAGCACCATGCCTTCCACCGCCGGGGTCGCGGCCACTATGGCCAGGCTGCGCGCCAATCCGGCGACCGGTCCCGGATCACGCAGCCGCAGCACCACTTCGGCACGCGGGCCGCGAAGCTGGTCGGTGACCAGCTCGGTCGGATCGGTCATCGCAGCCCGCGAACATCCCAGGGTGACGTAGTGCGTCACGCCGGCCGCGCGGAACCGCAACACCTCGATGGGTTCGGCACCGAGGAAGGTGACACTCGCCGAATCCGGTTCGATACCGGCGAAGTGACTGCGCAGGTGGCCCCGCACCGCGTCGAGTGTCACTTGACGCGCGGCAGCGTGAGGTTCACGCCGGTGTCGGCGTCGAACACAGCGATTTTGCCGGGATCGAAGGCCAATTCGATCTGCTCGCCCATGGCCGCCTTCGATTCAGCGGAAACCCTTGCCACGAACTGATTCTCGTTGACCTCCGATTCGGCGGCCACTTCGTCCAGCCGGGCCGAGTGAACTTCGGGACCGGCCGTGGTGAAGTACACATACTTGTCCGACCCCAGCGATTCGACCAGGTCGACGCCGGCCGGGAACACCAGCGAACCGATCCGCTGATAGCCGTCGATCAACGCGGCATCGGCGATGTGCTCGGGGCGCACCCCCACGATGACGTTGTCCGGTGCGGCGTGCGATGCGATCACATCCTGCACCTCGGGGGACAGCGTCACCTCGCCGAACGGCAGCTTCAGCCCGAGGGTCGTCAACGTGGCAGGGAAGAAGTTCATCGCCGGCGAGCCGATGAAGCCGGCGACGAACAGATTCGCCGGCCGCTCGTAAAGCTCAGTGGGCGTACCGATTTGCTGGGCCAGACCGCTGTGCATCACCACCACCCGGTCGCCCAGCGTCATCGCCTCGGTCTGATCGTGGGTGACATAGACGGTGGTGGTACCCAGCCGCTTCTGCAACCGGGCGATCTCGCCGCGCATCTGCACCCGCAGCTTGGCGTCGAGGTTGGACAACGGCTCGTCCATCAGAAATGCCTTGGGGTGGCGCACGATTGCCCTGCCCATCGCGACCCGCTGCCGCTGGCCGCCGGAGAGCTGCGCGGGCCGGCGATCCAGCAGGGCAGTCAGATCCAGGATCTTCGCGGTCTCCTCGACCTTCTGCGCGATGTCGGCTTTCTTCAGCTTGGCCAGCGTCAGCGGAAACGCGATGTTCTGGCGCACCGTCATGTGCGGGTACAACGCGTAGGACTGGAACACCATGGCGATGTCGCGGTCCTTGGGCGCTTTCTCGTTGACCCGCTCCCCACCGATACGCAGCTCGCCCGACGAGATGTCCTCGAGTCCGGCAATCATGTTCAGCGTGGTGGTCTTTCCGCAGCCGGACGGACCGACCAGGATCAGGAATTCGCCGTCGGCGATGGTGATGCTCAGGTCCCGCACGGCCACGTGACCGTCGGCGTAGCTCTTGTGCACATGTTCCAGCACGATCTCGGCCATCGCGTCAACTATCCCTTCACAGCCCCAGAGGTCAACCCGGCGACGATCTTTCGCTGAAAGACCAGTACGAAGACGATGATCGGAACCGTGATGACGATCGCTCCCGCCGCGATCGATCCCGTCGGCTCCTCGAACTGCGAACTGCCGGTGAAGTTCGCGATCGCCACCGGCGCAGTCGTCGCAGCCTTGGTGGCGGTCAGCGACAACGCCAGCAGCAGGTCGTTCCAGGCGAAGATGAACACCAGGATGGCCGCGGTCACCAGGCCGGGTGCCGCCAGCGGCGCGATCACCTTGACCAGCGCCTGCGCCGGGGTCGCGCCGTCCATCTTGGCCGCCTTCTCCAAATCCCACGGGATTTCCCGGAAGAACGCCGACAGCGTGTAGATCGCCAGCGGCAGCGCGAAGGTGATGTAGGGCAGGATCAACCCCGGCCAGGTGTCGAACAACCCGATCGCCCGTTCGATGTCGAACAACGGCGTCACCAGCGAGATCGCCGGGAACATGGTGATCAGCAGCGTCATACCGATCAGCAACCGCTTACCTGGGAATTCAAGGCGCGCAATGGCATACGCGGCCATGGCACCGAGCAGCACCGCGATCACGGTGGTGATCAACCCGATTCCGATCGAGTTGATCAGCGCCGAGCTGAAGATGTCGCCGCGGAAGATGCCCCGGTAGTTGTCCAGCGTCACCTGGGCCGGAATCAGCTTGCCGTCCTTGACATTCGATGTCGGTTTCAGGGAAAGACTGAAGATCCACAGCACCGGCAACAGTGCGTACACCAGCACCAGTGCGTCGACGACGACCCAGAAAGCGACGCGACGGCCCTCGAACCGTTCAACGGCCATCGGCAGCACTTCCCGGAGCCGCCGCACCGAACAGCTTGATGAAGGTCAGCGCGATCATCCCGACGCAGGCGAAGATGAGCACGCTGATCGCCGAACCCAGGCCCAGATTGAAGCCTTTGAACAAGTTGTCGTAGCCCAGGATCGACACCGAGCCGGTGTTGTTGTCGCCCGCGGTCAACACGTAGATGTTGTCGAAGATGCGAAATGCGTCCAAGGTGCGGAACAGCAGCGCGACCACCACCGCGGGCTTGATGATCGGCAGGGTGACCTTCGTCAGCCGCTGCCAGGCGCCCGCGCCGTCGACGTGCGCCGCCCGGAGCAGGTCCTCGGGGACCAACGCCAACCCGGCCAGCAACAGCAGCGCCATGAAGGGCGTGGTCTTCCACACCTCGGCGAGCACCACGATGCCCAGCGACGGAATCTGATGGGTCAGCGGCGCGCTTCCGTCGGGCAGCAGACCGGCCAGGTAACCGGTGCCCGGCGTCCACGCGTAGTACCAGCTGTACGACGCGACCACCGTGACGATTCCGTACGGGATCAGCACCGCGGTGCGCACCAGCCCCCTGCCGAACAGGGTGCGATGCATCACCAGCGCCAACGACAGACCGAGGATGAACTCGACCGCCACCGAGACCACCGTGATCCCCAGCGTCACAGCCAGGGCGCTCCACCAGTACCGGTCGGTCAGGACGGTCTGATAGTTCTCCAGGCCCACGAAGACGGTGTCCTCGGGCGTGGCCAGGTTGTTGCGCTGCAGGCTCAGCCACATCGCGTAACCGATCGGATAGGCCGTGACGGCCAGCATCATCGTCACTGCCGGCGCGACCAGCAGGTACGCCAGCCGCCGCTCCGAGGCGGTCACGGCAGCAACCCCTTGCCGTCGAGGGCCTTCTGCACTTCAACCACCAGGTCGTCGGCGGTGCGCTCGGGGTCGATCGCGGTGATGGGGCTCAGCGCCGACGCCAGCCGGATGGACAACGCCTGGTAGGCGGGGGTCGCGGGCCGCACCGCGGCCTCGGTCAGCTGTTGGCGAATGATGCCGTACATCGGGTACTTCGCCTGGAACTGCGGGTCGGAGTACAGCGAGACCCGCACCGGCGGCAGACCGCCCTCCATCGACACGTACTTCTGGTTCTGCAGGTCGCGCAGGCACCGGACCGCTTCGAAGGCCTCAGCCCGGTGGCGGGTGGTCGACGCCACGGCCAGGTTCAATCCTCCGATGGTGACTCTGGCCGGGCGACCGTCCAGGCCGGGGTAACGCGCAAAGTCGAACACCTTGCGGCTGGCCGCGTAGGCGGTGCGGAACTGCTCGTCGCTGGGTGCGAATGTGCCGAGCTTGTTGACACTGCCGGCCAGCTCGGGCAGCCGGTCCAGGCGCAGGAACGGCACCCCACCCTTGACCGCATTCTCCAGTAGCGACGCCAGGACGTAGGGCCAGTTGACTTCCAGTGCGGCGCGGCCCTGTTCGACCGCCAGGCGCGCGGTGCCCTCGTCGCTGCGGGTGATGGACGGGTCGGCCCCCGGCGCGGTGGCCACCGATTTCATGATCCGCAGCGCGGTCACGGTGGCGGCGCGGTGCTCGGGGGTGTCGGTCAGGGTGACGTGCTTGCCGTCCTCGGCGAGCACCCGACCACCGGCGCTGGCCAGCAACGTGTTGAACCACACCACCAGACCTTCGCCCTCGTTGCCCTGGCCGGCAATCCAGCTGGGCTGGCCGGCTGCGTGCAAGCGGGCCGCCTCGGCCAGCATGCCGCTCCAGTCGCGCGGCGGCTGCACCACCAAATCTGCTCGGTACCAGAGCAATTGAGTGTTAGTGGTCAGCGGCGCGGCGTACAGCCGATGATTCCAGGTGGCCGTCTGCAGCGGGCCCGGCAGGGTATCGGCCACCGCGTCGGACTCGGTCAGCCCGGACGGGTCCGCCGACAACGGCAGCGCCCAGCCCGCCTCGGCGAACTCCGCGGTCCACACCACGTCGAGGCCCATCAGGTCCAGGGTGTGATCGTTGCCGGTCAGCCGGCGGGCCAGCTGCAGGCGCTGTTGGTCGGGCGACCTGGCCAGACTCACCTGAGCGATGCGGTAGCGTCCGCCGGCTTGCGCCGTGCATCGCGCCGCCATCGCGGTGTAGGTAGTCCCGTCAGTGGCCGGGGTATACAGGCTGATCGCCAGGCCGGAATTCCCAGAGCCGCACGCCGCGGTCACCGACGCGACGGTGAGCGCCGCCAGCGCGGCCGCCCCCCAACGCCGCAACAGCAACCTTCCGCCCCAGCGTCAGATCGCCAGGCGCGCCAGCAGGTCTCGTGCCTTCTCCGCGTTCTGCGGATCGCAGAGCACGTCGTAACGCCCGGCCACCAATTGCATGGTCGAGCTGAAGTCCCTGGTCCCGCGCGCCATCGCGTAGGGCACCGCTGAGGTGATCAAACCGAAGAAGACTCCGGCGACCAGGCCGGTGACCAGCGCACCCCACGGGTTCGGGCTGAAGAAGCCCAGCACCAGCCCGATGAACAGCCCGAGCCACGCGCCGCTGAGCACGCCACCACCCAGCACCTTGCCCCAGGTGAGCCGCCCGGTCACCCGTTCCACCTGCATCAGGTCGACGCCGACGATCGTCACCTGCTGCACCGGAAACTCTTGATCGGACAGGTAATCGACGGCGCGCTGCGCCTCAGCGTAAGTGGGGTACGACCCAACCGGCCAGCCGTTGGGCGGGGTGGGCAATCCGGGCACATTGCGCCGACCCGCGGCACCACGGCCCGCCGCGGGCCCGGGTTGTTCGGGCTGGAATGGGCTAGTCATCGGTCCTCATTCTTTCACGTCCCTGGTCCACGCACTATGCAGCGGGCCCGGCCGCGTCCGCAACGGTCCGGATATCCCCTGGCCACCGGCCCGTGCGCGGGTAAAGTCGACCACCATGACAGCTCCCCGCGACGACGGCGCGGCCTACGGGGGATCCTCGTCCCCGTACGACGAAACCCAGTGGGCAGTGCCAGGGTCCTCGCAACCGGCCCCGAGCTACCCGCCCCCCTACCCGTCGACGCCGCCGCCCGGCTACGCACCTCCGCCGAACTATGGCGCCATGCCGTATCCCGCTGCGCCGCCTCCTCCGGCCTACCCGGCTCCCGGTTACCCGCCCTATCCGGGACCGATCAGTCCCTACTACCCCGCCGCCCCCGGCAACAACGGCATGGCCCTCGCGGCGCTGATCACCTCGATCGTGGGTGTGGTGATCGGCATTCCGCTGATGTTGTTCTGCTTCATCGGGGCGGCGCTGCCCATTACCGCCGTGGTGCTGGGCGTCGTCGCACTGAACCAGATCAAACAAACCCAGCAGCCCGGACGCGGCATGGCGATCGCGGGCATCGCGGTGGGTGGGACGACGCTGGGGCTCGGCGCGGTGTTTTTCATCATCTACCTCGTCGCGATGGCCGCTGCCAGCCGCTGATCGCACACCCCGCGCGACCCGTTCGGCGGACTCGCCACGCGTGACCGCCGAGGGCGCTCCTAGGCTCTTATCTATGGGATCCGTCAACAGGGTGTACGTGGCGCGGCTGCCGCGCATGATGGTGCTGGGTCCACTCGGGGAATCCTTCGGACGGGTCCGCGACGTCGTGATCGGCATCAGCATCGTGCGTCAGCAACCCCGGGTACTGGGGCTGGTCGTCGACCTGGCCACCCGGCGCAGCATCTTCATCCCGATGCTGCGAGTCGCAGCAATCGAGCCCAGCGCGGTCACGCTGAGCACCGGCAACGTGTCGCTGCGTCATTTCGAGCAGCGGCCGGGTGAGGTGCTCGCGGTGGGCCAGGTGCTGGACACGCAGGTCAAGGTCAACGATCCCGACCTGCCGGAGTTGGCCGGACTGGACTTCGTGGTCGCCGATCTCGGGATCGAGCAGACCCGGACCCGCGACTGGGTGGTGAGCCGGGTCGCGGTGCGCACTCATCGCCGGCTACGACGGCGCGGGCCGGTGCACGTAGTGGACTGGCAGAACGTGCACGGCCTGACGCCGTCGGCGCTGGCGATGCCCGGGCAGGGTGTGGCTCAGCTGCTGGACCAGTTCGAAGGGCGCAAGGCGGTCGACGTCGCCGACGCCATCCGTGGCCTGCCGTCCAAACGCCGCTACGAGGTGTTCAGTGCCCTCAACGACGAGCGGCTGGCCGACATCCTGCAGGAGCTGCCCGAACTCGACCAGGCCGAGGTGCTGTCCCAGCTGGGCACCGAGCGCGCCGCCGACGTCCTGGAGGAGATGGATCCCGACGACGCGGCCGACCTGCTCGGCGTGCTCAATCCCACCGACGCCGAAGTGTTGCTGACCCGGATGGATCCCGACGATTCC
This sequence comes from Mycobacterium sp. NGS61, assembly GCF_059812325.1. NCBI lineage: Bacteria > Bacillati > Actinomycetota > Actinomycetes > Mycobacteriales > Mycobacteriaceae > Mycobacterium > Mycobacterium sp. NGS61. The sequence continues at coordinate 56,604 of NZ_JCALCL010000012.1, forward strand.
GACCCGGTGCGACGGCTGCTCAAGCACTCCCCCGACACCGCGGGCGGTCTGATGACCTCCGATCCGGTGGTGCTCGCCCCGGACACCTCGGTCGCCGAGGCGCTGGCCCGGATGCGCGACCCCGACCTGACCGCCGCGCTGGCGTCGATGGCGTTCGTGTCGCGGCCACCGACGGCCACTCCGACCGGGCACTACCTGGGTTGTGTGCATCTGCAGCGGCTGCTGCGCGAGGCGCCGGCCGAACTGGTCGGCGGAATCGTCGACAGCGATCTGCTGACCCTCACACCGGAGACCCCGCTGGCCGCGGTGACCCGGTATTTCGCTGCCTACAACCTGGTATGTGGACCGGTGGTCGACGATCAGAACCATCTGTTGGGTGCGGTGACCGTCGACGACCTGCTGGATCACCTGCTACCGCATGACTGGCGGGTGGACGTGCCGCAGCTCGACCCGGCCGGCCGGCCGGCACGACCCGGAGGTTCATCGGAGTGAGCAAGTCCTCGACCCCGCGGGGCCTGTACACCCCGCGCACGTCGCGCCGATTCACCCCCCGGCTGGATCCCGAGGCCGTAGGGCAGATCACCGAATCCATCGCCCGGTTCTTCGGCACCGGCCGCTATCTGCTGCTGCAGACGGTGTTCGTGATGATTTGGATTGCCCTGAATCTGTGGGCCGTGCGCTGGCGGTGGGACCCCTATCCGTTCATCCTGCTCAACCTGGCGTTCTCCACCCAGGCGGCCTATGCGGCCCCGCTGATCCTGCTGGCCCAGAACCGGCAGGAGAACCGCGACCGCGTGGCCCTGGAAGAGGATCGGCGCCGCGCCGCCCAAACCAAGGCCGACACCGAGTACCTGGCGCGCGAACTGGCCGCGCTGCGGCTGGCCGTCGGCGAGGTCGCCACCCGCGATTACCTGCGCCACGAACTCGAAGATCTGCGCGACATGCTCGCGAATCTGGCGGCCGGGGCGCCGGACGGTGACGCCGTGCGGGTGCCCGACGGTGCCGAGCGGCGAGCTAAGAAATCGAGCTGAGAAACCTCTGAACCATTGCGCAACTCCCGTTACAAGAGTTATGTATGGTGATCTAGTTCACGAAGCTAACAAGACGCTAACAATCAGGTCAGCTTTCCCGGCGGCTCATGAATCGAGGACGGTCGAGGTGCGCATAGGGGGACGCTGGGGTGTTGGCCCGGCCGTCGCGAAAGTGCGGCAGGGGGCACTTCACGTGACGAGGACGCCGGCTTTCGGCGTCGTGATGATCTCCCCCCTGATCTTCGCCGGCGCGGTCAGCGGCGCGGCGCCCGCGATGCACGGCAAGCTGCCGTCGCGCACCGCGATCGCACCGGTCGCCGCAGTGGGCCCGGCTCCGCACGTCGACCTGTCCGGCCCGACGGTCATCTCCGTGCAGCGGGTGCCGACCAGCTTCCACGTCGCCGCCGCGCACAGTTCCGCGCCACCGCCCCCGACAGTCGTCAATTCCCCTGGCGCTCTTGGCATTCCGATCATGGCTTTGTCTGCATACCGCAACGCCGAGCACAAGATGTCCACGCTGGAACCCAATTGCGGGGTCAGCTGGAATCTGCTCGCCGGGATCGGCCGCATCGAATCCGGCCACGCCGGAGGCGGCGCCGTCGATGCCCGCGGCACCGCAACCAACCCGATCTACGGTCCGTCGCTGGACGGCTCCCTGCCCGGCAACGAGGTGATCGTCCAGAGCAACCAGGGCAACCGGGTGACCTACGCCCGCGCGATGGGACCGATGCAGTTCCTGCCCGGCACCTGGGCGCGTTACGCCATCGACGGTGACGGCGACGGCATCCCCGATCCGCAGAACCTGTTCGACGCGACCATGGCCGCTGCCCGGTATCTGTGCAGTGGCGGGCTCAACCTGCGGGACCCGGCGCAGGTGATGGCCGCGATCCTGCGTTACAACAACTCGATGTCCTACGCCCAGAACGTGTTGGGCTGGGCCGCCGCCTACGCCACCGGTGTGGTCCCGGTCGACCTGCCGCCGATCACCGGGCCGCCGCCGCCCATCGGCGATGCTCACCTCGAGCGGACCGAAGGCCTGGGACCCAACCTGCCGCTGAATGTGACCGGACTGGGCGTGAACGACCCGCTGGGGCAGCACATGCCGTTGATCGACTTCGGTCAGCCGCAGATCGTGGCGCAGTACCCCAACCTGAACGGTCCGCCGCAAGCACCGGCGTGGCCCTGGCTGCCGCCGGCCCAACAGCCGGCCCCGCTCCCGACGAACACCCCGGGATGCACGCTGATCTGCATCAGCTCGCAGAACCCCGAGGCTGTTCAGCCCGGGATGGCGCCGGTTCCCAACGGGGGCATCGTGCTTGCGCCGGCTCCGCCGCCGGCCGCGCCGCCGTTCCCGGACCCGTTTGCTCCGCCCGCCGCCCCGGCGCCGATGGCACCGCCGACCCCGGCCGCTCCGGCCCCTGCCGCTCCGGCCCCGGCAGGCCCGGCACCGGCCCCGCGGGCGCCCAACGCGTCGCCGTCGCCCAAGCCGGCCGGTCCGCAGCAGCCCAGCCCGCCGGCGCCCGGCGAGCCGGCGCTCGGCCCGGTCAGCTGACCGTCCGGGAGCCCGCGCCGCACGCCGCCTAGACTCGGCGGTGATGTCCGGAACCCGAGATGACGCCGACGATCTGACCACCGCGATTCGCACCGCGCTGGCTAGAGTGATCGACCCCGAACTGCGGCGCCCGATCACCGAACTCGGGATGGTCAAAAGCATCGACCTCGGGCCCGACGGTGGCGTGCACGTCGGGATCTACCTGACCACCGCCAGCTGCCCGAAAAAGTCCGAGATCAGTGCCCAGGTCACCCAGGCGGTCAACGACGTGCCCGGCACCGGCGCGGTCCAGGTGAGCCTGGACGTGATGAGCGACGAGCAACGCACCGAGTTGCGCAAGCTGTTGCGCGGCGACGCCGCCGAACCCGTCATCCCGTTCGCCCAGCCCAGCTCGCTGACCAGGGTGTACGCGGTCGCCTCGGGCAAGGGCGGGGTCGGCAAGTCCACCGTCACGGTCAACCTGGCCGCGGCGATGGCCGCCCGCGGGCTGTCCGTCGGCGTGCTTGACGCCGACATCCACGGCCACTCCATCCCCCGGATGATGGGCACCACCGACCGGCCCACGCAGGTGGAGTCGATGATTCTGCCGCCCATCGCCCACGAGGTGAAGGTGATCTCGATCGCCCAGTTCACCCGGGACAACACGCCGGTGGTGTGGCGCGGGCCGATGCTGCACCGCGCGCTGCAGCAGTTCCTGGCCGACGTGTACTGGGGTGACCTGGACGTGCTGCTGCTGGACCTGCCGCCGGGCACCGGTGACGTCGCCATCTCCCTGGCCCAGCTGCTGCCGAACGCGGAGATCCTGGTGGTGACCACGCCGCAGGCCGCCGCCGCCGAAGTGGCCGAACGGGCCGGCAGCATCGCCATCCAAACCCGGCAGCGCATCGTCGGCGTGGTGGAGAACATGTCCGGGTTGACGCTGCCGGACGGCACCACGCTGCACGTATTCGGCGAGGGCGGCGGCCGGCAGGTCGCCGAACGGCTGTCACGTGCCGTCGGCGCGGATGTGCCGCTGCTGGGTCAGATTCCGCTGGATCCGGCGCTGGTGAGCGCCGGCGACGCGGGGGTGCCCGCGGTGCTCACCGCGCCCGACTCCGCGGTAGGCAAAGAACTCGGCCGGATCGCCGACAGCCTGTCCTCGCGGCGGCGCGGCCTGGCCGGCATGTCGCTCGGGCTGGACCCCACCCGGCGCTGACCACGGGGCTACGTCGCGTCGGTGTCGAACGGGGTGCGTTCGGGCGGAGGCGGCGGGGGCGTCTTGTTGGGCTCCGGCGTGCTGGCGGGTTGATCGAAGTTACCGGTGAAGATCGAGTCGTCGCCGTCGAGCAGGTGTTTGGTCAGCGCCGCGCGTGGGGTCATGCCGCGCAGCTTCTGCAACTCCCCGATCTGGCCGCGCAGATCGTCGAACTCGGGCCCGATGTCTTCGCGCAGCTGGTTGGTCATGCCGCTGAGGTAATCGCGGGCCTGGCGCAGCGCGCCGGTGGTCCAGCGGATGGCGCCGGGCAACCGTTCGGGTCCCAACACCACCAGCCCGACCACGAGCAGGACGAGCATCTCGCCCCAACCGATGTTCGCGAACATCAGCTGAGACGGTGATGACCCGCGGCGCCCGGCTGCGCCGCGCTTGCGATCATCAGGGTCGAATGGTGATGACCCGCGGCGCCCGGCTGCGCCGCGCTTGCGATCATCAGGGTCGAATGGTGATGACCCGCGGCGCCCGGCTGCGCCGCGCTTGCGATCATCACGAGCTCGTGTCGGCGTCTGGTTTGACGGTCAGGGTGACCGGGCGTCCGTCGCGGACCACCTCGATCTGAGCGTCCTGGCCGATGGTGAGCTGCCGGACCGCCACGACCGCCTCGTCGGAATCGGCGACTTTGCGCCCGCCGATCTTGACGATCACGTCGTTCTCCAGGATGCCGCCCTTCTGCGCGGGCCCGCCCGCCTTGACATTGGCCACCTGGGCGCCCGAGGCGATCGCGTTGCTCACCGAGCGGGTGCTGATCCCCAACGTCGGGTGCTGGATCTTTCCGTCCCTGATCAGGGTTTCGGCCACCAGCTTCATCTCATTGACCGGGATGGCGAAGCCGAGCCCGCTGGCGCTGTCGGACAGCGACTTGCCGGCGCTGTTGATACCGATCACCTGGGAGTCCATGTCGATCAGGGGCCCACCGGAGTTGCCGTGGTTGATCGAGGCGTCGGTCTGGATGGCGTCGAGCACGGTGTCGGTGTCCGAACCCTCGCCGGACAACGGCACCGGGCGGTGCAGCGCGCTGACGATGCCGTGGGTGACGGTGCTGCGCAGGCCCAGCGGCGCGCCGGCCGCAATCACCTCATCACCCACCCGCACCTTGTTGGAGTCACCCAGCCGCGCCACGCTCAGGTTGTTGACGTTGTCGACTTTGAGCACGGCAAGGTCGGTCTTCGGGTCGCGCCCGACCAGGCTGGCCGGCACCTCTTTGCCGTCGTTGAAGACCACGGTCAGTTTGAACTGGCTGGGATTGTTGGCGGCCTCGGAGATCACGTGGTTGTTGGTGACGATGTAACCGCGCCCGTCGATGACGACGCCGGAACCCTGCATGCCCTCCTGGTCGCTTTTGGCTTCGATGGTCACCACCGAGTCGGCCACCGCGGCAGCCACCTTGGTGAACCGGCCGGCCGGTTCCTCGGCGTTGCCGGCGGTCGACAACGTCACCTTAGAGGTGGTGAACGCCTCGACCACCTCTGCCGTCTTGCGGCCGATCACACCACCGAGCGCGCCGATCACCAGCGCGATCAGCAGCAGCACCGCCAGCGCGAGGTAGGACACCTTGCCGCCGAACAGCACGTCGCGCACTCCGAGCTTGCCGGTGTGCCGCTGCTCGGCGTGTGTGACGACCGGCGGCAGCGCGGGGGTGCCCAGCGCTGCGCCCGCCGCGGGGTCGCGCCACGGATCGTCGGGCTCGTCGTCCCCGTCGCCGTTCTTCTCGGCGGCCAGCGCGGTGGCGTCGATCGGATGCCGTTGCAATGTTTCGGTGGCACCGAACGGCCGGCCGAAGGCGTCGGCCAGCACCGGGTCGGTGGGCCGGTCGTGCGGCCGGAACTCGGACTGGTCCCGGTACTTCGGCGGGCGCACCCGCTCGGCCACGAAGGATCCCTGCTGACCGGCCGGGCGGCCGAACGTCTGACGGGAGGACGGGTCGACCGGCGGCCGGTAGATGGGGCGCGGTGCCAGCCGTTCGGTGTCCTGGCCGATGTTGTTGCCTTCGTCGGAGGTCACAGTTCCTCTTCTAGATCCATTGCTGAGCCCGACACGGGCATGTCCGCATCCACCCTAGTATCCACGCGTCACCGCGGGGCGGCGTGAACCGCGGCAGGCAAAGCTCAAGCTAGCTGCGCTTCCGCTGATCACCGGGGTCGGCGAACGGGTCGGAAAATGGCGCCGAACCCTGGTGCGGACTGTGCGGGATCTGCGACAGCAACCCGAGTAGCGAACTGGGGACGCGGATCGGGTGAGAGTCGCGCAGCGCGGCGCGCGCGCGAGTGTGATCGTCGACCTCGGCGGCACATTCCTGGCACAGCGACAGATGATGCGCGGCGCGCAAGTGTGCGTTCATCCGCAACTCACCGTCGACATAGGCCGCGATGGCCTCGATGGACAGGTGCTCGGTGGACCGGAACTGACGCGGCGCACCGATCGGGGCGTCACTCTGGGAGGCGAACTGAGCCGGCAGCCAGGAGAACGCGCGCCGGAACACATGCCCCCGGTCGGTCATCACTGAATCCCTTCGCACCCACACTAGCCCTCGATACCTCGAATGTAGCGCGGCGCGGTGCTCGATAACCATGTTCAGCCCTTATAACCACCGGATTCGGAACCAGTTGGCAACCATGCGGTAGCCGAACCGGCTCACGACAGGTTCAGCTGGCCGCTCGTGCCGACGGGTCGTAGGAGCCCAGGCCGTGCCCGGGATGGGCGGCCAGGTAGTCGCGCAGGGCTTGCCGCCCACGGTGGATCCTGCTGCGCACGGTGCCGAGCTTCACGCCCAGCGTGGCGCCGATCTCCTCGTAGGACAACCCCTCGATGTCACACAACACCACCGCGGCGCGGAATTCCGGCGGCAGCGAGTCCAACGCGGCCTGCAGATCGGGTCCCAGCCGGGAATCGTGGTAGATCTGCTCGGGGTTCGGCTCGTCGGCGGGAACCCGGTCGTAGTCGTCGGGCAGTGCTTCCATCCGGATCCGGGCGCGGCGCCGGACCATGTCGAGGAACAGGTTGGTGGTGATGCGGTGCAGCCAGCCCTCGAAGGTGCCGGGCTGGTAGTTCTGGACCGAACGGAATACCCGGATGAAGGTCTCCTGAGTCAGGTCCTCCGCGTCGTGCTGGTTGCCGGTCAGACGGTAGGCCAGGCGGTACACCCGGTCGGCGTGCTGGCGCACCAGCTCGTCCCACGACGGCAAGGTGGACTTGTCTCCCGTTGCGTCGAAGACGGCTGTGCCCAGCAGCGCGTCCGACGGCTCCACCCACTCGTCGTCGCGGACCTGCTGCGGGTGGGACATGCTGGTCGGGCTCATGGTGGTGATGGTCTGCTCCTCTGGACTTCCCCTGCCATCCAACGTCGACAGTTCGTCAACCGCGGCAACGCGCAGTTGCCACTGGGTATTCCCCATTTCGTCGCTCCAACCCACACCGCGTTCCATACCGCTCACCGTCGCCTACCCGAGTGTGGTTGAGGTATGAGCAATCTGAGCTTTGGCTGAGAAACCATACTGTTACCTGCGTTTTCCAGCGCTGATGGCGACCGGAGTGACGTTCATCGCGCCGCCGGCTCCGCGCGTGTCCGGGCGGCGCACACCGGGCGCGCCTGACCGACGGCGCAGCCGGTTCGGCATACTCTGCGGACATGTCCACTACCGACGATTCCGCCGGCCGGGTGACCCCCAGCAGAGCTGATGCGCTGGTGGCGCACGCCGAGAAATCGATATCCGAGGATGCGATCCTGACCGGCGCTCGGGAGCGGGCCGCCGACAGCGGAGCCGGCGCGGTCACCCCGGCGGTCGGTGCGCTGTTGAGCGTGCTGGCCAAGCTCAGCGGGGGCAAGGCGGTCGCCGAGGTCGGCACCGGGGTGGGCGTCAGCGGGTTGTGGCTGCTTTCCGGCATGAGCGACGACGGCGTGCTGACCACGATCGACATCGAGCCCGAGTACGTCCGGCAGGCCAAGCAGGCGTTCACCGAAGCGCAGGTGGGGCCGTCGCGTACCCGGCTGATCAGCGGGCGTGCCCAAGAGGTGCTGACCCGCCTCGCCGACAATTCCTACGACCTGGTCTTCATCGACGGCGATCCGATCGATCAGCCGGAGTACGTGGTCGAGGGCGTGCGACTGCTGCGGTCGGGCGGGGTGATCGTGGTGCACCGGGCCGCCCTGGGTGGCCGCGCCGGCGACCCGGAGGCGCGCGACGCCGAGGTGGCGGCGGTGCGCGAGGCCGCGCGACTGATCGCCGAAGACGAGCGCCTCACCCCGGCGCTGATCCCGCTGGGCGACGGCCTGCTGGCCGCCGTCCGGGAGTGAGTTACAGCGCTCCGAGCAGCGTCTCGGCGAGCGCGAACGGGAAATGCACGGTGGCCGTTGTGACCTCGCGAACGCCGTCGCGCACCGCGTTGACGATGGTCGCCGGGTCGCCGCTGAACAGCGCCGTGCCCACGTCGTAGCCCGCGAACTGCGGCGCGGTGATGAAGTTGCGCACGTCGACGAACAGCTGAGTCGGCAGGTTCGCCGGCCCGACGGGCGCGCCGTTGTAGCTCACCATGGTCCAGCCGGTGCCGGGACTGCCCTGCACCACCACCGTCCCGGTGTTCGGCAGCGAGCCGGTGACCAGCAGCAACGGATTGGGATTGTCGACCATCATCATGGTGCCGGTCTCGATGGCCAGCGCGCTGGAGTAGGCGGCGACCGTGTGACTCGGCTGTGTCAGGGCGGCGTTGTACATGGTCTGCACCGCGTCGTTGAAGTTGCTGGCGAAGGTCAGGCCGGTGGGGTTGACGGCGGAGATGCCCAGCATGGGGAAGGCGGGGAAGCCGAGCGTCCACACCACGGGTCCGGCCAGGTAGAGCAGGCCGGCCGGGATCTGCGGCATGTCTTCCAGGAGGCCGGCGTTGATCTCGTTCAGGCCGGGCAGGATGACTTGCGATATCGGCTGCGTGCCCAGCCCCACGAGGTAGGAGGCCGTCTCCTGCGTCCTGATCATCTGCGACGAGAAGATCCCGGCGAAATCGGGCTGTTGGCCGTTGAGCAGGTTGGCAATGGCCTGCGCCTGCTGCACGCCCACCGCGGTCAGCGGCGGCCCGGGCACCGCCGTGTCGAGCAGGTTGGCCACATTGCTGGCGGTCTGCCCGTGCCGGATGAACTCGATGGTGACGGTCTCGGTGCTCGGCGGGATGAAGGTGGGCCCACCCTGGCCGATGAACAGTCCGGGGTAGCCGCGCGCCCCGATCGGCCCGGTGGTGAGCCCGGTGCCGCCGGCCCCGCCGTAACCACCGTTGCCGAACAGCAGGGCCTGACCGCCCGCGCCGCCCGCACCGCCGGTACCACCCGCAAGAGCCCCGCCGGCACCCCCGAGCCCACCATTGCCCATCAGCCAACCGCCGACCCCGCCGGTGCCGCCGACCCCGCCGCCGAATCCGGCACCACCCATGCCGCCGGTCCCGATCAGTCCCGCATTGCCGCCGTTGCCGCCGGTCGCCAGCACCCCGCCGGTGGGGCTGTAGCCGGCGCCGCCGTCGCCGAACAGGATGCCGCCGGCGCCACCGGTCGGGTTCGCCAGCGTTCCCGCGGCCCCGTTTCCGATCAGATCCCGCCCGAACAGCAGGTTGGTGGGTGCGTTGATGATCGGGTCGACCGCCTGGCCGAACGGGCTGGCTATCCAGGCCTGACCGACCGTGTGAACCGGGTTGTAGATGAGCGTCTGGAACCCGTCGGAGACGATGTCGTTGATCGCCGCCAGGGGCGCCGCGGCCGCTCCACCACCGAGCAGGGTGGCCTCCAGCTGCTGCAGGGCGGCGGCTTCGGCAGCACTGTATGACGTCGCGGCGGCACCCAGGTTCTGCACGAACTGCTGGTGGTAGGCGGCTGCCTGCGCCGCCGCTGCCTGGTATTCGCCGGCGTGGGTGCCGAACAGCGCGGCGATCGCGACGGAGACTTCGTCGGCCGCAGCCGAGGCTGGCAGTAGCGCGCTGAGGTTGCCGGTGCTCAGTGCCGATCCGATCTGCGATGCGCTCGCGGTCGCCGACTCGATGCCGTCCAGTGCCACGGTGACGAATGACATTTCGCTACTCCTCGATGCGTAATTGGCCCGACGGTCATTTTGGCACCTGAACGGCGAAAAGTTGCGGAAATCGACCAAAGTCGCCAGCCGCCGTCGCCCGCGACCTTGACGACGACTGAACAGACGTTTAGTGTCCTGAACATGCGTTCAGTCGACTTGACCGCAGCCGCCCGGATCCGCGACGCGGCCATCGCCCAGTTCGGCGAGCACGGTTTCGGGATCGGCCTGCGCGCCATCGCCGAAGCGGCCGGAGTGAGCGCCGGCTTGGTCATTCATCACTTCGGCTCCAAGGACGGTCTGCGCAAGGCCTGTGACGACTACGTCGCCCAAGAGATCCGTGACTCGAAATCCGAGGCGATGAGGTCCAGTGATCCGGCCACGTGGCTGGGGCAGCTGGCCGAGATCGAGTCTTATGCACCATTGATGGCTTATCTGGTACGCAGCATGCAGTCCGGTGGTGAGCTGGCGAAGATGTTGTGGCGAAACATGATTGACAACACCGCGGCCTACCTTGAAGAGGGTGTGCAGATCGGCACCATCAAACCGAGCCGCGATCCACAGGCCCGCGCCAAATACCTGAGTATCACCGGCGGCGGCGGATTCCTGCTGTATCTGCAAATGCACGACACACCCACCGATCTGCGCAAAGTTCTGCGCGACTACGCCGAGGACATGGTGCTGCCCGCCCTCGAGATCTATTCCGAGGGCCTGCTGACCGACCACACCATGTATGACGCGTTTCTGGCCAACGAGAAAGGAGATTCCGATGTCAGCTGACCACCCGGCACCCATCGACATTCGCGGCCTCACCAAGAAATTCGGCAACGTCCGCGCACTCGACGGTCTGGACCTGTGTGTCCGCCAAGGTGAAGTGCACGGCTTCCTGGGCCCCAACGGCGCCGGCAAGTCGACCACCATCCGCATCCTGCTGGGCGTGGTCCGGGCCGACGGTGGCACGGTCCGACTACTGGGCGGCGATCCCTGGACCGATTCCGTTCAACTGCACCGCCAAATCGCCTATGTGCCAGGCGATGTCACGCTGTGGCCGGCCTTGACCGGAGGCGAGACCATCGACCTGCTCGCTCGCATGCGCGGTGGCATCGACCAACAGATGCGCGCCGAACTGATCGAGCGGTTCGAGTTCGACCCGCACAAGAAGGTGCGGGCCTACTCCAAAGGCAACCGGCAGAAGGTATCCCTGATCTCGGCGTTCTCGTCGCGTGCCGAACTGCTGCTGCTCGACGAACCCACCAGTGGGCTGGACCCTTTGATGGAGAACGTCTTTCAGCAGTGTGTCGCTGAGGCACGCGACCGCGGCGTGACGGTGCTGCTGTCCAGCCACATCCTGGCCGAGACCGAGGCACTGTGCGAACGGGTCACCATCATCCAGTCCGGCCGGACCGTCGAGAGCGGATCGCTGGAAGCCATGCGGCACCTCAGCCGCACTTCGATCAAGGCCGAACTGAGCCGCGACCCGGGCGATCTCACCCGCATCAAGGGAGTCGAAGACGTCAGCATCGAAGGCAACACGCTACGGGCCCAGGTAGACAGCGAAAGCCTGGGCGAGCTGATCCGGGTGCTCGGTGACGCCGGGGTGCGCAGCCTCATCAGCCAACCCCCCTCGCTCGAGGAATTGTTCCTGCGCCACTACCGCACCACCGGGGGCCGGCACGAACGCACGGAGGTGCCGGCCCGATGAGTACTGCCGTCCTGCAACGTCCCGCACCTGCCGCGCGGCGCAGCACGAACTTCACCGGGACCCTGAAACTGTTGCGGCTCTACCTGCGTCGAGACCGGATCGTGCTGCCGCTCTGGGTATTTCTGCTGTCGGCTCCGCTGGGCAGCGTATACATCGGCAGCATCGAAAAGGTCTATCCCACCGCAGCAGAGCGGGCTGCCTTCGCGGCGTCGATCACGGCCAGTCCCGCCCAGCGCGCGCTCTACGGTCCGATCTACGACGACGGCCTCGGCGCCGTCGGCATCTGGAAAGCCGGCATATTCCACGTTCTGATCGCGGTGGCGGTCATCCTCACCGTGATCCGGCACACCCGCGCCGACGAGGAATCCGGGCGCGCCGAGCTCATCGACTCCACCGCGGTGGGCCGCTACGCCAACCTCACCGCCGCATTGCTGTTGTCGTTCGGCGCGTCGCTGGCCACCGGTGTGATCGGCGCGGCCAGCCTGCTCGCCACCGACGTCGACCCGGCCGGGTCGGTAGCCTTCTGCGCGGCGCTGGCCGCCTCGGGCCTGGTCTTCACCGCGGTCGCCGCGGTCGCCGCGCAGCTGTCCCCGAGTGCCCGGGCGGCCCGCGGCTTCGCGTTGGCGGCGCTGGGTGCCGCGTTCACCCTGCGGGCGGTCGGCGACGCGGGTTCCGGTGCGCTGTCCTGGCTTTCGCCGTTGGGGTGGTCACTGCAGATCCGGCCGTATGCAGGCGATCGCTGGTGGGTGCTGCTGCTGCACTTGGCGGCGACCGCGCTGCTGACCGGCGTGGCTTATCGATTGCTGGCCGGCCGCGATGTCGGCGCCGGTTTGATCGCCGAACGCGCCGGACCCGGCACGGCACCGGCCACGTTGGGCAACGCGTTCGGGCTGGCCTGGCGCCTGGACCGCGGCGCGCTGCTGGTGTGGACGGCGGGACTGTCGCTGTACGGCCTGTTGATCGGCAGTGTGACGCACGGGATCGGCGACGAACTCGGCGGCGGCGCCACCGCACGCGACATCGTGGTGCGCATGGGCGGTACCAGTGCCCTGGAGCAGGCCTTCATCGGGATCGGTTTCGTGATGCTCGGCATGGTGGCGGCCGCGTTCGCCATCTCGCTGTCGCTGCGACTGCACCAGGAAGAAGCCAGCCAGCGCGCCGAGACGGTGTTGGCCGGGTCGGTGTCGCGGACCCGACTGTTGGCCAGCCACCTGGTGCTCGCACTGGCCGGATCGGCGTTCGCCATGTTGTTGGCCGGTGTGACAGCCGGACTCGCTTACGGCCAGGCGGCCGGTGACGTGGCCGGCAAGCTGCCCGCGGTGATCGGCACCGCGGCTGTGCAGCTGCCTGCGGTGTGGCTGCTGGCAGCGGTCACCGTCGTCTTGTTTGGGTTGGTACCGCGGTTCACCCCGGCCGCATGGGGCGTGCTGGTCGGGTTCGTCGCGGTGTATCTGCTCGGTTCGCTGTCCGGGTCGCCGCAGTGGTTGCTCGATCTGGAGCCGTTCGCGCACACCCCCCGGGTCGGCGGCTCAGACTTCACCGCGGTGCCCCTGCTGTGCCTGCTGGCCCTTGACGGAGTGCTGATCACGGTGGGAGTCATAGCTTTTCGACGGCGAGACATCCGGCCGTGAACACCGCGGCGCGGCTCATATCATCCTCGGCGCTCGGTTTGATCGCCTTCGGCGCCATGCTGTTCATCCCGGCCGGCACGTTCCACTATTGGCAGGCGTGGGTTTTCCTCGCGGTGTTCGCCGTCGCGTCGCTGGGGCCCACCAGCTATCTGGCCCGCACCAATCCGGCTGCCCTGCAGCGACGTCTGCGCGTCGGCCCGGGAGCCGAAACCCGGACGATCCAGAAATTCGTCATTGCCGGCATCTTCGTCGGGTTCGGCGGGACCCTGGTGGTCAGCGCGCTCGATCAGCGGTTCGGCTGGTCGTCGGTGCCGACGGTGGTTGCGCTGACCGGTGACGTGCTGGTCGCGGTCGGTCTGGGCATCGCCATGCTGACTGTCGTCCAGAACAACTACGCCGCGTCGACCGTCACGGTAGAGGCGGACCAGTCGGTGGTCACCAACGGCCTCTACGGCGTGGTGCGGCACCCCATGTACGTCGGGAACCTCGTGCTGATGGTGGCCATACCGCTGGCGCTCGGCTCCCTCTGGGGCCTGCTGTTCATGGTCCCGAATACGCTGCTGCTGGTGATACGCATCCTCGACGAGGAGCGGGCTCTGACAGCGCAGCTACCCGGGTACCGCGAGTACACCCAGCTGGTGCGATACCGGCTGGTTCCGCACCTCTGGTAGCGGGCCTAAGGTTGCGGACGTGACCCCGCAACCGGCACCCGCGCTGGACCGTCCGTGGCGTCGCCCGGGGGCGCTGCGCTATGCCCGCGACAAGCTTCGCGGCATGGCCAAACCCCCTGTCACCGTCACCGACCCGCCGTCGGACCTCGTCGTGGACCGGGACGTCGAGGTACCCACCCGCGACGGAACGGTGTTGCGCATCAACGTCTTCCGCACCCAGGCCGGGCCGCGTCCGGTCATCCTCAGCATCCACCCCTACGGCAAGGACAAGCTGCCGACCAAACGGCGCAAGCGGTGGACCTTCTCGCCGCAGTACCGGCTGCTGCGGCAAACCAAGCCGGTGAGCTTCTCGGCTTACACCAGTTGGGAGGCACCGGATCCGGCGTGGTGGACCGCTCGCGGTTTCGTCGTCGTCAACGCCGATAGCCGCGGGTGCGGCCATTCCGAGGGCACCGGCAGGTTGCTGTCGCGGCAGGAGGCCGAGGACACCTACGACGTGGTGCAGTGGCTGGCCGGACAACCGTGGAGTGACGGCCGCGTGGTCATGCTCGGTGTCTCCTACCTGGCGATCAGCCAGTTCGCGGTGGCCGCGCTGCAGCCACCGGCACTACGCGCGATCTGCCCGTGGGAAGGGTTCACCGACGCCTACCGCGACCTATTGTTCCCCGGCGGAATACGCGAGTCGGGCTTCACCCGGTTGTGGTCACGCCAGGTGCAGCGCGCGACTCGTCAAACCTATGACCTGACCCGGATGCAGGACGAGCACCCGTTGCGCGACGAGTTCTGGCGCTCACTGGTACCCGATCTGTCGGCCATCACGGTCCCCATGCTGATCTGCGGCAGTTTCTCGGACAACAACCTGCACAGCCGGGGCTCCATCCGGGCGTTCACCCGGGCCGGGTCGCAGCACGCGCGGCTCTACACGCATCGTGGTGGCAAGTGGGCGGAGTTCTACTCCGCCGAAGTGCGCGCCGAACAGCTGAAGTTCTTCCGCGACGTGTTGGACGGTGCGCCGCCGACCCGCAGCGTGCGCCTCGAGGTACGCGAAGATCGTGACACCATCGCCGCGGTGCGTGAGGAAACCGAGTGGCCGCTGACCCGCACCCGTTGGCGGACACTGTATCTCGCGGGCGCTGGTCAGCTGTCAGCTGAGCCGCCGCGAGCGGCAGGCAGCGTCACCTTCGAAAGTGGTTCTCGTGCCGCACTGTTCACGTGGACCGCGCCGACAGACACCGAGCTGACCGGCCCGATGGCGCTGCGGCTGTGGATTCAGCTGGACGGGTGTGCTGATGCGAATCTGTTTGTCGGAGTCGAGAAATGGCGCGATGGTCGGTATGTCGGATTCGAGGGGTCCTACGGATACGGCCGCGACCGGGTCACGACCGGGTGGCAGCGGGCCTCGCTGCGCAGGCTGGATCCCGCGCTGTCCCTGCCGTGGGAACCCGTGCCAGCATGCGATCAGCCGGAACCGATTCCGGCCGGTGCGGTGATCCCGGTGGATGTGGCACTGGGGCCGTCGGCCACGCTGTTCCGCGCCGGCGAACAGCTGCGACTGGTGGTGGCCGGGCGGTGGCTGTGCCCGCGCAATCCGCTGACCGGTCAGTTCCCGGCGGCCTATCCCGGCCCGCCGCGTGGCCTGGTGACGTTGCGCTGGGGGCCGCGCTACGACGCGCACCTGCTGATCCCGGAAATCCCCTGAGCAGGGGTCAGACCCAGACTCCCTTGCCGACGGCAACCACCCCGCCGGAACTGATCGCGAATCGCTCCCGATCCCTGTCCAGATCGACGCCCACCATCTCACCGGGCCCGACGACCACGTTCTTGTCCAGGATCGCGTGGCGTACCACCGCGCCGCGCCCGACGCGCGCCCCCGGCATGATCACGCTGCCCTCCACGATCGCGCCGTCCTCGACCACGACGTTGGAGGACAATACCGAATTGCGTACCGAGGCCGCCGAAATGATGCTGCCCGCTCCCACCACCGACTCCTGGGCTGAGCCGCCGTTGACGAATTTGGCCGGCGCCAGGTTTTCCGAGGCGCCGAGGATCGGCCAGCGCCTGTTGTACAGGTTGAACACCGGATGCACCGACACCAGATCCATGTGCGCGTCGTAGAACGCGTCGAGGGTTCCCACGTCCCGCCAGTAACCCCGGTCCCGGTCGGTGGCGCCCGGCACGTCGTTGTCTTTGAAGTCATAGACCGCGGCCATGCCGTCGGCCACCAACCGCGGAATGATGTCGCCGCCCATGTCGTGATCGGAATGGTCGTCGTCGGCATCGGCACGGATCGCGTCGATCAACACCTTGGTGGTGAAGATGTAGTTGCCCATCGACACGAAGGTGGCGTCCGGATCGTCCGGGGTGCCGGGCGGGTCCATCGGCTTCTCGACGAAATTGCGGATCCGGCCGGATTCGTCGGCGTCGATGCAGCCGAACGCGCTGGCCTCGGCTCGCGGCACCCGGATGCCGGCCACCGTGGCGCCGGCGCCGCTGTCGACGTGGAAGCGCACCATTTGCTCGGGGTCCATCCGGTACACGTGGTCGGCGCCGAAAACCACGATGTAGTCCGGATCTTCGTCGTAAATCAGGTTCAGCGACTGATAGATCGCGTCGGCCGAACCGGTGTACCAGCGCGGTCCGAGGCGCTGCTGGGCCGGGACCGGGGTGATGTACTCGCCGGCCAGACCGGACAACCGCCAGTTCTGCGAGATGTGCCGGTCCAGTGAATGCGACTTGTACTGCGTGAGAACGCAGATCCTCAGGTAGCGCGCGTTGACGAGGTTGGAGAGGACGAAGTCGATCAGCCGGTAGCCGCCGCCGAAGGGGACTGCAGGCTTGGCGCGGTCGGCCGTCAAAGGGTACAGGCGTTTGCCTTCACCGCCGGCCAGCACGATGCCCAGCACCTGTGGCGATTCCCTCATGCGCTTCAACCTATCGGCACCTGCGGACCCCTGCCACCGATCCCTCGCTCGCCCGAGAGCTCGACGACCGGATAGGTCAAGGATATTCGGCTCGCCGGCCGGCTCCACAGCAGCCCGCCATCCGCGCTCCGCCGCGCCCGAACTACGGTGCGGGTATGCGGGTGGCGATGATGACTCGGGAATACCCTCCGGAGGTCTACGGCGGTGCCGGAGTGCATGTCACCGAGTTGGTATCCCAACTGCGCAAGTTGTGCGCGGTCGACGTGCATTGCATGGGCGCGGAGCGTCCCGATGCCACCGCCCACCAGCCCGATCCGCGGCTGCGCACCGCCAACGCCGCGCTGTCCACCCTGTCGGCAGACCTGGTGATGGCTAACGCTGTCAGCGCGGCCGCCGTGGTGCATTCGCACACCTGGTACACCGGGTTGGCCGGACATCTGGCCAAACTGCTCTACGGCATCCCGCACGTGCTGACCGCGCATTCGCTCGAGCCGATGCGGCCGTGGAAGGCCGAACAGCTCGGCGGTGGCTACCAGGTGTCGTCCTGGGTGGAGAACACCGCGGTGCTGGCCGCCGACGCGGTCATCGCCGTCAGTTCCGGGATGCGCGACGACATCCTGCGCGTCTACCCGACGCTGGATCCCAACCTCGTGCACGTAATCCGCAACGGCGTCGACACCGAGGTCTGGTATCCCAGCGGACCGGTCCTCGCCGGCTCGGTGTTGCCAGAACTCGGTGTTGACATGCAACGACCCATCGTGGCCTTCGTCGGACGGATCACCCGGCAGAAAGGTGTCCCGCACCTGGTGGCGGCCGCGCACCAGTTCAGCCCGGAGGTCCAGGTGGTGTTGTGTGCCGGCGCGCCCGACACCCCGGAGATCGCCGAAGAGGTGCGGTCGGCGGTGACCGACCTGCAGCGCAGCCGCGCCGGGGTGTTCTGGATACGGGACATGTTGCCCCAGCACAAGTTGCGCGAAATACTCTCGGCTGCATCAGTTTTCGTGTGCCCGTCGATTTACGAGCCGTTGGGCATCGTGAATCTGGAGGCAATGGCCTGCGCGACGGCGGTGGTGGCGTCCGACGTGGGCGGGATCCCCGAAGTCGTCGCCGACGGCGTCACCGGCTCCCTGGTGCACTACGACGCCGACTACCCCGACGCCTACGAGGCGCGTCTGGCCGAGGCGGTCAATGCATTGATCGCGGATCCCGAGAGGGCCGAACAGTACGGCCACGCCGGGCGTCAGCGCTGTATCGAAGAGTTTTCCTGGTCACACATCGCCGAGCAGACCCTGGACATCTACCGCAAGCTGTGTGATTAGCGCAGCCGGCCGGCACGCTGACTCAGCTGGTGACGCCCTTGAGTTCGTCGCCCAGCGCGGCGGCTTCGTCGGGTGTCAGCTCGACAACCAGCCGGCCACCGCCTTCAAGTGGTACCCGCATCACGATGCCGCGCCCCTCTTTAGTCGCTTCGAGTGGACCGTCGCCGGTCCGGGGCTTCATCGCCGCCATCGAGTGCTCCCTCCAGATTCGATCTGGCCCGCACCCGCGGACCTGGTCGGCGCCGAGCATGCCCCGACAGTGAATTTCCAGCCATACCCGACATTGAACTGACAAATCACCACTCTATTGTTCCCTATCGCGGTGACCACGTGCACAAAGGCCCACTTCTGGCGGCAACGGTGGTTGTCAATCCGCGTTGGGCGGCACCCAGCAGGTGCCGATGTGGTCGTCCACCATGCCGGTCGCCTGCATCAGCGCGTAGGCGGTGGTGGGCCCGACGAAGCGGAACCCGCGGCGTTTGAGCTCGCGCGCCATCGCCTTTGATTCGGCACTGGTTGAAGGTATTTCAGCAAGGTCGGTGAACCGGGGACGGGCGGCCGGCGCGAACGACCACAGCAGCTCGGACAGGTCCTGCGGCGATCCGAGTTCGAGGGCGGCGCGTGCGTTGCCGACGGTCGCCTCGATCTTGGCCCGGTTGCGCACGATCGTCGGGTCGGTCAGCAGGCGCTGTACGTCGGCCTCGGTGAAACGGGAGATCTTCGCGACGTCGAACCCGACGAAGGCGCGGCGGAAGTCGGCCCGTTTACGCAGGATGATCAGCCACGAGAGGCCGCTCTGGAAAGCTTCCAGGCTCATCCGTTCGAACAGCGCCGTGCCGTCGGTGAGCCGCCGGCCCCACTCGTAGTCGTGGTAGTCGCGGTACAACTCGGCGTCCGGCCCCGGCGGCAGTTCCGCCCAGCCGCAGCGAACCCGGCCGTCGCTCACGGGCGGGTCACGTCGGCCCGGAACGATCCGACCCGACGGCGTCCGCGTCGGTCAGGTCGACCACCCCGGCCCCGGTCTCGGCGCTGGAGGCCTGCAGGGCGGCGACCTGAGCGCGCAAGGTGTCCAGTTCCCGGCCGAGGCGCTCCAGCACCCAGTCCACCTCGCTGGTCTTGTAACCGCGCAGCACCTGGGTGAATTTGACCGCATCGACGTCGGCGCCGGTGACACCGAACGCCGGCAGGACGGTCGCTGTGGTGGCCCGCGGCAGGGGCGGCAATGGCTCGCCGCGGCCGAACAGCAGGCTTGCCGCGCCGAACAACACGATCGCCACCAGGATCAGGACCACCAGGTAGAGCAACACCAACGCCACGGGACTGATCTTGCCCTATGACCTGACCCGGGACCGACAGCCGTTCAGCGCGGCCGGAACACGTTCATCGGCGGCCGATCGGCCAGCGACACCGGCCAGGTGTGTTGGGTGTAGCCGTCCCCGACCGGGAAGAACTGCGTCAGGCCGACGCCGGAGTCGGGAATCCCGCACCGCGACAGCAGGGTGGCGATCACCTGACGGCTCATCGCGCCCAACTCCTCGATCGGACGGTTGCGGTGCTGCCGCACACCCAGGTTGACCTGCGCGATCGCGTCCAGGCCCAGCCGGTCGAAGGTGTCCACCAGCAGGCCGATCTCCACGCCGTAACCCGGGGCGAACGGCAGCGCGGTGAGGAGCTCACGGCTGGCCGCGTATTCCCCGCCCAGTGGTTGCAGCACGCAGCCCAGCTCGGGCCGCAGTGCGGCGAGCAGCGGTCGGGCCACGAGTTCGGTGACGCGCCCGCCGCCGGTGGCATTGCCGCCGGTCAGCGGTCGCCGGTAGAAGCCCTTGACCAGTGCGATGTCCTGGCCGGTGAGCAGCGGGCCGACCAGGTACGGCACGAACATCGGGTGCGGGTTGACCAGGTCGGAATCGATGAACACCACGATGTCGCCGCTGGTGGCGGCCAGCGAGCGCCACAGCGCCTCCCCTTTGCCGGGGCGGGCGGGCAGCTCGGGCAGCGCCTGCTCGCGGCTGACCACGCGGGCGCCGGCGGCGATGGCGCGGATCTCGGTGTCGTCGGTGGACCCCGAATCCAGCACGATCAGCTCGTCGACCAACCCGTCGACCAGCGGGGAGATGCTGTCGATCACCGATCCGATGGAGTCTTCTTCGTTGAGGGCCGGCAGCACCACCGAGATCGTCCGCCCGGCCTTGGCGGCAACCAGCTCGCCGACCGTCCAGCGCGGCAGGTTCCAGCTGCGGTCGGCCAGCCAGGCGTCCCCGGGTTGCGCCGAGAGCCGGGCCAGGTCCAGCTCGGAAGCCGTCATGCCAGTCCTCTCACGGTGCGCATCGGCGCGCGCGTCCCCTGGATGGAGGCCACCATCTCCAGTACCCGCCGGGTGGCCGCGACCTGGTGCACCCGGAACATGCGCGCTCCGGCGGCCGCCGCGAGCGCGGTAGCCGCCAGCGTGCCCTCGAGCCGTTCGGTCACGTCCACACCCAGAGTCTCCCCGACGAAGTCCTTGTTGCTCAACGCCATCAGCACCGGCCACCCGGTCTCGACGAGTTCGGCCACGTGCCGCAACAGGATCAGGCCGTGGAACGTGTTCTTGCCGAAATCGTGGGTGGGGTCGATCAGCACCCGGTCACGGGCCACTCCGACCGCAACGGCCCGCTCAGCGGCGGCGGTGACCTGGCGAATCACGTCGTCCACCACCCCGCGGGTAGTCGTACCGTAACTCACCCGGAAGGGTCGCGTCCTGGGCAGCGCACCGCCGGTGTGCGAGCACACCAGGCCGACGCCGAATTCGGCGGCCACCTCGGGCAGGCCCGCGTCGCTGCCCGCCCAGGTGTCGTTGATGATGTCCGCGCCGGCCGCACACGCCAGCCGGGCCACCTCGGGGCGCCAGGTGTCGACGCTGATCAGCTGGTCGGGATAGGCGCCGCGCAGCCATTCGACGAACGGCACCAGTCGGGCGATCTCGGTGTCGGGGTCGACCATCTCCCCCGGTCCGGCCTTGACCCCGCCGACATCGATGACGTCGGCACCCTCGGTGATCGCCCGGTGCACGGCGTCGCGGGCAGCCTCCTCGGCGAAGGTCGCGCCCTGGTCGAAGAACGAGTCCGGGGTGCGGTTGACGATCGCCATGATCAGCGCGCGATCAGCCGCGACGGGGCGACCGCAGAAGGTTGACGACACGACTCCATGGTGCCCGGTCACCGGCGTTGACTCTGCGCTCAGGGCACGGTCTACTCGCACTTCCCCGCCCCAGACGCAGAGTCGCCGGGGGTGCGGGTCAGCCCTGCGGGCGCTTCCCCGCCGCAACCTCGCCCGGGTAGTCCTCGTAGTACTCGACATAACCCTCTTTGCGCCCGGCCAGCACGTACAGCGGGTCCTCGATATCGGAGCCGTAGGCCTGTTTGCGTAGTTCCACCTTGCGGCTCTTGAACGTGGTGGTGTGCTCCAGCGACTCCACCAACCGCACGAACAACGGCAACGCATAGGCCGGCAACTTGTCATACACCGCCCCGGCCAACGATTTCCCGTCGAAATCCTTGCCGTCGCGCAGCTTGACCGCGGCCATCCCGGCACGCCCGCCGGTATCGGGCACCTCGACGCCGAAGACAGTGCACTCCTCGACGTTCTTGTCCGACGCCACCGCCGCCTCGACCTGTGTGGTCGCCACGTTCTCGCCTTTCCAGCGGAACGTGTCGCCCAGCCGGTCGACGAACGCCGCGTGGAACATGCCCTGCGGCCGCATCACGTCGCCGGTGTTGAAGTACGTGTCGCCCTCTTTGAACGCGTTGCGCACCAGCTTCTTCTCGGTGGCTTCCTTGTCGGTGTAGCCGTCGAACGGCTGCAGCCGGTTGACCGGGCTGAGCAGCAACCCGGGCTCGCCGGCGGGCACCCGACGCACCCGCCCGTTGTCGTCGCGCACCGGCTCGCCAGTGTCCGGGTCGTATTCGACGTAGGCCAGCGGCATCGGCGAAATACCGGTGGTGCGGGGCATATTGAAGAAGTTGATGAACGCGGTGGTTCCTTCGCTGGCGGCGTAGAACTCACACACCCGCTCGATGCCGAAGCGCTTGGTGAATTCGTCCCAGATGTCCGGGCGCAGCCCGTTGCCGGCGATGACGCGGACCTTGTGCTGGCGGTCGGTGGGCTTTTCCGGCTGGTTGAGCAGGTAGCGGCACACCTCGCCGATGTAGATGAACGCGGTGGCGTCGTAGGCGATCACCTCGTCCCAGAAGCGGGACGCCGAGAACGACTTGCCCAGCGCCAGGGTCGCCCCCGAGTTGATCACCGACGACACCGCGACCGTCAGCGCGTTGTTGTGGTAGAGCGGCAGGCAGCTGTACAGAGTGTCGGAGGCCTTCAACCGCAACCCCAGCCCGCCGAACGCGCCGAGGGCCTTGAGCCACCGGTAATGCGTCATCACGCTGGCCTTCGGGTAGCCGGTGGTGCCCGAAGTGAAGATGTAGAACGCGGTGTCGCGGGCCCGCACCGACGACGCCGCGGCCGGGTTGGTCGCGGGCGCGGTGGTGGCGAAGCGCTCCAGGTCTTCGATGGTCAGCACCTCACCGGCCGAACCGCCGGACTCACTGACCGCACTGACCAGGTCGGATTCGGCAATGAGCACCTTGGCGTCGAGCAGGCCCAGGCTGTGCGACAGCACGTCGCCACGCTGGTGGTAGTTGAGCATGCCGGCGACCGCGCCCAACTTCACCACCGCCAGCATCGTGAGCACCGCGTTGGGCGAATTGCGCAGCATCACACCGACCACATCACCCGGGCCCACACCTCGCGCGGCCAGCACGGCGGCGTAGCGGTTGGCGGTCGCGTTGGCCTCGCGGTAGGTCAACTGCTGATCGCCGAACTTCAGGAAAACCCGGTCGGCGTAGCGGGCCGCGCGCTCCTGGAACACCGCGCCGATCGAGGTCTTCGAACTCGGCCGCGGCAGCAGGCCGGTCTTCACCGCGCGCAGGATCGAGGGCGTGTCGGCCACCAGAGCGGGCAGCCGAAGAGCGATATCGGTCAGTTTGACGCGTGTGTGTGACTCGTGCTCGGCCACGTGGTCCCTCGATTCCCTAGCAAGCCCGCTGATACCCAATACATACAGCCCGGCCCGGCCGGGCTGTCACGCTGGTGCGCACGCCTGCAGCGCATCGCCGACCTTATCGACCACCACCAGCCGGTCGACCGCTGCCTGCGAGATGTAACCGCTGTCGAGCAAACCGAAGATCCAGGCGCGCACCCCGTCGTAATGCCCCCACGGGTCCAGGATCACGATGGGCTTGTCGTGCACCCCCAGATATCCCTCGGTCCACGCGCTCAGCAATTCGTCCAGGGTGCCGACACCGCCGGGCAGCGCGATGAACGCATCTGCCCGTTGCTCCATCACCTGCTTCCGTTCGCTGAGGGTGTCGGTGACAATCAGCTCGTCGGCCTGCTGGTCGGCCAGTTCACGGTCCAGCAGCATGGTCGGGATCACCCCGACGGTCCAGCCGCCGGCGGCCCGCGCCGCGGCGGCCACCGCGCCCATCGCCGACACGTGGCCGCCGCCCCACACCAGCGTCCAGCCCTGCTGCGCTATCCCCTGACCCAGCGCGGCGGCGAGTTCGAGCAACTCCGGGTGCGTCGGCGTGGCAGCGCAGTAGACGGCCACCGCCCGCCGGCCGCCGTCGCTGTTGTCTGAGGGCATCACCGCAACGTAGACCAACTGCGCAGTTGCCATAAAGTCGAACAGTGCCGATCCGCTGGAACGTCCCGCAACACACCGAGGCGCTGGAGCGGCTGCACGGCGCGTTGCGGGAATCCGGGGGCGGGATCGTGGTCGGACCCGACGGCGTCGGCAAGTCGACGCTGGCCCGACTGGCCGCCGAACGCTGCTGCGCCGAGCACCCGAACACCGTCACCCGCTGGGTCATCGGGACCCCCACCGAGCAGGTGGTGCCCTTCGGCGCCTTCGGACATCTGATCGAATTCGCCGACATCGGGAAACCGGCCGCACTGTTGCGGGCCGCCCGGACGTCGCTGACCCGGGCCGCCCAGGAGAGCGATCTGCTGCTCGTCGTCGACGAGGCCCACGACCTGGACATCCTGTCGGCGACCCTGGTCTACCAGCTCGCCCGCGCCGGCACCGCCCGGATGATCGTCACCGCGCGGGCGGACGCGGCACCGGCCGCCATCGCCGCGTTGTGGACGGACGGCCTGCTGGACCGCATCGACATCGCTCCGCCGGGTGGGCTGACCACCGCGGCGGAGGTCGACGAATTCCTCGCCGAGCTGCCGGCGCCGGCCCGTTCGGTGCTGGACTACCTGGCCCTGGTCGAGCCGCTGACGTTGGCCGATCTCGCCGTGCTGGCCGGCGAGGGCGCGGTCGAGGAGGCAACGGACCTCGGCGCCGCCGAGACCCGGGTACGCAATGACGACGAGCCGGTCGCCTACATCGCCCATCCGCTGTTCGGCGAGCGCGTCCGGGCGACCTCGGGTGGCGACGTGCTGCGACGACGGCGCACCGAGCTGGTCGAGTTGCTCTCCGGACACCCGTGCGAGCACCCCAGCGACCGGTTGCGGCTGGCGTCGCTGGCGCTGGACTGCGACGCGTTGCAGCCGGTCGCCGAGGTGGTCGCCGCCGCGCAAGAGGCGCTGCGGCTCGGCGATCTGTGGCTTGCCGAACGGTTGGCGCGCGCCGCGCTGGACCGATCGGGCGGGCTGGATGCCCGGCTGGTGCTGGGCCAGGCACTGGCCTGGCAGGGACGCGGCCGTGACGCGGGCCAGGTGCTGGCGGCGGTTCAGCCTGCCGACTTGTCCGAAGCCGATCTGATGGCCTGGGCGGTGCCGCGGGCGGCCAACCAGTTCTGGATGTTGGGCGAGCCGGAGAAGGCCACCGCGTTCCTGCAGACGACCCGCAATCGGGTGACCGAGCCGGCCGCCCAGAATGTGCTGGACGGGCTGACCGCTACCTTCGCCATGAACTCGGGAAATCTGCAGCGTGCCCTCGCCGTGGCCACCGACGTGCTGGCCGCGCCGTCGGCCGGCGACATGGCGGTGGCGTGGGCCGCCAGTGCCGCCGCGTTGTCGTCGGCGCGGATGGGACGCTTCGCCGATGTCGGGGCCCTGGTCGACAAGGCAACGGCAGCAGAGCATCCCGGACTGCTGCGGTTCACCGCGGGACTGGCACAGATCACCTCGCTGCTGATGGCGGGCGAGGTCGCGCAGGCGCAGACCCTGGCTCAGCAGTTCACCGACTTCGCCGAACTGCAGCAACCGGGCCGGGCCATCGGTGAGGTGTTGATCGCCCTGGTGCTGAACGTCCGAGGTGAATTCGGTGCTGCCGCAAAGCTGTTGGAGCCCGCCGCCGCCGAGCTGGAACGTTCGGGCTACTCCTGGGGTCCGCTGTCGCTAATCTTGTTGACCACCGCCATCGCGCGCCGGGGTGACATCCCGGGGTCGGCGAAAGCGTTGCGGCGCGCGGAGAACCGGCACGGGACCAAGTCGGCGCTGTTCGCCCCCGAACTCGGTCAGGCGCGCGCGTGGACCAGGGCGACGGCGCGCGACCGGATGGGTGCGACGTCGGCGGCGCGCGACGCCGCCCGGATGGCCGAACGCGCCGGGCAGTCGGCGGTGGCGCTGCTCGCCTGGCATGACGCCGTCCGGCTCGGCGATGTCCGGGCCGTCGAGCCGGTCACCCGGCTCGCCACTGAAATCGACTGCAAGGTAGGCGAAATCGTCGTCCGGCATGCGCGCGCACTGGCCGGCCGGGACACCGCCGGCCTGCGAGCGGTGGCCGACGAATTCGCCGCGATCGGGATGGGCGCGGCAGCGGCCGACGCCGCGGCTCAGGCGCAGGGCTGAGGCCGCTGCTCAGCGCGCAACGACGCGGACCGGGCCGTCGAGTCCGCGGCAGCGAGGTGCGCCACAGCCTGCTACCGGCTCAGGTAGCGGCGCAGTATCTCTACTGACGCCGCAATGTTGGCGACGGGCACCCGCTCGTCACGCTTGTGTGCCAGATTGGGATCGCCGGGACCGTAGTTGACCGCCGGAATGCCCAGTGCCGCAAAGCGGGACACGTCGGTCCACCCGTACTTGGCCCGGACCTGTCCCCCTGCGGCCTCGACCAGAGACTTCGCCGCGGGATGCGTGAGGCCCGGAAGGGCGCCCGCCGCGGAGTCGGTCAGATCGATCTCGACGTCCAGCCCGTCCAGCACCTCGTGCACGTGGTGTAAAGCCGCTTCGGGCGAGCGGTCCGGGGCGAACCGGAAATTGATCGTGACCGCCGCCGCGTCCGGGATCACATTGCCGGCGACGCCGCCGTCGATACGCACCGCCGACAGGCCCTCGCGGTAGCCGCACCCGTCGATGTCCACGCTGCGCGCCCGATAGCCGGCCAACCGGTCCAGCACCGCACCGAGTTTGTGAATTGCGTTGTCGCCCAGCCACGATCGGGCCGAGTGCGCCCGGGTACCGGTGGCGCGGACCACCACCCGCAGGGTGCCCTGGCAGCCTGCCTCGATCCAGCCGTCGGTGGGCTCACCCAGGATGGCCACGTCGGCGGACAGCCACTCCGGCAACTCGCGCTGGATGCGGCCCAATCCGTTGGCCGCCGACTCGATTTCCTCACAGTCGTACATCACCAGGGTCAGGTCGTGCACCGGGTCGGCGAGGGTGGCCGCCAGATGCAGAAAAACCGCATCCCCGGCTTTCATGTCGGCGGTGCCGCAACCGTGCAGCTGGCCGTCCACCAGCCGGCTGGGCAGATTGTCGGCGACCGGAACGGTGTCCAGATGCCCGGCCAGCAACACCCGCGTCGGACGGCCCAGCGCCGTGCGCGCCAGTACCGCGTTGCCGCTGCGGACGATCTCGAAGCGGGGCGCCTGGGCACGCAGGGCCGCCTCCACCTCGGCGGCGATGCGCGCCTCGTCGCGCGATTCACTGGGAATGTCCACCAACGCCGCGGTCAGCGCCACCGGGTCGCCGCACAAGTCCAACACGGCACCAAGTATGCCGAGCAGTCGCAAAAGCCCCTATTTTGACCGGCAAATGGGTGCTTTTGTGTCTGCTCGCGCGGGAAAGTAACCTGACCGCCGTGACTGGAGCTGCAGGCATCGGCCTGGCGACGCTGGCATCCGACGGATCTGTCCTGGACACGTGGTTCCCCGCACCGGAACTGACCGAGTCCGGCGACAGCGCCACCTCCCGGTTGGCCCTTTCCGACGTGCCCGCCGAACTGGCCGCGCTGGTCGGACGCGACGACGACCGCCGTACCGAGACCATCGCCGTGCGCACTGTGATCGGGTCGCTGGACGATCAGGCCGCCGACGCGTACGACGCCTACCTGCGGCTGCATCTGCTGTCGCACCGCTTGGTGGCGCCGCACGGGCTGAACGCCGGCGGTTTGTTCGCAGTATTGACCAACGTGGTCTGGACGAACCGCGGCCCCTGCGCCGTCGAGGGTTTCGAGGCGGTGCGGGCGCGGTTGCGCCGGCACGGGCCGGTGACGGTCTACGGCGTCGACAAGTTCCCCCGCATGGTGGACTATGTGCTGCCCACCGGGGTGCGGATCGCCGACGCCGACCGGGTGCGCCTGGGTGCGCACCTGGCGCCGGGCACCACGGTGATGCACGAGGGTTTCGTCAACTTCAACGCCGGCACCCTGGGCGCATCGATGGTGGAGGGCCGCATTTCGGCGGGTGTCGTGGTGGGTGACGGCTCGGACGTCGGCGGCGGCGCTTCGATCATGGGCACCCTGTCCGGCGGCGGCGAGCAGGTGATCTCGATCGGCAAACGCTGCCTGCTGGGCGCCAACGCGGGCCTGGGCATCTCGTTGGGCGACGACTGCGTGGTGGAGGCGGGGCTGTATGTCACCGCCGGCACCAAGGTCAACACCCCCGACGGCAGCACGCTCAAGGCAGCCGAGCTGTCCGGCGGCAACAACCTGCTGTTCCGACGCAACTCGCTGAGCGGCGCGGTCGAGGTGGTGCCGCGCGGTGGCCAGGGCATCGCGCTCAACGCGGACCTGCACGCCAACTAACGCGCGTCGAGTTCGGTCCCGCTGGTTTCCGGCAGTCGGTAGACCGAAATCAGGCTCAGTCCCGCCAGCGTCAGCAACAGGTACGCGATGCCGGCCGCGCCATAGGCTGCCAGCAGCCAGCCCGCGACCAGCGGTGGCACCGCACCGCCGGCGATACCCGCCAGATTGATGGACAGCGCCGTCGCGGTGTAGCGGTAGCGGGTGGCGAACAGTTCGGGGACGAAGGACGCAATCGGTCCGAAACAGCTCGCGGACACGGCGTACATGCCCAGAATCGCCACCGCGAACAGGACCGGGTCACGCGAATCGATCAGCGGCATCACCGCCACCGCCCAGGGCAGTGCCGCGGCCCAGCTGACCAGCAGCACGCGGCGCCGCCCGAACCGGTCGCACAGGGTGGCCGTGAGTGCGGCGAACACCAGGCAGGTCAGCCCGCCCAGCACCCCGACGGCCAGGATCAGGTTGCGGGAATACCCCAGTTGGGTGTGCGCGTAGCTGGGCAGATACGCACTGGCGAGATAGGTGAAGGCGAAGCACCCCAGCACGCTGCCGCCGGCCAGCATCACCTCGGTGCGTTGCAGTCGCAGCACCTCGGTCAGCGGGGCCACGGCCGCGTGGGTTCGCTGACCGGCGAACACCGGCGTCTCGCCGACGTTCAGGCGCACGTAAAGCGCGATGGTGATCAGCACCGCGCTCAGCAGGAACGGAATCCGCCACCCCCATTGCAGGAAGGCGTGGCTGCCTTCGCCGATGGTGGCGTTGACACCCAGGAACGTCAGGCTGGTCAGCACCAGCGCGATGCCGCCGCCGAGCACGGTGAACATTCCGTAGAACCCGCGCCGATCGACCGGCGCGGATTCGGCGCTCAGCAACGCCGACCCGGCCCATTCGCCGCCGACGGCGAACCCCTGCAGCACCCGCAGCACGATCAGGATCAGCGGGGCCGCCAGGCCGACGGTCGCCGTGCTGGGCACCAGACCCACCGTCACGGTGGACAGCGCCATGATCAGCAGGGTGGCGACCAGGGTTCGCTTGCGGCCCAACCGGTCCCCGAAATGTCCGAAGACGGCCGCGCCGAGCGGTCGGGACAGGAACGCGGTGGCAAAGGTGCCCATTGAGGCGACAGTGGCCATCGTCGGACCCAGGTGCGGGTAGAACACCGTGGGAAACACCAGGGCTGCTGCGGTGCCGTAGATGAAGAAGTCGTAGTACTCGACGGCCGAGCCCACCAGACAGGACAGGGCCACCGCTCGCATCGGGCTGGACGCGGGAGCTGCGGCTTCAAGCGTGGTTGGCGGCACCCTGAAAACGGTAGCGGCCCGCAGGTGCGCGTTTGCCTGGGAAGTGCTGGCAGGATGCTGCGAGCCGGTGCGCTGCGGTCACCACCGCCACCACCGACACCACCGCCGAAGTGGCCTCCGTGCTGTTCCGTCAGCCCTCGTCGATCAACTGCTTTTTGAGCACCTTGCCCAGCGCGTTGCGGGGCAGCGAGTCCACGATCCGCACTTCGCGAGGCCGCTTGTGCGCTGACAGTTGTTGGGCGACATGGTCTATCAGCTCGGCAGGATCGGCCTGGCCTACCACGTAGGCCACGATCCGCTGGCCCAGATCCGCGTCGGGCAGGCCGACCACCGCCACCTCGGCCACGTCGGCGTGTCCGAGCAGCACGGTCTCGATCTCGCCTGCCCCGATGCGGTAACCGCCCGACTTGATCAGGTCGACCGACTCCCGGCCCACGATCCGGTGCATGCCGCCGTCGTCGACGACGGCGACGTCGCCGGTGCGGTACCAGCCGTCCGCGGTGAATGCCTCAGCGGTGGCCTCGGGGCGGTTGAGGTACCCGTCGAACAGGGTGGCGCCCCGAACCTGAAGTTTGCCAACGGTTTCCCCGTCGTGCGGAACCGGATCGCCGTGGTCGTCGACCATCCGGGTCTGCACGCCGGTCAACGGCCACCCGACCCAACCGGGGCGCCGTTCCCCGTCGGCCCGGGTGGACACGGTGATCAACGATTCGGAGGCACCGTAGCGTTCGATGGGCCGGTGCCCGGTCAACGCTTCCAGGCGTTCGAACACCGGCACCGGCAGCGCCGCACTACCGGACACCAAAAGTCGTGCTGCTCTTAGTGATTCGGCTGCCGCAGGCTCGGCCGCCAGCCGCGACCAGACCGTCGGCACCCCGAAGTACAGCGACCCGCCCGCGGCCGCGTACCCGTCCGGCGTCGGTTTTCCGGTGTGCACGAACCGATTCCCGACCCGCAGCGAGCCGAGCAGTCCGAGTACCAGACCGTGGATGTGGTACAGCGGCAGGCCGTGCACCAGCACGTCGTCGGGTGTCCACTGCCAGGCCTCGGCCAGCGCATCCAGATCCGCCGCGATGGCCCGCCTGCTCACCTGCACGCCTTTGGGCAAACCCGTTGTGCCCGAGGTGTATACCACCATCGCCAGCGCATCCGGTGCCGGTTCGGCGTACCGGTGCCAGGACCGCGCATGCAGGCGGACCGGAACGTGTTGCAGGCCATCGGGATCGTCCGGCACCGGACCCAGCCAGGCCTGGGCGCCGGAGTCGGTGAGCATGTGCCGGCGCTCGGCCACGCCGACGTCGGCGGGCACCGGCACCACCGGCACGCCGGCGATGAGGCAGCCGACGATCGCCAGGACCGTGGACGCCGTCGGAACGGCCAGTACCGCGACCATCCGCGCGCCCGCCACCCGCTCGGCGACCGATGTCGCGCCGCCGACCAGGTCGCTGCGGCTGAGCCGGAAGCCGTCGATGCTGACCGCGTCGGGGATGTCGTCGGCGGTGGCGACCGCAGGATTCAGCGAGGTCAGCAGCACGTGAGCGAGGCTACCGGGTCAGCCACGCTCGTCCCAGATCTTCATCAGGGTGGACAGGATCTCCTCGCCGCGGCCCAGGCCGGCGAGGTGGCTCTCCTCGGGCAGGTGGAACAGTTCGGCGTCGGGCAGCCGGGCGACCATGTGCTCGCCGTGCGAGAACGGGATGATGTGGTCGTGGTCGCCGTGCCACCATTTGACCGGTACCTGCACCTCGTCGAGGTGGAATCCCCAGTCCCGCGCAAACAGCATCACGTCGTTGAAGGGCGCCGCCAGCTGCCGGCGGCTGCCGTTGAGCAGGTCGTCGAGGAACATCGCCTTGAATTCGGGACGGGTCAGCAGGTGCCGATCGGCCTCAGGCGAAAGCAGCGCGTAGATGTCAAGCGCGGTCGAGGCGACCGGCCGGATCCCCTGGATCAGCATGCTGGCGCCGATCCGCAGCGGGTTGCCACCGAACTTCAGCAGTGGTGCGACCCGCACGCCCAGTGTCATCGCGCCGCCGCTGATGCCGTCGGGACCCTGCGTCGGCGCCACGCCGCCGAGCACCCCGACCGCGACCACCCGGTCAGCCAGCCGCGCGCCGCATGCCAGCGAATAGGGTCCGCCCCCGGACAATCCGACGACTGCCATGTGCTCGATGCCCAAGGTGTCGGCGATGGCGCGCAAGTCGCCGGCGAACTCCGAGATGGCTTCGTAGCGGTGCGGCGTCGAGGAGCCGATGCCGGGCCGGTCGATACCGATCAGGCGGATGTCGTGGTGTTCGGCGTAGATGCGGGCCTCGGTCGGGATCTGGCGCCGGGCACCCGGAGTGCCGTGCAGCCAGAACACCGCGCGCCCCTGCGGGGCCCCGAACTCGGCGAAACCGATCTGCCGGTTGTCGCCGACGGCGATGTTCCCCTCGAGTTTCGGACGGTCGATCGCGACGGCCATGCCGAACACCTTTCTATCGGATACGTTAACGCATTGGAAATCTTATCAGTGCAGCTCAGACGACTCGCGCCGGTCCACCTCGGTCCGGTTCCCGCCGGCTCGCTTGGCCCGGTACATCGCCGAATCCGCACTGTCGATGAGACGGTGCACCACATTCTGCACGGTCGCCGACGAGCAGACGCCGGTCGCTATACCGATGCTCACGGTGAAACCGGGGGCTGTCGCATCCGCGGCGAGCGCGGCATGTATCCGACCGGCCACCGCGCGTCCGGCGCTGGAGTCACCGCGCAGCACGATCACGAACTCCTCGCCGCCGATCCGCGCGGCGGCCGTATCCAACGATGCATCGGCGACACCGGCGCGGATGCACTCGGCGATGGTGGTGAGCACCCGGTCCCCGACTTCGTGCCCATGGGTGTCGTTGATCGCCTTGAATCGGTCGACATCCACCGTCAGCACCGTCACCGGTGTCACCGTCGCACCCACCAGGCCGTCCAGACTGTTCTCCAGGCCGCGGCGATTGTTCAGCCGGGTCAACGGATCGTGAAGCGCCGCAACGGCACCGGTGCGCAGCGTCAGCAGATACGCCTGCATCACGACGGGAAATCCCAAGACGATCGGCACGACTATCAGCAGGTTGATGGTGGTGACGTTGCCGGGAAACAGATGCTGGCGCAACGATTCGGCGTAGCACCAGCCGATCGACCCCGCCGAGAACATCAGATGCGCTGTCAGCGCCCGCGGCCCGTGCAGGACAACGATGTAGAAGCCGTTGATGGCCAGCACCGTCAAGCCGGGCATGGCCAGGAACGTCTGACTCACGTTGACGACGGTGCCGAGGATGCACAGATTGGAAACGAGGATGAACAGCGCCGAAACCCGCTCGGAGGGGAACGGTCCGAACGCCCACCCGATGCCTGATACCGCCGCCACCGCGACGATGAAATAGCTGACTTCGGGGATCTTCAGGTAGGGGTAGACGGCGGTGAGGATGCTGATGCCGGCGTAGAACACCATCAGGATTCCCATGAACACCTGGTGTAGCCGCAGCAATCCGCGGTTGCGCAGCTGCTGCACCGTCCAGTCGAAACCCGACGGCTGGTTCCACCAGCCGACCACGAAGTCTCTGAACGCCCTGCGCACCGGCCCGACGCCCCCTCTCTGTCCAGGGCAGTCTAGGACGGCATCGGCGCGGCGCTAGGCGTTCAGCACCCGTTCGCCGATGATCCGCTGGTCGCGCAGTTCGGCCAGTGCGTCGTCGGAAAGCCCGAGCGCACGCAGGATTTCGTCGTTGTGCTGACCGAGGGTGGGCGGGGCGGTGCGGTGGTGCCGACCGGGCCCGGGTGTGATCCGGAACGGCCAGCCCGGAAAGCGGCGCGGTCCGGTGACGGGATGCTCGAACCGTTCGTAGAAATTCCGGGCGGCGAGCTGAGCGAACTCGTACATCTGGTCGCCGGTGACCACCTGCTCGGCCGGAATGTCCTGTGCGCGAAGCTGTTCGACGATGACCTGTGCTCGCTGAGTACGGGTCCAGGCGGTGACCAGTTCGTCGAACACATCGTGGTCCAGGGACGGGTCGTCGGGCAGCGACAGCGCCACCCACGTCCCGTCCTGGGTCGGGTAGACCCCTTGCAGGTAGCCGCGCCGCCGATTGCCGGCACGGGGGCACACCACACCATTGCGCGAGTACTCGATCACCGGTTCGGCGGTCACGCAGGCGGCGACCTCGATCTGGGCGACCTCGATCAGCTGGCCCTGTCCGGTGCGGCGCCGGTGTTCCAGCGCGGCCAGCAACGCGACCCCGGCGTGCACGCCGACGATCGGATCGGCCGGACCCTGCAGGTTGCACGGCGGCCCGTCGGGGTAGCCGGTCACCGCCGTCATCCCCGACGTCTGCTCGATGTTCAGCGCCCAGCCGACGTAGTCGCGCCACGGCCCGTCCAGTCCGAAGCCGGGCATGCGGACCGCGATCACATCCGGGTTGAGCGCCACCAGCGACTGGTAGTCCAGGCCGAATTGCTCGACCACGCGCGGGGAGAAGTTCTCCACCACGATGTCGGCCTGCGCGGCCAGCCGGTGCGCGATGTCGCGCCCGCGCCGGGTGTTCAGATCCAGGGTGAGGTCGCGCTTGTTGAGGTTGGTGGCCTGCCACAGTGCGCTGCGCTCGTACCAGTCCTCACCCTCGAAGGGATAGGCACCGGAATAGCGGTGGCCGTCGGGACGCTGGATGGACTCGATCTTGACGATGTCGGCGCCGAACGCACCCAGATAGCAGGTGAGGTAGGCGCCGGCCCAGAAGGTACTCAGATCTAGCACGCGCAGTCCCTGGAAAGGGGATTCCGGCGGCGGGGGCGGCGCAGTGGCGCAGTGCGGCGGGGCAGCATCACCGGCGCCCATCCGAAAGGGCGGACCGGGGCGGCGAAATCCGTTGCCCTCGATGAAGAATCCGCGCTCGGCGTACTGCGGCGAATCCAGGATGGTGGCGCCGTCGTTGACCGGGGCCGCCGGGATCCGCATCGCCTGGCTCAGTTCGACGAGTTCGGCCACCGTCTGCGCGGCGAGCAACGGCGCAGCCTTGGCGAAGAACTCGGCACGCTCCGGGCCGCCCAGCATGATGGCGATCTGGTGCTCACCGAACTCCGGCAGTCCCAGCATCGCGCACACGTCGAGCCAGTGCTGCCCGGTCAGACAGTTGATACCGACCCACCCGTCGGCTGCGCGCACCACACCAAGCATCGGTGCCGCCCGGACATTCGGTTCCAGCCCAAGGCTTTTCATCCGCTCGGCCATCAGCATCGGATACGGCAGGGTGGACAGCAGCGACTCGAACTCCGAGACGTCGACCTGCCGGAAGCCCGTCGATCGCAACGCGGTCAATGCGGCCATCCCACCGTAGACACCGGCGACGTATTCCGAGATCCGGGCACCGGCCTGCACCGGCGGGCGCTGCGGATCCCGGGTGCTGATCCAACCGGACACCGCCTGAATGGTCAGCGGGGTGGCGAGGCGGTCACGCCACGGCCCGGTCTGTCCGAAGGGAGAGATGCTCAGCAACACCAGGTTCGGGTTGATCCGCGCCAGCGTGACGGTGTCCAGGCCCCAGCCCGCCAGCGTGCCGGGTGCGTGGTTCTCCACGAGTACGTGGGTCCGCGCGATCAGGCCTTCGGCGGTCGCCCGGTCACCTGGCTGAGCGAAATCCAGTGTGATGCACTGCTTTCCGGCATTGAGATATTCGAACAGACCACTATGCTGCGGGTCGGGTATCCCGCTGGGGAAAGGCCCCCACCGGCGCAACGGATCACCGTCCGGAGGTTCGATCTTGACGACCTCGGCACCGAGGTCGGCGAGCAACTTGGCGGCGTACGGTCCGGCGATCTCGGTGGCGATTTCGACCACGTGCAGCCCCGACAGGGGCCCGGTCACGCGGGCACGCCGATGGCCATCGACTCCATGTACTGGTGCACCCCGCCGATCCCGCCGCCTTCCCGGCCCAGCCCGCTCAACTTGAATCCGCCGAACGGCGCCGCGCCGGCACCACAACCGTTGACCGCTACCTGTCCGGTCCGGATCCGGCGGGCGACGCCCACCGCCCGCTCCACGTCACCACTCCACACCGCGCCGGAAAGGCCGTAGCGCGAGTTGTTCGCGATCGCGACCGCATCGTCGTCGTCGCGGTAGCGCACCACGCTCAGCACCGGCCCGAACACTTCCTCCTGGGCAATCACCGAATCCGGCTCGACCTCGGTCAGGATCGTCGGCTCGAAGTAGAACCCGACGTCCAAGCCGGCCGGCCGGCCGCCCCCCGTCGCCAACCGGGCTCCGCCGTCCAGCGCGCCGGCCACGTGGGCCGCCACCCGGTCGCGTTGCGCGTCGCTGATCAGCGGGCCCATCTGCACCGCGGCGTCGGTCGGGTCACCCACTTCGACCTCGCGGGCCAGTGCCACCAACCGGTCCACGACGTCGTCGTGCAAGGCATCGGGCAACAGCAGCCTGCTCTGCAGAATGCAGGCCTGCCCGGCGTGCAGCGAGCAACAGTCGAACAGCAGCTGCTGCAACATCTCGTCGGTGACCTCGGTGTCGTCCAGGAGGATGCACGCCGACTTGCCCCCCAGTTCCAGGAGAATCCGCTTGAGGGTGTCGCCCGCGGCCGCCATCACCTGGCGCCCGACCACCGAACTGCCGGTGAAGCTGACCATGTCGATCCGCGGATCGGTGGTGAGCAGCTTCGCCGCGTCGACGCCGGACGGGGTGACGACGTTGACCACCCCGGGCGGGATGTCGGTGTGCTCGTCGATGAGCCGGGCCAGCGCCAGCCCGGCCAGCGGGGTCAGCGGCGAAGGCTTGAGGACGACGGTGTCGCCGGCGGCCAACGCGTGGTTGAGCTTCATCACGTTGAGGCAGTGCGGGAAGTTCCACGGCGTCAGGATCGACACCACACCCAGCGGCTGGTGCCGGAGCAGCGTGGTCCCGGCACCGATCCCGGTCACAGCGTCGTCGGCCAACTGGGTGGCCAGCTGGGCGGCGTGCATGGACATGAACGCCGCCCCGTCGACTTGCATCAGCCGCTCGTTCTGGATGCAGCCCCACTCCTGCTGAGACAGCGCGAAGAAGTCGTCGGCGTGCTTGAGCAGCGCCTCCCCGAGTTGGGTGAGGCACCTCGCCCGGTCTTCGGGTGTCGAACCGGCCCAGGGGCCGTCGTCGAATGCGCGCCGTGCCGCGCCGATCGCATCGCCGACCTGGCCGGTGCTCGCGTCGGGTGCGGTGGCGATGACCTGCTCGGTGGCCGGCGAGATGTCGTCGTAGCGACCGTTCTCCGGTTCGACCCAGCGCCCGTCGATGTAGAGCTGGTAGCTGTCCACGAGCGCCGGTAACACAGCCATCTGCTTCCTCACCCCAGGGATCGATGATTCGGTCATCTATTCCCCTGGTGTACACCCGCCGAACCCGGGCGTCAATCACTGCACAACTGAATTCTGCGCTGTTTCATGGTGTTGCGGGCGTGTTGACAGCGCGATTACCAGCAGAGTAGACACAATGCACAAGACACTTTCGATAAATGTGTCGGATCGGAGGAACGCCCCGCCGTGCACACCGACATCCCGCTGCACTCACCGGAGTTCTATGCCGGCGACCCGTATCCGGCCTACCGGGAGCTGCGTGCGACATCGCCGGTGCATTGGAACGACGTGACCGGATTCTGGGCGCTGCTCAAGTACGAGGACATCCGGTTCGTGTCGAGCAACCCGGCGCTGTTCACTTCCACCAAGGGCATCAGCATTCCGGACCCGGACATGCCGAACCCGGTGCAGGACGGCAACCTCATCTTCACCGATCCGCCGCGGCACCGGCAGATGCGCAAGCTGATCAACGCCGGCTTCACCCGGCGCCGGGTTTCGGTGCTCGAGCCCAAGATCCGCGAGATCGTGCGCGGCATCCTCGACGAGGTCGAACCCGGCACGGTGCACGAATTCGCCGAGGAGATCGCCGCCCCGCTGCCCACCCGGATGATCGCCGAGCTGATCGGTGCGCCCGCCGAGGATTGGGAGCAGTTCCGGACCTGGTCGGACGCGGCCACCGGGACCGCCGACCCCGAGATCGAACTCGACGCGTTCGTGGCCATGGGCCAGCTGTTCGAGTACTTCCAGAAGCTGATCGCCGCCCGGCGCGCCGATCCACGCGACGACCTGCTCTCGGTGCTGGCGGCGGCCGAGATCGACGAGCACCGGCTCAGCGACGAGGATCTGCTCAACTTCGCCTTCCTGCTGCTGGTGGCCGGCAACGAGACGACCCGCAACCTGATAGCGCTGGGCACCCTGGCCCTGATCAACCACCCCGACCAGGCCCGCCTGCTGGTCGAGGACCCCACGTCGATTCCGGTCGCAGTGGAAGAGATGCTGCGGTGGAACAGCCCGGTGGTCAGCATGTCGCGGGTGGCGACCGCCGACGTCGACATTCGCGGCCGGCTGATCCGGGCCGGCGACGTGGTGACGATGCTCTACGGGTCGGCCAACCGCGACGAAGACGTATTCGGGGCTGACTCAGAGGACTTCAAGGTCACGCGCCATCCGAATCCGCACATCGCGTTCGGCTGCGGTGAACATTCCTGCATCGGTGCGCAATTGGCGCGGCTGGAGGCGACCGTGCTGTTCGAGGAGTTGCTGCGGCGCTTCCCGCGCCTGGACCTGGTCGGCGACGTCGACCGGATGAAGGCCACGATGGTGCCCGGGGTCAAGCGGATGCCGGTACGGCTGGGGGTCTGAGACATGGATCTCGAATACACCCCGGAACAGCAACGGCTGCGCGCCGAGATGCGTGCCACACTGCAACAGGTGATGACACCCGAACGCGTCGCGGCGATCGGCAAGAACATCGAGGGCGGCCCCGCTGTCCGGGACTGCGTACGCGCGCTGGCAGCGGCCAACCTGCTTGGCGTGGGATGGCCTAAAGAATATGGTGGACAGGGTTTTTCGGCAATCGAGCAGTACATCTTTGGCGAGGAGGCCCGCCGGGCCGGGGCACCGATCCCGTTGGTGACGCTCAATACCGTCGGTCCGACGTTGATGCAGCGCGGCACCGAGGAGCAGAAGCAGAAGTTCCTGCCGGCCATTCTGGACGGCAGCGTCGAATTCGCGATCGGTTACTCCGAACCCGGCGCAGGCAGTGACCTGGCCTCGGTGCGCACCACCGCCGTCCGCGACGGCGACGAATACGTCATCAACGGCCAGAAGATGTTCACCAGTGGCGCGGCCTACGCCGACTACATCTGGCTGGCGGTCCGCACCGATCCGAATGTGAAGAAGCACAAGGGAATCTCGATTCTGATCGTGCCGACGTCGGCGCCGGGTTTCTCCTGGCAGCCGCTGCACACCATGCCGGGCATCTCGACGTTCTACACGTTCTACGACAACGTGCGGGTTCCGGTCAGCGCGCTGGTCGGCGAGGAGAACCAGGGGTGGGAACTGATTACCACCCAGTTGAATTTCGAACGCGCCGCGCTGGGCAACCTGGGCGCACTCGAGCCGTTGTTCGAAAAGACGGTGGCCTGGGCGACCGAGACCGAACTCGACGGTGCCCGCGTCATCGACCAACCCTGGGTCCAGCTGGCACTGGCCCGGGTCGAAGCTGAGGTCGCTGCCTACAAGCTGGTCAATCTGCGGGTGAACGCCGCGATGACCAAAGGTGTGCTGAACATGGGTGAAGCTTCGGCGGCGAAGGTGTTCGGCACCGAACTCACCCAGCAGGTGGCCCGTCAGCTGCTCGAGGTGCTCGACGGCAACGGAGTGCGCCGCGGCGCGGACGCTCCGCTGCGGGGCGCCCTGGAATCGGCGTACCGGCAGGCCGTGATCAACACGTTCGGCGGCGGCGCCAATGAAATCCAGCGTGACATCATCGCGATGGCGGGACTGCGCATGCCGCGCGCACCTCGTGATCTTCGCGCGGCCGCAGACAAAGGAGGATCGACCTAAGTGACCGACGCAGAAGTGCAAGACAGGGTGCGGGCCCTGGTCGGCAAACCGACCGGCGGCACCGGAAAGCCCTCGGTGGCTCCAGATCCGGTCAATCAGCCGATGATCCGGCACTGGGCCTGCGCCATGGACGACCTGAATCCGGTGTACATCGACCCTGATTTCGCGGCGACCTCGCGGTTCGGTGGCATCGTCTCGCCGCCGGTGATGCTGCAGACCTGGACCATGCCCTCGCCGAAGCTGGACGGGATCGGGGACCGCGGGGGCGCGCCCGTCGAAATCAGAAGCAACCCAACGGCTTTCCTGGACGAGGCCGGATACCGCAGTACGGTGGCCACCAATTCCGAATTCGAGATCGAGCGTTATCCGCGGCTGGGCGACCTGATCAGCGCGACGACGGTCTACGAGTCGGTGTCGGAGGAGAAGAAGACGGCGCTGGGCACCGGGTTCTTCCTGACCTGGCTGACCACCTATACCAATCAGGACGGCGAAGTGCTTGGGCGACAACGTTTCCGGGTCCTGCGATTCAAGCCGGCCAACTGATGGCCACCCGGATGGCGCCCACCATCAGCGCCGACACCGAGTTCTTCTGGAACGGATTGAAGCAGAACAAACTCCTGATCCAGCGCTGCAGCGGCTGTGCGACCCTGCGGCACCCGCCCCGGCCGATGTGCGCGCAGTGCCGCTCGCTGGAGTGGGAGCCGATCGAGGCGTCCGGGCGCGGCACGGTGTACAGCTACGTGATGCCGCACCAGCCGCGCGTCCCGTTCTTCGACTACCCCTACATCGTGGTGTTGGTCGAACTCGAGGAAGGGGTTCGGCTGGTATCCAACCTGACCGACATCGATCCGGCTGAGGTGGAAGTCGGTATGCCGGTGCAGCTGTACTTCCAGACCTACGACAACGACTTGACGCTGCACCAGTTCCGGCCGAGTCGGTAGCCATGGATTTCACCTTCACCGAAGAGCAGGAAACCATCGCCAAGCTGGCCCGGGAGATCTTTGATCGCCGGGCCACACCGGAACGGCTCACCGAACTGGAGGCCGGTGACACGCGCTACGACGAGGCCCTGTGGAAGGAGCTCGCCACCGTCGACCTGCTCGGGACCGCACTGCCGGAATCGTTCGGCGGCAACGGTGGCGGCTTCGTGGAACTCGGCGTGCTGCTGGCCGAAGTCGGGTGGGCGGTGGCCCCGGTGCCGGCCTACCCGACGCTGGTGCTGGGCGCCGACCCGATCGCCCGGCACGGCAATCCCGGCCAACAGCACCGTTTCCTGCCCGATGTCATTGCCGGGCAACGCATCCTGACGGCGGGCCTGGCCGAACCCGGCCGGTCCGACCCGACACGTCCGGCCACCACCGCCCGCCGCGACGGCGCGACCTGGCGCCTGGACGGGGCCAAAGAACTGGTGCCGGCTGCGCAACTGGCCGACACGGTGCTGATTCCGGCAGCGGTCGACGACGGGGACGTCGCGGTGTTCCTGGTGGCGACAGACGCACCCGGGGTCGAGGTCCGGGCGGTGCCGACCACCGATCGCGAACCGCACGCCGACGTACTCCTGGCCGGTGCAACCGTTTCCGACGACGACCGGATCGACGTCGACGTAGCGGCGCTGTACACGCGCGCTCTGGTCGCGCTGTGCGCGGTCCAGCTCGGCGTCGCCGACCGGGCCCTGCACATCGCCGCCGAATACACCACCGGGCGGGAACAATTCGGCCGGCCGATCGGCAGCTTCCAAGCCGTGCAACAGCGGATGGCCGACGCCTTCATCGATGTCGAGGCGATCCGCTGGACCACCTGGCATGCGGCGTGGCTGATCGGCGCCGGGCAATCCGCCGACCGGGCGGCCCGCATCGCCAAATTCTGGGCCGCCGACGCCGGGGCCCGGGTCACCGCCACAGCCCAACACGTGCATGGCGGCATCGGGATCGACACCACCTATCCGCTGCACCGCTACTTCCTGTGGGCCAAGCACAACGAGCTGACCCTGGGCCCGGCCTCCCAGCAACTTGCCCGCCTCGGCGCGACCTATTCGGAAGGACGCTAGATGACGACCACCGCCAGCCGGACCAGCACGTTGAAGTGGGCTGACATCGAGGTCGGTGACGAGCTCAGTCCCCTCGAAATCACTGTCGACACCACGAAGATCGTGGCCGGGGCGATCGCCTCACGCGACTTCATGCCCGTGCACCACGACCGCGACTACGCCAAGAAGCAGGGCTCCCCCGACCTGTTCATGAACATCCTGACCACCAACGGGTACTGCGTGCGGTTCCTCACCGACTGGGCCGGCCCCGAGGCGATGGTGAAGAACCTCGCGATTCGCCTTGGCGTGCCGTGCTTTCCGGGCTCCACGCTGAGCTTCACCGGCAGCGTGTCCGCCAAGAACCCCGGCCAGGACGGCGAGAATTTCGTCGAGGTCACCTTCCGCGGCTCCAACAATCTCGGCGATCACGTCTCGGGCACCGCGGTGCTCAGTCTGCTGGACGGGCCGCAGGCATGAGCAGCACGCAACGGGGCACCCTCGCCGGCCACTGTGCAATAGCCGGGATCGGGCAGACCGAGTTCTCCAAGGAGTCCGGCCGCAGCGAGCTCCAATTAGCTTGCGAGGCAGTCAGTGCCGCGCTCGACGACGCCGGTCTGGCGCCGGCCGATGTCGACGGCATGGTCACCTTCACCATGGATTCCAGTGACGAGATCGAGATTGCCCGCAACGTCGGCATCGGCGATCTGAGCTTCTTCAGCCGGGTACACCACGGCGGTGGCGCGGCCGCCGGCACCGTGGTGCACGCCGCGATGGCGGTCGCGACCGGCGTCGCCGACGTGGTGGTGTGCTGGCGGGCCTTCAACGAGCGCTCGGGTTTCCGGTTCGGCGGCAGCGGGCGCACCAGTGCCGAGACGCCGCTGTTCATGGCGCACTATGCGCCGTTCGGTCTGATCACGCCGGCGGCGTGGGTGGCGTTGCACGCCCAGCGCTATATGTCCACCTACGGCGTCACCAACGAGGACTTCGGGCGCATCGCCGTCGTCGACCGCGCGCACGCCGCCCGCAACCCCGACGCGTGGTTCTACGAGCGTCCGATCACGCTGGAAGACCATCAGAACTCGCGCTGGATCGTCGAACCCGTGCTGCGCCTGCTGGATTGCTGCCAGGAGAGCGACGGTGGCGTGGCGCTGGTGGTCACCAGCGCCGAGCGGGCGCGCGACCTGCGTCGACCGCCGGCGATCATCGCGGCGGCCGCCCAGGGCGCGGCAGCCAACGGCGAGATGATGACCAGCTACTACCGCGACGACATCACCGGACTCCCGGAGATGGGCGTCGTCGCCCACCGGCTCTGGCGTGACTCCGGGCTCAAACCGGCCGACATCCAAACCGCGTTCATCTACGACCATTTCACGCCGTTCGTGTTCACCCAGCTGGAAGAACTCGGCTTCTGCGGGCGCGGCGAGGCCAAGGACTTCGCCACCGTGGAGCGGCTGTCGCTGGGTGGTGAGTTCCCGATCAACACCAACGGCGGCCTGCTCGGCGAGGCGTACATCCACGGCATGAACGGCATCACCGAAGGTGTCCGGCAGGTCCGCGGCACGTCGTACAACCAGGTCGAGGGTGTCGAGCACGTACTGGTCACCTCGGGCACCGGGGTGCCCACCAGTGGGCTGATCCTCGCCCGGGACGGCTAGCCCGATGACCCAGGCTTCCACTTCCACCGCGACGCGTGACC
The DNA here is from genome assembly GCF_059812325.1 of Mycobacterium sp. NGS61. Classification (NCBI taxonomy): domain Bacteria; kingdom Bacillati; phylum Actinomycetota; class Actinomycetes; order Mycobacteriales; family Mycobacteriaceae; genus Mycobacterium; species Mycobacterium sp. NGS61. Next base: position 99,689 of record NZ_JCALCL010000012.1, read on the forward strand.
TCATCCTGGAATCCGCGTATGCCTGCTTCCGCAAGCACGGGCTGTTGAAGGCGACGATCGTCGACATCGCCCGAGAGGCGGGGGTGTCCCGCAGCACCATCTACGAGTATTTCCGCGACAAGGGCGAGATTCTGGAGGCGTGCGCCGAACATGCCTCCGAGCAGTTCTACCGGGAGATGTCCCGGGCGATGGCGCCGGGCAGTTCGCTGGAGGACAAACTCGCCAATGCTGCGGTGTTCGTCACCCAGGCCCGCAGGGCCATCGCCTCTGAGGAGTACTTCGACGAAGATGCGATCAGCCTGCTGCTGACCAAGGACGCCGCGGTGCTGTTGCGGGAATGCATCGACTTCTTCGCGCCCTACCTGTCGGCCGCGAAACTCACCGGTGAGGTCCGCAAAGACCTCGACGTCGAATCGGCCGGCGAATGGTTCGCCCGAATCCTGTTCTCGTTGTTCAGCACTGCCTCACCGATCCGCGATATGGGCGATCCCGCAGTGGTGGCCGAATTCGTCAGCGCGCACGTGGTGCGCGGATTCGCCAGCGACACCACGCGTCGCGGCCCGTTGCGGAGTCGGTGAGCCGAGCCCGGCCGTCGGCGTCACTTTTGCCCGCCGGCAGGGCCGAGGCGCAATAGTTATCCTCACGCTGAACGTAACGGCAAGAGTTGCAGCGGTTTTGCGTCCGGTTAGGCTGCGATCGTGGTCGATCATCCCTCGTCGTATCTGGTGCTGGCTTCCCAGCGCAGCGGGAGCACCCTGCTGGTCGAATCGCTGCGCGCGACCGGGGTGGCCGGCGAACCACAGGAGTTCTTTCAGTACCTGCCCAGCACCAGTCAGTCCCCGCAGCCCCGGCAGTGGTTCGCCGACGTCGACGACGAGTCGATCCTGAGCCTGCTGGATCCGTTGGACGAGGGCAAACCCGACCTCGCACCTGCCGAAATCTGGCGCGACTACATCCGCACGGTGGGCCGCACGCCCAACGGCGTGTGGGGTGGCAAGCTGATGTGGAACCAGACGCCACTACTGCTGGACCGGGCCGCCGCGTTGCCGGACCGCTCCGGCGAGGGGCTGTTGTCGGCTATCCGCGACGTGGTCGGCGAGGATCCGCTGCTCATCCACATCCACCGCCCCGATGTCATCTCGCAGGCCGTGTCGTTCTGGCGTGCGGTGCAGACCCGGGTCTGGCGCGGACGGCCCGACCCGGTCCGCGACGCCCGCGCCACCTATCACGCCGGCGCGATCGCGCACGTCGTCACAATGCTGCGGGCGCAGGAGGAAGGCTGGCAGAACTGGTTCGCCGAGGAAAACGTCAAGCCGATCGAGATCTCCTATCCGGTGTTGTGGCGCAACCTGACTCAGGTAGTGGGCGACATCCTGGAGCAGTTGGGCCTCGATCCCCGGCTGGCACCCGAACCGGTACTGCAGCGCCAAGCCGATCAGCGTTCCGACGACTGGGTGGACCGTTATCGCGCTGACGCCGAAAGAGAAGGACTACCAACATGATTCGTGCCAACCACGATGCACGGCGAAACGGACAGGAGCCGCACCGATGACGACAGCGGTAGAAGCGCGGCGTGTCGACGAGCTGCGACTGCTGGAAGCCGAGGCGGTCCACATCATCCGCGAAGTGGTCGCCGAGCTGGAGCGCCCGGTGTTGCTGTTCTCCGCCGGCAAGGACTCCATCGTGCTGCTTCGGCTGGCGGAGAAGGCATTTCGGCCACTGCCGTTGCCGTTCCCGGTGATGCACGTCGACACCGGGCACAACTTTCCCGAGGTCATCGAGTTCCGGGACCGCCGGGTCACCGGCGAGGGCCACAAGCTGATCGTCGCGTCGGTGCAGGAGTCCATCGACAACGGCCGGGTACCCGATCCCGGCCCGTCGGCTTCCCGCAACCGGGCCCAGACCCGCACCCTGCTCGACGCACTCGAAGCAGGCGGCTTCGACGCGGCGTTCGGCGGCGCCCGCCGCGACGAGGAACGCGCCCGGGCCAAAGAACGGATTCTGAGTTTCCGCGACGAGTTCGGCCAGTGGGATCCGCGCGCGCAGCGTCCGGAGCCGTGGTCGCTCTACAACGGCCGGATCAAGAAGGGCGAACAGGTCCGGGTGTTCCCGCTGAGCAACTGGACAGAACTCGACGTGTGGCGCTACATCGAGCTGGAAGACCTTGAAATACCGTCGATCTACTACGCGCACGAGCGCGAGGTGTTCGCGCGGGACGGCATCCTGCTGGCGGTGTCGGAGTACACCAGCCCGGCCGACGGCGAAGAAGCGAAGAAGGAATGGGTGCGGTACCGCACCGTCGGCGACCTGACCATCACCGGAGCGGTGCGCTCCGAAGCCACCGACATCACCGGTGTGATCACCGAGATCTCGGCGGCCACGGTGTCCGAGCGCGGCGAGACGCGGGCCGATGACCGCACGTCGGCCGCCGCGATGGAGGACCGCAAGCGAGAAGGGTACTTCTGATGACTGTTTCCGAGAAGGCCGAGAAGGTCGACAAGATCGTGCATCCCAAGGGTGTGACGCGTCAGCTGCTGCGGATCACCACCGCGGGCTCGGTGGACGACGGCAAGAGCACCCTGATCGGCCGGCTGCTGCACGACACCGACAGCCTGCCGCTGGACCACCTCGAAGCCGTCACCGACGACGAGGGCGTCGCCGACCTCGCGGCACTGTCCGACGGTCTGCGCGCCGAACGCGAGCAGGGCATCACCATCGACGTCGCCTACCGCTTCTTCTCCACCGAGACCCGCAGCTACATCCTGGCCGACACCCCCGGCCACGAGCGCTACACCCGCAACATGTTCACCGGGGCCTCCAACGCGCACGTCGCGGTCCTGTTGGTGGATGCGCGCGAAGGCGTGCTCCGCCAGACCCGCAGGCACGCGCGGATCGCAAAGTTGTTGGGTATCAAGCACTTTGTCGCGGCGGTGAACAAGATCGACCTGATCGACTTCGACCAGGCTAAGTTCGCCGAGGTGGAGGAGCAACTGAGTCAGGTCGCGGGACGGTTGGGCGAGGTGGACCTCAAGGTGATCCCGCTCGCGGCCAAACACGGCGACAACGTCGTGCACCGTTCCGACCGGACACCCTGGTATGACGGCCCCACGCTGCTGGACTACCTGGAGGGCGTCGAGCTGGCCGCGCCGCAGGCCGAAGCCTCCCGGCTGCGCCTGCCGGTGCAGTGGGTTTCGCGCCCGACCGACCACCAGCGCCGCCGCTACACCGGGCGGCTGGCGGCGGGCACGCTCAGCGTCGGCGACCCGGTGATCTCGCTGCCCGCGGGCACCACGTCGACGGTGACGGCCCTGGACACCCTCGACGACGACCGCAAGACCGCGGTGGCACCGCTTTCGGTGTCGATCGAACTGGAAGACGATATCGACGTCGGCCGGGGCGACGTCCTGGTCAGCGGGGCCGAGGACGCGGTCCTGCCGGTGCTGGCCCGGGAACTCGACGCCACCGTGTGCTGGTTCATCGACAACCCGCTGCGGGCCGGCGACCGGTTGGCGCTCAAGCAGACCACCCGGACGGTGCGGACCACCGTGCAGGAACTGCACTCGCGCCTGGACCCCGAGACGCTCGACGAGATCGACCAGCCGGTTGAGTTGACACTCAACGACATCGGCACCGTGACGCTGCGGACCAGCTCGATCATCATCGCAGATCCCTACACCGACAACCGCGACAGCGGCGCGTTCATCCTCATCGACGAAACCACCAACGACACCGTCGGCGCCGGCACCATCATCGAGGCCCGGGAGGTCAAGCCGGGCGCCAGCCAGCGCACCGACATCCGTTGGCACCCTTCGGCGTTGGACCGCAAGCACCGTTGGAAGGCGACCGGGCAGCCGGGTGCCACCATCTGGTTCACCGGTCTGCCGGCATCAGGGAAGTCCACCGTCGCGGTGGCCGTGGAACGTGCGCTCGTCGAATCCGGGCGCGTCGCCTACCTGCTCGACGGCGACAACCTGCGCCACGGACTGTCCGACGATCTGGGCTTCTCCCCCGGCGACCGCACCGAAAACATCAGGCGGGTAGGGCATTTGACACGGTTGCTGGCCGACGCCGGCGTGGTGGCCCTCGCCTCGCTGGTGTCGCCGCTCAAATCCGACCGCGAAACCGCCCGCGCCCTCAACGACGCCGCCAAACTGCCGTTCATCGAGGTGCACATCTCCACCTCGCTCGAAGAGTGCGAGAAGCGCGACCCCAAGGGGCTGTATGCGCGGGCGCGCAGCGGCGAACTGAAAGGCCTGACCGGGGTGGATGCGCCCTACGAGCCCCCGGAGAACGCTGACCTGGTGCTCGACACCACCGGCGCCGACATCGACGAGCTCGCCGCCCAGGTGATCAGGCTGCTCGACGAGCGCAGCCCACGCAGCGGCTAGGTAGCGGCGGTGGCGCTGTCCTTGGCATGCGCGGCCGTGTAGACCTCGGCCAGAAACTGCTCCACCGCCACCGCGGCGTGCGCGGCCCGGGCGGAGCCGAAGATGTCGAAAGCATGCTGAGCACAAGGCAATTCGGCGTATACGACCGGCTGGCGGCTGACCTCGCGCAGCCGCGCGACGAAGCTGCGGGCCTGCTCCACCGGGATCAGCGAGTCGTTGACGCCGTGCAACACGAAAAAGGGCGGCGCGTCCTCGGAAACGTGCGTGATGGACGACGCCAGGCGGAACGGTTCGACGATCTCCTTGCGGCCGAGCTTGAACACCCGCTTGGCCATCATCGCGTGCATCATCGGATGTACCGCGTCGTCGCGGGTGAAGTCGTAGAACCCGTAGAACGGCACCGCCGCCTGCACCCGGGTGTCCAATTCTTCGAAGCCCGGCTGAAACAACGGGTAGTTCGGGGTGAGTGCGGCAAGGGAGGACAGGTGCCCGCCGGCCGAACCGCCGGTGATCGCGATCCAGTCCGGGTCGCCGCCGTACTCGGCGATGTGTTCCTTGGTCCAGGCGATGGCGCGCTTGACGTCCGCGATCTGGTCGGGCCAGGTGGACCGCGGGCTGAGCCGGTAGTTGACCGATACGCAGACCCAGCCCAGCTCGGCCAGGTGACTCATCAGCGGATGCGCTTGTCCGCGTTTGTTTCCCACCATCCAGGCGCCGCCATGCACCTGCAGCAGCACAGGGGCTTTGCCGCCACGGTCCAGATCGGGCCGTCGCCAGATGTCGAGGTGGTTGCGCGAACCGTACTCCCCGTAGCTGATGTCGGAGTCGTGCGCGTAATCGCGCCAGATCCGCAGCATGCGGGCCGGGCCGGGTTTCTTCGCCGTCGCACCGTCGGGCGCCGGCCGCTTCCACAGGTCGCCGGACTCGGTGCGGCGGCCGGGACCCAGGCCTTCATCCAGTGCTGCGGTCAGGGGTTCGTCGGCCTGCCGTCCGGCGCGGGCCAGACCCAGCAGGCCCAGCCAGGACGCCGCCGACAGCAGCCAGCTGAACCCGAGCACGCGGGCCGGCAACCCCCGGGACAGCGCGGCCAGCGCCGCGAAGTGTGCGGCCAGCGACGGCAGCGGAAGTTCGGAGGCGAACAGCCCGAAGCCGAACGCATATCCGGCCCCGTACCCGCGTTTGCTCAGCGGCCGGTAGCCGTTGGCGGTGAACACCACCCCGGCCAGAGACACCAGTACCGCTGCGATCCGCTGCACGGCTTCCTCCCCAATCATCAAGTCCTGTCGAACTTAGAGTCAGCCGGTCTCGCCGGCTGCACCCGCCCCTCCTGCGTCGTGGGTCTCCACGGGCTCCTCGACCACGCTATAGCTGGGGTCGACCATCCACATCGGCCGATTCCCGCTCTGCCGGGCCTTGCCGGTGACGCGCAGCAGTTGGCCGGGCGCAATGTCGTCGCCGCCGCGTCCCGGACGGAACCTGATGCGTACCTCTCCGCTGTCGTCGCCGAGCACGATCCACCGGAACGTCCCGCGGCGCTTGGCGATGTCCTCGACCTCGGTGACCCGCCCCTCGACAGTGGCCCGCTGGCCGGGGATCAGCCCGGCCACCGTGATCACCGAGGACGACGAGGCCGGATGTTCGTAATTCTCGACGCGCCGGTCCTCACCCTGGGAGATCCACGCCTCGAGCTTGTCGATCTCGCGGGCGATGCGCTGTTCGAAGCGCTCGGGGTAGGCATCCTTGATCCGGGACTGCACGTCGTAGGGCACGATGGTGGCCGCCGCGTCGGGGATGAGGCTGACGGCTCGGGCGATCTTGTCCGCGGTGCGGTCGTGCAGCAACCGCCCCAGCAGCGGCGCATAGGTCCGACGCGGCAGCAGCACCGTCACGTTGGTGTCGGGACTTTCTTTGCTCGACTTCGCGACCAGCAGCTGGGCGGCGCGGTTGACGCGCCGGTCCGGACAGTCCACCAACCGCAGCCGGGTGTCGAGTTCGAAGTCTTCCCAACGCTTTCGGAGCTGAGCGGCATGGATCGCGTCGACCATGAAGTGCACCGCGATCAGCTCGTCGGCCCGCAGCCCTTTTCCGTACCGCAGCGCTTCGAGCACGGCCAGGTCGACGGAGTTCACGAAGATGAACACCCGGTGCCGCGCATACTTGACCAGCTCGGGCCGGTCGGTGCGGAACATCTCGAGAATGGCGGCCTCGGCCCGGTATTCACGGTTGAGCCGGATGAGCATGAACACCAGCAGCGGGAAGACGATCACCACCAGCCACGCACCCTCGGTGAACTTGGCGACCGCGAAGATGCCGACCACGACCGTCGACAGGATCCCCGCCGAGAGGTTGATCGCCAACCGACGCCGCCAACCCGGTTCCCGTTCTCGCAGATGGTGTTTGGTCATCCCGTAACCGGCCATCGAGAATCCGGTGAACACGCCGATCGCGTAGAACGGGACCAGCGCGTTGACCGATCCGCCGGTCGTCACCAGCAGCACCACCGAAAGCCCGGTCAGCGCGATGATGCCGTTGGAATACACCAACCGGTGCCCGCGCTTCATCAGCTGCCGGGGCAGGAACCGGTCCTCGGCAACGAAACTGGCCAGTGCCGGGAAGCCGTTGAAACTGGTGTTGGCGCCGGTGAACAGAATGGCCGCCGTCGACGCCTGGACCAGGAAGAAGCACACGTCGCCCACGGCGCCGTGGCCGAATACCGCGCGTCCGATCTGGGAGAGCACCGAAGGGTATTCGGAGAGGTACGGCGTGGCGTGGGTGGCATAGGCGAGGTAGGCAACACCAGCCAGCAGGAAACCCAGGATGCAGGCCATGGCGGTGAGCACCCGACGGGCATTGCGCCCCTGCGGTTTCTGGAACACCTCGACGGTGTTGGAGATGGCTTCGACACCGGTCAGCGACGAACCGCCGTTGGCGAACGCGCGCAGCAATACCAGGATCGTCGCGCCCATCACCAGACCGTCGCCGTGCTGCACCGGCACCGCTCCGCTCAGATGCTGCGCGTCGTAGGTCGGCAGACCCCAGACGAGATGCCGCACAACGCCGGTCACGATGGTGGCGGCGATCATGAGGATGAACAGATAGGTCGCCGCCGCGAACGGTTTGCCCGCCTCCCGCATGCCGCGCAGATTCAGATAGCAGATCAGCAGGACCACGCCGATGGTGATCTCCAGGCTGAACGGGCCCAGCTTCGGCAATGCCGACACCACGGCCACCGTGCCGGCCGCGGACTGCACCGCCACCGTCACCACATAGTCGATCAGCAGCGCCGCGGCGGACACCTGGGCGACCTTCGGCCCGAAGTTGTCCCGCGCGACGATGTAGGAGCCACCGGCCCGGGTGTAGGCCATCACCACCTGCCGGTATGACGCGGCCACCAGCACCAGGATCAACAGGATGACCCCGGTGATCGGCAGCAGCAACGCGAACGCTGCCAGCCCGGCCTGCGGCAGCAGTTCGATCAGGATCTGCTCGGGGCCGTAGGCTGTCGACGAGATCGCATCCGGGGACAGCGCGCCGAGGGCGACGGGATTGGACAACCGCTCGTTGTTCAGCTCCTCGGTGATCAGCGGCTTGCCGAGGAACACCCGTTTGACGATGTCGCTCAACGTCAGCGGGATCCGCAGCTTGCCGACCGAATCGTCTGCCGCATCTGTCACAGGTTGCATTCTGCCGTCCCGGGGACCAGGACCGAAGAGGCGACGCGCCCCGGACGAGCAGGGGAAACTAGCGCAGGCGGGCGACCGCGGCGTCGATGCGCTCGTCGGTGGCGGTCAGCGCGATGCGCACGTGCCCGGCACCGGCGGGACCGTAGAAGTCACCGGGGGCCACCAGGATGCCGCGCTCAGCGAGCCAGGCGACGGTTTCGTGGCATCCCTCTCCCCGGCCGGCCCACAGGTACAACCCGGCTTCGGAGTGGTCGATGGTGAAACCGGCAGAACGCAGCGCCGGCAGCAGCGCCGCCCGCCGCTGCGCATACCGCTCCCGCTGCAGCTTCTCGTGGTCGTCGTCGTCCAGGGCGGCCACCATGGCGGCCTGCACCGGGGTCGGCACGATCATCCCGGCGTGTTTGCGCACCGCCAGCAGCTCGGCCACCACCGCGGCGTCCCCGGCGACGAAGCCGGCCCGGTAACCCGCCAGCGACGAAGTCTTCGACAGCGAATGCACCGCGAGCAACCCGGTATGGTCGCCGTCGGACACCGACGGATGCAGCACCGACAGCGGCTCGGCCGCCCAGGCCAGGCCCAGATAACACTCGTCGGAAGCCACCAGCACGCCGCGCTCGCGGGCCCAACCGACCACCTTGCGCAGGTGCTCGACGCCCAGCACCCAGCCCGTCGGGTTACTCGGCGAGTTCAGGTACACCAGCGCCGGGGTCTGCGGGCCCAGCTGGGTCAGCGAATCCGCGCGCACGATCTGCGTCCCGGCCAGCCGCGCACCCACGTCGTAGGTCGGATAGGCGAGCTCGGGCACCACGACCGTGTGCGAGGCGCCTAAGCCGAGCAACGTCGGCAGCCAGGCGATGAGTTCTTTGGTGCCGATCACCGGCAGTACCGCCGATTCGGCGAGGCCGGTGACACCGTAGCGACGCGCCAATGCCGACACCGCGGCCTGCCGCAGTTGCGGCGTACCGGCGGTGGCGGGGTAACCCGACGCCGAGCTCGCGGCGGCCAGCGCCTCCTGGATCAGCGGCGCGACCGGATCCACCGGCGTGCCGACCGACAGGTCGACGAGGCCATCCGGGTGGGCGGCCGCGACGGCCTTCGGGCCGGCCAGGGTGTCCCACGGGAACTCCGGCAAGGACGCCGACACGGTCTGCCGGCGGTGCACCGGCGCGTTCAGTCCTCGCCCTGCGGGGGCAGATCCTTGACCGCTTGCGGGTCGTTCTCGGTCAGGCCGACCTTGGCCGCACCGCCCGGCGATCCGAGCTCCTCGAAGAAGTCGGCGTTGATCTGCGTGTACTGCCCCCACTGTTCGGGCACGTCGTCTTCGTAGTAAATCGCCTCGACGGGGCAGACCGGTTCGCAGGCACCGCAGTCGACGCATTCATCGGGGTGGATATAGAGCATCCGGGCACCCTCGTAGATGCAGTCGACCGGGCACTCCTCAATGCACGCCTTGTCTTTGATGTCGGTGCAGGGCTGGGCAATCACGTAAGTCACGGACGTCTCCTCAACGTGTCCTCCATGAACATATGGGCTGCATTTCGCCTCACCCAAGGGGCTTCTAGGTGAGCGTTCGGTTACTGATACTAGACGTTGCACATACACCCGGCGAAAGGGCACGCCCGTAACTGTGTCCAGTCGGTGCCTCGGTGGTCTGTGACAATGGCCGGGTGACCGTTGGGCGAGTGCTGCGGTGGTTCAGGACCGCGCCGCGGCAGCCACGCCACCTGCCCGAAGGCGTCGCACCCCGGCGCTGCGTCCAGGTCGCGAAACTGATCCTCCCGGGTTCAGCGGGCGCCCGCCGATGACCCCGTATCCGCACTTGCTGTCCCCGCTGGACCTCGGTTGCACCACCCTGCGCAACCGGGTGGTGATGGGGTCGATGCACACCGGGTTGGAAGACCGAGCCCACCACATCGACCGGTTGGCCGCGTATTTCGCCGAACGCGCCCGCGGCGGCGTCGGATTGATCATCACCGGCGGTTACGCCCCCAACCGCACCGGGTGGCTGCTGCCGTTCGCCGCCGACCTGACCAGCTCGCGCCAGGCCCGACGGCATCGCCGGGTCACCGGCGCAGTGCACGACGAGGGCGGCAAGATCCTGCTGCAGATCTTGCACGCCGGACGCTATGCCTACCACCCGCTTTCGGCGAGCGCGTCGTCAATCAAGGCCCCCATCAACCCGTTTCGCCCACGCGCGCTCACCGGCCGCGGCGTGGAGTCGACCATCGCGGATTTCGTGCGGTGTGCGGAGCTGGCCCGCGAAGCCGGCTATGACGGTGTCGAAATCATGGGCAGCGAAGGCTATCTGGTCAACCAGTTCCTGGCCCCGCGCACCAATGAACGCACCGATTCCTGGGGCGGCTCGCCAGCCAACCGGCGCCGGTTCCCGGTCGAGATCGTGCGGCGCACCCGCGCCGCCGTCGGCGACGACTTCGTCATCTGCTACCGGATGTCGATGGCCGACTATGTCGAAGACGGCCAGAGCTGGGACGAAATCGTCGCGCTGGCAACCGGCGTCGAAGCCGCCGGCGCCACCATCATCAACTCCGGGTTCGGGTGGCACGAGGCGCGGGTGCCGACGATCGTCACCTCGGTGCCCAACAGCGCATTCGTGGACATCAGCAGCGCCCTGGCCGAACACGTGGGTATTCCGGTGGTTGCGTCCAATCGGATCAACATGCCGCAATCCGCCGAGCAGATCCTGGCCGACACCCAGGTTCAGCTGATTTCAATGGCGCGGCCGCTGCTGGCGGATCCGGAGTGGGTGCGCAAGGCAGCGGCCGACCGGCCCGCAGAGATCAACACCTGCATCGCCTGCAACCAGGCCTGTCTGGACCACGCGTTCGCCCACCAGACGGTGTCCTGCCTGCTCAATCCACGCGCCGGACACGAGACCACACTGGTGCTGGAGCCGGCCCGCCACACCCGCACCGTGGCCGTCGTCGGCGCCGGACCCGCCGGACTGGCCGCCGCGGTCGCCGCTGCCCAGCGCGGACACCGGGTGACGCTGTTCGACGCCAACGAGTTCATCGGCGGCCAGTTCGACCTGGCGCGGCGCATCCCGGGCAAGGAGGAGTTCAGCCACACCATCCGGTACTTCTCGACGATGCTGGCCAAGCTCGGCGTCGAGGTCCAGCTGAGCACCCGGGTGGGCGCCGCAGATCTCGTCGACCACGAGTCTGTCGTCCTGGCCACCGGCGTGACTCCCCGCGTGCCCGCCATCCCCGGCATCGACCATCCCAAGGTGCTGACCTACGCCGAGGCGATCACCGGCGTCAAAGCAGTGGGAAAGACGGTGGCCGTCATCGGCGCCGGCGGCATCGGCTTCGACGTCAGCGAACTGCTCACCACCGACCGGTCGCCGACGCTGAACCTCAAAGAGTGGCGGGCCGAATGGGGGGTGGCCGATCCGCAGGAAGCCCGGGGCGCCCTGACCACTCCCCTGCCCGCGCCGGCGGTCCGCCAGGTGTACCTGCTGCAGCGCACGAAGGGCCGGCAGGGTAAGCGGCTGGGCAAGACCACCGGCTGGGTGCACCGCGCGTCGCTGCAGGCCAAGGGCGTGCAGCAACTCTCCGGAGTGAACTACGAGCGGATCAGCGACGACGGCCTGCACATCAGCTTCGGTACGGACCGGCAGCGCCCGCAGGTGCTCGCGGTGGACCACGTGGTGCTGTGTGCCGGGCAGGAATCGGTGCGCAACCTGGCTGACGACCTGCGCAGCCGCGGCGTGGATCCGCACATCATCGGTGGTGCGGCGGTGGCGGCGGAGTTGGATGCCAAGCGAGCGATCAGACAGGGCACCGAGCTCGCGGCCAGGCTGTGAAAAACCTTTGAAGCCGGCTCATCGAGCATCCGTCATCCGGCAGTTTCGCCCTCGGCGAAACTTCCGCCAGTACGGCTCTGACCTGCGGATAGTTACGTTCGGCGGGACTATTGCGATAGAAACTTCGATAAGAGCAAGCCCAGCGAGCCTGGTAGCCTTGACCGAAGACGGCAACCGCTGGGCAGATGTCGTCGCCGTCGTGTCGGCGGTGCAATAGTTGGGGAAGGTGTCCGAAAAATGTTGTCGTTTACTAAAGCAGCTGTGGTTGCCGGGGGCTTGGCAGTGTCGCTGGGTCTTGGCGCAGGGGTCGCGTCGGCAGATCCGCTGGATGCGGCCGTCAACTCGACCTGTAACTACGGGCAGGTCATGGCCGCGCTGAACGCGCAGGACCCGGGTGCCGCCGCGCAGCTCACCGCGTCGCCGATGGCCATGGGCTGGCTGAACTCGTTCCTGGCCTCGCCGCCGGCCAAGCGTCGTTCGATGGCTCAGCAGATTCAGGCCATGCCGGGCGCCGCGCAGTACGTGGGACTCGTCGAGTCCGTCGCAGTCTCCTGCAACAACTACTGAGTAACCTCTGATCCGCGAGCGTAACGCTGCGGGGTCCCTCGAGGATTCCGCCGGCGTTACGCTCGCGGTCTTTTAGGCTGCCAGTGACGCATAGGTCGTCGTGCGCTGACGTGCGGGACGACCAATGCCCTCGGCTATCGCCACCAACTCAGCGACCGTTTTGGCCGAGCCGTGCTCAGAGCCGGCCATCCGGGAGATCGTCTCCTCCATCAGCGTGCCGCCCAGATCGTTGGCGCCGCCGTTGAGCATGGCCTGGGTGCGTTCGACCCCGAGCTTCACCCAACTGGTCTGAATGTGCGAGATGCGACCGTGCAGCATGATCCGCGCCAAGGCGTGCACCGCGCGGTTGTCGCGGTGCGTGGGCCCGGGCCGCGCCGCCCCCGCCAAGTACAGCGGTGAGTTCTGGTGCACGAATGGTAGCGGCACGAATTCGGTGAAACCGCCGGTGCGGTCCTGAATCCCGCGCAGCACGTTGAGGTGGCCTATCCAGTGCTTGGGGCTGTCGACGTGCCCGTACATCATGGTCGACGACGACCGCAGACCCACCTCGTGCGCGGTCGTCACGATCTCGATCCACAACGACGTCGGCAGCTTGCCCTTGGTCAGCACCCAGCGCACCTCGTCGTCCAGGATCTCTGCCGCCGTGCCGGGAATCGTGTCCAACCCGGCCTCGCGCAGACTGATCAACCACTCGCGGATGCTGAGCCCGCTCTTGGTCACCCCGTTGGCGATTTCCATCGGCGAGAACGCGTGCACATGCATCGACGGCACCCGGGCTTTGACCGCGCGCACCAGATCGGCGTAACCGGTCACCGGCAACTCGGGGTCGATGCCGCCCTGCATGCAGATCTCGGTGGCGCCGGCGGCATGCGCCTCCCACGCGCGGTCGGCCACTTCCTCCGCCGACAGCGAGTAGGCGTCGGCGTCACCCTTGCGCTGAGCGAAGGCACAGAACCGGCAGCCCGTGTAGCAGATATTGGTGAAATTGATGTTGCGGTTGACCACAAACGTCACGTCGTCTCCCACCACCTCCCGGCGCAATGAATCCGCCAGCGCGGCAACCGCTTCCAGCGCCGGACCGTCAGCTGTCGCCAATGCCAGGTACTCGGCGTCGGTGCACTCTCCCGGAGCGCGCTCCGCCGAACGCAACGCCGCGAGCACGTCGGTGTCCAGGCGCTCTGGCGCTCTGGCGCCCTGCGCGGCCAGCTCGTGCACCCGGGACCGGATGGATTCCCAATCACCGAAAGCACTTTCGAGATCGCTACGGGTCTCGGTGTTACGTCCCTCGGTGTCGATCGCGGCGCCCAGGTCCACCCGGCCGGCCGAGGCCACCTCGTCGGGCTCCTGCCACGGCAGCCCCACCGGGGTGACGTCGCGGGCCAGGCCCGTCGTCGGATCGGCAAGCGCCGCAACGTGTTCGCGCACCCGCGGATCGATCCACGCCGCACCGGCCAGCACATATCTGGGTTGTGCGGTCAGTCGCTGCACCAGGTCATAGCCGGCCTGTTCGGTGACAGCGGCCAGGTCATCCAATGCGGGCCAGGGCCGTTCGGGGTTCACATGGTCAGGCGTCAGCGGCGAGACGCCACCCCAGTCGTCGACGCCGGCGGCCACCAGGGCCAGGCATTCCTCGCGCGACACCAGGTTCGGCGGCGCCTGGATACGCATGCCGGGCCCCAGCACCAGCCGGGCCACCGCCACCGTGGCCAGGTAGTCGTCGATGCCGGCGTCGGGAACCGCGGCCATCGCGGTGTGCTCCTTGGCCCGGAAGTTCTGCACGATCACCTCTTGGACGTGCCCGAACTCCTTGTGCGACTTACGGATCGCATGCAACGTGTCGGCTCGTTCGGCCAGCGTCTCGCCGATGCCCACCAGCAGACCGGTGGTGAACGGGATGGACAGGCGGCCGGCGTCGGTCAGGGCGCGCAACCGCACCGCGGGATCTTTGTCCGGACTGCCGTAGTGCGCAAGTCCTCTGGTTTCGAACAACCGGCGCGATGTCGTCTCCAGCATCATGCCCATCGACGGCGCCACCGGCTTGAGCCGCGACATCTCCGACCAGGTCATGACGCCCGGATTCAGATGCGGCAACAGCCCGGTCTCCTCCAGCACCCGGATCGCCATCGCGCGCACGTACGACAGGGTGGCGTCGTAGCCGCGTTCGGTCAGCCACTGCCGCGCCTCGGGCCAGCGGTCCTCCGGGCGGTCACCGAGGGTGAACAGCGCTTCCTTGCAGCCGAGCGCCGCGCCGCGCCGCGCCACGTCCAGAATCTCGTCGGGCTCCATGTACAAGCCCGCACCCTGGGCGCGCAGCCGCCCCGGCACGGTGACGAACGTGCAGTAGTGGCAGTTGTCCCGGCACAGGTGGGTGACCGGAATGAAAACCTTGCGCGAATAGCTGATGGGCAACCGGCCGGACGGCCCGCGCCGGCCCGCCGACTCCAGGCCGGCGTCGCGAACCCGGGCCGCGCTCGCGCACAGGTCGGCGAGGTCGTCGCCACGAGCGGTCATCGCGACCGCCGCCTCGTCGACGTTCAGGGCGACGCCGTCCCGGGCGCGCCGCAGCACCCGACGCAACGCCGAGCTGCTGGCTCTGGGCGGGACTACAGGATTGGGCAGAGCCGTGGGCTCCGGAAGGTCCGGATTCAGGGGCACGTTGGTGTAACTTCCCCGCGCGACGATTTCATCCGCACGACTCTTTCTGCGGGAAACCTGAGCATCCCTGGCGCCATACGCGCAACAGTAGCCGCAGGCCGGCCGCTCGATTCGCCGGGTTGTTCGGCCAGATGGGACAATAGTTGTCACCGACAGCGATACGATCACAGGTGGGCACCGCGCGGAAGCAGCCCCGCAAGGTAGCCGCACCGATCTCGAGTAAAGGTGAATGGGATGTCGTCGTACATGCGCGCGGCGCCGGAGGCGCTCAAGGCGGCCGCGTCCAATATCGCCGGCATCGGCACCGAGATCAGCTCGGCCAACGCCGCCGCGGCGCTGCCCACCACCGGCGTGGTGGCCGCCGCCGCCGATCAGGTCTCGGCCCAGGTCGCCGCCCTGTTCTCCTCGCACGCGCAGGGATACCAGCAGCTCAGCGCTGAGGTGACGGCGTTTCACGAAAAGTTTGTGCAGGTGTTGGGAGCAGGAGCGAACGCCTACTCCAACGCCGAGTCCAGCGCGGCGCGGACCCTGCTGAACGCGGTGAACGCGCCGGCCCAGCAATTGTTGGGACAACCGCTCGCCGCGGTGGAAAGCCTGGCCGGCCAGGCCGCGACCCGGGTGCAGAGCGTGCTGTCCGCCATCCCGGGCGCCGGCGCCGCCAACCTGTTCGGCGCGCTGGGGTTGGCGCCGACCGGCGGTCTCGGCGCCCTGACCACCGGGCTGCTGGGACCTGCCGCGGCAGCGCCCGCTGCCGTCCTCCCGGTCTCGTGGGCCACCGCGATCGAGAACCTGTACCTGGAGGTCGAGCCGTGGGTGGCCTACGGTTTCGACCTGGCCTCCTACGCGGTGGGCTGGTTGCCGTGGATCGGCATCCTGGGGCCGCAGATCAACTTCTTCTATTACCTGTTCGAGCCGATAGTGCAGAGCGGGTTGTTCAACATCCTCGACTGGCTCAGCGGCACGGTCAGCTTCAGTCAGGGTCTGAGCAATTTCTGGTCGGCCACCACGTCGTCGATCAGCCAGTTCATCAACACCGAGATCAACTGGTTCTGGAGCTTCTTCCCGCCGCTGCCGCCGCTGCCGCCCTTCCCCTGATCCACGCTTTCAGTGGCGGCGCCGCCACAACACCCACACCGGGGGTGCCACCCCGAACACGATCAACAGCAGCGCCGCATAGGCCATCACGCCCTGTCCGCCCAGGACGATGTCGCCACCCGGTCCGCCCAGACTCAGCACCGCAACCGTCAACAGCCAGGTCCACAGCGGCAAAGCGGCCAGCCGCGGCGACGTGGTCCACCGCGCCGCAGCCCACACCAGCGCACCGTTGAGCAGTCCGCTCAGCACAGCGCTCAGTGGGAATGGGACAGAGCCGATGTATAAGGGCAGCAGGAGCGCCCCGGCCAGGGCTGACAACACACCGTCGACGGCCAGCAGCGCCAACACGACAAACCGGATCGCCGGATCCGTCGCGCCCACCTCTTCGATCGAGGTGGCGCGTGGCTTGGTATCGGTCAGGTTGGGACGCTGTCGATCTGCGAGACGATCGATCCCAGCACCCACTGCAGGCTGTCGAGGCGGTCCTGCCAGTGCTGCAAGTTGGGGTCCAGGTCGGGGTCCATGTGAGTTTCCTCCGGTAAGACTCTCAAGGCTGCCTTATAAAGCCTACGTGCCCGGGCCGTTGAAGCCCAGCCCGGCCAGTAGATCCGTCTCCCAACCGCGCTCGTCGCGGCCACCCGCCGCGCCGTCAATAAGGACGTAGTGTTCGGCTGCCATGATGGGCAGCGCCAGATTGTTCGACAGTGCACAGGCCCGGCCGGTGGGGCCCACCGTCACCTGCGTGGCATGAGCGGTGAGCGCGGCGGCCTTGGCGGCCTGCGCGTCCGCGTCGGCCTCGACGACGGCGGTGACGCTCTCGTCGGGGAAACCGAACGGAGTGTCCAGCGGCGGCAGCACCCAGTCGGGGCGCAGATCGTCAGGGACCAGCGAGCGCAGTTCAGCCGCCACCGCCGCACGCGCCAGCACGGTCCAGTAGAACTTCGGCACGCTCCACGGGTCACCGGACCCGTCCGGCTTGCCGGCCTGGGCCACGGCGGCGGTACACACCGCGTGGGTACGAATGTGGTCGGGGTGTCCGTACCCGCCGTCGGGGTCGTAGGTGACGACGACGTGTGGTCGCAGCTCGCGGATCAAGGCGACCAGCTCACCTACTGCCGCCACTTCGTC
Source organism: Mycobacterium sp. NGS61 (assembly GCF_059812325.1). NCBI lineage: Bacteria > Bacillati > Actinomycetota > Actinomycetes > Mycobacteriales > Mycobacteriaceae > Mycobacterium > Mycobacterium sp. NGS61. The sequence goes on from NZ_JCALCL010000012.1 coordinate 117,028, forward strand.
GGCGTCGACGAACCGTGGGACGGTGCGGTAGCCACCGCGCGGCTCGGTGCCGGCCATGCCCGAATCGCGCCAACGTCCGGCGCCACCCAGGTAGATGGGGTCGCCGACGCCCAACGCGGCCAGGGCTTGCCGTAGTTCGCCGATGCGGTAGCCGCCGAGCTGGTCCGCGCGGTCGGCGGCCAGTTGCGCCCAGCGGTCGCCGATGACCTCGCCCTCTTCACCGAGGGTGCACGTGACGACGTGGACCTGCGCACCGCGGGCGGTGTAGTGCGCAATGGTCGCGCCGTTGCTGAGGCTCTCGTCGTCGGGATGCGCATGCACGAACAGCAGCCGCGGCTTGGACATGGACGAACCCTACCGCCGTCGGGGAAATCGCCCCGCTGCCGCCGAGAGCCCACCCGGCTGTGGCCCCGCTGCCGCCGAACGTCACGCAGCTGCGGCCCCGCTGCCGCCGAACGTCACGCGAGCGTGACGCTGGATGCCGAACGTCACGCCAGCGTGACACTGGACGCTGGCGCCCACCCAGCTGCGGTCCCTCTGCCGCCGAACGTCACGCAGCTGCGGCCCCTCTGCCGCCGAACGTCACGCCAGCGTGACGCTGGACGCTGGCGCCCACCCAGCTGCGGCCCCGCTGCCGCCGAACGTCACGCCAGCGTGACGCTGGACGCCGAACGTCACGCCAGCGTGACACTGGACGCTGCCCACCCAGCTGCGGCCCCGCTGCCGCCGAACGTCACGCCAGCGTGACGCTGGACGCCGAACGTCACGCCAGCGTGACGCTGGACGCTGGCGCCCACCCAGCTGCGGCCCCCGTAAACGACCAGTAGGAACGCCAACGGCTACTATCGTCAGATGTCGCAGGTGAGCCACACTGTCGGCCGGAGCCGCCGGCGCGGCGAAGTACTCGAGCGTGCGCTCTACGCCGCGACGGTGGCCGAACTGGCCGCTGTCGGATACGGCGGCCTGACGATGGAGGGCATAGCTGCGCGGGCCCACACCGGCAAGGCGGCGCTGTACCGGCGCTGGACCAGCAAGCACGACCTGGTACAGGCCGCGCTGATCCACACCGTGCCGCCACTGCCCGAGCCGAGACCCGGGCAGTCGGCCCGGGAGAACCTGCTGACGGTCTGCACGGCGCACAGCGACGTGCTGGCCGGCAAGACCGACTTTCCCGGCCTGCAGATCATCAGCCAGCTCATCCACGAACCCGAGTTGCGCGCGATCTTCGCCGACGCCGTGGTGGCGCCCCGCATGAAAATCATCGAGTCGATCTTGCAGACCGCGGTCCGCGACGGCGAACTGGATCCCGCCACCCTGACCCCGTTGACCGTGCGGATCGGCCCCGCCTTGATCAACCACCACTTCATGCTGACCGCCACGCCACCAACGCGGCGCGAGTTGGCGCTGATCGTGGATACCGTGATACCGCCCAAACCCGTTGCAGCGCAGGCGGATTAGGCGCTGAACGGCTCGGTGACCAGCCCGACGAAGTTGAGGCCGGCCGCCAGACCCTGACCGAAAGCTCCTGCAACGCCGCCGATTTGGCCGCCGTTGTAGGACTGCGCCCCGGTACCCTGCAACAGGGTGGACGTGAAGTTCGCCGGCTCCTCGACACCGAAGAACAGGTTCACCGCCTGCTCACCGGTACCCAGCAACAGGTTCCCGGCGTTGAAGCTACGGTTGAGCACCCCGTTGAAGGCGCTGTCGGTGCCGAAGAGTTGCTGCTCGAACGCCACCTGGTTGGCCACCAGCGCCTGATTGAAAGCGATCTCGTTGGCCAACAGGTTCGAGGTGAACCCGATGTGCGACGCCTCCAACTGTCCGAACGGGACCGACGGGATCCCCGCTATGGCCACCGTGGGCGCCAGACCCAGCACATTGGCCGGGACCGTCAAGCCTTGATAAAAGGCGCCGGCCAAACCGCCGACCTGCCCACCATTGAATGGTTGTGCGCCGCTACCCAGCAGCAGGCTGGAGGTGAAACCGGCCGGCTCGGGTGCACCGAAGAACAGGTTCACCGCCTGCTCTCCAGTACCCACCAACAGGTTGCCGACGTTGAAGCTGCGGTTCAGCACTCCGTTGAGTGCGCTGTCGGTGCCGAAGATCTGGCGCTCCAGCGCCACCTCGCTGGTCACCAGCGCTTTGTTGAACGCCAGCTCGTTGGCCACCAGGTTGGTGTTGAAACCGATGTGCAACTGCTCCAGCTGCTGCAGCGGCCCCGCGGCCGCGGCATTCGCGGCCGCCTGCAGCGGAGTGGCGTTGGCCGCCTCCGCACCGGCGTAGGCATTCGCGCCGGCCCGCAACACCTGCACAAACTGGTCGTGGAACTGCGTGGCCTGGGCACTGAGTTGCTGGAACGCCCGCCCGTGCGAATCGAACAATCCCGCGATCGCCGCTGAAATATCGTCGGCGCCGGCGGGTAGCACCCCCGTCGTCGCCCCCGCGACCGCCGAACTGGCCGCCCCGACCGCCGAACCGATACCGGCTAGATCGGTGGCCGCAGCCGCCACGAATTCCGGCACCGCCGCTACAAATGACATCGCACACCCCCGTTAGCGCCACTGCAGCCTCCCCGACTGCACATGTGGCTATCGACAATGAGCGAATGCTAGCGATATCCGTGGCGCCGGACCGGGGTTTTCTCTGAATTGCATTGGAAAATCCGGTGCAGCCCGCTGAGCAGCTGAGATCGCTACGTGCCGACCGAACCGCCGACGCTCACGCCGCCCGACAGGGCGGTGGACAGCTGGGTGAGCAACGCCGGCAATCCGCCGGTGAGCGTCAACTGAATCGGGAAGCCGAGCAGGCTGAGCAGCGCCGCGTCGAACAGCCACTTCTGTTCGAAGGCGCCGAGCAGGCCGCCGGTCTCCAACCCGCCGAAGACGTCGGCCTCGCCACCGAGTTGCAGGTCGCCGACGAATCCGCCGCCTACCGGCGCGCCGAGCAGCACATTGATGGTCTGCTGCCCCGCCCCGATCGTGAAGTTGATCATGTTCCCGAAGTTGTTCAGCGCGCCGTTCAGCGGACTGGCGGTGCCGAACAGGCCGACCTGCAACGCGATCTGGTTGGCCACCAGGTTCTGATTGAACTCCAGCTGGCTGGTGAGCAGGTTGGTGGCCAGGTCTGCCCGGAAGGCGCCGAACTGCTGCACCAGCGACGCATCGCCGCCCAGGGCCGCGTTGAGCAGCAACAGCTGGTCCACGATCCCGGTCAGGCCGCCGGTAGGGGCGATGCCCGGTACCGCGCCGCCGATGAGCAGGCTGCCAATGAAGTCGTAAGGCATCTCCGCACCCAGCAGCACGTTGACGGTTTGTTCTCCGGTGCCCAGCACCAGGTTGAACGCGTTGAAGCCGTTGCTGATGGCGCCGTTGAAGGCGAACTCGCTGCCGAACAGGGCCCGCTGCAGAGCGATTTCGCCGGAGACCAGGGCCTGGTTGAACGCCAGCTGCCCGTTGACAAAGCTGGCCAGCAAGCCGGTCTGGATCAGACCCGCCTGCGTCAGAGCCAAACTCGGCGCGCCGGCCGCGAGGTTCACCAGCGCGGCCACGCCGGAGAAGTCGCCGTTGACCGCCCCGGTGAAGGCAGCGTTGACCTGGGCGCCCAGCCCCGACAGCGCACCGTTGAAGTTGGCCGTCAGCGCCGGCAGATCCAGCCCGAACGAGCCCACCAGGGCGGGCAGGCCGACATTGAAGCCACCGCCCAGGCCGGCCAGTGCGGCATTGAAATCGCCGACCAGCCTGGCTCCGGTCTGGCTCAGCACGGACAGATCCGGCAATCCGAGGTTTCCGGACAACGCCCCGGTCAGGGCGGCGTTCAGTTGCGCGTTCAGACCCGAGAGCCCGGCGTTGAGGCTGGCCGCCAGGCCGGTGAGATTGAACGGGAATCCACCCGGCAGGGCGGGAAGTACCAAACCGAAGTTCAGCGCCGGCAGCCCGGCGATGAAGTCGCTGAACAATGCGGCGCCGGTCTGCGTCAGGGCCGAGAAGTCGGGCAGGCCGACACCGAAGTTGCCCGACAGGGCTGCGTTCAGCGCCGCGTTGAACCCGGCACCCAACCCGGAGAGCTGTCCGCTGACGTTCGCCGCCAGGGCAGGCAGGTTCACCCCGAAGCTGCCTGCCAGCGCCGAAAAGTCAGGCAGCCCCCCGGCAAACGCCCCGGTGAGCGCCGTACCCAACTGGGCGCCCAACGAGCTGCCGGTCTGAATCAGACCGTTCAGACCCGCGATCCCCGAATTCAATTGCGCGATCACCGAATTGCCCGTCTGCACCAGTACGGAAAGGTCCGGCAGACCCGCGCTGAGGTTCCCCGAGAGGGCGGCATTGAGTTGAGCGCCGAGGGCGGACAGGTTGCCGCCGAAGGCACCCGACAACCCGCCGAATCCGACGTTTCCGGTGCCGTTGACCGCCAGGCTGGCGTTGAAGTTAGCCGGAACCTGCGCTCCCACAAGAAGATTCAGGCCTTGCTGGCCCGCCCCCACAACGGAGTTGAATGCGTTGAAGCCGGCGTTGACCGCTCCGCCCAGTGCGTTGTCGGTACCGAAAATCAGTTGCTGTAAACCGAGCTCGGCGCCCACCAACGATTGGTTGAACCCGATTTCGGCGTTGACCAGGTTGGTGGTGAAAGCGGCGTGCGCCTGAGCGAACACGTCCAGCGGCGCGGCCGGCGCGGCTAACAGACCGGTCAGCGCCTGCGCGGCGCCGGCTTCGGCTGTCGCGTATGCGCTCGCCCCCGCGGCCACCGTCTGGACGAACCGCCCGTAGGACTGGGCCACTTGTGCGCTGAGCTCCTGGTAGCCCACCGCATTCTGGGAGAAGAGCGCCGCTATCGCCACCGATATCTCATCCTCGGCGGCGGACAGCAGCGCGGTGGTTGATCCCGCCGCGGCTGTATTGGCGGCGCCCAGCGCCGAGCCAATTCCTTCCAACTGCGACGCGAACGAGGCAACTATTTGTGGCTCGACAAAGACAGATGACATGGTGACCCCTCACCTAGCAAGACGCTGGTTGACCCCAACTCGCCATGTTGCCCCCGACGGCACCCGGGCGAACGTATCGCGGGTGTTGACCGCTCGAGCGAAATCCAAACCATATTTTTCGTAACAATTTGGCACGAGCGCAATTAGCCGCCGAAAGCCCCGGCCAGAGGGCCGTGTGGCGGTTGATTTTCCCTGGTGAGGGCCGTCAGGGGCCGGTCTTCACCCACTGGCCGGCGTCCCCGACGATGCCCACCGGGACCGCTCCGGTCAGGCTGACGTTCTGCACGCTCGGTCCCGCCCCGACGATCGTGGTGTCCTGCAGGATCGGCAGCACCGTCGACATGTTCCACAGCCGAGGTTCGACGGCGGTGATCACGTCGTTGATGTTCTTGCTGCCGTTGAGGGCGGCGTCGATATTGGACTCGAGGCTCGGATCGCAGGTTCCGGTGAGGTTGGACGGCGCCTTGACCAGCGCTCCCGGCTCCGGTGGGCGGCTGGAGGTCGTCGGTACCGGGGTCGTGGCCGGTCCGGCCGACGGGCTGGATGTCGTCGAGCCGGCCGGGCTGGTCGTCGACGCGATCGGCGGTGAGACCTGGGTCGCCTGCAGCGCGGCACAGCCGAACCGGGAGGCCAGCGACGCGGCAAGGTTTCCGCCGGCCTGATGCCAGCCGACCAGCGCGTCCACCTGGTGGTTGGTCAGGGCTTCGCGGTACAGCGTCACCGGATCCAGCGCCAGCACGCTGGCGGCGATGCCGACATTGCGCAGCTGGTCGGCAGCGGTGTTCGCGACTGCCACTGAGGTCGGGTCGTTGACCGCCACCCCGATCACCAGCGACAACTGCTTGCCGTCCCTGCTGATCCGGCCGTGAATGCCTTCCGATGGTCCGGTACTCACCGCAGCGCTGGGCGGCGTAGCGGATGCGGTCGTGGTGTCGACCTGGAAACCGGCGGCCTCCAACAGACCCAGCGCCGCGACCCTGCTCATCGCCGCGGGCGCCGTCGGGACATAGCCCGGGTCACTGGGCGAACGGATCAGAGCCTGGTCCAGGGTGACGGTGTTGTCACTGCCGGCCCCCACCGCCGCGAGCAGGTCGACGCCCAGCAGCCCCAGCACTGCTCTGCGGACCTGCACGTCGGCCAGCTTCGGTTCGTTCGCCCGCAGCGTCAGCTGCATGACGCGCGGTGTCACAATCCGCGCGGTCCGCACGTCGGGAATCGCCGACAGCTGGGCGAACGCAGCCGAACCACCGTGTACCTGGGCCACCTGGGTATCGCCGTTGCGCACCGAATCGGCCAGCGCGGCCGGCGCCCCGGCGCGGCGGAACTGGATCAAGGCGGGCTTGGCGGGGGCACCCCAGTACCGGTCGTTGCGCGCAATCAGGATCTCGTCGCGCTGCGGGTCGATGTTCTCCACCCGGAACTGGCCGCCCGTCACCGGCAGCGCACGGGCCAGCCCGGAGGCAAACCCGCCCGGCACGTCCTTGACGATGTGCGCCGGCAGCAGGTTGTTGAACAACTCCCGCCACGCCGGGTAGGGCTGGGCGAAGGTGACGACGGCCTGCTTACCGCCCTCGAGCGACTGCACCGACGTGATCAGGTCATACCCGGCCGGGTCGACCACTCCGGGCTGGCTGACCATTTGGCGCCACAGGTACCAGAAGTCGTCCGCGGCGATCGGCGCATTGTCGGTCCATTGCGCCTCGGGACGGATCTTGTAGGAGACGGTGAACGGGTTTTCGCTGGTCACTTCGGCGGACACCAGCAGGGTTGGATCCATTTCCCAGCGCGATCCCGTTGCGGCATTCGGGTCGGGCACCGGCCGGAAGGCGCTGGGCAGCACCAGCGCGCTGATCGCGGCGTTCACCGGGGACAGATCTGAGAGCAGATGCGGATTGAACCCGGCGCCGATCGAGTCGATGCCCATGATGATCTGGGTCGGGTGCTGCGGAGGGGGCGGCGTGTTGCGTGGGGTATCGGTGCTCTGCGGCGCCGGCGGCGGACTCACCGTGCAACCTGAGAGCACCAGACCGATCGCGGCCACCAGCACGCCGAGCACCACCAGGACGTAGCGGGCTCGGTGCAGCACGCCCCACAGCGTATCGAGCAGCACCCGGTTTAACCCCGAGCCTTCGCGCGCGACCGCGAGCGGGCCCGGGATGTCGCATCCAGTTCTACTTTGCGGACCCGGACGATCTCCGGGGTCACCTCGACGCATTCGTCGGCCGCACAGAATTCCATGGCCTGTTCCAGGTCGAGTTCCAGCGGCCTGGCCAGTGTCTCCATCACGTCGGCGGTCGAGGAACGCATGTTCGTCAACTTCTTCTCGCGGGTGACGTTGACGTCGAGATCCTCAGCGCGCGGATTGATCCCGACGACCATGCCTTCGTAGGTGTCCTGGCCCGGTTCGACGAAGAACTGGCCGCGGTCGGCGAGTTGCAGCATGGCGAACGGGGTGATGGTGCCGGTGCGGTCGGAGACCAGCGACCCGGTGTGCCGGGCGCGGATCTCGCCGGCCCAGGGCCGGTACCCGTCGAACACGGCGTTGGCGATGCCGGTGCCGCGGGTCAGGGTCAGGAAGTCGGTGCGGAAGCCGATCAGACCCCGGCTGGGCACGATGAAGTCCATCCGGACCCAACCGGCGGCGTGGTTCTTCATCTCCTCCATCCGGCCTTTGCGCCCGGCCATCAATTGGGTGATGGCGCCGACGAATTCTTCGGGACAGTCGATGGTCATCGCCTCGAACGGCTCGTGCAGCTTGCCGTCGATGGTGCGGGTCACTACCTGGGGCTTGCCGACGGTGAGCTCGAAACCCTCCCGGCGCATCTGCTCGACCAGCACCGCCAACGCCAGCTCACCGCGGCCCTGCACTTCCCAGGCGTCGGGCCGGCCGATGTCGACCACCCGGATGGAGACGTTGCCGACGAGTTCGGCGTCCAGGCGGTTGCGGACCATGCGGGCGGTCAGCTTGTGCCCGGAGACCTTGCCGGCCAGTGGCGAGGTGTTGGTGCCGATGGTGACCGAGATCGCCGGTTCGTCGACGGTGATGCGCGGCAACGCGTGCGCGTGGTCGGGGTCGGCCAGCGTGTCGCCGATCATGATCTCGGGCAGCCCGGCCACGGCGACGATGTCCCCGGCCACCGCCTCGCTGGTGGCACTGCGCTCGACGCCCTCGGTGGCCAGCAGTTCGGTGATCTTCGCGTTGGTGATGACCGGCAGTCCGTCCACCTCGCGCATCCACGCCACCTGCTGGCCCTTGCGCAGCTTGCCGTTGTAGATGCGCACCAGCGCGAGCCGGCCTAGGAAGGCTGACGCGTCCAGGTTGGTGACCAGGGCCTGCAGCGGCGCCTCGGGGTCACCGGTCGGAGCGGGGACGTGTTTCTCGAGGACTTCGAACAGCGGATCCAGGTTGGTGCCGTCCGGAACCTGTCCGTCCAGGGGTTGGGTGGTGCTGACGACCCCGGCCCGCCCCGATGCGTACAGCGTCGGCAAACCCAGCGCATGTTCGGCGGCGGCGGCGGCCTCGTCGTCGAGGTCGGTGGCGACATCGAGCAGCAGGTCGTGGCTGGCTTCGACCACTTCGGCGATGCGCGCGTCCGGCCGGTCGGTCTTGTTGACGACGAGGATCACCGGCAGATGCGCGGCCAGTGCCTTACGTAGCACGAACCGCGTCTGCGGCAACGGCCCCTCGGACGCGTCGACCAGCAGCAACACCCCGTCCACCATGGACAGTCCGCGTTCCACCTCGCCACCGAAGTCGGCGTGACCGGGGGTGTCGATGACATTGATTACGGTGACCGTCCCATCCGGACCGTGGCGGTGCACGGCAGTGTTCTTGGCCAGGATGGTGATGCCTTTTTCCTTCTCCAGGTCACCGCTGTCCATGATGCGTTCCTGGGTGTCGTCGCCGCGGTGGGTCAGGGCGCCGGACTGCCGCAGCATCGCATCGACCAGGGTGGTTTTGCCGTGGTCGACGTGAGCGACGATGGCGACGTTACGGAATGGCACGTCGGTGATTGTGGCAGCGGGGCTCGCGGATAGCGAACTGGGTGAGGCCTGGATGGGCTGATTGTCAGCCGATTCACTCTGCGGCCAAGGCGGAGAAGTGCGAGTTCAAGACGCCCCCAGCGCAGAATCAGCGCTGGGAAAGAGGTCGCGGGTCAGAGCGCGCGGGCCAAGTCGGCCAGCCAGGCGCGGTCGGCCGGCACCCAGTCGACGTCGGGCAACTCGTCGGCGGTCACCCACCGCAGCGCCTGGTGGTCGTGGGCGCGCGGTTCGCCACCGAGCAGCCGGACCCGGTAGGCCCGCAGCGTCGTCGCCGCATTCACGGTGATGTCTTCGCCCAGGCGCTCGACGACTGCCACGTCGACCCCGAGCTCCTCACTCAACTCGCGCACCAGCGCATCGGGCTCGGTCTCGCCGGGTGCCACCTTGCCGCCGGGCAGTTCCCAGCGTCCCGCCAACTCCGGTGGTCGATTGCGCTGCGCCACCAGCAGAGTCGCGTCGCGGATCAGGGCTCCCGCTACGACGATCTGGTTTGGCATGGGCAGTGAGGGTATACCTACGAGCCATGGCTGTGTTATCCGACGAGCAAGTAGACGCCGCACTTCCCGAGCTCAACGGCTGGGAACGGGTCGACGGCACCATCCGGCGGGCCGTGAAGTTTCCGAAGTTCCTGGACGGTATCGACGCGGTACGCCGGGTGGGCGAGCACGCGGAAGCCAAGGACCATCACCCGGATATCGACATCCGTTGGACGACAGTCACTTTCGCCCTGGTGACGCACGCCGAGAACGGCATCACCCAGCACGACATCGACATGGCGCGCGATATCGACGGGATCGTCGGCGACTGACTCAGCGATCGCCCGGCTGCGCGGGTGCGGGCGCCTCGGTTGACGTGCGGCGCGTCCCGGCGATCCAGACCAGCGTCACCATCGCGGCCACCGGGTAGACCAGGCCCGCCCACGCCAGATACCACGGCCGGCTGATCACCCAGATCGTCGGCTGGGCGAAGCTCAGCAGCCAGGGCACGCCGATGACGGTGAGTACCAGCCAGCCCCACCCGAGGATCTTCGCCCCCGGCCGTTCCCCTAGCGGCCCGTGGATCAGCCAGATCATCAACGGCACCAACCAGACCCAGTGGTGCGTCCAGGAAATCGGTGACAGCAGCAACCCGAATATCTCCACTACCAGCAACCTGCCCAGCTGGTCGGCGGCCGCCAACGCCCGCCACGCCAGGACCGCGACCAGGGCCGTCACCGCGATGGCGATCAGCACCAACGGCCCGTAACCGGCGTCGTAACCCAGGATCCGCGAGATGGCGCCGCGCCAGGACTGGTTGAACGACGTCGCGACCGGCCCGATCCGGTGCGCGTCGCCCAGCAGGTCGGTGAAGTAGTAGCGGGCCTGGTCGCCCACGATCAGTAGCGACACCCCGACCGTCGCCAGGAAAACGATCGCCGAGAACAGCGCCGCCGCCCACCGACGCGCACCCAGCAGGTACAACCCGGCCACCGCGGGAGTCAGCTTGACGCCGGCCGCAAGCCCGACCAGCAGGCCCGACCACCACCACCTGCTGGTGCACACCGCCCACAACACGGCAAGGACCAGGAAGACGTTGATCTGCCCGTAGTCGAAGTTGCTGCGCAGCGGCTCGATCCAGATGGCGGCCGCAGTCCACAGCATCGCCGCGCGCCGGTCTGCAGCCACCCCGAGCAACCGTTGGCTCAGCCGCACCACGCCATAGAGCGCCGCCACGGTCGCGGCCTGCCACAGGAAGGCCAGTACCCCAAACGGCAGGACATGCAGCGGGTAGAACACCACCGCAGCAAACGGTGGATAGGTGAAGGGCAGCGGAAAGTCGGGGGTCTGATCGGCGTAGACGTAGCTGTACAAGGTGCCGGGGTGGTTCAGAGCCGAGGCGCCTCCCACGTATACGTGCAGGTCGACGAAGTTCGCGCCGTGCGGGGCCAGGTACGTCCAGCCGAATCGCGCGCCGACGCTGAAGATCAGCGCCAGCGGTGCCAGCGAAGCGACCCATCGCCGGTTGGTGGGCATTGCCGCCGGGGCGGCCGAAGTGGTGTCTATCCGCCCGACTTTAGTCAGCGCACCATTCTGCGGGTGTGGCGCCGCGTTGCATCACGGCGGCGTAACGAATCCCAGGTGGCCGGTCACTGCTGCCACTCGTATCAGTAACGATCCCGTAAATGCCACACGTGTCACTTGAGTCACTTCTGTACCAGGCTAGCTTCGTCCACAGGGGCCTCCGGGGGCCTGCTGAAGCCAGTTGAAGACAACCAGGGAGAGTCATGCCATCCATTTGGACCTACGCACGGGCCGCCGCCGTTCTGGTCGGTTCGTCCGCCGCACTACTGACCGGCGGTATCGCCCACGCCGACCCCGCGCCGGCGCCGGCGCCGCCCAACATTCCTCAGCAGCTGATCGCTTCGGCCGCCAACGCCCCGCAGATTCTGCAGAACCTCGCCACCGCTCTGGGCGCCACCCCGCCGTTGGCGCCGGCGACGTCGCCGGCTCCGCAGGGTGTGCTGCGCGCACCGGACCCGGCGCCCGCCGCTCCGGGCGGGTTGAGCCTGCCCGCGGTGATCCCGGGTCAGGCCGCACCCGCACAGGCCGCACCCGCACCTGCCGCGCCCTCACCCGGGACGGTCCCGACGATTCCCGGGGTGAATGCACCGATCCCAGGGATCGGCGCTGCGCCTGCTCCCGTGGCACCTGCCCCGGCCAGTGTCCCGTCCATTCCGGGCGTCAACACGCCGCTGCCGTCCCTCGCCGCGCCGGCGGCTGCCGCCCCAGCCCCGGCCGCTGTGCCGGGCATCCCCGGTGTGACGTCGCCACTTCCGGGTTTGAGCGCTCCGGCGGCGGCTCCGGCTGCACCCGCGGCGTCGCTGCCCGGGCTGGCGTCGTCACTTCCTGGACTCGCTGGCGCGATTCCGGGTCTGAGCGGAGCGATTCCGGGGTTGTCGGGCGCCGGGGCACCCGCCGCCGCCGCGCCCGCGGCAGCAGGTCCGCAGACCCTGCTTGCGGCGCTGCCCTGAATCCTGTCCGCCGACGGCTGACCAACTACTGAAAACCGGGAGAAACACCGTGGCAAGCACTTGGAGTCTGTCCAGAGGTTTGGCCGCAGTCGTCGTCATATCGGCTGCCGCGTTCGCACTCAGTCCGAGCGCGGCAGCCGACCCGGCGGCACCGCCGACCGACCCTGCCCAACAGCTACCTGGGCTGCCGGCGTTGACCCAGTTGAGTCCGATCATTCAGCAAGCAGCCAGCGACCCGACCCAAGCCACGCAACTGTTGATGGCCGCGGCGCAGGCGTTCACCCGCAACCCGGCGGCACCCGCCGAATCCAAGAACGTCGCGTCGTCGGTCCATCAGTTCGTGGCCGAACCGGCCGTGCCGGCGGCCAACCCCGCCGAGTCCGGTCCGGTGCCGCACGTCCCCGCGCCCGGGGTGGTGCCCGGCGTCCCGCAGCACCTGCCGGCCGGCGTCGATCCCGTCTACGCCGCGGGCCCGCCACCGGTGGGCGAGCCGGTCAATCCCCGTCCGGTGTCGCCACCGCTGCCCGGACCCGCGCCGGTCCGTGCCGAGGTCCCGGCACCGAGTGCACCACCGGCCGCACCCGCACCCGTCGCCGCTCCGGCGGCCGCCGCGGCCACACCCGCACCCGCCCCTGCCCCGGCAGGCGCCCCCGCTCCCCCGCCGGGTTTCGGCCCGGACACCCCGCCCACCCAGGACTTCATGTATCCCTCGATCGGCACCAACTGCCTGGGTGAGGGCTCGAACGCCCTGGCCACGGCGCTGTCGGTGGCCGGTCCGGCCGCCATCCCGACGCCGGGCCCGGCGGCAGGCCAGACCGCCTACGTCTTCACCGCGGTCGGCACCCCGGGACCCGCCGAGGTGCAGCGGCTGCCGTTGAACGTCACCTGGATCAACCTCACCACCGGCAAGTCCGGCAGCGCCACGCTCAAGCCGCGCACCGACATCAACGGTGAGGGGCCGACGACGCTGACCGCGATCGTCGAGACCGGTTCGGGCAGCATCATGTCGACGATCTTCGGCCAGGTGACGACCAAAGACCGGCAGTGCCAGTTCATGCCCACCATCGGCACTACGGTCGTGCCCTAGCACGCAACCGCCTTCGCCAGGCGGCGCGGGGACCTGCAGCTAGTAGGCCATGAACAAGATCGCGTCGCGGTCGTAGTCCAACCCCGGGTGCACGCTGGCCAGGTGAGCCTGGGTCAACTCCACCAGCTCGTCCTCGTCCTTGCCGACGATGGCTTCACCGCACGGACACGTAATGTGCGTCTTCACTTGGCCGCCTTTCCTGTTGCGTTCTCTTTGGCCGCAGCTTTCATCTGCTTCTTGTACGACCGCACCCGGCCGAGCGACTCGGCGTCGAAGATGTCGGCGACCGACAGATGGCTGCCGGCCTTGCCGTACTCGCCCGCTGCAGCCCGCCAACCCGTCGGCGTCACGCCGTACTGCTTGCCGAGCAACGCCAGAAAGATCCGCGCCTTCTGCTCGCCGAAACCGGGCAGCGCCTTCAGGCGCTTCAACAGTTCCTTGCCGTCGGGGTCCCCGGCTTGCCACACCGCTGCCGCGTCACCGTCGTAGCGGTCCACGATGATCTGCGCCAACGTCTGGATCCGCTTTGCCATCGAACCCGGAAACCGGTGTATCGCAGGCTTTTCCGAGCACAGCGCGGCGAACTTGTCTGGGTCGTAGTCGGCGATCTCGGCGGCGTCGAGGCCACCCATCCGGTCGGCGATCTTCTTGGGGCCGGCGAAGGCGACCTCCAGCGGAATCTGCTGATCGAGCAACATGCCGACGAGCAACGCGAAGGGATTCTCGCTCAGCAGGCCGTCGGCGGCCGGCTCCTGGGCAAGCTGCAGCTTCGGCACGAGCTCAGTCTAGAACTGCACGGGCGCAACACCACAGGCTGACCGCGATCCGACGTCGACCCCGCCGTGAGTGCACCAGGACCATCTTGTCGGACAACAGCTTTCGCGGAGCCTGACTAGCCGCTCTTGCGGCGGAATTCCCGACGATTGCCGACGGCACCGTGCGCCCGTGCCTGCTTACCGCTGCCATCCTTGTGGTCAGATCCCCCCGCCGACTTCGCGGACTTGCGTTCCAAGGCTTCCCGAAACTTGCGCTTGGTCTCGTCCTCCGGGGATTGCGATTCAGCCATGCTCGGCAGCCTATCGCTTGCCGGGCGGCATCCCGTACACGTGCGAGATCGGCAACGTCAGCAGCACCCGCCGGTCGGTGACCATAGTTTCGCGGTATTCGTCCCAGTCCGGGTGTTCACCGGCGATGTTGCGGTACAAGCTGATCAACGCCTCGACCGTGGCGTCGTCGGGCGCGGCGGCCGGCGGGGTGAGTTCGGCGACGCCCTCTGCGACGGCGTAGGACCAGCCGTCGTCGGCGTCGACCAACAGCGAGGCGCGCGGATCGCGACGCAGGTTGCGCGTCTTGGCCCGCGGCTCGGTGACCGAGACCTGCAGCAGCAGCTGCCGCGGGTCGAAGTGGTACTGCACGTTGGACAGCTGGGGACGCCCGTCGCGTTTGATGGTGGCCAGCACCCCAATCGAATTGCAACTGATCACGGCAAGCAGCTTGTCGTCGAAGACTTGACGCCCCATGCCGAAAGCCTACGTCCGATACCGGCCTGGTGAAATTGAGCCATGACCAAGTACGCGGCATTCTTGCGGGGCGTCAACGTCGGCGGCGTCAATCTCAAGATGGCCGACGTGGCCGCGACCCTGACCGAAGCCGGGTTCGAGAACGTGCGAACCATCCTGGCCACCGGCAACATCCTGCTGGAGTCGTCGGCCGGGGTCGCCGCCGTGCGTGAGAAGGCTGAGGCCGCCCTGCGCGAGAGGTTCGGGTACGAGGCGTGGGTGCTCGCGTACGACATCGACACCGTGCGCGCCATCGACGAGGCGTACCCGTTCGAACGCGAGCGCGACGGGTACCAGTCCTACGTCACGTTCGTCAGCGACGCCGACATCCTCGACGAACTCGCCGACCTCGAGCCCGTCCCGAAGGAGCAGATCAGCCGCGGCGACGGCGTCATCTACTGGCAGGTGCCCAAAGGCAGCACCCTGGACAGCACCATCGGCGCGACCATGGGCCAGAAGCGCTACAAGTCGTCGACCACCAGCCGTAATCTGCGCACCCTGGGCAAGGTGCTCAGGTGAGCCAGCAGCCGCACCAGGTGACGCTCACCGGTGTCTCGGAAACGGCGCTGCTGACCCTGAACGCCAGAGCCGGCGAAGCGCGCCGCCCCGACGCCATCATCGAGGACCCGATGGCGGTGACCCTGGCGGATTCCATCGACTTCGACTTCGCCAAGTTCGGCCGCACCGGCCAGGACATCGCGCTGCGGGCGCGGGCCTTCGACAGAGCGGCCCAGGAGTATCTCAGTACCCACCCCTCGGCCACCGTGGTAGCGCTGGCCGAGGGTCTACAGACCAGCTTCTGGCGGCTGCAAGCCGCTCTGCCTGACAGTCAATTCCGTTGGCTCACGGTCGATTTAGCGCCGATCGTGGATATCCGACGGCAGCTGCTGCCGGCGTCGCCGCGGGTGTCGGCACTGGCTCAGTCGGCGTTGGACTACAGCTGGATGGACGCGGTGGACCCCACCGACGGGGTGTTCGTCACCGCTGAGGGGTTGCTGATGTATCTGCAACCCGAGCAGTCGATGGAACTGATCACCGAATGCGCCAAGCGGTTCCCCGGCGGTCAGCTGATCTTCGATGTGCCGCCGCGCTGGTTCAGCCTGTTCACCCGGGTGGGCCTGCGGACGTCGTTGCGCTACAAGGTTCCGGAGATGCCGTTCAGCCTGTCGGTGGCGCAGGCCGCCGACCTGGTCAACACGGTGCCGGGGGTGAGCGCGGTACATGACGTGAAGCTGCCACCCGGGCGCGGCCGGGTGCTCAATGCCGCCATGTCGACGGTCTACCGGGTGGGCCTGTTGGACTCGTTGCGGCCCAACATCACTCTGCTGGAGTTCAGTCGTCCGGGACGTTCGTGAGGTAGCGCATCGCGTCGTTCTTGGTCAGCCCCAGGGCGTGGGCCACGTCGACGTACTCTTTGGCGGCGGCGGCCATCGCGGCGTCGGTCGGATCGAACCGGGAGATGAAAGTGCCGAACCGCCCGCGCGTTTCGACGACGGCCGCGGACTCGAGTTCGCGGTAGGCGCGGGCCACGGTGTTGGCCGCCACGCCGAGCTGGCCGGCCAGCTCGCGCACGGTCGGCAGCCGGGTGCCCGGCGGCAGCGAACCGGCCCTGACCCCGTCGATCACCTGGGTTCTGAGCTGGTCGAACAGGGGCTTGCCCGCCTTGACGTCGACCCTCAGCAAATCGCGCAGTTCCACAGTCCCAGTATTGCCCACGCGCAGCTATGTTTGTGGGATGCGAGTGGCGGTGCTGAGCGGCGCGGGCATTTCCGCGGAGAGCGGGGTGCCGACGTTCCGGGACGACAAGAACGGTTTGTGGGCCCGCTTCGATCCGTACGAATTGTCCAGCGTGCAGGGCTGGGAACGTAATCCCGAGCGGGTGTGGGGCTGGTATCTGTGGCGCCACTACCTGGTGGGTGGCGTCCAGCCCAACGACGGTCACCGGGCGATCGCGGAGTGGCAGAACCATGCCGACGTCACCGTCGTCACCCAGAACGTCGACGACCTGCACGAGCGCGCCGGTAGCGCCCGGGTGCACCACCTGCACGGCAGTCTCTTCGAATTTCGTTGTGCGCGTTGTGGTTCACGGTATGAGCAGCAGCTGCCGGTGATGACCGAAGCCGCGATCGAAGTGGAGCCGCCGGTGTGCCACTGCGGGGGGCTGATCCGGCCCGACATCGTCTGGTTCGGTGAGGCGCTGCCGCAGGGGCCGTGGCGGCACGCGGTGGAGGCGACCGAGAACGCCGACGTGGTGGTGGTCGTCGGCACCTCGTCCATCGTCTACCCGGCCGCCGGCTTGCCCGAGCTGGCCATATCGCGCGGCACCCCGGTCATCGAGGTCAACCCCGAGCCCACACCGTTGAGCAGCAGCGCCACCCTGAGCCTGCGTGAGTCGGCGAGTACGGCGCTGCCCGGGCTGCTGGAACGCCTCCCGGCGCTGCTGAACTAGAGCCTGGGCGCGTCGAACCTGCACTGGAGGCGCCGACCCTGTACTCAGGCCGTCGGCTGGGCCGGGATAGCGCCCTCACTACAGGCTCGGCTGCGCACAGATCCAGGTTGGTGCACAGCAGCGCGTTCGCCGGGCTCATTCGGTCAGGCACCATCCTTCGAAGGCGTGATCCTGCCGTGATGACGAACTCGGAATCCTCCCCCTTCATCGGCAGCGAAGCGATAGCCTCCGGCCGGCTGCGGCGGTGTCAACTGCGGTCTCGGTATCGCGCGGCGCTGCCCGACGTCTACGTCGAGCGTGATGCAGTGTTGACGCTGCGGCAGCGTACCGAGGCGGCATGGTTGTGGTCGCTCCGCCGAGGCGTAGTGGCCGGGCTGAGTGCTGCAGCCTGGCACGGCTCGCGATGGGTGGACCAGCAATCGCCGATCGAATTGATCTGGCGAAACACCCGACCACCACGTGGTATCCGCACCTACGACGTGCGCCTTAGGTCCCAAGACCACTCGGTGGTTGCCGGGCTCGCTGTCACGACGCCGCGACGCACCGCATTCGACATCGGTCGACGCAAGCCACTCGGCACGGCGGTAGCTCAGCTGGATGCGCTGCTGCGGGCCACCGCCGTCACCGTCGAGGACGTTGACGCCATAGCGCAACAGCACCGCGGCGCCCGCGGACTGAGGCAACTGGAAGCGGCGATGCAGCTGGTGGATGCCGGTGCGCAATCGCCCCGAGAGACCGCGCTGCGGTTGTTGCTACTCCGGGCAGGCCTGCCCCGTCCCACTACCCAGATACCGGTGACCACCGACCGGGGGCAGCTGTACTACCTCGACATGGGTTGGCAGCACCTGATGGTCGCCGTTGAATACGACGGGGAACATCATCGCGTCGATCGTTGGCAGTACACCAGAGACAACCATCGGCGCGAAGCGTTGGAGCGGCTCGGCTGGATCGTTATTCGGGTGACAGTGACCGATAGTCCGAACCAGATCGTCGCGCGAGTGCGCGATGCGCTGAACTATCGGGCGGCGAGCCTGTAATGGTGACGCCGACGCGGTACCCAGGCCGTCCGTGGGTCCGAAAACACGGCCTCACTACAGGCTCGGCGCAATGAGTCAGGCCCGCCGCGCCCGGCCCAACGCCAACTCCGAGACCGGCAGCGGCGCCCAGGCCGGCAGCGTCCACTCCCGGCGCGACGTGTACACCTCGAACCCGGCGTCGACGATCGCCTGCTCGGTATCGCGGTGGGTGTGACAGTTTCCGAACAGCTTCGGCCAGAGGGTCGCGTCGGCGACCCGCTGCAGGCGACCCCGGCCGCCGGTACTGGCGATGTGCTCCAGGAACCGCAGCTCCCCACCGGGCCGCAGCAACGAATGCAGCCGGCGCAGCACGCCGGTCTGATCGTGCACCGAGCACAACACCAGCGAGCAGACGACCGCGTCGAACGTCTGCCCGTCGTCGAGGTCCTCGGCCGTCTGATCGGTGACGAGCACCGAGACCGGTGCATCCGCAGCCGCCGCCCGGGCCCTGGCCACCAGCCGTGGCTCGGGTTCGGCGGCGACCACCTGGGTCACGGTGTCGGGATAGTAGGCGAAATTCGTGCCGCAGCCGGCGCCGACTTCCAGCACCCGGCCCGAAAGCCCGGCCAGATTCTCCCGACGCAACGCGCGCACCGCTTCGGCTTCGTGGGCGGCGAACACCGGCCACACCCGGGCGAAAAACGGGTTCTGCACCTTCGCGGCCGTCATGACCGCTCCCGCGCACGGTGTCCCAGCACCCACTCCGCCGACTGCTGGGGGCTGGCACCCGCGCCGACGATCCCGGCCACCAGATGCCCGCACAGCACCGTGGCCAGCACCCGGTCGGCGAATGCGTCGATGTCACCGAACGGCAGATGCGGCTTGGCGATCAGGATCGCTGCCAGCCCGTGCATCGCGGCCCACATTTCCAGCGCGATCACGGTCGGATCGTCGGCCCGGTACACGCCCTCGTCCATCAACGTCTGCACCGACGCGCGCAGGTGCTTGAACGCCGCGCTGTCCAACGCCATATCGACGTTGCTGCCCGAGCGCCACTCACCCATGGTGGCCAACCGGTACAGCTCCGGGGTGTGCAGCGCGAACCGCACGTAGGCCCGCCCTTGCGCCCGCAGCACCTCGACGGCGGACGGCTGCCCGACGACGGCATGCGCCATCTCGTCGTCGAGCCGGTCCAGGTAGTGCGCGCACACCGCGTCCAGCAGTGCGTCCTTGTCCTTGAAATGCAGGTAGATCGACGGCGACGTGACGCCCACCCGCTCGGCGACCGAGCGGATCGAGACCGACCGGGCCTGGCCGGTTTCGAGCAACAGATCGGTGGCCGCAGCCAGGATTTCGTGGCGCAGCCGATCCCCCAGCCCGCGGGGAGCGCGCCGGCGGCGCAGTCCGCCCACCGCCACGTCAACCATTGCGGGTCACCGAGGCGTGGATCTCGCGGCCGTTGTTGCCGGGCTGAGCCGCGGCCGGGCCGGCGTCCGCGACCGCTGCGTCCCGAGCGGCACCGGTCTGCTCGGCGGCACCGCCTTCGCTGATCCCGAACCGCTCGTGCAGCCACACCAACGGCTTGGGGGCCCACCAGTTCCAGCGGCCCATCACATGCATGAAGGCCGGCACCAGGACCATTCGCACCAGGGTGGCGTCGGCGATCACGGCGAGCGTCAAGCCCAGACCGAACATCCGCATGAACGACACGTGGGCGGCAATCAGCGCCGCGAACGACATCGACATGACCAGCGCCGCCGCGGTGATCACCCGGCCGGTGCGGGCCACCCCGCGTGCCACACTCTCGTCATTGGCGGCGTGCGCCTCGGCGGGGGTCGGCGTGGCCGGTCTGGCCGCCCCGGACGCCAGCCAGTATTCGCGGATCCGGGATACCAGGAACACCTCGTAGTCCATCGAGAGTCCGAATGCGATACAGAACAACAGCACCGGCATGTTCGCGACCAGGGTGCCGCTGGGGGTCGTCCCGAGTGCGCCGAGATGACCGTCCTGGAAGATCCACACCAGCGCGCCGAACGCCGCGGTCAACGACAGCATGTTCAACACCAGGGCTTTCACCGGTAGCACCACGCTGCCGGTGAGCAGGAACAGCAGCACGACCGTGACCCCGGCCATCAGGCCGAGTACCAACGGCAGGCGGTCGGTCACCGCGTCGACGCTGTCGCGGTTGACCTGTGCGACGCCGGCCATCTCGACCACCCGGTCGCCCGGACCGGCCACCTGGTGCAGCCGTTTGAGTTGGGTGTCGGAGGCCTGCGAGAACAGCGGCGCGGTGCTGCTCACGGTCAGCAAGGCGCTGCCGCCGGACATCCCGGTGGCGCCGCCGGGCGGGCCGGCGGGTTTACCTGCCACGAAGGAACCGGTCGGGGCCGCTACCGCCGCCACGTCGGGAACCTGGGACAGCGCCGCGGCGTAGGCGCTCAGGTCGTCGGGATTCAGGCCGCGGGCATCGGGCACGACGATCGGCACCGCGGTGGCCGAATCACGCGCGAAGTTGGTGCGCAACTGGTCGCCGACCTGATGCGACGACGCCGACGTCGGCAATACCCGGTCGTCGGGAAAACCCCACTTCACCGAGAAGAACGGCAACCCGAGCAGCAGCAGCAATGCCACCACCGCGCCGCCGAGTGGCAGCCAGCGGCGCATCACCAGCTTGCTGGACCGGTACCAGAACAGCTGCTCGACCGGCTTGTGCACCGGTTCGGGGCGACGGAAAACGCGGCGCAACAGCCGTCGCACGTCGAGTGCGTCGATGCGCGAACCCATCAGCACGATGGCGGCGGGGGTGACCACGATCGAGGCGGTCGCCACGAAGGCCACGGTCGCAACGCCCGCGTAGGCGAAGGATTTGAGGAAGTACATGGGAAACAGCACGGTCGCCGCCATCGACAGCGCCACCGTGACCGCCGAGAAGATCACGGTCCGGCCGGAGGTGGCCATCGTGCGGATCAACGCCTGCTCGCTGTCGCACCCGTCGGCGAGTTCGTCGCGGTATCGGCTGATGATCAACAGCGTGTAGTCGATGGCCAGGGCCAGGCCCAACGCGGTACTCAGGTTGAGCGCGAAGATCGACACCTCGGTGGCGAAGGTGACCAGCCGCAGCACCGACATCGACCCCACCACGGCCAGCGCGCCGAGGGCCATCGGCAGCGCCGCGGTCAGCAGTCCGCCGAACACCCAGACCAGCACCAGGAAGCTGAACGGAATCGCGATCATCTCCATGACCAGCAGGTCGGCCTGGTTCTGTTTGTTGATCTGTGCGTATTCCATCGCCGAACCGCCGGCCTCGACCTTGACGCCGTCGCGATCGTGCACGATGCGGTCGGCGAGGGTCTGGGCGTTCTTCTGCGCGTCGTTCTCCCCGCCTTTGAGGTTGACGACGATCAGTCCTGCCCGACCGTCCTTGCTGACCAGTTCGGTCGCGGCGGCGGGCGGCGCGGTCCACGGCGACGTGGCGTTGTACACCAGCGGAGATTGTTTGAGTTCGTCGACGATCTCCGTGCCGACCTTGCGAGCCTGCTCGCTGTCAGCCCCGCCGGGGGCGGTGACCAGGATCAGCATCTGCTGGCCACTCTGCCCGAACTTGTCGGTGAGCACCGCGATAGCGCGCGCGGACTCGGAGTTCGGGTCCTGAAAGCCGCCCGGCGACAGACTGTTCGCGACCGGGATGCCGAAGATCGCCGCGGCGATGAAAACCAGGACGGCGATGCCGATGATGCGTCGTGGTGCCGCGATGGCCAGCCGGGCGATTCCCTGGAGCATGTCGATGTCCCTCCGTGGCTGCGTAAGCCACCCCGCCCGGACCCCGCACTATACTCCGCGAAAACTTAGCAACGTTAACTTACGAGTGTCAAATAGGACTCGGCGCCAGCGACGACTGCAGCTATCCGACGGTTCATCGGGTGCCGTATTGGGTATCCTCGCGCGGCTGTGGCGAACCTACCCGTGGGTAAGAATTGCCACCATTTTCCGAATCGTGACTCAAAGATCCCTTAATCCACGCCCTTACGCTCAGTGTCATGTGGATCGACGACACCAGTGCCGATGTCATCAAGGCTGACTTCGAGGCCCTCTACCACGGCGACATGCTTGTCGAGGGCGAGACCTCGGAGCAGTTCGAAGAGTGGCAACCCCTCCCGACCGCGAGCTGAGGTGAGAGTATGGGCGTCATAGCACGGCTGCTGATGGCCGAACCGACCGCGTCCCGCTGGTTCCGCCGATAGGCGAGCAACCGCGGTTCCCGAAGTAAGCCCCCCGCATAGCGCGGGGGGCTTTTTCGTGCCTGGGGGTGGGGCCGGTGCGCCGAGCCTGAACGGGTGGCGCCGAGCCTGAACGCAGGCCGCCATAGCGCGGAAACCTACGCCCTCACTACAGCCTCGCGGCTACGGGCGCGGAATGGGCTACCGCGGCGCCATCCGGATCGCACCGTCGAGCCGGATGACCTCGCCGTTGAGCATCGGGTTCTCCACGATGTGCACGGCCAGCGCACCGTACTCGTCCGGGTCGCCTAACCGGGCCGGGTGCGGCACCTGCTTGCCCAGCGATTGCTGCGCCTCCTCAGGCAGCGACCCCAGCAGCGGCGTCTTGAACAAACCCGGCGCGATGGTGACCACCCGGATCAGCTCCCGCGACAGGTCGCGTGCGATCGGCAGGGTCATGCCGACCACACCGCCCTTGGACGCGGAGTACGCGGCTTGGCCGATCTGGCCCTCGAACGCGGCGACCGAGGCGGTGTTGATGATGACGCCCCGCTCCTCTCCGATGGGTTCGGCCTTGGCGATGCGCTCTGCGGACAGCCGCAACACGTTGAACGTGCCGATCAGGTTGACCCCGACCACCTTCTTGAACGCGTCCAGCGGAAACGGTCCGTCCTTGGATAGCGTCTTGATGGCATTGCCGATGCCGGCGCAGTTGACGTTGATGCGCAGCGTGCCGAGCGATTCGGCGACGTCCAGCGCGGCGCTGACGGCGGATTCGTCGGTGACATCGGCCGCGACGAAGCGGGCGCGATCGCCCAGAGCGCTGACCGCGTCCTCACCGCGCAGGTCCAGCACCACCACCTGCGCGCCGGCGTCCAGCAACCGCTTCGTGGTGGCCAGGCCCAGACCCGATGCCCCACCGGTGACGACTGCGACGGCGTCCCTGATCTCCA
Source organism: Mycobacterium sp. NGS61 (assembly GCF_059812325.1). NCBI lineage: Bacteria > Bacillati > Actinomycetota > Actinomycetes > Mycobacteriales > Mycobacteriaceae > Mycobacterium > Mycobacterium sp. NGS61. The sequence continues at coordinate 140,338 of NZ_JCALCL010000012.1, forward strand.
CGTGTATGTCCTTCCCGTCCCGCTTCCCTACCTACTGGTTGGTTGGGACTATACCCAGTCCCGCAGCACCGCTTCGACGTCCCCCAGCTCGGCCTGGCGTGGGGTGTCCGCCGGGGTCCGGGAGAACCGTGGTGCCGGCATCGGCTGCAGACCGCCATTCACCTCGTAGAAGGTGTTGCGTTCGGTGATGTGCGGCTCGGTCTCGACCTCACCGAACGCCAGGATCGGAGTCACGCAGGCGTCGGAGTCGGCGAACACCTTGGCCCAGTGGTCGCGGTCGTGGGCGGCAAACGTCCGGGTCAGCACTGCGCGCAGCTCCGGCCAGCGCGAGACGTCGTTCTGGTCGGGCAAATCGGCGGCGTCCAGGCCGAGCCCGGCCAGCAGCGCCGCATAGAACTGCGGCTCGATGGAACCCACCGCGACGTAGCGGCCGTCGGCGCACTCGTAGGTGTCGTAGTAAGGCGCCCCGCCGTCGAGCATGTTGGTGCCGCGCGTATCGGTCCACATGCCCGACGTGCGCATCTGCCACATCATCTGGATCAGCACGCTGGACCCGTCGATCATGGCGGCGTCCACCACCTGACCCTGGCCGGAGGTCTGTCGTTCGAACAGCGCCGACAAGATGCCCAGTAGGCAGAACATCGAGCCGCCACCGAAGTCGCCGACCAGGTTCAGCGGGGGTACCGGCCGCTCGCCCGCCCTGCCGATCGAATGCAGGATGCCGTTGAGCGAGATGTAGTTGATGTCGTGACCGGCTTGCTGGCTGCGCGGGCCGGTCTGTCCCCAGCCGGTCATCCGAGCGTAGATCAACCGCTCGTTGACCTTGGCGCAGTCTTCGGGTCCCAGACCCAGTCGTTCGGTGACGCCCGGCCGGTAGCCCTCGATCAGCACATCGGCTTTCGCGACGAGCTTGAGCACCAGCTCGCGCCCTTCGTCAGACTTCAGGTCGGCGGCGACGATCCGCCGGTTGCGATTCGTGGTGTCGTTGACGGCGCCAGCGGGGTGCGCCGATGGGCGGTTGATCCGTACTACGTCGGCACCGAGGTCGCCCAGGATCATCGAGGCGTGTGGGCCCGGGCCGATGCCGGCCAGCTCGACGACGCGCAATCCGTGCAGTGGTCCCGCCATGGTGTCCGACCTTTCGTCAGCTTCGTTGCCTAACAACCGGTTGATCACATATTCGCAGCCGCGGTCGACGGCGATGCAGCCCGGTCACTTAATCTGGGCCTCATGCCCGCATCTGCAATCGCCACCCTTGCGCCCGTCGACGGCCTCGACGTCCAGCTGACCGACGGCGTGCTGTCGGTGACCATTAACCGGCCGGACAGCCTCAACTCGCTGGTCACCCCGGTGATCACCGGCCTGGCCGACGCCATGGAGTCCGCCGCCACCGATCCGGCGGTCCGGGTGGTGCGACTGGGCGGCGCGGGGCGCGGTTTCAGCTCCGGCGCCGGGATCAGCGCCGACGACATGTCCGGCAGCGGTGGGGTGCCCCCGGACGAGATCATCCTGGAGATCAACCGGCTGATCCGGGCCATCACCACGCTGCCGCACCCGGTGGTAGCCGTCGTGCAGGGCCCGGCGGCCGGCGTCGGCGTGTCCATCGCACTGTCCTGCGACGTCGTCTTGGCTTCGGAGCAGGCGTTTTTCATGCTGGCGTTCACCAAGATCGGGTTGATGCCCGACGGCGGCGCGTCGGCCCTGATCGCGGCCGCGATCGGCCGGGTGCGCGCGATGCGGATGGCACTGTTGCCCGAGCGGTTGAGCGCCGCCGAGGCACTGCAGTGGGGGTTGGTGACGGAGGTCTATCCGGCCGAGCAGTTCGACGCCGAAGTGGACAAGCTGATCACCCGGTTGGTCGAAGGCCCGGCGGTGGCGTTCGCCAAGACCAAGACGGCGATCAACGCAGCGACGCTGACCGAACTGGACGCCGCCCTGGAGCGGGAATTTCAGGGGCAGTCCGGCCTGCTGCAGGCGCCCGATTTCAAAGAGGGCACCCGGGCTTTCCAGGAGCGCCGCTCCGCCAACTTCAGCGATTCCTAGCGATCACCGACCCGTCCACGCCGCTGTCGGCTCCGAATCACTGCCGTGACGACTGATCAAATTCGCTGCCTGGTGACCGGGGCGACCGGATATATCGGTGCCCGGCTGGTTCCGAAATTGCTCGACGAGGGCCACCGGGTGCGGGCGTTGGCCCGCACTCCGAAGAAGCTGGAGGACGTGCCCTGGCGGGACCGGGCCGAGGTGGCCAAGGGCGACCTCAGCGACGTGGACTCGCTGATCGAAGCGTTCGACGACGTCGACGTGGTCTACTACCTGGTCCACTCCATGGGCGGGTCGAAAGACTTCGCCGCCGAGGAGGACCGTGCGGTCCGCAACGTGGTGACCGCGGCGCAGCGCACCGGCGTCCGGCGCATCGTGTATCTGGGCGGCCTGCACCCGGAGAACGCCGACCTGTCACCGCATCTCGAGTCGCGCAAAGCGGTGGGCGATCACCTGATCGAGTCCGGCATCGAGACGGTGGTGCTGCAGGCCGGCGTGGTGATCGGATCCGGGTCCGCGTCCTTCGAGATGATCCGGCATCTCACCGACCGGTTGCCGGTGATGACCACCCCGAAGTGGGTGCATAACAAGATCCAGCCGATCGCGGTGCGCGACGCGCTGCATTACCTGGTCGAAGCGGCGACGGCGGCGGTGCCGGAATCCCGGACGTGGGACATCGGTGGGCCCGACGTCCTGGAATACGGCGACATGATGCGCACCTACGCCGAAGTCGCCGGCCTGCACACCCGGCGCCTGATCGTGCTGCCGTTCCTGACGCCGGGCATCGCCAGCCTCTGGGTGGGCACCGTGACTCCGATCCCGTCCACGTTGGCGCGGCCCCTGATCGAATCCCTGGAGTGTGACGCGGTGATGCGCAACTCCGACGTGGACTCCATCATCGAACCGCCGCCCGACGGTCTGATCGGCTACCGCCGGGCCGTCGAACTCGCGCTGGGCCGCGCCGCCCGCGGCCTGACCGAAGCGGACTGGGATTCGCTGTCGTCCGAGCCGGCCGACCCGCTTCCCGGCGACCCGGACTGGGCGGGCGAGATCTCCTACACCGATGTCCAGACCCTGGCGACCGCCGCGCAACCCGACGACGTCCGCCGCGCCGCCGAACTCGCCGCCGTCGACCGAGGCTGGCAGGTCGCGGTGCGCGGACCCGGTCGCACCGTGCGGTTGCGCGGTACCAGGCGCGCACCCGGACGGGACTGGCTGGAACTGACGGTCGAGCCCCGCAACGGCAGCGGCAGCCTGTATACCCAGCGCGCGGCATTCATCCCGATCGGCATTCCCGGCCGGGTCTACTGGTTCGCGGTGCGCCCGGCGCGCCGGGCGGCGCTGCGGGCGCTACTGCGCGATGTGCAGAGCCGCCTGACGGTGGTCAGGCACCTGACTGTCGTCAAACCCCAAACAGGGGAGGCAGTACAAGCACCATGATCAGACCCCAGAAGAAGTGCGTCAGCATTGAGGCCAGGATGCCGCCGGTGGCCCGGCGCAGCAGCGCGCTGACCGTGCCGAGGATGATCCCGGCGAAGCCCAGCATGAAGTTTCCGGCGGCCATGGTGGCCAGCACGTACAGCACGGTCGAGATCACCAGCGGATGGTGCCGGCCCAGCGCGGTGTAGAGCGCGCCGCGGAAGAACGTTTCCTCGGCCACCCCGTTGACCAGGGTGATCAGCACAACCAGCAGGAACGACCCCTGGTTGGCGTACTGCAGCACCCGGGTGATCAGGGCGGCCACCGGAGTTATCTCGCGGACGATCAGCGCGCCCACCACGAAGGCGCCGCCGAGCAGCAGCCCCACCGACGTGCCGGTGATCACCGGGCGCTGGTTGCGTCCGCGCCAACAGATCCCGCCCAGATGCAGCGGGCCGGAGACGAAGGCGCCGGCGAACCAGACCGCGGCCAGCGTCAGCGTCAGCCAATAGAAGGCCGGGTCGCCGGGCTTGCTGCGCAGCGAAAACCCGAGCACCACCGCACCGGCGACCAACGTGATGCCGACAACGATCCGCCGTCGCAACACGACGGCGGGCGGCTCGTGGTGCGGCACCGCCACTTTGAAGATCGCGTTGCGGAACTCTTCGAACGCGGAGGCGCGGCGCGGACAGGCGGCTTGGGCGGTCTGTGTCATGCAGGGCGGACCTTCGGGGTCAGGGCGAGCAGGATGTCCAGGTAGGTGCGCAGCGCACCGGCTAGCGGGCCGGGAACGCTGTTCACCAAACGCAGCGTAGGCCGCACCAGCGGCGGTGTCACCGACCCGGCCAACTGCCGGATGCGAAACGCGTCGCCGCCTGCCCACACCGGATCTGTGTCGGCGAGGTGATGTGGATCGGCCAGCGCGTTGACCGGGCGCGGCGGGGCGAAGGTGTGGCCGGAGAGCGCCAGCGCGATCGCCTGGTCGGCGGACAGCAGACCGCCGGGCGGGTCGGGGACGTGGTCGCTGAGCACGCTGGCCGAGGCTCGCATCGGGTGATCCAGCGACTCGACCAGGTCGCCGGCCAGGCCCTTGGGTACCGGCAACGCCACCGCGGTGAACAACGACGCCACCGAGGTGTCGACACCGGGTATCCGCACACCGGCGTGCCAGCGACCCGAGATACGGGCGTACTTCTTCAGCATTTCGCGGTAGGACGTGGTCTCCGGGCCGGCGATGTCGTAGGCGCCGGCCGGCACCTGCGCCGGGTCGGCCGCGGCGACCAGATAGTGCAGCACGTCGCGGATGGAGATGGGGTCCATCGGGTTGTACATCCACGCCGGCAGCGGCAGGAACGGAAACCGGTCGGCGACGTAGCGCAGGATCTCGAACGACGTGGAACCCGCGCCGATGATCATCGCGGCACCCAACCACACCAACTCCGGCCCGCCGTCGACCATCAGGGCCGCGGCCACCTCCGCACGGCTACTGAGGTGTTCCGACAGCGCCTCGTCCTCAGGCACGAACCCACCCAGGTAGATGATGCGGCGTACGCCCGCCTCCTTGGCTGCGGCGGCTACGTTGGCGGCCGAGATGTTGTCGGCGTCCCGGAAGTTGGCCTGTCCAATTCCGTGGATCAGGTAGTACACCGCGTCGATGATGCCGGACGCTTCGGTACCGCTGACGAAGGCGGCGCGCGCTGCCGCGGGGTCACTGGCGTCCAGCTTGACCGGAATGACCTGCTCGAACCAGCCGAACTGCTTGAGCCGTTCCGGATTCCGGGTGGCCGCCAGCACCTCGTGCCCCTCAGCCAGCAACGCCGTGATCAGGCGCGAGCCCACATATCCGGTGGCTCCGGTCACCAGAATCCGCATGTTGTCTACCTATCCGTCGAATGTCGGCGATCTCGTCGCCCCGAAAGTCCCCGTTGTTACGTACCCCGCCACGAGCCGTCGCAAATCGACGCAGGTCAGGACGTCGTTTGGACCCGGACCGGCCCGGCATCGTGACCCTGATCACCCAGTCGATACTGGGGGCCGAGTTAGGTTCCCGGACCAGGCAGCGCAAAGATAGCTTGGTGGCATTCGATCGGGACGACAGTGGCGGCGGCATCGCCCGTCGACCCGGAATCGGTGCCCGGCCTGGTGAAGCGATGGTAGAGCCGTGTATCAACTGCTGATCCTGGCGGTCGTGCTGGAACGCCTTGCCGAACTGCTGGTTTCGCAGCGCAACGCGAAGTGGTCTTTCGTCCAGGGCGCCAAGGAATTCGGTCGCGGCCACTACCTGGTCATGGTGGCCGTGCACACCGCGCTGCTGATCGGCTGCCTGGTCGAACCGTGGGCGCTGCACCGGCCGTTCATCCCGTGGCTCGGCTGGCCGATGGTGGTGGTGGTGGCGCTGTGCCAGGGTCTGCGCTGGTGGTGCATCAAGTCGCTGGGCAAACGCTGGAACACCCGGGTGATCGTGCTGCCGCATGCGCAGCTGGTGAAGCGCGGCCCGTACCGGTTGATGAATCACCCGAATTACGTTGCCGTCGTCGCCGAAGGAGTCGCGCTGCCGCTGGTGCACACCGCGTGGTTGACCGCGTTGTGTTTCACGCTGGTCAATGCCGCCCTGCTGGTGGTCCGGGTGCGGGTCGAGAACGCGGCCCTGGGTTACACGTGACAGGCTACGACGCGGATCTGCTGGTCGTGGGCGGCGGTCCGGGAGGTCTGGCTACCGCGTTGCACGCACGGGCGCAGGGGCTTTCGGTGATCGTGGCCGAACCGCGGGAGGGCCCGATCGACAAGGCGTGCGGCGAGGGCCTGATGCCCGGCGGCCTGGCCGAATTGACCTCGCTGGGCGTCGACCCGGCCGGCCTGCCGTTCCACGGCATCGCCTACGTCACCGAGCGCCGCCGCGCGGAAGCGCATTTCCGCACCGGTCCGGGGCGCGGGGTGCGTCGCACCACACTGCACGCCTCGCTGGCGGCGCGCGCCAAAGAGCAAGACGCCGAATGGATTCGGACGAAGGTCAGCTCTGTGCAGCAGGACGCACACGGGGTGAGCGCCGCCGGGGTGCGCGCCAAGTGGCTGGTCGGCGCCGACGGGCTGCATTCAGCGGTGCGCCGCGCCGTCGGCATCGCGGCGACGACGGGCACCCCGCGCCGCCATGGCCTGCGCTGGCATTACCGGGTGGCGCCCTGGTCGGAGTTCGTCGAGGTGCACTGGTCGCGGTGGGGTGAGGCCTACGTCACGCCGGTGGAACCGGATCTGGTCGGAGTGGCCATTCTGTCCCGGCAGCGGCCCGACATCGACTGGTTCCCGACGTTGGCCCCGCACCTGCGTGATGCCGTGCGCGGACCGGCCCGGGGGTGCGGGCCGCTGCGGCAGGTGGTCTCGCGGCGGGTGTCCGGGCGGGTGTTGCTGGTCGGCGACGCTGCCGGCTACGAGGACGCGCTGACCGGCGAGGGCATCAGCCTGGCGGTCAAGCAGGCCGCCGAGGCGGTACGCGCGATCGTCGAGGACGCACCGGCCTCCTACGAACGCGCCTGGCACCGCGTCACCCGCGACTACCGCTGGCTCACCCGGGGTCTGGTGCTGGCCAGCACACCGTGGCCGGCCCGACGCGCGATCGTGCCGGCCTGCACGCTGGTTCCACCGTTATTCCGTTGGGGCGTCAACACATTGGCATCCTGAGCGCCGGTCCCCGACGCGTGGTCTCTGCGCTTCTCTATCGCACGTGAAATCTTGGCATTGCCGGTGCAACTACGGTGGAAAAATCGACGAAATCCCACCCTGGACTCACTCGCAATGCCCTGATGTCACAATCAATGCCGGGACTTCCGCATACTTCCCGAGTGCAACTGATCAGGATCTGTCCGCCCCTAGCGCGCCTGCCAAACCGGCTCCCGTTTCTCCGCGAACGCCAACGGCCCTTCCTTGGCGTCCTCGGAGCGGATCAGCGTCTTCATCTCCCGCACGGTGCGGTCCCAGCCGGGTTCGTCCCCGGTGATGACGCCGTCGTCCACGCCGTAGGCGATGCGTTTGCTGGCCTGCACCGATAGCGGCGCATTGGCGGTGACGCGCCCGGCCAGCGCCAGCGCCGCGTCCAACACCGAACCTTCACCGACCACCTCGTTGATCAGACCCCACCGCAATGCATCCGCCGCGCTCAGCGGCTCCCCGGTCATCAGCAGTTCCATCGCCACCTTGCGCGGCAGGTGGTCCATGATCCGGAACACCCCGCCCGCCGCGGCGATCAGCCCGCGCTTGACCTCGGGCAGCCCGAACTGGGCGCGCTCGTCGGCCACCACGAGGTCACTGGCCAGCGCCAACTCGGTGCCACCACCGAGCGCTGTGCCGTTGACCGCGGCGATGGTCGGCTTGTCGATGAAATGGTGGACGTAGCCGGCAAAGCCGTATTCCGGGTGATCGGGGTGGTACAGGTTCTCCCGACGCGCGATGGCCTTGAGATCTGCACCGGCGCAGAACGACTTGTCCCCCGCCCCGGTGATCACCACCGCCCGCACCGCGGGATCGTGCTGTGCCTGCTCCAGCGCGTCACCGACGGCAATGCTGACCGAGGCGTTGATCGCGTTCCGCGCCTCGGGCCGGTTGATCGTGATGATCAGGACATTGCCGCGGCGCTCGGTGAGAGCGCCCGGCACGTCCGTCACAGCAGCTCGAGGATCGTGGCGTTGGCCTGCCCGCCGCCCTCACACATCGTCTGCAGTCCGTAACGAATCCCGTTGTCCCGCATGTGATACAGCAGCGTGGTCATGATCCGGGCGCCGGAGCCGCCCAGCGGGTGGCCCAGCGCGATCGCGCCGCCGTTGGGGTTGAGCTTGGTCTCGTCGGCGCCGATGTCCTTCAGCCAGGCCAGCGGTACCGGCGCGAACGCCTCGTTGACCTCGTATGCGCCGATGTCGCCGATGGACAACCCGGAGCGCTTGAGCACCTTCTGGGTGGCCGGGATGGGCGCGGTCAGCATGATCACCGGGTCGGCACCGGCCAGCGTGGCGGTGTGCACCCTGGCGATCGGCTTCATGCCCAGTTCCTTGGCCTTCTCGGCGGACATGAACAGCAGGGCCGCCGAGCCGTCGGAGATCTGCGAGGAGTTGCCGGCGTGGATGACGCCGTCCTCTTTGAAGGCCGGCTTCAGTGACGCCATCTTCTCCATCGGGGTGCCGCGGCGAATGCCCTCGTCTTTGAGGACGACGTTCCCCTCACTGTCCTTGATGCCCACGATCTGGTCGTCGAAGGCACCGGAATCCTGTGCGGCCGCGGCCTTTTCGTGTGAGTCGAGAGAGAACTGGTCGAGGGTCTGCCGCGACAGACCCCACTGCTCGGCGATCATCTCCGCGCCGATGCCCTGGTTGGGGATCTGGCCGTTATAGCGGCCCAGGAATCCCTCGGGGTAGGGACGTCCGCCGTTGGCCAGCGAGGCACCCATCGGGGTGCGCGACATCGACTCGACACCGCCGGCGACCACCACGTCGTAGTGGCCGGCCACCACGCCGGCCGCGGCGAAGTGCACCGACTGCTGGCTCGATCCGCACTGGCGGTCCACGGTCACCCCCGGCACGGTCTCCGGCCAGCCCGCGGTCAGCAGAGCGGTCCGGCCGATGTCGAGGGCCTGCTCGCCGGCCTGCATGACGCAGCCCCAGATGACGTCGTCAACCAGTTCGGGGTCCAGGCCTGCCTTATTGACCAGACCGTTGAGGACCTGCGCGGACAGTTCGGCCGGGTGCACCCCGGACAACCCGCCGTTGCGCTTGCCGACCGGGGAACGCACTGCTTCGACGATGACTGCTTCAGCCATGGGGATGTCTCCTTTGACACGTGTTATTTCTTCGATTGTCGACCAGCACGCTGCACGGTCCGGTGGCGGGGTGGGTTTAGCGGGTGTTGGTGACGGCGGTCACGCCGAGGAGCGCACGGTAGGCCGGCGGTCGACGAGACCAGGTCTTCGTCCGCGCGTTGAGCGTCGGTCACGTTTCGTTCACTTCGTGCAGGGCCGGCGAAGTAGGGTGCCGCCACATGACCACTCCCGCACCCGTGTCCCGGTGGGAAAGCTCGTTCATCTCGCATAAAAATGAGTCGCTGGAAGCGGTGATCGAAGAGGCACGGCACGCCGCGAACGCGCTGGGTGCGCAGGGATGGGAGATCGTCGGCTCCTCGGTGCAACGCACCCAGGTGGCCCACCACTTCAAGGACTACGACAAGGGCGGGGACCGCCTGCTGGAGTGGAGCATCGTGTGCACGTTGAAACGGCCGCTGCCGGCCGAGTAGCGGTCCGTCCTGGACTCGGGCTGGGCGGCGGTAGATTCGGGGGCGTGTCGGTCCAGACCTGACGCACCCTCGACGAAACGGAGTCCCACCATGCCATCCGTGGCCAATCCTGTTCCCGCGCAGGACCTTTCCGGAATCCTGGGCTGCCGGTTCATCTACACCTACGCCAACGGTTGGCAGTACGAGATGTACGTGAAGAATCAGCACACCATCGACTACCGGATCCACACCGGACACGTCGGTGGCCGCTGGGTCAAAGGCCAACAGGTCGACCTGGTGCAACTGGACTCCGACAGCTTCAAGATCTCGTGGACCGAACCCACCGGCACCAGCGTGGCCGTCAACGTCATGCCCGGCAAGCGGCGACTGCACGGCGTCATCTTCTTCCCGCAGTGGATCCGTCAACACGGCGAACGCACGGTGTGTTACCAGAATGACCATCTCGACGAGATGCACGCGTACCGCGATCAAGGACCGACCTACCCGATCTTCGTCGTACCCGAATTCGCCTACATCACCCTGTTCGAGCAGGTCGGTACTGACGACGAGTCAGTGATTGACCGGGCGCCCGCCGAACTCCCGCAAGGCTGGGCAGACCGCACCGACGTCCCGCACGCCTCGGACCGTTGATTCGACACGGATCGGGTGAGCCGGTCGTGCTGTTGCACGGCGTGACCGGCAGCGAGTTGATGTGGCGGCGGGTGGTGCCGTTATTGGCGCAGCAACACGAGGCGATCGCGTTGACCGCACTCGGTCACCGGGGTGGCCGCAACCCGACGGCCAGACCCGTCCGGATCGCTGACGTCGTCGACGACGCCGAACGGGCACTCGACGAACTCGGGCTCGACCGTCCACATCTGGCGGGCAATTCGATGGGCGGATGGGTGGCGCTCGAACTCGCCCGCCGGCACCGCGCACGAACGGTGTGCGCGCTGTCGCCGGCCGGTTGCTGGACGACGGGCACCGGCGACCAGCAGCACGCCACCACCGCGCTGCGGCGCGTCGTCTGGCTCACCGAGCACACCAGGCAGGTGCTCCCGGTCGCGGCACGAGTCCCGCTCGTACGGCGAATTGCCCTGCGAGACAACGTTGTTCACGGCAACCGTCTGACTCCGGAAGAATTCGTCGACCTCGCCGACGACCTGCTCGGCTGCACTGCCCGCACTGACCTCCTCAGCAGCGACGAACAACTGGAGCCGATGCACCCGCTGCCTTGCCCGGTCGTGCTGGCCTGGGCGGCACGCGACCGGATCTTCCCGCCCGCCGTCAACGGTGCGCGCGCGCGAAAGTTGTTCCCGCAGGCCCAATACCGGATCCTGCCCGATGTCGGTCACGTCGCGATGCTCGACGATCCCGACCTCGTCGCGCGCACAATCCTGGACACGACCCAGCTTCGCTGAGCCCGCCGGCTCAGCCCGCGGGGTACCCCACCGTCTTGACCTCGGTGTACTGGTCGAATCCGACGACGCCGTTCTGACGACCCACCCCGCTGTCCTTGTATCCGCCGAACGGGGCGTCGGCCGCATACGGAGCGCCGCCGTTGACTCCCATGAAACCGGCCTTGATCCGGCGCGCGACGGCCAGCGAGCGATCCAGCGATCCGGACATCACGTTGCCGGCCAACCCGTACTTGCTGTCGTTGGCGATGCGGATCGCGTCTTCCTCGTCGTCGAAGGGGATGACCGAGAGCACCGGGCCGAAGATCTCCTCCTGGGCAATCGTCATCGAGTTGTCGACGTCGGTGAAAAGCGTTGGGCGGACGAAGAATCCCTTGTCGAAGCCGGTCTCGGCATCCGGTCCGCCGACCAGCGCGGTGGCCCCTTCTTCGACACCCTTGCGGATGTAGCCCATGACGCGGTCGCGCTGCACCTGCGAGATCACCGGGCCGCACAAGGTGCCGGGGTCCTGCGGGTCACCGCAGGTGACGTTCTCGTAGATGCTCTTCAGGATCGCCACCCCCTCCTCGTAGCGGGATCGCGGCAACAGCATCCGGGTCGGGTTGGCACAGCCCTGCCCGGCGTGCATGCACGGCGCGATGCCGATCGCGCAGGCCATCCCGAAGTCGGCGTCCTCCAGCACGATGGTGGCCGACTTGCCGCCCAACTCGAGGAACAGCCGCTTCATGGTGGCGGCACCCTTCTCCATGATCCGTTTGCCGACCACCGTCGAACCGGTGAAGGAGATCAGGTCGACCTTGGGCGACAACGTAAGTTCTTCGCCGACAAGGTGATCCGATGCGGTGACGACGTTCACGACGCCGGCCGGGATGTCCGTCTTCTCGGCGATCAGCCGGCCCAGCCGGGTGGCGTTGAACGGCGTATTGGGCGCCGGTTTGAGCACCACGGTGTTGCCGGCGCCCAGCGCCTGGCCGAGCTTGTTGACGGTCACTTCGAACGGGAAGTTCCACGGCACGATCGCGCCGACCACGCCCACCGGCTCCCGCCAGACTTTGATGGTGGTGTTCGTGCCGGTCAGGCTGATCACCCGGTCACCCAGGTCGGTCTCCCACGCGTACTCGTCGATCAGGCGGGCCGGATACTTCAGCCCGTCGGCCAGCGGGGCGTCCAGCTGGGGGCCGAACGTAATCGCCCGGGGCGCGCCGACCTCGAGGATGAGCTCCTCGCGCAGCTCCTCCTTCTCCTCCTCGATCGCGTCGTGCAGCTGCAACAGACAGCGCTTGCGCAGCTCGCGGTTCGTCGACCAGTCGGTCTCGTCGAACGCCCGGCGGGCGGCGTCGATGGCCCGCTGCATGTCCTCCTTGGAAGCATCCGCGACCTCGCCGAGCGGCTCCTCGGTGGCGGGGTTGATGTTGGTGAAGGTGCCGGCCTGACCGTCGACGAGCTTGCCGTCGATCATCATCTTCGGCTCAAACCGGACCTTTACAGTTTCAGTCATACCTGTCACTCTCTTCTGACTCGTACGAGGGGCTACGGAGAGCCTTACCGGAAACTAGCCGATTGGCAAGTTGCGGCCGCTGCGGGGTCCGCTACCGGGGGTCGAACAGCACCGGAACCGAGGTGGGCGACCGGAAGACCTGCCCGCGGACGTGCGGGTCGTCGGCGTCGGGGTCCAGCCGCAGGTTGGGCAACCGGTCCAGCAGCAGATTGATCGCGGTGCGCATCTCCAGCCGGGCCAGGTGCATACCCAGGCAGACGTGGACGCCGTGTCCCCAGCCGAGATTCGCCTTGGGAGGGCGGTGGATGTTGAACGTGTCCGGGTCGTCGTACCGGTCTTCCTGCCGGTTCGCCGAACCCAGCATCGGCATCACCGTGGCACCGGCCGGGATGGCCACCCCGCCTAATTCGGTGTCACGGGTGGTCACCCGGGTGATGGTGAGCAGCGGCGACTCCCACCGCACGCCTTCCTCGATCGCCTGCGGCAGCAGCGAGCGGTCCGCGCGGATCGCTTCCAATTGGGCGGGGTCTTTCAGCAGTGCGAGCAGCAGACTGCCCAGCGACCGGTATGTCGTCTCCACGCCGGCCGGCAGCAACAGGCGCAGAAACGAGAAGATCTCCTCGTCGGCGAGCTTCTGCCCGTCGATCTCGGCCGCGCCGAGGGCACTGATCAGATCGTCCTTCGGCTCGGCGCGCCGAGCCTCGAGAATCGGCGCGAAGTACTCACACAGCGCCGCGGCGGCGGCGAGCCCGCGCTCGGGGTTCATCAGCCAGCTCAGCAGCGAGATCGACCACCGCTGGAACTGCGGGTAGTCCTCTTCCGGCAGGCCCAGCAACCCCGCGATGATCTGGCTGGGGTAGTCGAAGGTGAACTCCTTGACCAGATCCGCCCTGCCGTTGGGCGCGAACTCGTCGATCAGGCTGTTGGCCACCCGGGCGACCAATTCGTCTTGGTAGCGCGCCAGGGACTTCTGGGAGAACGCCTTGGAGACCAGCGACCGCAGCCGGCCGTGGACCGGCTCGTCCATGCCGAGCATCACCCGGTCACCGAGCACCGGACCGAAGGCCGCAATGACCGCTGCCGAGGAGTAGGTTTCGTTGTCGCGCAACATCTGCTGGATGTCCTCGTGCCGGTACACGATGAACATCGGCAGCGATTCCTCGTGCGGCAGCGCCCCCGACGTCTCGAGGCGCTGTACCGGCTCCTCGCGGCGCAGCCTCGCCAGTTCGGTGTACGGGTCGCGGACGTCTCCCGAGATCGCGTCGTCGAAAGCGCCGAAGTCGTCCAGATCGTCAAACAGCTGTTCCATGCGCATCCTCCCCATCACTTGCCTCCCGGCGGCGCGCCGCCAGGCGCTGCAGTACCGACTGCGGCAGCACCCGTGCCGCGAACACCATGGCGCGCTGATCGATCGTCAACGGCCATACCCCGTCCTGCATAGCCCCTTGTCTCGGTATGCCCAGGATGACCCGCGACATGTGGTGCATACCTGCTGCGGGCAGAATCCTGCTCAACGCCAACAACATTGACGCATCCGGCCCCACCCCGCGGCGCCGGAACGGCACCCGGTCGTCCAGTGCCTTAACCAGTCCGTCGGTGAAGCGCTCGGGCGGCCTGGCGAGTTTCATCGCAAAGCGCCCGCGGGTGTCCATCGTGGTGTGCAACCGGGCGTACGGCCCACTGAAGTCGCGGTCGTCGATGGTGCCTGCGTCGGTAATGATGTCGGTGTCGTAGGTGCCGGACACCAAGACGGTGACGCCGAGGCCGAATGGCGCGACCTCGCAGGCCATGGCTTCACCCCAACGCTCCAGTGCGCCCTTGGCCGCCGAATACGGCGCGGTGGCAGGCTGTCCGCGCACGCCGGCGGCGCTGGACACCAGCACGATGCGCCCCTGTCCGGCGGCGCGCATCGAGGGCAGCAACGCCTGCGTGAGCGCAACGGGTCCCAGGACGCTGGTGTCGAACATCCTCTGCCACAACGCCATATCGGTCTCTTCCACCATTCCGGCGGCGGAGATGCCCGCGTTGTGCACCAGCGCATACGGAGCGCCGACGGCTGCTTCGATCGACTTTGCAGCCGCCGCAATGGACGCGGCGTCGGTGAGCTCGAGCTCCACCCCGATCAGCCGGTCGTCCTCCGGTGTCGCCCCGGTGGCCTGTCGCAGCACCGCAAGTGCCGCTTCTGGCGATCGCATGGCCGCAACAACGCGCCACCCCTCACGGTACAACCGCACCGCGGAGGCGAATCCCAGCCCGCGGGACGCCCCGGTGATGACGACGGTGCGCGGCTCAGCCATGTTTGTCGGTGCCTTGCCCGACGGCGCACGCGCCCTCACCCGGCGGCGGCGGGTCGACGTGCGGCCGTCCGTTCGGCATCCCACTCGCCCACGTCGACCAGATGCCCACCGAGTACGGTCCCGGGGCACCGGCCTTCTCGTAAAAGCCCTGCGGGTCATACACTTTGGCTTCCGGGTACGGCCACGGACAGGCGACCGACGTGGCCAACCCGCTGGCTTTGATGGCGGCGAACCAAGCGCCGTAGGCGAAGTAGGACACGTTGATGATGGCGAACATGACCAGGAAGGTGCCCAGCACCGGTCTACTCGGGAAGAGCTTCGCTTTCGCGGCCAGCTTTTCGGCCACAGCTTTTCCGGTGTCGTCGCGATAGCAGAGGATCGCCGCGGGCACCATCACGAAGGTCACCGAGAACGATTCCCAGATCAGCGGGAACTGGAAGGTGGTCCCGGTGAACACCGATCCCCACGGAATCACCTGCGAGTAGATGTACATGCCCCAGTGCACAAGGGTGTTCTCCAGCAAGGCATCCATCACGAAGCCGATCGCACAGGTGATCAGACCCAAACTGACCAACGGGTGCTTGGACACGAAATGCTGGGGCCCTTTCCTGGCCTGCAGTTTGCGCAGAATCCACACCGCCGGGAAGTACGGGCCGAAATAGAACATCACGTAACCGAAGACGACGAACGGCTCCACCGTCGGCGACAACGACACCAGCGGCCAGGACTCCGGCCAGTGGATGAGGTCGGGGTTGTAGACCGCGAACGGCGCCCAGTTCATGATCGGGTCCTGCCACACAATCAGCGTGGTGCACAGGAACATCAGCATCGCCGGACTGCCCGGATTGCGTCGCCATCCCCTGATGAACACCACCAGCAGCACCACCAACGCCACCGCGGTAGCACTGTCCAGGAAGGTGATGTAGTCCAGGCCGAACATGAATTCGACGGGGCGTGGCCGGCCCTGCACGTTGGGGTTGGCCACCCGCGGATCAAGGGCGGTGCGACAGTTGACGATGAAGAACAGCGCGAACGCCGCCAGCGCGGCGCCCGCGACCCAGCCGCCCCACTTGCGCTTCTCGGCCAGCGCGGGTGACTTCTGTTCTGCCACAACGGTTTGATCAGTACTCATCGCTGGCGCGCCTCACTCTCCGAACCGATCGACCAAATGCGAGTTGACCCCATCGGCGTCCAGGGTTCGCGCCACCAGATAGCCGGCGCCCATCCACGCCCGACGGGTCCACTTGCCGAACGACACCCGAGTGCCGGGCGCGCCGGAGGCCGCAGGCATCATCTTGACCCGCTCCAGTGCTTCCTTGACCCCGCGTGGACTCAGCGGGTGGGCATCGGTGAACGCCCGCACCAGGGTGGCGGCGACATCGCGATTCACCACGGTCACACAGAATTCGGGGCGACTGCCGTCGTATTTCTGCGCATAGGCGTCCAGGAAGTCCTGCCCGATCTGGTTGGCCTCGTCGTACTGGTCCACCCCGGTCCAGCCCATGAACGCGTTCCACATGATCGGGTTGACCCACGCGTTCTGCCAGGCGGTGGTGGTGAAGCGGGGCGGGTCCCAGTCGACGGCCTGCAACGCGGGATTGATGAAGACGATCCCGAAGCCGAAGCCCAGGTGCACGATCGCTTCGGACTTGGCCTCGTGCAGGGTTCGCACCGCCTCGTTGATGTCCTGGGCGGTCTGTGCCACCGTCACCTCGGCGACGATTCGAATCCCTTTGCGCCGACAGGCACTTCGCAGGTTCTTCAGGTAGCTCTCACCGATCAGGCTCTGCTCCACCAGAACCCCGATCTCGGTGAGTTCGCGTTTCGCGATGAGGTCGGCCAGGAAGATGGGCTCGTCGGTCATCGAGCCCTGGGGGAACGCGAAGGTCCACTCCCCCAGCCAGTCGTCGGTGCCCGTCACACTGATGGCCGGAACCTTGAATCGCTCCTCGATCGCTTCGCGCAACGGAACGCAGTTGTCGGTGATGTTCGGACCGAAGACCACCAGACAGCCCTCGTCGACGAGTTCGCCGTAGGCGTCGATCACCGCTTTCACCGAACCTTTGGGTAGACCTTCGACCTCGCGGTAGATCATCTGCACCGGACGGTCCATCAGGCCCTGGGCGACGGCCTCTTCGAAGATGAGGTCGAAAGTCTGGGTGAAGGAGGCGAACAGGTCCTCCGGGAAGCCCGGCGGCAGCTTGAAATCCATCAGGTAGCCGACCTTGATCGGTTCCGCCTGGCTTTCGTAGGACATCTGACCTCCCCGGACGACTGCGTGGGACCGCAATCATCACAAACCTAATATTTGTTCAGACCCTAACGCCGGTGATATGCGGCGTCAATTGCCAGCCCCGTTGGCAGCGCCGAGGTACACCTCGATCATCTCGGCCAGGGCCTTACCCACTGCCGCGTCGTCGGTCAGCGGTCCGGCTATCGCGGCCAGCGCCGCCTCCGGCATGCTCAGCCCCTCCGCCACCAGCCTGCCGGCTGCGATGAGCACCCGGGTCGAGGCGACCTCGCGGAGTCCACCGGTCTCCAGCCGGCGGATGGCCTGTCCGAATCGCACCAGTTCGGCAGCCGTGTCCGCATCCACCCCCGCCTCGTGCGCCACGATCCCCTCTTCGACATCCGGTGCGGGGAAATCGAATTCGATGGCGACCATACGTTGGCGCGTCGAGTCCTTGAGATCCTTGAGCACGCTCTGGTAGCCGGGGTTGTACGACACCACCAGACCGAATCCGGGTGCCGCGTCCAGCGTTTCGCCCAGCCGCTCGATGGGCAGTTGCCGCCGGTAGTCTGCGAGCGGATGCAACACCACCGTGGTGTCCTGCCGAGCCTCCACCACCTCGTCCAGATAACAGATCGCGCCTTCGCGCACCGCCCGGGTCAGTGGGCCGTCCACCCACACCGTCTCGTCGCCGCGCAACAGATACCGCCCGACCAGATCGGCAGTGGTGAGGTCGTCGTGACAGGCGACGGTGATCAATGGCCGGCCCAGGTCGTGTGCCATCGCTTCGACGAACCGGGTCTTGCCGCAGCCCGTCGGGCCTTTCAGGACCAGCGCCAGGCCCTGGCGGTACGCCGCTTTGAACACGGCCTCCTCCCGGCCGACCGCCTTGTAGTAGGGCCGCAAGTTCTTCACCTCAGGGGTTGCGCCGTTCCGGTAAGCGAGTCCGGACTCGTTGGCCATGGCTTCCCTTCTCCCGCCGTAGGTAGCAGCGTAGCCGGAACAGATGTTTGTTTCAAGTGCGAGGGCCGCTGCTGTACCGATCGGCGTGAACACGCGAACGCTGTTCTGGGACAACAGATCATGACACGCGGCGCTGGACCTCCGCGGCGCGCAGGGCGGACCTAAACAGTGGACCGATCACTCCGGCGAGCTGATCCGGGCGGGCGATTGTCGCGTGCGCGGTGCTGCCGAAAACACGGCGCAACGACTGCACATCAGTTCCCGCGCCGATCGTCAGACACACGCATCCGGTGCCTCGCCGACGCGCTTCGGACAATGCGCGGCGCGCGTCGGCCGCACCGTAGGGCCGCTCGTAGCCGTGGTCATAGGCCAGGCCGTCGGACAACACCACCAGCAACCGTCGCGCCGTGCCGCCGCGCGCCTCCAGCACCGTCGAACCGTGCCGGATCGCCGCGCCCAACCGTGAATACGCACCCGGCTCCAGGCTGTTGAGCCGTCTCATCACGCGCGTGTCGAAATGGTCATCAAACCGCTTGACCGGCACCATGTTCACCGCACCCCGCCCTTGCGAGTAGTACGCGTAGAGCGCCACCCGGTCCCCCAGGTCGTGCAGCGCAACGGCCAGGTTGGCGACCGCCGCGCGCTGCTGCTCGTGCACCGTGCGCCCCACCGTGCCGGGCTCGGCGGTCGACCCTGACACGTCAAGCAACAACAGCACCGACAGGTCCCGCCGTCGCCGCAGACTGTCCAGGTACACCGCTTCCTCGGGCGCCGAGCCGGCCCGTATCTCGACGCGGGCCTCCACCGCTGCGTCGATGTCGATGTCGTCGCCCTGCGACTGACGATGGCGGCGGTGCAGACCCATGCCGAGTCGAGACAGTGGACGCCGCACGAAGATCGCGCCGTCGATCGCCTGGGTGGCGGCGGCCTTGATCGTGGGTTCGACCTCGCGCACGGTGCACCAGGCAGGCCGATAGCGTTTGTTGCCCGCATCCCATTCGGGATATCGCGCACCGCCGGCCTGCGCCTGATGAATCCGGTCGTCCTCACTCGACGTCGACGCCAGCGACGACACGGCGTACGCCCCGCGCTTTCCGGAGTCGGTGTGATGCGTCGGGTCGTCCGCGCCGGGCGGTCCGCCCCCGCCGCCGGTCTTGCGTGCGGACGACAGCATCTTCTTGAGCCACTTGCCGATGAAACCGCCGCCGCCGACCGGGCTGGTGAACAGGTCGGGATCGTCGGAATCGTCGATCTCATCGTCGTCCTGCTCCTCGAGCCGCTCCGGCTCCTGCGCCTTCGTGCTCCGCGGAACATGTTGGGCGCCAGCCTGTTCCGTGGCTTCCACCTGCCGCTCGCACGCGGCCAGCACCTTAGCGGCGCGGAAAACACCGAATACTTGCGCGGGGTCGTCGAGCACGGTGCGTCCTTCGGCGATTCGCAATGAAGCGGCCGGCGAGTCGCTGCGATCGGCGATGTCGCGATCACCCAGGGAAGCCAGCGCTGTCGGCAACAGGTCGCGGTGGGCGACCAGGGCGCGGTGTGCTTCGATCGACAGATAGCGGTTGGCCAGTCGTCGGTGCCGGACCAGTGCTCGCACGACCTCGGGTTGGAGGCTGCCCGCCGCGATCAAAGAGGCCTGCACCGCAACCATCTCGCGCTGACGGCGGACGGTGTCCGACGGATCCAGATAGATCGTCTGGCCATCGGTCCACGCCGCCGCACCCGATTGCAGGGCCACGACCGCTACCGGACGACCGGCCAGGGCGGAGGCGAGCATGCCCAGCCCCGCACCTACTGGTGCGTCCTTCCCCACCCGCGACCACCACCTTTCGATGACCAAATATCTGTTCCACCGTAAGGTCGGGTCGCGGCGCAGTCAACGAGAGTCGCTCCACCGACGGGGATCCGCCGTGATTGACCAAATATCTGTTCCAACGTAGAGTTCGGCTTGGCCGTAGCCGATCGCATGGGGTCGAATAGGAAACGTGGACTTCTCATACCCGGTGGAAGTTGAGCGCTTCCGCGACGAGTTGCGCAACTGGTTGTCGACGAATCTGACCGACGAATTGCGCGCCGCCCGGCGACCGTCCGCCCGTGATGACGCGGTATTCGAACAGCTGCGCGCCTGGGACGCGACCGCGGCCGACGCGGGCTGGGGTGCCGTCGCCTGGCCGCGGGAATACGGTGGCCGCGGTGCCACCGTCCTCGAACAACTGGTGTACACCGAGGAGACCACCCGGGCGCGAGCGCCGTTGCCGCTCAATGTGATCGGGATGAACAATATTGCGCCGGCGATCATGCAGTACGGCACCGAATCGCAGAAGACCACCCTGCTGCCCCGGATGATGCGAGCCGACGACATCTGGTGCCAGGGCATGTCCGAACCCGAGGCAGGTTCCGACCTGGCCGCACTACGCACCAAGGCGGTTCGCGACGGCGACGAATTCGTGGTCACCGGGCAGAAGATCTGGACCTCGCTGGGCCATAAGGCCAAGTGGTGCCAGCTCTACGTCCGCACCGATCCGGACGCCCCGAAACACAAGGGCATCTCGTGCCTGATCGTGGACATGACGCTGCCCGGCATCGAGGCGCGTCCGCTGGTGACCCTCAACGGCGACACCGATTTTGCCGAGGTGTTCTTCCACGACGTGCGGGTGCCCGCCGACGCGCTGCTCGGGCCGCTCAACGCGGGCTGGCAGGTCGCCACCACCACGCTGAGCCACGAACGTGCCGGTGCGGCGCGGCTTTACGCCGAATTGCATGTGCGACTGGACGAGCTGATCGCCGACCTGGCGGCGGTGGATGGTGGCGCCGCGCTGCAGGACCCGGTAGTGCTGCGCCGGCTGGGTGAACTCGGCGTGCGGATCAAGTATCTGGAAGTGCTCTGCCTGCGCGGCATTTCCGCGACGTTGCACGGCGGATCCGAGCAGCAGGCACTTGCGGCGGCCAGCCTGGCCAAGACCGTATGGGGTGAGGTCGGGCAGAGCCTGGCCGCTCTGGCTTTCGACGTACTGGGCACCCGCGGCGTGCACGGCCACTGGGCCGACTACCGGTTGTCGTCGCGGTCGCTGACCATCGCCGGCGGCACGAGTCAGATCAACAAGAACATCACCGCACAGCGCGTCCTGGGGTTGCCGCGCCGATGAACCTCGAACTGACCGAAGAGCAACTCGCCCTGCGTGCCACGGTGCGACGATTTCTCGTTGAGCGGGCACCGATTTCGGAGCATGTGCGTCTGCTGCTCGACGATCCCACCGGTACCACCGATGCGGTGTGGCGCGGCCTGGCCGAGCTGGGGGCCACCGGCCTGCTGGTGCCGGACGAACTCGGCGGCGCCGGGATGACGATGGTGGAGGCCGGCATCGTCGCCGAAGAACTCGGCGCCGCGCTGCACCCGGGCCCCTGGTTGTCCACTGCCGTGGCGGCCGCGCGGATCCTGACCCGTCTCGGCGGCGATCCGGCCGGGCGGATCCTGCGCGGGATCGCCGACGGCACCACGGTTGCGGTCTTGGCCGAGCAGTCACAAAAGCCCCTCATTTCGTCCCGAAACGGGGGCGTTTGTGTCTGCTCGCCGCCGTTGACGGTGCCCGACGCGGCGGCGGCCGATCTGCTGCTGGTCCTTGCCGAAGACGAGGACGGCACCGCGCTGTTCGCGGTCGAGACCACCGACCCCGGCGTCACCATGACACCCGAGCGCGGTATCGACAAGACCCGCAAGCAGTTTCGGGTCGATTTCGACAACGCCGGCGCACAGCGGCTCGGTACGCTGACCCCCGACGCCATCGACGCGGTGATCGACGACGTCCTCATCGCGATGGCCGCCGACGCACTCGGGGCCGCGCGGGCCGTGCTGGACATGACCGTCGAATATGCCAAGACGCGAAGGCAATTCGACCAGCCGATCGGGTCTTTCCAGGCCGTCCAACATCTCTGCGTCGACATGTATGAGACGGTGGAGCTGGCGCGCAGCGGTGTGGTGCACGCACTGTGGGCCGCCGACTCGTGTCCCGAGCAGCGGCACCTGGCGGCGTTGCGGGCCAAAGCTTTCGCCGGCCGGTTGGCCGCCGTCGGCGACACCGCGATTCAGGTTTTCGGCGGCATCGGTTTCACCTGGGAACACGATGCGCACCTCTACCTCAAGCGGCTGCTCAGTTGGAGCGCGTATCTCGGCAGCCCCGATCGTTATCTCACCGAGGTGGGCGTACAGCTCGCCGGAAGCACCTGATCATGGATATCGATTACCTGCTCAGCGCCACCCGGTCCGCGCGCAAGTCCCTGGACCTGGATGCTCCCGTCGATCCGGCCGAGATTCGCGCCTGCCTGCAAACCGGGCTGCAGGCCGCGAACGGCTCGAATTCGCAGACCTGGCGGTGGCTGGTGGTCACCGACCCGGATGTGCGCGAGCAGATCGCACAGTTCTATCGGGAGGCCTATCTGCGTCGGGTCGGCGGCCAACTGCTCGCCAAGTTCCTGCCGGCCGGGACGCCGGAGAGTCGGCTGATGTCATCCACCGGGTGGCTGGTCGACAACATGTCCCGGGTGCCGGTGCTCGTCATCCCGTGCTACCAGCCGTATCTGCCTCGCATCGAGGGTGACGAGTCGTTCCATCTGGCGACGCTGTACGGCTCGATCTTCCCCGCGGTATGGAACTTCCAGCTGGCACTGCACACCCGCGGCTACGGCACGTGCATCACGACGCTGCACCTGCATCACGAGGCCGCGGTCGGCGAGTTGCTCGGCATTCCAGCGAGCTACGTCCAGGGTTGTCTGCTACCTGTCGGGCGGCTGCGCGCCGGCCACACGTTCCGGCCAGCTCCGCGAGTGCCGATCGAGAAAGTCGTTGCATCCAACCACTGGACCGGCCCGCCCATTTAGCATGGTCAACGCGTCCGTCGCGGGTCTGTAAGCAGCGCGTTTGCCGCGGCCAGTCTGATAACCTCTAACAAAGATTTGGTTCGGCGGGAGGACGCGATTCGCATGGTGTTCGCTCTGCGATCCGCGTCGTCCGGCAGGCTGGCGCGCCGCCGACCATGACCGACAGCGCAATCGAAAGCGGGACCCGGCGGACCGAGATCCTCGAGACCGCTGCTTCGCTGATCGCTTCCTCGGGTCTGCGTACCTCGCTGCAGGAGATCGCCGATGCGGCAGGCATTCTCCCGGGTAGCCTCTACCACCATTTCGAGTCCAAAGAGGCGATTCTGGTCGAGCTGATTCGTCGCTACCAGGCCGATTTGGACCGCATCGGGCAGAGCGCTCAGGCCAAGCTGGACGAGCCGGATCCGCGTCCGCCCGCCGAAAAGATCGTCGAGTTGGGCCGCGCGATCGCCAACTGCGCGGTGCGACACCGGGCTGCGCTGCAGATGTCGTTCTACGAGGGCCCCAGCGCGGACCCCGAATTGATGAAGCTGACCCGCCAGCAGCCCACCGCAGTGCAGGAGGCGATGCTGCAGACGCTGCGCGCCGCTCGATCCAGTGGCTACATCACCGACGCCGATCTGCCGATCCTGGCCGATCGGATTTGTCAGACCATGCTGCAGGTCGGTCTGGACGTCATGCGGCACAATTCCTCAGCCGACCAGGTGGCGGCATTGCTGTGTCGAATCATCTTGCAGGGCTTGGCATGCCGACCACCTGCGGATCGGGTGCTGGATCGGTCGAAGGCTTTCAGCGCGGCCACCGACGTCATCGACACATGGGCCGACGACAACGAAGCCGACCCGAGCGATAAAGCGGCTCACTTACGTGCGGTGGCCCGAACGGAGTTCGGCCGCAAGGGGTACGAAGTCACCACCATCCGCGACATCGCATCGGCAGCCGGATTGGGTACCGGCACCGTCTACCGGGTGATCGGTTCCAAAGACGAACTGCTGGCGTCGATCATGCGCTCGTTCGGCCAGAAGGTCGAAGCCGGATGGGTCGCCGTGTTGCGTGCGGAGGCGACGACCATCGAAAAGCTGGACGCGCTGAGCTGGGTCAATGTCAACGCTCTGGACCAGTTCTCCGATGAGTTCAGGATTCAACTCGCGTGGATGCGTCAGTCTCCGCCCCGCGACGCGGTCAACCCGGGTTGGTCCTACACGACCCGGTTGCGTCAGATGAAATCGCTGCTCTCCGAAGGCATCCGGTCTGCAGAGATCCGCCTCGAGGCGCCGTCGGCCACCATGTTGGCGCGCTGCGTCATCGGCATGCAGTGGATACCGGAGAACATCCTGCGCGAGGTGGGCACCCGCACGTCGCTCATCCTGGCGCGGGACACCGTGTTGCGCGGCGTCGCGGTGCGCGGCAAGTAGACCAGTCATCCGTTTCGGGTGCCACGCGTAACGTCGACGTCATGGCGAACATCATCATCATCGGCGGCCACGGCAAGGTCGCATTGCAGCTGGCCCGAATCCTGACCGAGCGTGGCGACCAGGTGACCTCGATCGTCCGCAATCCCGGCCACACCAGCGACGTTGCGGACACCGGTGCCGAACCGACCACGGCCGACATCGAGGAGCTCGGCACCGACGACATTGCCGGCCTGCTGGCGGGTCACGACGCCGTCGTCTTCGCCGCCGGGGCCGGTGGCGGCGACGCGGCGCGCACCTATGCCGTGGACCGCGATGCCGCGATCCGGGTGATCGACGCGGCAGCGCAGGCCGGCGTCAGCCGGTTCGTCATGGTGTCCTACTTCGGCGCCGGGGCGAACCACGGTGTGCCTGAGGATGACTCGTTCTTCGCCTACGCCGAGGCCAAAGCGGCCGCGGACGAACACCTGCGCGCCACCGACCTGGACTGGACCGTGCTGGGACCGGGCCGACTCACCGAAGACCCGGGAACCGGGCGCATCGCGATAGGCGAAGCCAAAGGATCGGTAGCGCGGGCCGACGTGGCAGCCGTCGCCGCCGCCGTCCTCGCCGACGACTCGACAATCGGCCGGACCGTCGAGTTCAACAACGGCGACGTCCCGATCGCCGAAGCGCTGGCGACCTGAAGATCGCGCACAGAGTAGCCTTGGCGACGCAGCTGGTCTGCCGTCGTCGCACCTGTGGCGCCGGCATCAAGCGAGGCCTTGATGGCTCGCGAGAGGGAATCCGGTGAGAATCCGGAACTGTCCCGCAGCGGTATGCAGGAACGACCGCCGTCTTTGACAAGCACTGGTCCCGTGAACGGACTGGGAAGCGACGGCCAGTAGGAGCACCACCCGGTGCGCGCCTGTGAGTCCGAAGACCTGCCAGCTGTGCCGGACGCGCCGCGTTCGGCGGCACATCGCCTCGTGGAATGGGCGTTTGGCCGGGGCCGTTGCGGTTGATGCATGCCGTAGCGCGATCGGTTGCGCGTCCGCGGGCGGTGTCCACACCGTCGAATCCGAAGGACCAGCTCGTGACCGCACCAACTTCTCCGAAATTCACCGCCACCATCACCGGCTCCCCCCGCATCGGCCCGCGCCGCGAACTCAAGCGCGCAACCGAGGGCTACTGGGCCGGCCGCACCAGCCGATCCGACCTGGAGTCGGTCGCCGCGTCGCTGCGCCGCGACACCTGGACTCAGCTGGCCGCCGCCGGCCTGGACTCGGTGCCGGTGAACACGTTCTCCTACTACGACCAGATGCTCGACACCGCGGTCCTGCTCGGCGCGCTGCCGGCCCGCGTCGGTGGGGTTTCTGACGAGCTGGACCGCTACTTCGCGGCGGCGCGCGGCAACGACGAGATATCGCCGCTGGAAATGACCAAGTGGTTCGACACCAACTACCACTATCTGGTCCCTGAGATAGGCCCGTCCACCCGGTTCGGGCTGCACCCCGACAAGGTGCTCGCCGAGCTGGAGGAAGCCCACGAGCTGGGCGTCCCCGCGCGTCCCGTCATCATCGGTCCGGTCACGTTCCTGCTGCTCAGCAAGGCCGTAGACGGCGCTACGGCTCCCATCGAACGATTGCAGGAACTGGTGCCGATCTACACCGAACTGCTGGCGCTGATCGCCGACAGCGGCGCCCTGTGGGTCCAGTTCGACGAGCCCGCCCTGGTCACTGACATCTCCCCCGACGCTCCGGCACTCGCGGAGGCGGTCTACAACGCTCTGGGTGGAGTGGCCCACCGGCCGTCGATCTACGTCGCCACCTACTTCGGCAACCCGGGCGCGTCGCTGGCAGGGCTGGCCCGCACACCCGTCGAGGCCATCGGTGTCGACCTGGTCTACGGCGCTGACACGGGGATCGCGGCCGTTCCAGAACTGGCCGACAAGACGCTGGTGGCCGGCGTGGTGGACGGCCGCAACATCTGGCGCACGGACTTGCAGTCCGCGCTGAGCAAGCTGGCGAGTCTGCTGGGCTCGGCGGCCACGGTGGCGGTGTCGACGTCGTGCTCAACCTTGCACGTCCCGTATTCGCTGGAACCCGAAACCGGCCTGGACGATGCACTGCGCAGTTGGCTGGCGTTCGGCGCCGAGAAGGTGCAAGAGGTCGTCGTTCTCGCGCGTGCACTGCGCGAGGGACGCGAGGCGGTCGCCGATGAGATCGAGGCATCCAATGCGGCGGTGGCCTCGCGCAAGCAGGATCCGCGCTTGCACAACGATCGCGTCCGCGCCCGCATCAATGACATCGTGGCGTCCGGCACGCATCGCGGTGACCCGGCTGAGCGGCGGGCCAGTCAGGAGGCGCGGCTGCAGCTGCCTGTGTTGCCCACCACGACGATCGGTTCTTACCCGCAGACCTCGGCGATCCGCGTCGCACGGGCCGCGCTGCGATCCGGCGAGATCGACCAGACGGAGTACGAGCGTCGGATGAAAGCCGAGATCGCCGACGTCATCAAACTGCAGGAGCAACTCGGGCTGGACGTGTTGGTGCACGGCGAGCCGGAACGCAACGACATGGTGCAGTACTTCGCCGAACAGCTCGACGGCTTCTTCGCCACCGACAACGGCTGGGTGCAGTCCTACGGCAGCCGCTGTGTCCGCCCGCCGATCCTGTTCGGCGATGTGTCCCGGCCGCACCCGATGACGGTCGAGTGGATCACCTATGCGCAGTCGCTGACCGAACAGCCGGTGAAGGGTATGCTGACCGGTCCGGTGACCATCCTGGCGTGGTCATTCGTCCGCGACGATCAGCCGCTGGCCGACACCGCCAACCAGGTCGCCCTGGCGATCCGGGACGAGACGGTGGATCTGCAGTCGGCCGGGATCGCGGTGATCCAGGTCGACGAGCCGGCGTTGCGGGAACTGCTGCCGCTGCGACGCGCCGAGCAGGACGAGTATCTGCAGTGGGCCGTGGCGGCTTTCCGATTGGCCACCTCCGGGGTGGATGACTCCACCCAGATCCACACCCATCTGTGCTATTCGGAGTTCGGCGAGGTGATCGGCGCCATCGCCGACCTGGACGCAGACGTCACCTCCATCGAGGCGGCGCGGTCGCACATGGAGGTCCTCGACGACCTCAACGCGATCGGATTCTCCAACAGTGTCGGCCCCGGCGTCTACGACATCCACTCACCACGGGTGCCGAGTACGCAGGAGATGGTCAAGTCGTTGCGGGAAGCATTGAAAGCTGTCCCCTCACAGCGTCTTTGGGTAAACCCCGACTGCGGCCTCAAGACCCGCCGGACCGATGAGGTGACCGCGTCGCTGGAGCACATGGTGGCCGCGGCGCAGGAGGTGCGCGCGGGTCTGTAGCGCCCACGCTCGCCGAGCGTCACGCCAGCGTGACGTTCGGCGTCCACCGCCACCCCAGCGTGACAGTCGACGCGAGGAGAGTCTTGCCACGCTCGCCGAGCGTCACGCCAGCGTGACGTTCGGCGTCCACCGCCACGCCAGCGTGACACTGGACGCGAGGAAAGTCTCGCCACGCTGCCACGCTCGCCGAGCGTCACGCCAGCGTGACGTTCGGCGTCCACCGCCACGCCAGCGTGACACTCGACGCGAGGAGAGTCACTCCGACAGCACCTGGACCGGCACGTCGTCGGCCCAGGGCTGCCGGGTCACCATGTCGGCCACCCGCAGGTAGCCGTGCTCGAATTCCCCTGTGGCGGCGTCGTACAGCCGATAGCGCTGGGTTTGCCGGTGGATGGGCTGCGCGTCGAGCAGCACCACCCGCACCTCGCCGGGTTCGAATTGGCACCGCCGCTGCATGGCCTGGATCAACTGTTCGTTGTGCAGGTGGCCGTCGCCGAAATTCCAGCCGATCGCGGTGCTGCAGATCCGCTCCCCGTCGGTGATCACGTAGTCGTCCTCGTTCTGGCCGGCCATCGCCCGGTGCGCCAGCGTGAACAGCCCTCGGCCGTGGGTGTTGAACCCACGAAACGCATAGCCCATGTAGATCGGTATCTGCGCCGCCTCCGGACTGCCGTAATACCGCTCCAGCTGTGCCTGCGGCATGCTGGCGATGGCGACAATGCCCCGCGAGATCTTCTCGCTCGCAGAGGGTTTCATGCACCACAGGGTGGTGTCCCAGTTCCCGGCGTAGTACCGCATGCCGGGCAGGAAGGAGATCTTGCGCGGCACCAGGTTGCCCGCGATGACAATGCCCACCAACAACGCGAACAGAATGGCAACCGGCACAGGGTGTCTGAGGTCACCCAGCCCGAGCTTGGGATGGCCGACGAACAGCGTCAGCACCCCGAAGATCATGAAGACGTTCCATTCGAGCGGCACCCCCATCGGGATTGCGGACAAGATCCCCAGGTGGAAGAGCACCATGACGGTGGCGGCCACCGTCAACGGCCACCCGCCGCCGGCGAAGAACAGCACCGGCGGCACACACATCTCGATGAATGTGCTGATGTGGGCGATGATCCGGGACAGCCGGCCGGGGCGCAGGTCGTCGGGAAACTTTTCGAAGAAGCGCCGCTTGAGCCAACGGGTCCGCATCAGCGGGTTGTTGGACATCATCGTCGAGATGACGAACGGGAAGTGCTTGTTGAGCTTTGAGGTGGCCGCCCCCATCCAGATCACCAGGAACACCAGCTTGGCGGCGACGATCATGTCGATACCGCCGAACAAGAAGGTCACCGTCAGCGATCCGTAGACCTCGCCGCGCGCGGCCAGGAAAATGACTTTGTCGCGCAGCCCACATGCGCCCAGCACCAACAGGATCGCCACGATCTGCCACATCGGCAGCAGCCCGACCTTGCTGCCCACCTCCGGTATCGGGCCGCTGCCGTCGGTGAACAACGCGGTGAACAGCAAGATCAGCAGCAGCGCATACAGCGCCACGTCGACCGGCTTGCGTTTGGTGCCAAAGGTCAGCGGCACCCGATCCGGCCACGGTGGCAGCCGGATGGTGCCGAACCGTAGCCAGTACAGGATCGAACCCAGCGGCGGGAAGAACCGGTTGTTCAGCGGCCCGAAGCCGCAGCCCAGCCCGACCACCTCGAACAACATGGTGTAGAGCACGACCTTCTCGAACACGATGGGCTCGGCGTACCACGACCGGACATTGGTGAACCCGTCGATTCCCTTGGTGCTCAACACGATCAGCCACCCGATGAGGATGTACAGCAGGATCTTGCCGACGTAGAACAGGTGCAGCACCACCGGCGTGCCGAAACCCACCTCGGCCCAGTGCCGGGCCATCGGACGGATCTTCTCAGCGCGCGTGCCCTTGCTCCACTCGGCGAAGTCGACTTCCGGCAGTTGGGGCTTCAGGAATCCCATAAATTGACACACTAGAACGTGTTCTAGAAGTTTGGGACCTCAAGGCCGACCTCACGGCGCTCCCGGCGGGAGGAAGGGCAGCGCCGGCGGGCTCCCGCGCCGGGCCAACTCGAGTAGTGCGTCGACGTCGAGGTGCTGGTCGACGAGATCGCCGAGCAGGTCGAGGCGGCGCTCGCGGGCAGTGCCGAAGCGGGTGCCCGACGGGGCGATCCCGAGTGTCTCACGCAGGAAGACCTCGCGCAGGGCGTCACCTTCCAGAGAACCGTGCCACATGGTGCCGAACACGGCAGCGGCGCGCGCACCGCCGGGAAACGGGTCTGCGGCGCCGACCTCCACCCGGCCGTGGTGAATCTCGTACCCGGACGCCGGCACCCCCAGCCCCTCACCGCGCGGCAGCCGCAGCACCTTCTGGGCGTCGAACGTCGTCGTCACGTCGAGCAGACCAAGGCCGGGGACCTCGGCAGGTCCAGCCCCTTCGACGCCATGCGGGTCCCGGATCACCCGGCCCAGCATCTGGAACCCGCCGCAGATCCCCAGCAGTGGCTTACCCGCCGCGACGTGCAGCCGCACCGCGCGGTCCAAGTCCCGCGAGCGCAACCAGGCCAGGTCGGCGATCGTCGCGCGGGTACCCGGCAGCACGATGAGGTCCGCATCGCCCAGCGCCCGGGGGTCTGCGGCGAACACGACGTCCACTTCGGGTTCCAGCCCCAAAGCGTCGATGTCGGTGAAGTTGCTGATCCGGGGAAGCCGCACCACGACCACCCGGCGGGCCGGCCCGGCTGCGCGCCGGCCCGTCAGATCGAGCGCGTCCTCCGAGTCCAGCCACAGGTCGGGATGCCACGGCAGGGTGCCGTACGCCCGTCGCCCGGTGAGCCGTTCCAGGTCACGCAGACCCGGCGCGAGCAGGTCGAGGTCACCGCGGAACTTGTTGACCACGAACCCCGCGATCAACGCCTGGTCCTCGGCGGACAGCAGCGCGACGGTGCCCAGAAACGCTGCGAACACCCCGCCGCGGTCGATGTCACCGACCACCACAGTCGGCAGTCCCGCGTGCCGGGCCAGTCCCATGTTGACGTAATCGCCTGCGCGCAAGTTGATTTCGGCCGGACTGCCGGCCCCTTCGGCGACAATGACGTCGTAGCGGCCGGCGAGGTCGTCGAAGGCGCGGTGTGCCGCCGCGGCGAGCGTCCGGCGTCCTTGGAACCAATCCGTCGAGTCCAACTCCCCCCACGGTCTGCCCATCAACACCACGTGGCTGCGGTGGTCGCTGCCCGGCTTGAGCAGCACCGGGTTCATGGCGGGCTCAGGCACGACTCGAGCCGCGAGTGCCTGCACCCATTGCGCGCGCCCGATCTCTGCTCCCGCGCCGTCCGCACCAACACAGACCATCGAGTTGTTGGACATGTTCTGCGCTTTGAAGGGCGCCACCCGCACTCCGCGCCGCACCAGGGCGCGGCACAGTCCGGCGGCGACGGTGCTCTTGCCGGCGTCGCTCGTCGTACCCGCCACCAGCAGCCCAGACATCAGCACGAGCATGCCAGTCCTTCGCGACGACTGGCCTCAAGGGCGGGGTGTCAAGTATTCTGATGCCCGCAGCTGGTTTGCTGGTGGCAACGTGAGGAGTCGCCGGCATCGAGCGGCGAACGCTCCTTCAGGTTCGTCGCAAGAGGGAACCCGGTGGAAATCCGGGACTGTCCCGCAGCGGTATGCAGGAACGAACGCCGTCATAAGCACTGGCCCATAGCCCGGGCCGGGAAGCGACGGCCAGTAGGTGCACCGAAGGTGCGTGCCTGTGAGTCCGAAGACCTGCCAGCTGTGCCGGACGCGTCGTGTCCGGCGCACGTCGCCTCGTGGACTGGGCGGACGGCCTTTGCTGGAATGTCATCGTTCCAGCGGCTGGGCGTTCTGGGAGTGGCGACGGGCATCCCGTCGTGTCAAAGGAACGTTCGATGACCGCCCCGATCTGGTTGGCTTCGCCGCCGGAACTGCATTCAGCGCTGTTGAGCAGCGGGCCCGGACCGGGCCCATTAGAGGCGTCCGCGGCGGAGTGGACCGCACTCAGCGTGACCTACACCGAAGCGGCCGACGAGTTGTCCGCGCTGCTGGCCGATGTGACGGCGGGCGCTTGGGCCGGCCCGACGGCGGCCGGCTATGTGGCCGCCCATGCGCCGTATCTGGCGTGGCTGACGCAGGCCGGCGCCGACAGCGCAGCGAAGGCGGCCCAACAGCACGCCACCGCCGTCGCTTACACGAGCGCGCTCGCGGCGATGCCGACCCTGGTGGAACTGGCCGCCAATCACGCCACGCACGCGGTGTTGACGGTCACCAACTTCTTTGGCATCAACACCATTCCGATCGCACTCAATGAGGCCGACTACGCACGCATGTGGATCCAAGCCGCAACCGTGATGGGCACCTACGAGGCGTTGTCCACGGCGGCGGTGACCGCCACCCCGCAAACCGGTCCGGCTCCGGAGATCCTGCGAGCCGAGGCGCAGCGGGCCGCCACAGCAGCGGAATCCAGCACTCCATTCGAGCAGTTCCAGCAGTGGTTGTGGCAGACCTACACCACTTTCTACAACGACGTCATCCAGCCGTTCATCGACGCGATCGCCAATCTCCCGTACTTCCAGGCGATGTTCGGCGGTTTCGACCCCTACCTGGTCATCCTCGGCAATCCGCTCACCTACTTCAGTCCGCTGAACATCGCGTTCGCCCTCGGCTACCCGATGGACCTCGCGACCTATGTGGCACTGCTGTCCCAGATGTTCTCGTTCGTCGCGCTCGACCTCACCGCGGCGTTCGCGTCCGGCAATCCGGCGACCATCGGTTTCACCATCTTGTTCGTCACCGTCGAGATCATCGGCACCGTGGTCACCGACACCATCGCCCTGCTGAAGACGACGTTGGAGAGCACTCTGGTCCTGACGCTGGCCGTCGTGCCGCTGCTGACCGCTCCGCTGGTGCCGCTGGCGGCCGGAGCGGTACTGGCGCCGCTGGGTGTCAAAGGTTTGCTGGCATTGGCCGCGGCGGCGCCGCCTCCGCTGCCCGGCGCGACTCCCCCACCGCCGGTGGCGGCGTTGGTCCCCAGCGTCCCGTCTTCCACGCCAGGCCCGACGCCGACTGCCGTGGAAGCGGTGACGCCGTCGCCTGCCCCCGCACCGGTGACGCCACCGACTGCCGCGCCCCCGTCGGTCACCGGTTCGGGCATCGGTCTGGGTATGCCGGACTACGGCTACCTGGTGGGGGGTTTGAGCTTGGCGGCCAAACGGGGGTCGGCCAGCGCAGCGCGGAGGAAGGCATCGGAGCCCGACGATGCCGCTGTCGCGGCGCCGGCGCCCGCACCCGAGGAGCCCACCGGTGCGCCAAAACGCCGTCGCACCAGAGCTTCTGTGGTGGGCCGCGGTCGGGAATACGCGGATCTGGATCCGACGGAGAACGTGGCCGTCGACGACCGGTTGGCCTTGGTCAGTGCGTCGGGCAGAAACGCGGGCACACTGGGATTCGCCGGTGTCGCACCCGAGCGCGGAGCCAGGCCGGTGGGGTTGATCGCCGACGACGATCCCGCGCCACGCGTCCCGATGTTGCCGAACACGTGGGAACCTGATGATCAATCGGAGGTGAACCATCGTTAAGCGCACGAAATAGCCCGCTTTCCCCGATAATTGGACAAACCTGGCAGAGGAGTGTGACTCATGACGTTGCGAGTGGTTCCCGAAGGACTGGCCGCTGCCAGCGCTGCGGTGGAAGCGCTGACCGCGCGGCTGGCCGCCGCGCACGCCGCAGCGGCGCCGTTGATCACCGCGGTGGTGCCGCCGGCGGCCGACCCGGTATCGCTGCAAACTGCTGCCGGGTTCAGCGCTGCGGGCCAGCAGCATGCGGCCATCGCGGCCCAGGGCGTCGAAGAACTCGGGCGGGCCGGCGTCGGCGTCGGCGCCGCGGGGGCGAGCTACATCGCCGGTGATGCGGCGGCCGCCGCGACCTATGGGATTTCCGGCGGCTAGCCGTACAAAGAATTCGAATCGACAAGGGAGAGAAGGAGAGTC
>NZ_JCALCL010000013.1:0-129248 GCF_059812325.1 Mycobacterium sp. NGS61
TATGGCGTTGACCCGCGGCGCCCGGCTTCGCCGCGCTTGCGATCGCCGCGTCATCTATGGCGTCGACCCGCGGCGCCCGGCTTCGCCGCGCTTGCGATCGCCGCGTCATCTATGGCGTCGACCCGCGGCGCCCGGCTTCGCCGCGCTTGCGATCGCCGCTATCCTGACCGCGTGCCTGTTGCGACGCCCTACGAGGATCTGTTGCGCCTAGTCCTCGAGACCGGGACGGCCAAATCCGACCGCACCGGTACCGGGACCCGCAGCCTGTTCGGCCAGCAGCTGCGATACGACCTGTCGGCCGGGTTTCCGCTGCTCACCACCAAGAAGGTGCACTTCAAGTCGGTGGTGTATGAGTTGCTGTGGTTCCTACGCGGTGAGTCCAACATCGGCTGGCTGCACCAGCACGGCGTCACCATTTGGGACGAATGGGCAAGCGACACAGGAGAACTCGGCCCGATCTACGGTGTCCAGTGGCGGTCCTGGCCGACGCCGGATGGTGCGTACATCGACCAGATCAGTGCCGCGCTGGAGTTGCTGCGTACCGATCCGGACTCGCGGCGCATCATCGTCTCGGCCTGGAACGTCGGCGACATCCCGCAGATGGCGCTGCCGCCATGCCACGCGTTCTTCCAGTTCTATGTGGCCGACGGCCGGCTGAGCTGCCAGCTCTACCAGCGCAGCGCCGACCTGTTTCTCGGGGTGCCGTTCAACATCGCCAGCTACGCCCTGCTCACCCACATGATGGCCGCTCAGGCCGGACTGGCGGTCGGTGAGTTCGTCTGGACCGGTGGAGACTGCCACATCTACGACAATCACGTCGAACAGGTGGCGCTGCAGCTGCGTCGCGAACCTCGTCCCTATCCGAAACTTGTTCTGAAGCAACGGAATTCGATCTTCGATTACACCTATGACGACGTCGTCGTGGAGAACTACGACCCGCACCCCGCAATCAAAGCACCTGTAGCTGTATGACGGCCCTGGTCTGGGCGCAATCCACGTCCGGTGTGATCGGCCGCGGTGGCGACATCCCGTGGCGCCTGCCCGAGGACCTGGCCCGGTTCAAGCAGCTGACGATGGGGCACACGGTGGTGATGGGTCGGCATACCTGGGACTCGCTGCCCGCCCGGGTGCGGCCGTTGCCGGGGCGCCGCAACATCGTGCTGTCCCGCCAGGCCGGCTTCACCGCGGACGGTGCCCAAGTGATGGGATCGTTGGACCAGGCGTTGACCGCAGACGACACGTGGATAATTGGCGGCGGGCAGATCTATGCGCTGGCGTTGCCGCTGGCCACCCGGTGTGAAGTCACCGAGGTCGATATTGAACTGCCGCGCGACGACGAAGACGCGCTGGCCCCCCTGCTCGACGAGGCGTGGGTGGGTACAACGGGGGAATGGCTGGTCAGCCGCGAAGGACTGCGGTACCGGTTCCACAGCTATATACGGCCGTAACTGCCGGCCCGCCGCGTCTGACGTGGTCGCCACGGTAGGCCGGGAAGTGAAGAAGGGGGAATGCAAATGGTGACCGAACCCGTCAAGACATTCGCCCGCAGGTTCCGGGGCTACGACCCGGCCGCGGTCGATGCGCACATCGAGGCGCTGACCACCAGGCAGCAGCTGTTGCGCGACGACGTCGAGAGTCTCCGGACCCGGTTGACGGAATCCGGCGAGCAGGCGGCGGCGCTGCGCAACGAGGTCGACCTGCTCATCGAAACGTCGGATTCGCCGCACGCGGTGCAGCAGCGGATGGCGAAGATGCTGCGCCGTGCCGTCGACGAGGTGTCCCAGATGCAGGCCGAGGCGCAAGCCGAAGCCGACGCGCTCCTTGCCGAGGCTCGGGCCGAGGCTGAAGCGGAGCGGCGCAAGCACGAAGAGCTGGTGGCGGGCCTGGTCGCGCGGCAGCAGGAAATGGAAGCCGAGTACGCCGAGACCAAGCAGCGCCTCGAGGCCGAACTGGCCGCCATGCGCGCCGAGACGCGATCGGCCATCGACGACGCCTGGCAGGAAAGTCAACGCGAGCGCGACCAACTCCTGGCCGACACCAAACAGGAAGCCGATCATTACCGTGAGCAGGCCCGGCGCGCTGTGGTCGAGGCGGCCCGGCAGCGGATCAAGGTGCTGGAGCAGCTGATGGGCGTCTACCGCGACCTGGAATCGATTCCGGCTGCTCTGCAGGCGGCACACGACGCCGAGGTGGCATTCGGGGAACAGGGCAACTCGGCCGACACCAACGGCGCAGCAGGCCGGAAAGTCGCCGCGGGATAGCCGGCGGCAATACGGCCGTTGACTGCAACGAACCGGTAGTCTCGGCGCGGTGTCGGTCCGCATTCCCAGGCTGACCACCGCGCAGGCCAGGCGGATAGCCGTGGCGGCGCAGGGATTCGGCACACCGCGGCCCCAGGCTCCCATCACCCGTGCGCAGCTGCGGCGGCTGATTTCGCGGATCCAGGTGCTACAGCTGGATTCCGTGTCGGTGGCGGTGCGCGCGCATTACGCCCCGGTGTTCAGCCGGCTCGGACCTTATGACCGCGATGTGCTGGATCGCGCCGCGTGGGGGCCACGAAGCGCACGGCTGTTCGCCGAATACTGGGCGCACGAAGCTGCGCTGATGGCGGTGGACGATTGGCCGTTGATGCGCTGGCGGATGCGGCAATACCGGCACGGCCGGTGGGGGGTCCATATCGTCAAAGCCAACCCACAACTCGCCGACGACGTCCTGGCCGCTGTTGCCGAACTCGGGCCCAGCACCGCCGGTGAGATCGAAACGCATCTCGAAGCGGAACCCCGCGGCGCGCGGGGACCCTGGTGGGGGCGTAGCGACACCAAGTGGGTTGCCGAGGCGCTGTTCGCCGCCGGGGTGTTGACGACGGCCACCCGGGTCGGATTCGCACGGCACTACGACCTGGTGGAACGCGTGTTGCCGGCCGACGTGCTGGCCCGCAACGTCGACGACGACGAGGCCATCCGCGAACTCGTGCTGCGGGCGGCCACCGCGCTGGGGGTGGGTACCGAAGCCGACATCCGCGACTACTTCCGGCTGTCCGCGCAGCAGGTCAAACCGGCGGTAGCCGAGTTGGTCGCCCACGGTGAGATCGAGCCGGTGGAGGTTGACGGCTGGACGGCACCGGCATACCTACGGGCGCGTTCGGTGCCTCGCTACGACCGCGGCACCGCGTTGCTGTGCCCGTTCGACCCGCTGATCTTCTTCCGGCCGCGGGTGGAGCGGCTGTTCGGCTTTCACTACCGCATCGAGATCTACACGCCGGCGGCCAAACGGCAGTACGGCTACTACGTGTGGCCCTTGCTGTTGGACGGTCAATTGGTGGCGCGGGTGGACCTCAAGGCTGACCGCGGCGCCGATGCGCTGCGGGTGCTGGGTGCGTTTGGGGAGCCCGGGATCGATCGCCGGCGGGTAGCGGGGGCGCTGGCCGGGGAGCTGGCGTCGATGGCGAGGTGGTTGGGCTTGAGCGGGGTCTCGGTGGCCGATCGGGGTGATCTGGCGGCTGAACTGGAAACGGCCTGCGGGCAGTCGGGCTGATGAACAGGACCGACACGGTGAAACTGAGCGGTCAGCTGGAACTTTCGCAAGCCGAAGCGACGGCTACCCACATCGCGTCGACCGACGATGAGATCAGCCACCTGGGGTGGCCTATCGCTGGTGGCGCGGGACTGCCCCAGCTCTCGCCAACGGTATGTGTCTATCAACACATGCCGTTGTTTCTTCAGTCGGAGCCGTTGGCGGAGATCGAGACGGCCGGCCGTACGGCGGTACGCCGGTCGTCGAACAGGCTGTAGAAGCCGTCGACGAGAAGGTCGCGCGATTGACGAGGGAGTTGCTTGAGGCGTTCGGCGAATCGGCGTTGAGCTGACCACGCTGCCGACCAGGTCGAGCAACTCATCCCCGCGGTGGAGCAAAACCTGCCCAAACCGGCCGACGCCGGTACCGGTACCGCGGGTTAAGGTGAGCGCCGTGGCCCAGACCGCACCGCTCCGCGTGCAACTGATCGCCAAGACCGACTTCCTGGCGCCCCCGGACGTGCCCTGGACGACCGACGGCCCAGGCGGCTCGGCGCTGGTCGAGTTCGCCGGCCGGGCTTGCTATCAGAGCTGGTCCAAACCCAATCCGCGGACGGCGACCAACTCCGGCTACATCAAGCACATCATCGACGTCGGACATTTCTCGGTGCTCGAACACGCCAGTGTGTCGTTCTACATCACCGGGATCTCGCGGTCCTGCACCCATGAGCTGATCCGGCACCGGCATTTCTCCTACTCCCAGCTGTCCCAGCGCTACGTGCCCGAAACCGAGTCGCAGATCGTGGTCCCGCCCGGGATGGAGGACGACCCCGAACTGCGGGAGATCCTGCTCGCGGCAGCCGACGCCAGCCGCGCCACCTACACCGAGCTGCTGGCCAAGCTGGAAGCCAAGTTCGCCGATCAACCCAACGCCGTGCTGCGGCGCAAGCAGGCCCGCCAGGCTGCCCGTGCGGTACTGCCGAACGCCACCGAGACGCGCATCGTGGTGACTGGTAACTATCGGGCCTGGCGGCACTTCATCGCCATGCGGGCCAGCGAACACGCCGACGTGGAGATCCGCCGACTGGCCATCGCGTGCCTGCGTCAACTCGCCGACGTCGCGCCCGCGGTGTTCGCCGACTTCGAGGTGACCAGCCTGGCGGACGGCTCCGAAGTTGCGACCAGTCCTTTCGCGACCGAAGCCTGAGCCCGCGCAGCGGGGGAAGGCGCAGGTCGCCATCGGACCGGGTGACCGAAGCCTGAGTCCGCGCAGCGGGGGAAGGCGCAGGTCGCCATCGGACTGGGCGACCGAAGCCTGAGTCCGCGCAGCGGGGGAAGGCGCAGGTCGCCATCGGACCGGGTGACTGAAGCCTGAGTCCGCGCAGCGGGGGAAGGCGCAGGTCGCCATCGGACCGGGTGACCGAAGCCCGAGTCCGCGGCAATGCCAAACGGCTTGCCGTAGCCAGGTAATCTGGGGAACCGTGAGCACCGTCGGATTTGACGCCCCGGCACGTCTGGGGACCCTGCTGACCGCGATGGTGACACCGTTTGACGCCGAGGGCGCGCTGGACACCAAGGCTGCGGCCCGGGTGGCAACCCACCTGGTTGATCAGGGCTGTGACGGTCTGGTGGTCTCAGGCACCACCGGCGAGTCGCCGACCACCACTGACGACGAGAAGCGTGAGCTGCTGCGAGTGGTTCTGGACGCGGTGGGCGACCGGGCACGGATCGTGGCCGGCGCGGGCACCTATGACACCGCGCACAGCATCAAGCTGGCCAAAGCCGCGGCGGCCGAAGGTGCGCACGGACTGCTGGTGGTCACCCCGTATTACTCCAGGCCGCCGCAGAGCGGGCTCAAGGCGCATTTCACCGCCGTCGCGGACGCGACCGACCTGCCGATCGTGCTCTACGACATTCCGCCGCGCTCAATCGTGCCGATCGACCCCGATACATTGCGGGCGCTGGCGTCGCACCCGAACATCGTCGGGGTCAAGGACGCCAAGGCCGACCTGCACAGCGGGGGACAGGTCATCGCCGAGACCGGGTTGGCTTACTACTCCGGGGACGACGCCCTCAATCTGCCCTGGCTGGCCGTGGGCGCGACGGGTTTCATCAGCGTGATCTCGCATCTGGCCGCTGGTCAACTCCGAGAGTTGTTGTCCGCGTTTAACTCTGGAGATCTCGCCACCGCCCGCAAAATCAACGTCTCGGTCGCACCCCTGTGCAACGCGATGGCCCGGCTGGGTGGGGTGACGTTGTCCAAAGCGGGTCTGCGTCTGCAGGGCATCGACGCCGGTGACCCCCGGTTGCCGCAGGTCGCCGCCACCCCGGAACAACTCGACGCACTCGCCGCCGATATGCGTGCGGCATCCGTGCTCCGGTGAGCCGCGCGTGAACTCCGAACTCGCTCCACCCGGTCCGCTGACCGCGGGCGGACTGCGGGTCACCGCGCTCGGCGGGATCAGCGAAATCGGCCGCAACATGACGGTTTTCGAGCATTTGGGTCGACTGCTGATCATCGACTGCGGGGTCATGTTCCCCACCCATGATGAGCCGGGTGTCGACCTGATCCTGCCCGATCTGCGTCACATCGAAGACCGCCTGGACGACATCGAGGCGTTGGTGCTCACCCACGCCCACGAGGACCACATCGGGGCGATTCCGTTCCTACTCAAGCTGCGCCCGGACATCCCGGTCGTCGGCTCCAGGTTCACCCTGGCGCTGGTGTCTGCCAAGTGCCGCGAGCACCGCATCAAACCGGTGTTCGTCGAGGTCAAAGAGGGCCAGAGCAGCCGGCACGGCGTGTTCGAGTGCGAATACTTCGCCGTCAACCACTCCATTCCCGACGCGCTGGCCATCGCCGTGTACACCGGTGCGGGCGCCGTGCTGCACACCGGTGACATCAAGCTCGACCAGTTGCCGCTCGACGGCCGCCCGACCGACCTGCCCGGTATGTCGCGACTGGGCGACGCCGGTGTGGATCTGTTCCTGTGCGATTCCACCAACGCCGAGCACCCCGGGGTCGGGCCGTCGGAAAGCGAAATCGGCCCCACCCTGCACCGGTTGATCCGCGGTGCAGACGGCCGGGTCATCGTGGCGTGTTTCGCCTCCAACGTTGACCGGGTGCAGCAGATCATCGATGCCGCAGTGGCATTGGGCCGCCGGGTGTCGTTCGTCGGCCGGTCCATGGTGCGTAACATGGCGATCGCGCGCGATCTCGGGTTCTTGAACGTCGCGGATTCCGACCTGGTCGACATCGCGGCAGCCGAGATGCTGCCGCCCGACCAGGTGGTGTTGGTCACCACCGGCACCCAGGGCGAGCCGATGGCGGCGCTGTCGCGGATGTCGCGCGGCGAGCACCGGAGCATCACGCTGACGGCGGGCGACCTCATCGTGCTGTCGTCCTCACTGATCCCGGGCAACGAGGAGGCGGTGTTCGGCGTCATCGACGCGCTGGCCAAGATCGGCGCCCGGGTTGTCACCAATGCTCAAGCGCGCGTGCATGTTTCGGGTCACGCCTACGCCGGGGAGTTGCTGTTCCTCTACAACGGGGTACGTCCGCGCCACGTCATGCCGGTGCACGGAACCTGGCGGCACCTGCGGGCCAACGCCAAGCTGGCCGCCAGCACCGGGGTGCCCGAGGAGTCGATTCTGGTGGCCGAGAACGGCGTCAGTGTCGACCTGGTGGCCGGCAAGGCCAGGATCGCGGGCGCGGTGCCGGTCGGGAAGATGTTCGTCGACGGCTTGATCACCGGCGACGTCGGTGACATCACGCTGGGCGAGCGGCTGATCTTGGCCCAGGGTTTCGTCGCGGTGACCGTCGTCGTCAAGCGCGGCACCGCGGTACCGGTGTTGCCGCCGCACCTGCAATCGCGCGGTTTCTCCGAAGATCCGAAGGCGCTGGAACCCGTGGTGCGCAAGGTCGAAGCTGAACTGGAAGCGTTGGCCGCCAACAACGTCGTCGACCCGATCCGGATCGCCCAGGGGGTGCGCCGCACCGTCGGCAAATGGGTGGGCGAGACCTACCGCCGCCAACCGATGATCGTGCCGACGGTCATCGAAGTCTGACGCTCGGGCCCACGCTCGGCGAGCAGGGGCGGAGGTCTGTCCGCTACATTTTCTCGGCGTATGCCGACCATTCGACCTGCGAGGTGTTCAGCTTGCGCCCGGTGGGCGCGACATAGCGCTGCATGAGTTCGTCGGGTCCGAGTTGCTCCCTGAGTCGCCAGCCGTACTCGGCCAGGAACGGCGCCACTTCCTCTGGTTCAAGACCGAAGTGCCACAATGGCTTTCGCCCGCGGACCGAGCGGTACAAGGTCCGGGTGCCGTATCGGTCGGTGCCGTCGATGAAGTCGCGACGGACATAGGTGAACACCAGGCGACTGCCCGGCGCCGTCGGCCGCAGGCCCTTCAGTGTGGTGCGCACCGCGTCCTCGGTGAGGTACTGGGTGACGCCTTCCCAAACGAAGAACACCCGGTAGTCGGGCAGGTAGCCGTGCTCGGCCAGCGCGGTCAGCAGATCGTCGCGTTCGAAGTTCAACGCCACCAACCGAACTGAGAGCGGCAGCTCGCCCAGCACCCGTCGTACCGTCTTGGCTTTGCGGGCGATGTTGACCGGCAGGTCCACCTCGAAGAAGAGTTTGCGAGTCTGCCGGTTCAGTCGGTAGGCACGAGTGTCCAAGCCCGCGCCGAGCACCACCACGGCGTCGATCTGGTCGCGCACCTCGTCCAGCTTCTCGTCGATGAATCGTTTGCGGCAGGCCAGATTGGCCCACAGGCCGCGACCGGTCCGTTCTGACGTGCGGATCAGCGCGCGACGGACGGCAGGCCACCGGGTGGTGGCGACGAGCAATCGCATCGGTATCGGTAAGAAGAGTTCGGCGAGGTCGTCGTCCACCAACCTGCGGTCGGCAGGCTCGTTCTGCTCGACAGCCGTCAGCACCATGGGGCCAAAGGCAGTGCGTGCAGCGGAGTTTCGGGACATGTGCCTACCTCTTATTGACGCAGCCCGCATCCACCGGCATGGCAATGCCGGTGATGTAGCGAGCCTGGTCAGATACCAGCCACGCCAC
Organism: Mycobacterium sp. NGS61; assembly: GCF_059812325.1. Lineage (NCBI taxonomy): Bacteria > Bacillati > Actinomycetota > Actinomycetes > Mycobacteriales > Mycobacteriaceae > Mycobacterium > Mycobacterium sp. NGS61. The sequence continues at coordinate 8,585 of NZ_JCALCL010000013.1, forward strand.
GGCGTTGGCGATGTCTTCGGGCTGCATGATCTGCACGGGAAGCGCATTGCCGGCGCCCGCAGCAAATCCGGACGAAGCCATATCCGCCAGCCACTTCAGGGTGAACTCGTTGTTGATCATCGGCGTTTCTACCCCGCTCGGATGGATCGAATTCACTCGAATATTGTGCGGGGCAAGCAGATTGGCATACACCCGCATCAAACCGACCAGCCCGTGTTTGGCGGCCGCGTAGCCGATCGCGCCGGCGTCGGCGCTGGCCACGCCGATCAGACCCGCCGACGAACTGATCAACACGATCGACCCGCCGTCTTCCCGCATTTTCAGCGCCGGTATCGCGACCTCGATCGTGTAGTACACGCCGGTCAGGTTGACGTCGATGACGTCGCGCCACCCGTCGTCGCCGGACTGCATCGGGGCGATACCGGCGTTGGCGACGACGATGTCGAGCCGGCCGAAGCGGTCGATGCCGGCCTGCAATGCGGCCTGCAGCGCGGCTCGGTCCCGGACATCGGCCTGCTGTGCCACGATTCCGGCGCCGGTGTCTTCGACCAACTGGGCAGTGGTCGCCAATTCTTCGGCGGAACCCAGCGGATAGCGGACGCTGTCGATCTGATCGCACAGGTCGACAGCGATGATGTCTGCGCCGTCAGCGGCCAGTCGCACCGCATGGGCGCGGCCCTGGCCACGTGCGGCGCCGGTGATGAAGGCAACTCGGCCCTCCAGCGGGCGGGGCATCAGGCGCGGATTTGCCCTTTATCGGGGTCGCCGGCCGGAACGGGCTGCAACATCTTGATGTCGGGCGCTCCGGCCAGGTGCTCGCCCGCGGCGCTGAACATCTTGCCGATGGCGGGTGACGTGCTGTGCGTCTTGAGGGCTTCCTCATCGGCCCACTGCTCCACGAACACGAAGGTCTCGCCAGTCTGGTGCAGCGAGTACAACTGGCAGCCGGGTTCGTCGTGCACCTCGCCGACCGCGGTGGTGAGGATCTCGCGGACGGTGTCGACCGATTCGGGCTTGACGGTGAGGGTGGCGACGACGACGACGGGCATGCTTGGGGACTCCTGACGACTCTGGCGGGATGTGACGGGTGCAACTCGGCGACCGATTGTCACCCTACTCAGCCCGCCTGGTCACGAAACGGGGCACAGCTGCAGGGCAGCCAGAGATGCTTTTGTTACTAGTGTGGCGGTTGGTGCAGATGAGACTTTTGCGACTAGGCTTGCGGGCATGGCTAGTAAGACCGCGGCCCGCTCCGGAGCCCGAACGACCAGGTCAAAGGCGGCTTCCGGGGCTGGTGCGCGAAACGCCCGGTCGGGCGCACCGTCCCAAGCGCCCAGGAAGCGTCCGAACAAGCCGGTCAAGCGGGCGACCAGGCCGGCGCGGCGCCGTAACCGGCCGCTGCTGGTCTCGGCGGGGCTCACTTGCGGCCGGGCGGCACGCGCGTCCTGGATGATGGCCGCCAGGGGCACCGGGAGCGCGGCGCGTTCGATCGGCCAAGCGCGCCATATCGAGCCCGGACATCGTCGCGACGGCATCGCGCTCGCGCTGTTCGCGGTCGCCGTAATCGTCGCCGCCAGTTCGTGGTTCGGCGCCGCCCGGCCGGTTGGCGCGTGGGTGGACGCGGGGCTGCGGATGTTCATCGGTTCGGCGGTGCTGCTCCTGCCGCTGGTCGCCGCCGCCGTGGCGATCGTGCTGATGCGCACGGCGCCCGACCCCGATGCGCGGCCCCGCCTCATTCTCGGCTCGAGCATGATCACCCTGTCGTTCCTGGGATTGCGACACCTGTGGTCAGGATCGCCCGAGCTTCCCGAGATGCGCAGGCGGGCAGCGGGATTCGTCGGGTTCGCCATCGGTGGCCCGCTCTCCGATGGCCTGACGCCGTGGATCGCGGCGCCGCTGCTGTTCATCGGTGCCCTGTTCGGACTGTTGCTGCTGACCGGCATCACCATGCGTGAAGTACCCGATGCGCTCCGAAACATGTTCGGTACCCGGCTGTTTCACCGCGACTACGACGAGTACGACGACGAGGACGACCAGGACTTCGCCGGGGACGACGCCGACACCGAGGAAGTCACACCGGCCGAGGACTTCTCCGACGGCTATTACGACCAGTCGATCGATGACGTGCCGAGGGCGTGGCCGTCAGCCAAGGAACCGGTACCGGCCGAGCCGGTCGCCGACGACACGCCGACCGTTCCGGAACCCCGCCGGAAAAGTGCCAAGGCCGCGAAACGCGACACCGAGGTACTGGACCGGGTTGTCGAGGGCCCCTACACCCTGCCGTCGCTCGAGCTGCTCGTGGCCGGCGACCCGCCGAAAAAACGCAGTGCCGCCAACACGCACATGTCCGACGCCATCGGGGACGTGCTGACCCAGTTCAAGGTCGACGCAGCCGTCACCGGCTGCACCCGCGGTCCCACCGTCACCCGCTACGAGGTCGAACTGGGCCCCGGGGTCAAGGTGGAGAAGATCACCGCACTGCAGAAGAACATCGCCTACGCGGTGGCCACCGAAAGCGTCCGCATGCTGGCCCCGATCCCCGGCAAGTCCGCGGTCGGCATCGAGGTGCCCAACACCGACCGCGAAATGGTGCGCCTGTCCGACGTCCTGACCGCACCGTCGACCCGGCGTGACCACCACCCGCTGGTGATCGGGCTGGGCAAGGACATCGAAGGTGACTTCATCTCGGCCAACCTGGCCAAGATGCCGCACCTGCTGGTCGCCGGGTCCACCGGATCGGGCAAGTCCAGCTTCGTCAACTCGATGTTGGTCTCGCTGCTGACCCGGGCCACCCCGGAAGAAGTCAGGATGATCCTGATCGACCCGAAGATGGTGGAGCTGACGCCCTACGAAGGCATTCCGCACCTGATCACCCCGATCATCACCCAGCCGAAGAAGGCGGCGGCGGCGTTGGCGTGGCTGGTCGAGGAGATGGAGCAGCGCTACCAGGACATGCAGGCGTCCCGGGTGCGCCACATCGACGACTTCAACGCCAAGGTGCGTTCCGGTGCGATCACCACCCCACTGGGCAGCCAGCGGGAGTACCGGCCCTACCCCTACGTGCTGGCGATCGTCGACGAGCTGGCCGACCTGATGATGACCGCACCACGCGACGTGGAGGACGCGATCGTGCGGATCACCCAGAAGGCGCGCGCGGCCGGCATCCACCTGGTGCTGGCCACCCAGCGCCCGTCCGTCGACGTCGTCACGGGGCTGATCAAGACCAACGTGCCGTCGCGGCTGGCGTTCGCCACCTCCTCACTGACCGACAGCCGGGTGATCCTGGACCAGGCCGGCGCCGAGAAACTCATCGGCATGGGCGACGGGTTGTTCCTGCCCATGGGTGCGAGCAAACCGGTGCGCCTGCAGGGCGCCTACATCAGCGACGAAGAGATCCAAGCCGTCGTCGCAGCCTGCAAGGACCAGGCCGAACCCGAATACACCGAGGGCGTTACCGCCGCCAAGTCCACCGGCGAACGCACCGACGTGGACCCCGACATCGGCGACGACATGGACGTGTTCCTGCAGGCCGTGGAGCTGGTGGTATCCAGCCAGTTCGGCTCGACGTCCATGCTGCAGCGCAAGCTGCGGGTCGGCTTCGCCAAGGCCGGCCGGCTGATGGACCTGATGGAGACCCGCGGCATCGTCGGGCCGTCCGAGGGGTCCAAGGCGCGCGAGGTGCTGGTCAAGCCCGACGAGCTGGCCGGCACGCTGGCCTTGATCCGGGGCGGCAGCAACGCCGACGGATCCGAATAGGCCGCTCGCGCGCCTACAAGACCAGCAGCATGCGGGAGTTCCCCAGCGTGTTGGGTTTGACGTAGCTCAGGTCGAGGAACTCGGCGACACCGATGTCATAAGAGCGGCACATCTCCTCGAATACCTCGGCGGTGACCGGAGTGCCCTCGATCTCGGTAAATCCGTGCCGGCTGAAGAATTCGGTCTCGAAGGTCAGCACGAAGAGTCGCCGCAACTCCAGCTCGCGCGCGACTTCCAGAAGCTGCGCGACGATCGCGTGCCCGATGCCGTGGCCGGTCAGCGCGGGATCGACCGCCACGGTCCGGATTTCGCCGAGGTCGGACCACAGCACATGCAATGCTCCGCAGCCCACGACCTTGCCGGAACCGTCAGGGTGTTCGGCGACCCAGAATTCCTGGACGGCCTCATAGAGCGTGACGAGATTCTTTTCCAGCAGGATGCGTCCGGAATAAGTGTCGACGAGTTGTTTGATCGCGGGCACATCGGACGTGCGCGCGCGCCGCACCACCGGCCCAGAATCCGGTCGACTTTCGTTCACGCCGCCACAGTATCGACGTCGAGGTTCGCTTGAGCTGGTCAACAGCTATTCTGTTGCCGTGTCGGGGCAGCCGGAAACCGGTGAGATAGCTGGTCCTGCCAGCATTGCCAACCTGGCCAATGTGCTCACGCTGCTCCGCCTGGTATTGGTCCCGATCTTCTTGTACGCCTTGTTCTACGGCGACGGTCACCACACCTACGCGCGGATCGTCGCGTGGGCGATTTTCGCCGTCGCCTGCATCACCGATCGGTTTGACGGCCAGCTGGCCCGCAATTACGGGATGGCGACGGAATTCGGCGCCTTCATCGATCCGATCGCGGACAAGACCCTGATCGGCGCGGCGCTGATCGGTCTGTCGATGCTGGGCGAGCTGCCATGGTGGATCACCGTGCTGATCATGAGCCGTGAAATCGCGATCACCGTGTTGCGGCTGGCCGTCATCCGGCGTGGGGTCATTCCCGCCAGCTGGGGCGGCAAGGTGAAAACACTGGTCCAAGCGGTGGCGATCGGATTGTTCGTCCTGCCGTTGTCAGGTTTCCTGCACACGGCGGCGCAGGTGGTGATGGGACTGGCGATCCTGTTGACGGTGGTGACCGGCATCGACTACGTGGCTTCGACGGTCCGCGAAATCCGGCACACCAAACCCGCAGCCTAGATTTCAGCGCGTCGCCGGGAACCATCGCCGCCCGCAGCTGCGTTGACCTGAAGTCCCATGTTTTTTGGGGGATCCGGCGGATGAAGGAGAGCGCAATGGCGGCACTGGTGCGCGAGGTCATTGGCGACGTGCTGCGGGGAGCCCGGACGGCACAGGGCCGCACGCTGCGCGAGGTGTCCGATTCGGCGCGGGTCAGCCTCGGGTATCTCTCCGAAGTCGAACGCGGCCGCAAAGAGCCGTCCAGCGAACTGCTGACCGCGATCTGTGAAGCGCTGCAGGTCCCGCTGTCGCAAGTCCTCATCGACGCCGGCGAGCGGCTGGCTGGTGAGGACCGTGCCGCCCGCAGCGCGATTCCGGGCATCGACGCCGGCACCAAGGTGGTCATTCCGCCGGTTGCCCGGCTGGCCGTGGCCTGAGTGCTGCAGCGGCACTGAGGGTGGGGCTGAGCGCGCTCACCTACTAAGTTGAGCGGCAAGGGTAGCGTTGCGGCCCAACCGGCACACAAGAAGCGAAGGCGGAGCTCACCGATGGCCAATCCGTTCGTCAAAGCGTGGAAATACGTCATGGCGTTGTTCAACTCCAAGATCGACGAGCACGCCGACCCCAAGGTGCAGATTCAGCAGGCCATCGAGGAGGCCCAGCGCACCCACCAGGCGCTGACCCAGCAGGCCGCGCAGGTGATCGGCAATCAGCGCCAGCTGGAGATGCGGTTGAACCGGCAGCTGGCGGACATCGAGAAGCTGCAGGTCAACGTGCGTCAGGCGCTGACCCTGGCGGACCAGGCCGTCGCCAGCGGAGATGCCGCCAAGGCGACCGAGTACAACAACGCGGCAGAGGCGTTCGCTGCCCAGCTGGTCACCGCCGAGCAGAGCGTCGAGGACCTCAAGACCCTGCACGACCAAGCCCTGCAGGCGGCCGGACAGGCCAAGAAGGCCGTCGAACGCAACGCGATGGTGCTGCAGCAGAAGATCGCCGAACGCACCAAGCTGCTCAGCCAGCTCGAGCAGGCCAAGATGCAGGAGCAGGTGAGCGCGTCGCTGCGCTCGATGAGCGATCTCGCCGCGCCGGGCAACACCCCGAGCCTCGACGAGGTCCGCGACAAGATCGAGCGGCGCTACGCCAACGCGGTCGGTTCGGCCGAACTGGCGCAGAGCTCGGTGCAGGGCCGGATGCTCGAGGTCGAGCAGGCGGGCGTCCAGATGGCCGGGCATTCCCGGCTGGAGCAGATCCGCGCCTCGATGCGCGGCGATGCGCTGCCGGCCGGCGGCGCGGCCGCGCCGGGGATCAACACCACCAAGCCGGTGACCGAGACCGGCGGCGCGGTTCCCGAGAAACCCTTCGGCCAGTAGGAGAGTGGACTGATGGTGGCGAGGTCGAATCAGCGCGGGTTGTGGCGGGGATTGCTGCAGCGTGGATTCGACACCCTCGCCGACGCGACCGACCTGCTGGCCAGAAAGGTCACCGCCATCTCCGACCCCCGCGCGCGCCAGCTGCGGCGGCGTCGACGCGCGCTGCGCTGGGCCTGGATCTTCACCGCCGGAGTGGCGTTCTGGGGGCTGGTGACCGCGGTGCTGGCGGCGTGGGGCTGGTTTGCGCTGCTGCTGCAGATCACCGGCGCCGTGGCGGTGCTGATGGTGATTCCGGCGACGCTGCTGTTCTTCCGCTACCGATGGTTGAAAGCCGAGCCCCTTCCCGCGCAGCGACCGGCCGGCGTGCGACGACTGCCGCCGTCCGGTTCGGCGGCGCGCCCGGCGATGTATGCGCTGGGTGCCTCCGAACGGGGATTCTTCTCGCTGCTCGGGGTGATCGAGCGCGGCGCAATGCTGCCGGCCGAGGAAATCGGGGACCTGACCGACGCGGCGAAACGTAGCTCGGCGGCAATGGCGGCCACCGCGGCCGAGGTGGTGTCGATGGAACGCGCCGCGCATTCGTCGGCGTCCTCGCGCTCATACCTGGTGCCGACCATCAACGCCTATACCGCACAGCTGGGCGCCGGTGTCCGCCAATACAACGAGATGGTGACCGCGGCGGCGCATCTGGTCTCGTCGGCCAACGGCGACAACGGCGGCGGCGTGGTGATGCTCACCCAGCAGCGATACCGCGACGAGCTCGTCGGCGCCACCGACCGGTTACTCGGGTGGGCGCAGGCTTTCGACGAACTCGGCGGTCTCAGAAAGGCCCAGTAGGGACCTCTTACAGCGTTTTGCGCAGGGACGGGATGACGACTCCGACCAGCCCGCGCACGATCGCCTTGAGGAAGTCGAAGCTGTCGAAATAGTCCCGCCACAGCGTGATCCGGCCGTCGTGCACCTCGAAGATCCCGCACACCCAGAATTGCAGCCGCAGCGGACCGAAGATCAGCGCGTCGGTGCGCTCGGTGAGTACCGCGTTTCCGTCTGCCGCCACCCGGTGGAACTTCACCTCGAAGCCGATCCGGCCTTGCATCTTGCGGAACATCTTGCCCACTGTGCGTCCGCCGCGGATCTTTGAGTAGCCGACGTTCTCGTAGAGCAGGTCGTCGGCCAGGGCGGCCTCCGCAGTGTCGAAATCCTCATCCTGCAGGGCGTACAGAAATCCCTCCACTGTGCGGATGTTGTCGTCTGTCCGGGTCTTGTCGTCCGTCTGAGTCAGCTCAGTCATGGTTGCCAGCCTAGGCGAGTGCCGCTGTGGCAGGGTAGGGCCGATGCGCGTCGCCGTGGTCGCCGGGCCGGACCCCGGACACTCGTTTCCCGCGATCGCGCTGTGCCAACGCTTCCTGGCCGCCGGTGACACACCCACGTTGTTCACCGGGGTGGAATGGCTGGAAGCGGCCCGCAACGTCGGCGTCGACGCTGTCGAGTTGGACGGGTTGACGGCCACCGACGAGGATGTCGACGCCGGAGCCAGAATTCATCGCCGAGCTGCGCGGATGGCGGTGCTGATCGCGCCGACGTTGCGTCAGCTGGGGCCGGATCTAGTGGTTTCCGACGTCATCACCTCCGGAGGCGGGCTGGCCGCCGAACTGCTCGGGATTCCCTGGGTCGAGCTGTGTCCGCATCCGCTGTACCTGCCGTCCAGAGGACTGCCGCCGATCGGCAGCGGACTGGCGCCTGGGGTGGGGCTGCGCGGCCGCCTGCGCGACACCGTGATGCGGCAGCTGACGGCCCGTTCCGTGCGGGCGGGTCTGCGTCAACGCGCCGCGGTTCGGGTCGACATCGGGTTGCCGGCGCGCGATCCCGGCCCGGTGCGGCGGCTCATCGCCACGCTGCCCGCCCTGGAAGTACCGCGCCCGGACTGGCCGGCCGAGGCCGTCGTGGTGGGGCCGTTGCACTTCGAGCCGACCGACCAGGTGCTAGACGTCCCGCCGGGGCCGGGACCGGTGGTGATGATCGCGCCGTCGACCGCGGCCACCGGCACCGTCGGGCTGGCGGAGCTGGCGCTGGAATGCCTGAAACCGGGGGAGACGCTGCCGTCCGGTGCCCGGCTGGCGGTGTCGCGGCTCGGCGGCGACGAGCTGACGGTGCCACCGTGGGCGGTGGTGGGGTTGGGGCGCCAGGACGAACTGCTGACGCATGCCGATGTGGTGATCGGCGGCGGTGGTCACGGATTGGTGGCCAAGACGCTGTTGGCCGGGGTGCCGCTGGTGGTGGTGCCGGGCGGTGGCGATCAGTGGGAGATGGCCAATCGGGTGGTGCGCCAGGGCAGTGGTGAACTGATTCGTCCCCTGACCGCCGAATCGCTGGTGGCCGCGGTGGGCAAGGTGCTGTCCTCGCCCGGGTATCGCGCGGCAGCCCAGCGGGCCGCCGGCAGCGTTGCCGGGGTGGCCGATCCGGTGCGGGTGTGCCGGGAAGCTTTGGCCGGGTGACTGGCTGGGTATTTTGGCTGCGTGCGGCTGACGGAGTTCAACGAGCGGGTGGTGCTGCGCTTCGGTGCGGCTTATGGGTCGTCGGTGCTGGCTGATCACGTGCTGAGTGGTTTCGGTGGCCGGACCGCCGGGCAGGCGATCGAGGACGGCGTCGAGCCGCGCGACGTGTGGCGGGCGTTGTGCGCCGACTTCGACGTGCCCCGCGACCAGTGGTGATCGTCTCGCCCTTGGCGTCGAGGCTGTGGTGGCGCCGAGCCTGTACTGGTGGCGTCGAGCCTGTACTGAGGACGCCGGTTGGCCGAAAATCCCGCCGCCAGTACAGGCTCGTTGCGCTGCGCACCGCAGTCCCGATGGACTAGATGCCGCAGTCGCCGCACTTCCCGCCGCCGGGCAGGCGGTAGTAGAGGCAACAGCTGTTGCGCCGGAAGCCCAGGTTGTCGCTGATCTGGCCTGCTCCGACCAGTGCGCCAGTGTCCAACAGCTCACCAGTGGTACGCGCGATCGTGTCGCGCAGGTCTGGCCGCGCCGCGAGCAGCATGCGGGCGGTGCCGGTGAGCGCGGATGCGATGTTGCCGTAGAGCAGGCCGGGCGCCAGGTTGATGTCCAGTCCGGCCGCGAACCGCTCCATGTGGTCCTGCACGACGACGCGATACAGGAGTTCCGGGGACGGCGCGACGGGTTCGCCGGCGGGGGCGGGCAGCCGTAACTGTGCGCCGTCGTCGGCTCGCTGCAGGTCGCTCAGGTCGGGCAGGACGCCGTGGGCGAGTACGCAGGCCAGCACCGGGGACCACAGCCGGGCGGCGTGGCCGAGCTGCACCAGGGAAGCACCGATGCGCGGCTCGGAGCTGGCCAGGCGGGCGTTGGTGGCGTCGATCAGGTCGGCGAAGCCGTCGGCATAGGACGCGGTCACCGGATGCCATCCCGCCGGGTCGCCGCCCACTGTGACTGCGAAAAAACCGCCATACGCGGAGATTTCGACGAGCGGTGCGGAGATGTCCATGTGTCTTTGCGGGTGTCTTTCCGGCGATATTGCCATACACCGCGTGTCGAACTTGAGTCGAACAGGTGTTCGGCTACTGTGGGTGACATTCGGTGATCTCGACTTGTCGGTGGCCTTCTCTAGTGTCACAGCCAACCGACCGATCCCGGTCACCGAACACCGACTACAGGAGAGGCACCATGGCACAAGCCCCTGACCGCGAGAAGGCTCTCGAACTGGCGATGGCCCAGATCGAGAAGAGTTACGGCAAAGGCTCGGTGATGCGCCTCGGTGACGAGGTGCGCCAGCCGATATCGGTGATTCCCACCGGATCCATCGCGCTGGACGTCGCACTGGGCATCGGCGGGTTGCCGCGTGGCCGGGTCATCGAGATCTATGGCCCGGAATCCTCGGGTAAGACCACTGTGGCGCTGCACGCGGTGGCCAACGCCCAGGCCGCCGGGGGTGTCGCGGCGTTCATCGACGCCGAACACGCGCTGGATCCGGATTACGCCAAGAAACTCGGCGTCGACACCGATTCCCTGCTGGTCAGCCAGCCGGACACCGGTGAGCAGGCCCTCGAGATCGCCGACATGCTGATCCGTTCGGGCGCGCTGGACATCGTGGTCATCGACTCGGTGGCGGCCCTGGTTCCACGCGCCGAGCTCGAGGGCGAGATGGGCGACAGTCACGTCGGACTGCAGGCCCGGCTGATGAGCCAAGCGCTGCGGAAAATGACTGGCGCACTGAATAATTCGGGCACTACCGCGATCTTCATCAACCAGTTGCGGGAAAAGATCGGAGTGATGTTCGGCAGTCCAGAGACCACCACCGGCGGTAAGGCGCTGAAGTTCTACGCGTCGGTGCGGATGGACGTGCGTCGGATCGAGACGCTCAAGGACGGGACCAACGCGGTCGGCAACCGCACCCGGGTCAAGGTCGTCAAGAACAAGGTGTCGCCGCCGTTCAAGCAGGCCGAGTTCGACATTCTCTACGGCCGGGGAATCAGCCGGGAAGGCTCGCTGATCGACATGGGTGTTGATCAGGGCTTCATCCGCAAGTCCGGCTCCTGGTTCACCTACGAGGGCGAACAGCTTGGCCAGGGCAAGGAAAACGCCCGCACCTTCTTGTTGGAGAACGCCGAAGTGGCCAACGAGATCGAGAAGAAGATCAAGGAAAAACTCGGCATTGGCGCAGTGGTGACTGATGACGGCGTCCTGCCCGCCCCCGTCGACTTCTGAGCGTCGCGATGAGCAGGCGCGGGCGCTGTGCCTGCGCCTGCTCACCGCACGGGCGCGCACCCGGGCCGAATTGGCCGGGAAGCTGGCCCAAAAGGGCTATCCCGACGATGTCAGCAAACGGGTTCTGGATCGGTTGGCTGCCGTCGGGCTAGTGGACGACGAGGATTTCGCCGAGCAGTGGGTGCGGTCGCGGCGGGCGAACGCGGGCAAGAGCAAGCGCGCGCTGGCTGCCGAGTTGCACACCCGAGGGGTGGACAACGAGGTGATCAGCACCGTGCTGGCCGGGATCGATGCCAGCTCTGAGCGGGCCCGAGCCGAGCAACTGGTGCGCACTCGCCTGCGCCGGGAGGAGCTGGGCGAAGACGACACCAAGGTGACGCGCAGGTTGATCGCGATCCTGGCCCGGCGCGGGTACAGCCAGGCGGTGGCGTGCGAGGTGGTGTTGGGCGAGATGGCTGCGGAACGGGAGCGGCGCCAGGTGTAGGGGTGAAGACGGCCGACACGGCACCGGCGTGCCGACCGCCAGTACCATGGCCCAGTGACTTCGACGGTGGCTCCGGACGTGGCGGGCGACGCTGCGCCGCTGTCGGCGCGCACTTACCAGGTCCGCACCTACGGCTGCCAGATGAACGTCCACGACTCCGAACGCCTGGCGGGCCTGCTGGAGGCGGCCGGCTACCGGCGCGCAGCAGACGGGACCGATGCCGACATCGTCGTGTTCAACACCTGCGCCGTCCGGGAGAACGCCGACAACAAGCTCTACGGCAACCTCAGCCACCTCGCCCCGCGCAAGCGCAGCAACCCCGACATGCAGATCGCGGTCGGCGGCTGTCTGGCCCAGAAGGACCGCGACCTGGTGCTTCGCCGGGCACCGTGGGTCGATGTCGTCTTCGGCACCCACAACATCGGCTCGCTGCCCACGTTGCTGGAACGGGCCCGGCACAACAACGCCGCCCAGGTGGAGATCGCCGAGGCCCTGCAGGAGTTTCCGTCGTCGCTGCCCAGCGCCCGCGAATCCGCTTATGCCGCTTGGGTTTCCATCTCCGTCGGGTGCAACAACAGTTGCACGTTCTGCATCGTCCCGTCGTTGCGGGGCAAGGAAGTCGACCGCAGCCCGGCCGACATCCTGGCCGAGGTGCGGTCGCTGGTGGACACCGGCGTGCTCGAAATCACGCTGCTGGGCCAGAACGTGAATGCCTACGGCGTTTCGTTCGCCGATCCCGCACTACCCCGCAACCGCGGCGCTTTCGCCGACCTGTTGCGGGCCTGCGGCCACATCGACGGTCTGGAACGCGTCCGGTTCACCTCGCCGCACCCGGCCGAGTTCACCGACGACGTGATCGAGGCGATGGCGCAGACGCCGAACGTCTGCCCGGCGCTGCACATGCCGCTGCAGTCCGGGTCGGACCGCGTCCTGCGGGCGATGCGTCGGTCCTACCGCGCCGAGCGCTACCTGGGCATCATCGAACGCGTCCGAGCGGCCATGCCGCACGCGGCCATCACCACCGACCTGATCGTGGGTTTTCCCGGTGAGACCGAGGAGGACTTCGCGGCCACCCTCGACGTGGTGCGGCAGGCGCGCTTTGCGGCCGCGTTCACTTTTCAGTACTCCCAGCGCCCCGGCACGCCGGCCGCGGCGCTCGCCGACCAGCTGCCCAAAGCCGTGGTGCAGGAGCGGTACGAGCGGCTCGTCGAACTGCAGGAACGCATCTCTCTCGAGCACAACCGGGCGCTGGTCGGCCAGCCGGTCGAGTTGCTGGTCGCCACCGGTGAGGGGCGCAAGGACGCCAGCACTGCGCGCATGAGTGGCCGCGCCCGCGACGGGCGACTGGTGCATTTCGCCGCCGGTGACGCGCGGATCCGTCCCGGCGACATCATCATCGTGCAAGTCACCGACGCCGCACCGCATCACCTCATCGCCGACGCCGGCATCTTGACCCACCGCCGTACCCGGGCCGGCGACGCGCACGCCGCCGGCCAGGGCCGTCGCGGCGTCGGTCTGGGGATGCCCGCCGTCGGGCAGCCCGCCGCCGCAACCCAGCCAATCGGGTGCGGCGGATAGGCTCGGAAGGCATGAGCAGAAAAGCGGACGGCGCGGATTTCGACGCCTACCGGTCCGAGATCGAGGCGGCTGAACGGCGCGTCGCCCGTGAAATCGACCCCGGCGCGCGAGCTTTGGCCGTGGCGATCCTGGTTTTCGTGCTGTTGGGGTCGTTCGTGCTGCCGCACACCGGCAGCGTGCGCGGCTGGGACATGCTGTTCAACACCCACGACGCACCGGGGGCCGCCGTGGCGCTGCCATTGCGGGTTTTCGTCTGGTTGACGCTGGTGTTCGGCGTCGGGTTTTCCATGCTGGCGTTGCTGACCCGGCGCTGGGCGGTGGCGTGGGTGGCGCTGGCCGGATCTGCACTGGCCAGCGGCACCGGATTGCTGGCCGTCTGGTCGCGGCAGACCGTGCCGGCCGGCCACCCCGGTCCGGGCGTCGGGTTGTTCGTCTCGTGGCTGACGGTGATCGTGCTGACGTTCCACTGGGCCCGGGTGGTGTGGCAGCGCACCGTGGTGCAGTTGGCCGCCGAGGAAGAACGTCGCCGCGTTGTGGCCCAACATCAATCCAAGACCCTGCTGGACGGCCTGCAGCCCGACGAGCCACCGGCCGACCCCGGCGACCGCTAGGACCGCCGGGTCAGCGCCTTCGCAGCCGCGTCCGCCCACTGCCGCCATTGTTCGGCGTTCGCTTTGGCTTCCTCGGCTTCCTTGGTCTTTCCGGCCGCCGCAGCCTTGGCGACCTGCTGTTCGTACTGCTCGGCGCGCGACCGGAACTGCTCGGCGCGCGCCTGAGCCTGCGGATCGGCGCGATTGGACTCACCGGCGTCGCGAACCTTCTTCTCCACCGCGCGCAGCCGTCGCTCCAAATCGGCGGACCGCTCCCGGGGCACCTTGCCGATCGCGTCCCACTTGTCTCCGATCGTGCGCAGCGCGGCCCGGGCGGCGTCCTGGTTGCTCGGGTCGATCTTCTCGGCTTCAGCCAGCAGCGCCTCTTTGGCCGCGGCGTTGGCGCGGAACTCCGCGTCCTTTTCCGCGGTGGCGGCATTGCGCGCTGTGAAGAACGAGTCCTGCGCGGCCTTGAAGCGGCGCCACAGGGCGTCGTCGACGTCTTTGCTGGCCCGGCCGGCCGTCTTCCATTCGGTCAGCAGCTTGCGGAACTCCGCGCTGGTGGTGCCCCAGTCCGTCGAATCCGACAACGCCTCGGCGCGTTCGCACAGCCGCTCCTTGGCCTGGCGCACCCCCGAACGCTCCCGGTCCAGTTCGGCGAAATGGGACCCGCGCCGCCGGTTGAACGTCTCGCGGGCCGCGGAGTAGCGCTTCCACAGCGCGTCGTCGACCTTGCGGTCGAGTCCGCTGATGGTCTTCCACTCGTCGAGGATGGCCCGCAGCCGGTCGCCGGCCACCTTCCAATGCGTGGAGTTCGCAGCCAGATCCTCGGCCTCGGCGGCCAGCGCCTCCTTGCGGGCGGTCTGCGCGGCCCGGTGCTCCTCGCGTCGGGAACGGTGCGCGGTGACATAGACGTCGATACGGGCCTGGATGTCGGACAACCGGCGTTCCAGCGCGTCGATGTCGCCCAGCACCGCCGCGGTCGGCAAGGTCGCGGCCAGCGCCGCGGCGTTGGCGTTGATCTTGCGCGGATCTCCCGTGCCCGACACCAACCGCTCTTCCATCAGGGTGACTTCGGTGCTGAGGTCGTCGAACCGCCGGCCGAAGTGGGCAAACGCCGCCTCGCGGTCGCCGGCCTGCCAGGATCCCACGACGCGCTCACCGGAGCCGGTGACCAGCCACACGGTGCCGTCGTCGTCGACGCGGCCGAATTTGTGCGGGTCACTGTGCGGGGCCTTGACCAGGTGAGCCGCCGACGGGCGGGGCCCGGGGCCGGGTACGCCGGGACGGGGGCCCGGTCCGGGGCGAGGCCCCGGACGAGGTGCGGGCACCGGCTTCGCGGTCGGATTGATCGACTCCGCGGAGTCATTGCTACCGGGCTGGTCACCCGTCATTGTGCTCGTCACCTGTCCTTCTCCGATCGCGCGGTCGACTTCCCGCGCAGCGGCCGCGCGCAGCGGCACCTCGACGGTCGGCAGTTCTGGTGCGGTGCCGACCGGTTTCCCACAAGTATTGAAGCAGTTCGGCGAGCGGTGTGCCGCCACCTTCGGCTATCGCTGCTTTTCAGCGCCGCCGCCCGGGTAACGAATCGGTTCCCGTTCGATTGCGCCGGATAGGCCCTATCCGCAGGCGGGTACCGTGACTTTGGGCATTGCGACAACACGCAGGGCAGGTGTTTTTCACAGCTTCTGCATAGCCGGCCCTGGGTGGCGCTCAGCTTGATGAGCGAGGCTTTGGGGTCGCACCAGCGGGTATCGAAGGCGTCGCGAACGTGCTGGATCACTGTTCACAGCGCCTTGCAGAGCCATAGAGTGTTCGGTTAACTGCCAGCGACAATCAGGTGTACGTGCACCTGACGGGGGGAAACTGGCGGCGGAGTTCGGGAATTGAGGGTCGCCCATGTCAATGGTTGGGATCGCCGGGATCATCGCTTTGTTCGCGGCGCTGGCATCGGCAACCGGTGATGTGATCCGGCAGCGCTCGGCTCACGAGATCACCGACAAGGAGGTCGGCCACCTCCAGCTGTTCGGCATGTCCTTGCGCGACGCCCGGTGGTGGACGGGCGGTCTGTGCGCGATCCTGAACTACAGCCTGCAGGCTGTGGCGTTGATCTGGGCATCGGTCATGCTGGTGACCACGCTTCAGGTGACGGCTCTGCTGTTCGCGTTGCCCATCTATTCGCGCCTCACCCATCACAAGATCACCCGATCGGAATGGATGTGGGCCGTCACCCTCGCCGCGGCCCTCGCCGTGGTGATCAAGGTCGGCGACCCGTTGGCCGGCCACGACCGCGCGCCCCTGCTGACCTGGATCATCGTCGCCGCGGTAATGGGCCCCCTGCTGGTGTCGTGTCTGGTGGCGGCCAGGATCTGGCACGGACGTCCGCAGGCTGCGGTGTTGCTGGCGGTCGTGGCAGGCTCGTCGCTGGCGTTGTTCGCGGTGCTGACCAAGGGCGTGGTGGAAGTCGTGCACAAAGACGGACTCGGCGGCGCGGTCACCTCGCCGGAGTTCATTCCCTGGTTGGTCACGATGTTGTGCGGGATGATCTTCCAGCAGTCCGCGTTCCGGGCCGGTGCGTTGACCGCCTCTTTGCCGACGATGACAGTCGCTAAACCCGTGGTGGCTGCGACACTGGGCACCCTGGTGCTCGGCGAGACGATCTCGGCCAACGGCCCGGAGGCATTCGTGCTGATCGCGGCGGTCGCGATGGTGATCGTCGCGACCGTGGCGCTGGCCCGCGGCGAAGCTGCGCAGATCGTCGCCGACGCCGGCGGCGACGCCCCGCACGTCGACGAATCAGCCCCGCCTCCGACGGGCACCGTCAGCGCGGCCGACGGCTCGGCGCTGGGGTCGACCTCCGGGTAGACCGGTCGGGGCCGCCTGGAGAAGTTAGTTTTAGGGCGTGCTGAGCGCAATCGCGATTGTTCCGTCCGCGCCGGTGCTGGTCCCCGAACTGGCCGGCGCGGCCGCCGTAGAAATTGCCGACCTGAGCGCTGCGGTGAGCGCGGCCGCGGCAGTCCTGCCCGACAGCTGGGTCGCCCTGGGCATCGGCAGCGCCGACGCGGTGCTGGGTCCGGAATGCACCGGCAGCTTCGCAGGATTCGGGGTCGACGTGCGGGCTCAGTTGGGGCCGGACGGCACGATGCCGGTGACGATGCCGCTGTGCGGGCTGATCGCGGCCTGGCTTCGCGGCCAAATCCGGCCCGACGGCAGCGCCTCGGTCTGGGTGTGCGCGGCGGGCCAGGACTCCGGCGCCGCGGTGGCCCGCGGCCGCCGGCTGCGTGCTGAGATCGACCGCGCGACCGAACCGACCGGCGTGCTGCTGGTCGCCGACGGCGTCAACACCCTGACGCCGCGCGCGCCCGGCGGGTACGACCCCGCCAGCACCGACATACAGCTGGCCCTCGACGACGCACTGGCCGGCGGCGACGTCGGCGCCCTGACCCGGCTGCCGGATCAGGTCCTGGGCCGGGCGGCGTTCGCGACATTGGCCGGCCTGATGCTCACCGCACCGCGGACGGTCAAGGAGCTCTACCGGGGGGCACCCTACGGGGTGGGCTATTTCGCCGGTGTCTGGCAGCCGTGAGACCGCTGGCCATCATCGGACCGACCGGCACCGGCAAATCGCAACTGGCACTCGACGTCGTCGAACGGCTCGGCGGTCCGGCCGAGATCGTCAACGCCGACGCGATGCAGCTTTACCGCGGCATGGATATCGGGACCGCCAAGCTGCCCGTCGCGCAGCGCCGCGGTATCCCGCACCACCAGCTCGACGTCCTCGACGTCACCGAGACAGCGACTGTGGCGAACTATCAGCAGGCCGCGGCCATCGACGTCGAGGCGATCCGGCGCCGGTCAGCGGTGCCGGTGGTGGTCGGCGGGTCGATGCTCTATCTCCAGTCGTTGCTCGACGACTGGTCTTTTCCCGCAACCGATCCCGTGGTGCGCGCCCGATGGGAGCAAAGGCTCGTCGAACTCGGGGTCGGCGGCTTGCACGCCGAACTGGCGCAGCGTGATCCGGCCGCTGCCGCGACAATTCTGCCCACCGACGGCCGGCGCATCGTGCGTGCGTTGGAAGTCGTCGAGCTCACCGGCCAGCCGTTCGCCGCGTCCGCGCCGCGCATCGGTGCCCCCCGCTGGGACACGGTGATCATCGGATTAGATTGTGAGACAACGATTCTCGATCAGCGCCTGGCGAAGCGCACCGAGGCGATGTTTACCGACGGGCTGGTCGAAGAAGTGCGCGGGCTGCTGGATCGCGGCCTGCGCGACGGTGTCACCGCGTCCCGTGCGCTGGGGTATGCCCAAGTGCTTGCGGCGCTGGATGCCGGCGGGACGCCCGCGTTGCTCGACGACGCCCGCGAGCAGACATTCGTCGGTACCCGCCGCTATGTACGACGACAGCGGTCCTGGTTCCGTCGCGACCACCGGGTGCAGTGGATCGACGGGACCGCCGAGGGTGCCGTCGATGAGGCGTTGCGGGCCTGGCGGCACGTAACCTGATCTGGTGCGTTTCGCCAAAGGTCACGGCACCCAGAATGACTTCGTGCTGCTGCACGACGTGCAGAGCCGAGCGGACCTGTCCGCCTTCCGGGTTGCTGCGTTGTGCGACCGGCGCCGGGGCCTGGGCGCCGACGGGGTCCTGCGGGTCACCACCGGTGGCGCCGCTGTGGCGGCCGGCGCGCTGGCACGCCTGCCCGACGGAGTGGGCGCCGACGACTGGTACATGGACTACCGCAACGCCGACGGCTCGACCGCGCAGATGTGCGGCAACGGCGTGCGGGTCTTCGCCCACTATCTGCGGGCCAGCGGGCTGGAATCGCGCGACGAGTTCGTCGTCGGGTCACTGGCCGGCCCCCGGCAGGTGAGCCTGCACAGTGTCGATGCCACCAACGCCGACATCACCGTTGACATGGGCAAGGCCAACCGGACCGGCGCGGGGGAGGCGCTCGTCGGGGAGCGACGTTTCACCGGGGTAGCTGTCGACGTCGGCAACCCGCACCTGGCCTGCGTCGACCCGCAGCTGACGCCGGCGACCCTGGCGGCGCTGGACGTGGCGGCCCCGGTCGGCTTCGACGCCGAACAATTCCCCGACGGCGTGAACGTCGAGATCCTGACCGCTCCCGCGGACGGGGTGGTCTGCATGCGGGTGCACGAACGGGGTGTCGGCGAAACCCGTTCCTGCGGAACCGGAACGGTGGCCGCGGTGGTCGCCGCGCTGGCAGCCGAGGGCCTCGACACCGGGACGTTGACGGTCCGGGTGCCCGGCGGCGACGTCGTCGTCACCCTCACCGAGGCCACCAGCTTCCTGCGGGGCCCTTCGGTACTGGTGGCCCACGGCGAGCTCGACGACGGCTGGTGGGACTCGCCGGTCTGATATTCGGGTGCGTCAGCCGCCGCGACGTGCCACCATCGAAAGCGCCTATGACATATCCAGATTCGCCCGAGACGGGCATTCCAGAACCCAGCCTCGGTGAGCTGGCGCTCGAAGACCGATCGGCGCTGCGCCGTGTCGCCGGGTTGTCGACCGAACTCACCGATATCTCCGAGGTCGAGTACCGCCAGCTGCGGCTGGAACGAGTAGTGCTGGTCGGTGTGTGGACCGAGGGCAGCGCGTCGGACAACCAGGCCAGTCTGGCCGAACTGGCCGCCCTGGCCGAGACCGCCGGATCCGAGGTGCTCGAGGGTCTGATCCAGCGCCGCGACCGTCCCGACCCGTCCACCTACATCGGGTCGGGCAAAGCGCAGGAGTTGCGCGAAGTGGTGGTCGCAACCGGCGCCGACACGGTGATCTGTGACGGCGAGCTGTCGCCCGCCCAGCTAACCGCGCTGGAGAAGGCCGTCAAGGTCAAGGTCATCGACCGCACCGCGCTGATCCTGGACATCTTCGCCCAGCACGCGACCAGCCGGGAGGGCAAGGCGCAGGTGGCGCTGGCCCAGATGGAATACATGCTGCCGCGACTGCGCGGGTGGGGTGAGTCGATGTCACGGCAGGCCGGTGGCCGGGCCGGTGGCAGTGGCGGCGGCGTGGGGTTGCGTGGCCCCGGCGAGACCAAGATCGAGACCGACCGGCGGCGCATCCGTGAGCGCATGTCCAAGCTGCGCCGCGACATCAGGGCGATGAAGCAGGTCCGCGACACCCAACGCAGCCGTCGGTTGCAGGCCGACATGCCTTCGATCGCCATCGTCGGCTACACCAACGCCGGGAAATCCAGTGTGCTCAACGCCTTGACCGGCGCCGGCGTCCTGGTCCAGGACGCGCTGTTCGCCACCCTGGAACCCACCACCCGCCGCGCCGAATGGGACGACGGTCGCCCGTTCGTGCTCACCGACACGGTCGGGTTCGTCCGTCACCTGCCCACCCAGTTGGTCGAGGCGTTTCGCTCCACCTTGGAGGAGGTGGTCGACGCCGACCTGCTGGTGCACGTGGTCGACGGCTCCGATGTCAATCCGTTTGCCCAGATCAGTGCGGTGCGACAGGTCATCTCGGACGTGGTCGCGGATCATCACGGCGATGCGCCGCCAGAACTGCTGGTAGTGAACAAGATTGACGCGGCCGGCGACCTGATGCTGGCCAGGTTGCGGCACGAACTGCCCGGCGCGATGTTCGTCTCGGCCCGCACCGGCGACGGGATCGACGCTTTGCGGAGCCGGATGGCCGAACTCGCGGTGCCGACCGACACCGCGGTGGACGTGGTGATCCCCTACAGCCGCGGCGATCTGGTGGCGCGGGTGCACTCCGACGGGCGGGTGCAGCAGGCCGAGCACCAGACCGACGGCACCCGTATCCAGGCCAGGGTCCCGGTGGCGCTGGCCGCCGCCCTTGCGGAGTTCGCGGCACGCGGCTGACGACCTCCGGCACCGACCAACCACCCGGTTGGTATATGTTGGGGAAAGAGACACACATCTTTCCGACATCCGGAGGCCATACGCATGGGTAGCGCCGTCAAATACCAGCGCACGCTTTTCGAACCCGAGCACGACTTGTTCCGGGAGTCTTACCGGGCCTTCCTGGACCGCCACGTCGCTCCCTACCACGAGGAATGGGAGAAGGCCAAGATCGTCGACCGCGGCGTCTGGCTGGAGGCCGGCAAGCAGGGCTTCCTGGGTATGGCGGTGCCGGAGGAGTACGGCGGCGGTGGCAACCCCGACTACCGCTACAACACGATCGTTACCGAGGAGACCGTGGCCGGGCGCTACAGCGGTCTCGGATTCGGCCTGCACAACGACGTGGTGGCGCCCTATCTGCTGAAACTGACCAACGAAGAGCAGAAGCAGCGGTGGCTGCCCAAGTTCTGCACCGGCGAGCTGATCACCGCGATCGCGATGACCGAGCCGGGCACCGGCAGCGACCTGCAGGGCATCAAGACCCGCGCCGTCAAAGAGGGTGACCACTACATCCTGAACGGGTCGAAGACGTTCATCACCAATGGAATCAACTCCGACCTGGTGATCGTGGTCGCCCAGACCGACCCGGAGAAGGGCGCCCAGGGATTCAGCCTGCTGGTCGTCGAGCGCGGCATGGAGGGCTTCGAGCGGGGCCGCCACCTGGACAAGATCGGTCTGGACGCGCAGGACACCGCCGAACTGTCCTTCACCGACGTCAAGGTGCCGGTGGAGAATCTGCTGGGCGAAGAGGGTCTGGGCTTCATCTATCTGATGCAGAACCTGCCGCAGGAGCGGATCAACATCGCCATCATGGCCGCTGCGGCGATGGAGGCGGTGCTGGAGGACACCGTGCAGTACGCCAAGGAGCGCAAAGCATTCGGCAAGCCGATCGGCAGCTTCCAGAACACGCGGTTCCTGCTGGCCGAACTGGCCACCGAGGCCACCGTGGTGCGCATGATGGTGGACAACTTCCTGGCCCTGCACCTGGAGGAGAAGCTGACGGTCGAGCAGGCCGCGATGGCCAAGTGGTATTCCACCGAGAAGCAGGTTCACCTGATCGACCGGTGCCTGCAGCTGCACGGCGGATACGGTTACATGCGCGAATACCCGGTTGCCCGCGCGTATCTCGATGCTCGCGTGCAGACCATTTACGGTGGCACGACCGAGATCATGAAAGAGATCATCGGCCGCAGCCTCGGCGTCTGACGGTCGGCGGCCGCAGGCCGCGATTTCGATGTGGAACGTTGACCGGATCGAGCCCTAACGTAGCGTCGGTCCGTGCGAAATGCGTATCCGCTGCGCTCGGTCGAGACGCAGGTGCCGCTCTCCCATCTCTCGCGACACGGGCGCGGCCCGGCATCATTTCGACGTCGGGTCGATAACCGTTTCCGTAATATCTACAATTTGACTTCGCATTTCTCGTTCGCTAGAGCAAAGTTATGCGAGCCCGGCAACGATGCAGGTCGTAGCTGGGGAATGGCCCACGGCGGGCGATCCGCCGGCTCGCCAGGTGGGCAGGGGCATCGGCTGGGAGGCTTGGTGGACGGGCGGAGAGGGCAATTGAGCAAGCTGGTCGGTCGGGCGCTGCTCGGCTTGGCGGCTACCGCGCTGGCTGTGACGCTGCTGGCGCCGACCGCTGCGGCGTCCCCGATCGGCGACGCCGAGGCGGCCATGATGGCCGCGTGGGAGAAAGCCGGTGGCGACACCTCGACGCTGGGCGCCCGCAAGGGCGACGTCTATCCGATCGGGGACGGCTTCGGGCTGGACTTCGACGGCGGCAAGATGTACTTCACGCCTGCCTCCGGCGCGAAGTTCATGTTCGGCCCGATCCTGGAGAAATACGAATCGCTGGGTGGTCCCGCGGGTAGTGACCTGGGTTTTCCCACCATCAATGAAGTGCCCGGCCTCGCCGGACCGGACAGCCGGGTCAGTACCTTCGCCGCCAGCGACAACCCGGTGATCTTCTGGACGCCCGACCACGGTGCGTTCGTGGTGCGCGGCGCCCTGAACGCGGCGTGGGACAAGCTGGGCAGCTCCGGCGGCGTGCTGGGCGCCCCGATCAGCGATGAGACCTACGAGGGCGAGGTGACCTCGCAGAAGTTCACCGGCGGTGAGGTGTCCTGGAACCGCAAGACCAAGGAGTTCACCACCAATCCGGCGAACCTGGCCGAACAGCTCAAGGGTCTGCAGGTGGCGATCGACCCCACTGCCGCCATCAACATGGCGTGGCGCGCCGCAGGTGGCGCTGCCGGACCGCTGGGCGCCAAGAAGGGTAGTCAGTCGCCGATCGGCGGGGACGGCATCGCCCAGGAGTTCGACGGCGGCAAGATCTTCTTCAGCCCGGCCACCGGCGCCAACGCGGTCGAGGGGCCGATCCTGCAGAAGTACGAAGCAGTCGGTGGTCCGGTGAGCAGCGACCTGGGCTTTCCGGTCGCCAACGAGGCCGACGGCGGCATCACGCCCGCCAGCCGTGTCGCTGTGTTCTCCGCAGCTGACAAGCCGGTGATCTTCTGGACGCCCGAACACGGCGCTTTCGTCGTGCGCGGAGCCATGAAAGCCGCCTGGGACAAGCTCAAGGGGGCCACCGGCAAGCTCGGCGCCCCGGTCGCTGACCAGACGGTGGACGGCGACGTGGTGTCGCAGAAGTTCACCGGCGGCAAGATCTCGTGGAACCGCGCCAAGAACACGTTCACTACCGACCCGGCCAACCTCGCGCCGCTGCTGTCCGGCCTGCAGGTGTCGGGGCAGAACACCCCAAGTAATTCGGCGTCGGCGCCCGCGGGCAAGAAGTTCACCTTCCACTGGTGGTGGCTGATCGCGGCCATTCCTTTGCTGCTGCTGGTGCTGATGACGGTGTTGGTGGTGTCGGGTTTGCGTCGGCGCCGCGCCGCAGTACCGGATGCGCCGGTGTACGACCGCGACCGGGACCTCGGTGTGGAATACGACCCCGGTGCCGATGACCGCTGGCCGCATGAGGAAATCGATTACGGTTCCGAGCGTTTCCCGCCCGTCGACCAGCATGTCGAGGCAGAGGCGGACGCAGACCCCACCGCCGGCCGGGTCAGCTGGTCCAGAGCGGGGGCCGTCCCGCAGGCCGGCTCCGAGCAGGGTGTTGACGACGACGAATACGGCCACGTTGCCGAAGAGCATTTCGATCCGGACGGGTCGGCGGAGTTCGAGGAGGAAGACCCCGACGCGGTGGGCACCACGCCCATCCCCGTCGTGTCGCGCGGCGCTCTTGGTGAACTCGCCGAGGAGGAGCCGGTCGTGCCGGAGACAGTCGCGCCGGACGATTTCGCGCCGGAGGTGTCGGTGCCGCAGACGAATGCGCCGTACCTGCCGGTCCCGGACGTGCCGGAGTTCGAGGAAGTGCCCGAACCCCTGGACGTTCAGGAGAGCCCGGAACCCCCGGAGTTCGTGGAGTACCCGGAAACGGAGCCGGCCCGGCCGTCCAGCGAGGATTATGCGGACGCGTTTTACCCGGTGACCGAGCCGGGGCGCAATGCGGACGACGAGTCACCCGATCTCGCCTCACCGCCGGATGCCGTCGCGGTTCCCGAGCTGCGAAAGGGTCGACATGCCGCAGCGGACCCGGCCGGGTATGCCGTGGAACCTGACACGCCGTTCGGGGCCGCCCCGCAGGTCCAAGCGCCGACCGCCGCGCCAGCAGGCAGCGCCGCGGTGCGCCCGACCATCCATCTGCCGCTCGACGACGACCCGTACCGGGCGCCGGACGGCTATCCCATCAAGGCCAGTGCCCGGTTCGGGCTGTACTACACGCCCACCAGCGCGCTGTACCACGACACCCTGGCCGAGATCTGGTTCGCCAACGAAGACGCCGCGCGCGCCAACGGTTTCGTCAGAGCCGATTGAGGATGCGCGCTACACCTTGCGAATCACGGTGACGACCTTGCCGAGCACGATCGCATCGTTGCCGGGAATCGGATCGAACGCGGGGTTGTGCGGCATCAGCCACACTTGACCGCCCGCTCGCTTGAACGTCTTCACAGTGGCCTCGCCGTCGATCATCGCCGCGACGATGTCGCCGTTGTCAGCGACATTCTGCTGGCGGACGACGACCCAGTCGCCGTCGCAGATGGCGGCCTCGACCATCGACTCACCCACCACCTTGAGCAGGAACAGCGTCCCTTCGCCCACCAGCTCGCGGGGCAACGGGAACACGTCTTCGACGGCTTCCTCAGCCAGGATCGGGCCGCCGGCGGCAATGCGCCCCAAGACCGGGACGAAAGTGGGTTCCGGCAGGGCGTCCGAGCCGATGACATCGGTACGGGGCACTGCCGCATCGTCGGCACCGCGCACGTCGACGGCGCGCGGGCGATTCGGGTCGCGCCGCAGATAGCCTTTGCGCTCCAGGGTGCGTAACTGGTGGGCGACCGACGAGGTGGACGTCAGGCCCACCGCGTCGCCGATCTCGCGGATACTCGGCGGATAGCCCCGCGTTGTCACCGAGGTACGGATGACCTCGAGGATGGTGCGCTGCCGCTCGGTCAGCGTTACATCGGCCGCAGGTGGCCGGCCTTGTGTCGCTTTCGCACTACCCGGGCCGAAACCGGCCGCGGTGTCGTTGCTGTCGCTCATGGATCTGAATGTAACCGCACCAGGCTCAAAATTCAAACATGTGTTCGACCGGGCGTGTCATCGCCCAGACCACAGCCGAAATCTGCGGAAATAAAGTGAATCACAAGTGTGTAACTTCCGCGTGGTCGGGGTATCTGATAGTCACCCAGCTGGTTGCACCGACAAATCCTTGTCGGTGGTGAGGTCTACCGTTTTGCTCGTGCGACACGCGTCGCTCAAATGTTCGGGTTTCGAACACGTGAGCGACTATGGTCGAACACACGAGCGATAAGTAGTCGACCGGAGGGAACGGCATGACACTCATCTACGCGGGTCCGCACCGCAGCGGGAACACGCAGGGCCACCTGAACAGGCCTGTTGGGCGGCCGGTGCGCCAATATCCCTCGTACCGCGCCGGCCAGGGTGGATCCAGCAGACCGGGGCCCGCACGCCCGGGTGTGGCGCCCGTTCGCTACTACGGCACCGGCGTCACGCGCTCGACGGTCGCACATCGCAGACGCCCGGTGAGCGTGGCCACCACGATCGGACTGGCCCTGCTTGCGGGCGTCATCACCGTGTGGCTGGGGCTGATGGCGAACTTCGGCAGCATGGTCAACGACGGCGCGGCCGAGTCGGCGCCGCAGGTGCCCGCCGCCCTGGCGGTCGTGCGGGTGGAACCGGGGGAGTCGTTGCAAGACCTCGCTGCCCGGGTGGCGCCCGGCGCGCCGGTGCGCGACGTCGTGGAACGGATTCGCGACCTGAACGCACTGGATTCCAGTGCGGTCTCGGCGGGTCAGACCCTGATCGCCCCGATCGGCTGAGCGAGCACCCGCCCGATCGGTGGTTGCCCGGGTCAGCGTTGGCCCGCTACGGAGCACGCAGGTACTGTCGGGGTGTTCTTCTACCCGGATACCAGTCGGTACGGCAAAGGAGCGGCTCTTGCACTGCCCGTTCTGCCGGCATCCCGATTCGCGGGTGATCGACTCGCGAGAAACCGATGAGGGCCAGGCGATTCGCCGTCGTCGCTCGTGCCCGGAATGCGGACGCCGGTTCACGACGGTGGAGACCGCGGTGTTGGCCGTGGTCAAGCGCAGCGGCGTCACCGAGCCCTTCAGTCGCGAGAAGGTGATCAGTGGCGTCCGCCGGGCCTGTCAGGGGCGCCAGGTTGACGACGATGCGCTGAATTTACTTGCCCAGCAGGTGGAGGACGCGGTGCGTGCCGCCGGCCCCGAGGTCCCCAGCAACGAGGTCGGCCTGGCCATTCTGGGACCGCTGCGCGACCTCGACGAGGTGGCCTACCTGCGGTTCGCCTCCGTCTACCGGTCCTTCTCGTCGGCCGACGATTTCGAGCGCGAGATCGAGGCGCTGCGCGCGCACCGCAACGTTTCGACGTCCGGCTGACCGCACCCCGATGGGCGCCGAACTACATCCTGATCTGCATGCGCTGGCGCCGTTGTTAGGTACCTGGGTGGGCCGGGGCGCGGGGGAGTATCCGACGATCCAGCCTTTCGAATACCTCGAAGAGGTTGTCTTCGCCCACGTCGGCAAGCCCTTCCTGAGCTATGGACAGAAGACCAAGGCCCCCGCCGACGGCAAGCCGTTGCATGCCGAGACGGGCTATCTTCGGGTACCGCAGCCCGGTCACGTGGAGCTGGTGCTGGCCCATCCCAGCGGCATCACCGAAATAGCGGTCGGCACCTACTCGGTGACCGGTGACGTCATCGAAATCGATGTGGCGACAACCAGTATCGGACTGACGCCGACGGCCAAAGAGGTCAGCGCCCTGGGGCGGTCGTTGCGGATCGCGGGGGACGAGCTGTCGTACTCGCTGCAGATGGGTGCGGTCGGGCAACCCCTGCAACACCATCTGTCCGCCACGCTGCGCCGACAGCTGTGACAGCCGCGCCGGCTCGCGGACGCGAACTCAGGTGGCGCTGCGCTCGTCGGCACCCATCGCGTTGAGCACGGCCACCCGGGTGTCAGTCGGACCGCTCACGGTTCCCTCGCCGCCGCCGGTGCGAAGCAACTCGCGCAGCGCGGCCTGGTCGTAGTCGGGGGGCGCGGTGGTGTCGATGAAGCGCTGGACGAGGTCGAGGAAGCGGGCCGGGTCGTCGTGAAACGGAAAGTGCGCGGCGTTCTCGAAGATTTCGAGTTGGGACCCCGGCATTGCGGCGTGCGCCATGTACGCGTGCTGGACCGGGATGACCGAGTCCTTGCGGCCCCAGATGATCTGCACCGGAATCGCCTGGGTCAAATAACATCGGTCCAGCATGGTGACGATCTGGCCGCGCCAGTCGACGACCGCCCGCAGGGTGCGGGTGAACGCCGCCGAAGCGGTCGGCTCCGGGAGATCGTCCAATATCCGCAGCATGTTCGGCAGATCCTGGCCGATAGCCGTCGACCCGAGCGCCAGACCCGCCAACCGGCCCAGCAACTGCACCGCCGGCAGCACCAGCGGCAGGCGCAGCAGCGCCAGCGCCTCGGCGCCCATCGGCAGCGACGCGAACCGCAACGCGATGTTGACGTCCTTGGTGACGCCCCCGGCGCCCACCAGGATCAGGCGCTCGACCAGATGGGGGAACTGGTAGGCGAACTGCATGGCCACCCCACCGCCCAGCGAGTGGCCGATGATGGTGACCCGCTCGATGTCCAGCACGCTGAGCAGGTCGCGCATGCCGTTGGCGTACGCCGCGGCTGAGTAGTCGGCGCGCGGTTTGTCAGATTTGCCGTGGCCCAACAGATCTGGGGCGATGACGGTGAACCGCTGGGCCAGTTTGGCGTGGATACCGGTCCACGTCGTGGAGTTGTCGCCGATGCCGTGGATCAGCAGGATCGCCGGGCCGGATCCGGCGATCCGGAACGCCCGCTTGTAGCCGTGGATGGTGCGGAACTGCAGCGACGGGGTGGTCACTTCCCGCACCGGGCGAAGATTGCGTTTTCGCTCGGTCATGTCGCCAACCTCGTCGTCGGGCCGTTAAGGCGTTCGGGACTAACTCGAATCGTCGTCGTCGTGCTTCTTCTCCGCCTGCTGAGCCAGAAAGCGCTCGAACTCGGCGCCCAGCTCGTCGCCGCTGGGCAGTTCCTCGTCACGTGCCAGCAAGGATCTGTTTTCCTGAGCGTCGATGAACGCATCGTACTGGCGCTCGAGCGCGGTCACCACTTGAGCGACTTCCGCGCTCGCCTGGACCTGTTCGTCGATCTTGGTCCGGATCTCAGCGGCCGCCTCGGCCAGCGCCTCCACCGGCAGATCCAGCGATCCCGTCTTCGCCACCTGCTCGAGCAGAGCCTGCGCGGCGGCCGGGTAATCAGTCTGGGTGAGGTAGTGCGGGACGTGCACGGTGAAGCCGACCACCTCGTGGCCGTGTTGCGCCATCCGGTATTCCAGCAGGTTGGACGCGCTACCCGGGACCTGGATCTCGGAAATCCACGGCTGGAAGTCGGCGATCAGCTCGGCGTTGTTCGAGTGTGCGGTCATCGTGACGGGCCGGGTGTGGGGGACGGCCATCGGAACAGTGCCCAGGCCGATCGTCTGCCGCACGCCCAGGCGTTCGGCCAGCAGTCGCACCGCGGTGATGAACCGCTCCCACTTCAGGTCCGGTTCCATGCCGGCCAGCAGCAGAAACGGGGTCCCGACGCTGTCGCGCAGCGCGTACAGGCTTAATTCGGGATCGTCGTACTTGGTGAAGTGGTCGGTCTTGAAGGTCATCATCGGCCGCCGGGAGCGGTAGTCCAGCAGCTCGTCGATCGCGAATGATGCGACCAGTTCGGTGTCCAGCACCTCTTTGAGGTGGGCGGCGGCAAGCCGAATCGCGTGACCGGCGTCGGAGAACCCCTCCAGGGCGTGGACCAGCACCGGACCGCGGCCGTCGGATGCCGATAACTGAGGTGCCGGGAACTCCAGCTCGTACATGCCGGGTTGTCCGGGCTGGTATTCCTGCGCCTCGCCTGGGTCGTGATGGTCGGACATTGAGCGTGCCTCCTTCCGGGATTCGCGCGCGGGCCTCTCTAGGTTGCCCTAACCAGTCTTCCTCAATCGACGCCGCATCTCTCAGAACGCAGTCGGACCGGTTTCTATTCGCTTGCCGGTCCCCTCCGGTCGGGCAGGATGGGACCGATGCGCGCAGTGACGGCAACGATCAGCCTGGCGGTGATTCTTGCGTCCTGCGCCGCGCACGAGGGCGCTCATGTGGCGCCGGACCCGCGGGTGGGTGCGGTTTTCCGGGACGGCGGCAATCGGCACGGGTGCAGCGGTTCGGTACTGCACTCGGCGAGCGGTGACCTCGTGCTGACCGCTGCGCATTGCCTGCTGGGCCCGACGAAGACGACCTTCGTTCCGGGTTTCAGTGGTGCCCCCGGGCCCGCCGACGTCTGGACGGTCGACGCGGTGTACTTCGACCGACGCTGGACTGGCAGCCGGGACCCGCGCGCGGACTACGCGATCGCCCGGGTGAGCGGTGCGCGCGGGACGGTGGAGGGCCGTGCCGGCGCGGCCCTGAGCCTGGGGACCTCCCCGCTGCCGGGCACCCGGGTGAGTGTCACGGGCTATCCCGCGGGCGTGGGTGGCGGTCCCATCGGCTGCCAGGGCACCTCCGGCGTCACCGGGAGCGGATTCCCCTCGTTGCCGTGTGCCGGGCTGGTCGGCGGAACGAGCGGCGCGCCCTGGGTCGACGGGTCGAAGGTCGTCGGGGTGGTCGGCGGTCTGGAGGGTGGCGGATGCACCGAAAACCTCTCCTACAGCGCGCCTTTCGACGAGAACATCGCACAACTGCTCGCCCGCGCCGAAGCCCGCGGTCCCGGCGACGTCGCACCAACCGACTACGACGACCACTGCTGAGATTTACCGCAAGAACTGGCTGAGCGCGCGCATCTTGTTGGTCACGTCCAGCGCGGCGACCTTGTAGGCCTCGGAGAACGTCGGGTAGTTGAAGACGGCGTCGACCAGGTAGTCGACGGTTCCACCGCACCCCATGACCGCCTGCCCGATGTGCACCATCTCGGTGGCGCTGGTGCCGAAGATGTGCGCGCCGAGAATCTTGCGGTCGCGGGTGGACACCAGCAACTTGAGCATGCCGTAGGAGTCGCCGGCGATCTGGCCGCGAGCCAGTTCGCGGTACCGGCACACACCTACCTCGTAGGGGATGGATTCCTTGGTCAGGTCCACCTCGGTGGCGCCGACGTAGGAGATCTCCGGGATGGAATAGATCCCGATCGGCTGCAGCGCAGTGATGCCGTCGGTCGGTTCCCCGAACGCGTGGTAGGCGGCCAGCCGACCCTGGTCCATCGAGGTCGCCGCCAGCGCCGGGAAGCCGATTACATCGCCCACCGCATAGATGTGTTCGACCTTCGTCTGGAACTGGTCGTCGACGAAAATCCTTCCGCGATGGTCGGTTTCGAGTCCCGCGTTCTCCAGGCCGAGGCTGGCGGTCTGTCCTTCCCGGCCGGCGGAATACATCACGGTCTCGGCGGGTATCTGCTTGCCGCTGCCCAGGGTGGTGACGGTGCCCGAGGAGCCGACGTCGACGGCGGTGACCTCCTCGCCGAAGCGGAAGGTGACCGCCAGGTCGCGCAGATGGAACTTCAGCGCTTCGACGATCTCCGGGTCGCAGAAGTCCAGCATGGTGTCGCGCTTCTCCACCACCGTCACCTTGGTGCCCAGCGCCGCGAACATCGACGCGTACTCGATGCCGATCACGCCGGCGCCGACGACCACCATGGAGGCGGGCAGCGAACGCAGATCGAGGATGCCGTCGGAGTCCAGCACCCGGCTCTCGTCGAACTCGACCCCGGACGGGCGCACCGGTTTGGTGCCGGTGGCGATGACGATGTAGTCGCCGCTGACCGTGACCCGCTCGCCCTGCGCGTCTTCCTCCACCAGCACGGTGTGCGGGTCGATGAATCGGCCGTGGCCCAGGACCAGGTCGATACGGTTGCGCATCAGCTGCGAGCGGACCACGTCGACCTGCTTGGTGATCACGTGCTGGGTGCGCGCGAGCAGGTCGGCCGGGGTGATCTTGTCCTTGACCCGGTAGCTGGCGCCGTAGAGTTCGCGCTGGCTCATGCCGGTGAGGTAGACCACGGCCTCCCGCAAGGTTTTCGACGGGATGGTGCCGGTGTTGACGCAGACTCCGCCGACCATGCGCCCGCGTTCCACGATCGCCACGGACTTGCCCAGCTTGGCCGCCGCGATGGCGGCTTTCTGTCCGCCGGGTCCGGAGCCGATAACGACCAGGTCGTATTCGCGCATGGAGGTCATGGGATAGACGATAAGGCCCACAGTCCAGACTTTCTCCACAAGCGCGGCGCTGAATCACGTTGCGCGAGCGCGGACTGACGGTGTCAGTCGTCAGCGTTGTGGTCATGACGAAGCATCGAGAAGACTTTCAACTGAATCGGCCCGGCGCGTTGATCGCGGCCCTACCCGCCATCCTCGGTTTCGTGCCGGAGAACTCGTTGGTGTTGGTGTCGCTGGAGGACGGGGGACTGGGTGCGGTGATGCGTGCCGACCTGGCCGACGACCTGATCGAGCGGGTCGATCAGCTTGCGGAGGTTGCCGCCGCGGCGCGCCCGGACGCCGCGATCGCGGTGATCGTCGACGACGAGGGTGCGCATTGCGCGGTGTGCAACGAGGAGCATCAGCGGCTCTGTGCAGCGGTCGCCGCGGCCTTGGCCCGTTACGACATCGACCTGTACGCGGCGCACGTGGTCGACGAGATCGCGCGCGGCGGACGGTGGCACTGCGTCGATTCCTGCGGCAAAGGCGGCGAGATCGACGATCCCTCGGCGTCGCCGCTGGCGGTGGCGGCGGTGGTGGACGGCCGGCGGCTGTACCGGCGGCGTGCCGATCTGCAGGCGGTGATCGCCCCGGACGTAGCGCGCGGTGCGACGCTGCTCGCGGCCCTGAAAGACGCGGAGAGCGTGCGCGAGAAGGCGGTTCGAACCGATGCGGCCGCCTGTTGCCGAGCCGAGGTGGAGAAAGCGCTGGCGGCCGCGGCCCAGGTGCTCGACGGCGAACTGCTCTCGGATGCCCAGATCGCCGAGCTCGGTTGCGCCTTGAGCGATACCCGGGTGCGGGACACGCTGTATGCCCTCGCTGTTGCGGAGAGCGCCGACGCGGCCGAGTCGTTGTGGTCGGTGCTGGCACGGCTGCTGCCACCACCTTGGCGGGTGGAGGCCCTGGTGCTGCTGGCCTTCAGTGCCTACGTGCGCGGTGACGGGCCGCTGGCGGGTTTGTCGCTGGAGGCGGCACTGCGCTGCGACCCGGACCATCGGATGGCGGGCATGCTGGACACCGCCTTGCAATCGGGGTTGCGGCCCAACGACATTCGCAGATTGGCAGGCACCGGTTACCAGCTGGCCGAGCAACTCGGGGTACGGCTGCCGCCGCGCCAAGGCAGGCGCGCCGGGTGACGGCGCGGAACGAGGCGGGTCAGACCTTTTCGACCTTCACCGCGTGGGCCATCTCGTGCGGCAGGGTGACGTTCTCGTGTCCGGGGATGACGATGGTCACTCCACCACCCGGGCCGGTCTCGACCGTGACGCGGGCGTTGGGCACCACTCCGGCGTCCTTGAGTCGGCTGATCAGGTCGATGTCGCCCTGCACGTGCTCGGTGAGTTGACGCACGACGACGGCGACCGGCGATCCGCCCGGCAGCTCGGTCAGCCGGACCAGGTTGGCGTCGTCGGCGCCGGATTCGGCGGTCAGGCCCAGGTCCAGCAGGCCGGGGATCGGGTTGCCGAACGGCGAGGTCGTCGGGTTGTTGAGCACTTTGACCAACCGGCGTTCGACGTCCTCGCTCATCACGTGCTCCCACCGGCAGGCTTCGGCGTGCACTTCCTCCCACGGCAGGCCGATCACGTCGACCAGCAGACGTTCGGCCAGCCGGTGCTTGCGCATCACTGCCACGGCCAGCGTGCGGCCCTTGTCGGTGAGCTCAAGATGCCGGTCGCCGGCCACCCGCAACAGTCCGTCGCGTTCCATCCGGGAGACGGTCTGGCTGACGGTGGGGCCGCTCTGCTCGAGCCGTTCGGCGATCCGGGCGCGCAGCGGCGTCACGCCCTCTTCCTCGAGGTCGTAAATAGTCCGCAGGTACATCTCGGTGGTATCAACCAAGTCGTTCATTCAGCATCCTCCGTTGCCGCCGAGTCTACTTCGCCAGCCCTGCGGGTGTTCGCGCAAAACACCCCACCGCAGCAGTATGCCCGCCGCGTAACCGCGGCGGGCACACCGTCTCCAGTAAAGCTTGCCAAACGAGCGAATTCGTACCTCAGCTGGCGTACGACCGCAGCCGATCAGCTCGTTCGCCGTGACGCAGCTTGCACATCACATCCCGCTCGATTTGCCGGACCCGCTCGCGGGACAGGCCGAACAACTTGCCGATCTGGTCCAGCGTGCGGGGCTGGCCGTCATCGAGTCCGAAGCGCAACCTGATCACCTGGTGCTCGCGCTCGTCGAGAGTGGCCAGCACACTGCGGATGTCGGTGTGCAGCAATTCGGCGATCACCGCGTTCTCGGCGGACATAGCCTCGGCGTCCTCGATGAAATCACCAAGCGGGGCTTCCTCTTCCGACCCGACCGGCATGTCCAGGCTCACCGGGTCGCGGCTGTGCTCGAGCAGGTCGTTGATCTTTTCAACGGCAATGCCGGACTCGGCGGCCAGTTCCTCGTCGGTCGCCTCACGACCCAGATTCTGGTGCATCTCCCGCTTGATCCGCGCCAACTTGTTGACCTGCTCCACCAGGTGAACCGGCAGCCTGATGGTGCGGCTCTGGTCGGCCATGCCGCGGGTGATCGCCTGACGGATCCACCAGGTGGCGTACGTCGAGAACTTGAAACCCTTTGTGTAGTCGAACTTTTCCATCGCGCGGATCAGGCCGAGGTTGCCTTCCTGGATGAGGTCCAGCAGCGGCATTCCCCGACCGGTGTAGCGCTTGGCCAGCGAAACCACCAGCCGCAGGTTCGCTTCCAACAGGTGGCGCCGAGCCGCCTGCCCGTCCCGCACCACCGCAGCCAGATCGCGTTTTCGGTTCTCGCCCAGGCGCTTCCGAGTTGCCAGCAGGTGCTCGGCGTACAGTCCGGCCTCGATGCGCTTGGCCAACTCGACTTCGTCGGCGGCGTTGAGCAACGCCGTCTTGCCGATGCCGTTCAGATATACACGCACCAGGTCCGCAGCTGGGCTCTGAGCATCCAAATCGCCGTCAAATCGGCCTGTGGTGGCATGTGCCATTGCGCCCTCCCGGTTGGCTTGTCTTGTTCATGTGGTTAACGAGAAGCCCGCATCGAGAGTTCCCACGAGGTCGTCATCTCACACCCCGTGACGTGCGGGAATGCGCTTGTGACCTGAGAATGTCCTGAGAAGTGGCGCGAGTGGACGGTTACTCGGAACCGTCGGGCTCGACCGTCCGCCAGTCCGGTTCCGGCGTCGGGTGCGGCCGTGGCGCCAGAGCCGGCCGCTCGGCAGTCGGGAACAACGGCGTACGGCGCCTCGTCTGTTCGAAGCGGCGGGGTTCGTCCGGGCTGCGCGGCGGCCGGTCGTTGGCGATTAGGACTGCCATCCACGGCAGCGGTATGGAAGCGGCGACGATCAGCAGCGAGATCAGACCGTTGTGCCAGGCGCCGTAGGCAAGGGCGGCCAGGATCAGCGCCGGAATCCGAAACGACATGATCGTCAGGTATTTCCGCACACGCGCCCGGTGCTGCACCTCGTAGGAGGGTGCAGCAGCGGTGATAAGTACCGGGCGACCGTGTTCATCGAAGTCGTCGAAACTCAGCTCGGGGCCGCGCTTCATTCCTCCACTGTGGCACACCTGAGCCGATCGCGGTTTCCCGGTGTCCCGCTGCGGGTCAGGATGCACAATGTAGGTCATGGAGACCCAGACGATTGAGCGCACTGACGCCGACGAACGCGCCGATGACGGGACCGGCAGCGATACGCCGAAGTTCTTCCACTACGTCAAGAAGGACAAGATCGCTGAGAGCGCGGTTATGGGCAATCATGTTGTGGCGTTGTGCGGCGAGGTGTTTCCGGTGACCAAGGCGGCCAAGCCGGGTTCGCCGGTGTGCCCCGACTGCAAGCAGATCTACGAGCGGCTCAAGAAGGGCTGACCCCTGCGTCGTCCGCGGACTGTGGCGGCGCCGCATCGGTGGTGCCGGTCATGGACGAAGTGCGATGGACCAGCCACTTGCGCAGCCGGTGGGCGTGCGTCGCAGGCGCCGGCCATTCCTCCTGCAGCGCGGCATTGAGTTCGGCCCCGATCATGATCGAGAAGCCCCCGAAGAACGCGAACAGCAGGAACGCGATCGGTGTGGCGAGTGCGCCGTAGGTGTAGCCGGTGCTGCCGATCCAACTGAGATACAGCCGTAGGCCCAGGGTGGCGACCGCGAAAACCACTGTCGCCAGCACTGTTCCGGGTATCAGCCGGTGTGTCGGCAGCGGGACCGGCAGTGCCACCCGATACAGCACCGTCACCCCGGCCATCAGGCCCAGAATCAGGGCCGGGTAGTAGCCGTAGTGCAATAGATTCTGGGTGCCTTCCGGAATATGTTCACTGACTTTGCGGGGGCCGACGACCGCGACCGGCGCGGTCACCACCACGAACAGCAACATCATCAGGTACAGAAACAGCGCGAAGAACCGCTGTCGGACGGGATGACGCAGCGGGGTCTGGTCGTGCGCCTCCACGATGGCGTCGACGAACGACGAGATCGCCGACGATCCCGCCCACAACGAGATCAGAAATCCGACGGAGGCCACCTCGCCGCCGGCGATACCCGTGATATCGCGGATGGTCGGTTCGATGATCTGGTCTACGACGTTGGGGGAGAAGAAGTTCCGGGCCGTGGACAGAATGCTCTTGATGATCGAGGACAAGGTGTCCTCCCCGAAGAGGGGAGCCACCCAGGCCAAGGTGCCCAAGATGCCCAGCAGCAGTGGCGGCGTCGAGAGACAGGTCCAGAAGCCGGCTTCGGCGGATTCCGAGAAAATCGAGTCATCCCAAGCCTTGGACAGTGTCCTACGGCTTATTTGCCAGACGTGATGGCGGGCGTGCGTGGAACCCTGCTCACTCATATCCGTCCAGCATTACCGATGACCCCTCGCCCGGTCGGCATTAGGCCGGGCGAGTTCGACGGCAAATTACTGGCCGCTGACCTCGAGCACCGCGGCAAGCTCAGCCAACTTGGCTTCGTGCTTGTTGGCGTGGTGCTGGCAAAAGAGGAGCTCAGCCCCCGAAGGAAGCTTGGCGCGCACCCGAGCCGCGGCACCGCAGCGATCGCAGCGGTCTGCCCGAGTGAGCTCGGGACTGGTCAGAGTTGCGTTCATGGCTCCTCCGTTCTGGCGATAAATTCACTCTGTCAGACGTTCGGAGTTTTTGCCTTGTTCCCCGACCGTTATTGGGTGTGTCGTTTCTCACGCATATTTGCCCCAAAATCGGGCACCGTAATCAACGTGTTTCACCAGGCCAACGAACGGCTGGTGCGGTTGTGTTCCGCAGCGGAGTGGACGGCCGCCCGCGAGCAGGGGGCGATCCTTCCGGATCCCGCCGACGGCTTCGTCCACCTGTCCAGAATCGACCAAGTGCACCTGCCGGCGACCCGCCTCTATCGCGGTCGTCGCGACCTCGTCCTGCTCCACCTCGATGCCGCGTCGCTGGACGCGCCGGTGCGGTGGGAGCCGGGGGTCCCGACCGATCCAGAGGCGATGCTTTTTCCACATCTGTACGGCCCGCTGCCGGTGCAATCCGTGCTTCGGGTCGTGCCGTACCCGCCCGGAGAAGACGGCGCGTTCGCGGCCCTACCGAGTCAAGTAGACCGCACTCGACGGTGCAATTGAGATAAGCGCCGATACGCCAACGCGTAACAACGCTCGAGAATGTCAACCAGCTGTGATTGTTTTGGCGATTTCGAGGGCTTGAGCTCCACGAGGCGGATAACTTCACTGCATCTACGAATCGCATGAGTCTCCTGCCTGCCTCGTGTGCCGCCACCGCAAGCGGTGGCGCGGGCGGCGCGGGCGGCACCGCTTCGATCAACGCGACCGACGCTTCAGCGAAGATCACCGGCGGCACTGCTCACGGCGGTAACGGCGGAGCGGGGAACACTAACACCGCGCAGGGTGGCAATGGCGGAAATGCGTTGATGCAAGCCAGCGGCGGCAGAATTGCGGCGGCCCAGGGCAGAGCGTTTCCATTATGAATCAGGACGGCCGAACAACTATCGGCCACGACGGCCTCGATCGCCCCTAGACCTCCAGGCGATACCACCTTCGGGCTGCATACCGTCCGGGCATTGTTGGCCGGGAGTCAATGATCAGCGCGGGCGCCAGTGCCTCGCCGGCACTCGACCGCCCGCATTCCTGGCGGCGCCTTCGGCAAGCCGGACTCTTGAGGCGCGACGATGATGCTGATAACCCGGATTGCGCCGGTAGGTCGCTCAGTCCAGGTAGTCGCGCAGGACCTGCGAGCGACTCGGGTGGCGCAGCTTGGACATCGTCTTGGACTCGATCTGGCGGATCCGCTCGCGGGTGACGCCGTAGACCTGCCCGATCTCGTCCAACGTGCGCGGCTGGCCGTCGGTGAGACCGAACCGCAGCCGCACCACGCCTGCCTCGCGCTCGGACAGCGTGTCCAGCACCGACTGCAGCTGATCTTGCAGGAGGGTGAAGGAAACGGCATCGACCGCGACGACGGCTTCGCTGTCCTCGATGAAGTCCCCGAGTTGGCTGTCGCCCTCGTCGCCGATGGTCTGGTCCAGCGAGATCGGCTCCCGGGCGTACTGCTGGATCTCCAGCACCTTCTCCGGCGTGATGTCCATTTCCTTGGCCAGCTCTTCAGGGGTGGGCTCGCGGCCCAGGTCCTGCAGCAGCTCGCGCTGGATACGGCCCAGCTTGTTGATCACCTCGACCATGTGCACCGGGATACGGATGGTGCGGGCCTGGTCGGCCATGGCGCGGGTGATGGCCTGGCGGATCCACCACGTCGCGTAGGTGGAGAACTTGTAGCCCTTGGTGTAGTCGAACTTCTCCACCGCGCGGATCAAGCCCAGGTTGCCTTCCTGGATGAGGTCCAGGAAAGCCATGCCGCGGCCGGTGTAACGCTTGGCCAGCGACACCACCAGACGGAGGTTGGCTTCCAGCAGATGGTTTTTCGCGCGGTCGCCGTCGCGACAGATCCACATCATGTCGCGGCGCTGGGCGGCGGGCAGCTTTTCGCCGCGGTCGGTCAACTCCACCATCAACTGGGTGGCGTACAGACCGGCCTCGATGCGCTTGGCCAGCTCGACTTCTTCCTCAGCGTTCAGCAGCGCTACTTTGCCGATCTGCTTGAGGTAGGCGCGGACCGAGTCGGCGGACGCGGTGAGCTCGGCATCTTTGCGCGCCTGCCGCAGCGCCTCGGACTCGTCTTCGTCCCAGACGAAATCCCCCGACGCCTTGTCCTTCTCGGTGGGTTCGGCGATGTCTTCTTCGTCCTCGGCGGCCGCCGCGGTGGACTCGACCACGACTACGGGCTCGCCGTCCTCGGCCTCGGCGTCGGCCGGGTCGATCACGGCGTCCTCTTCTTCGGGCGTCTCGTCGACTTCCAGCTCGTCGAGAACGAGGTCGGCGGCATCGAGTTCGAGGTCTTCGCCGGGTTCGACGTCGATGTCGGTGTCGAGTTCCTCAGCGGCCTCGGAGCCGACGGTGTCGGTCGAGACGTCGTCGGCGTCTTTCGCCTTCGCCGCACCGCGGGCCGGGGCTTTCGCAGCGGCCTTGGCCCGGGCCTTCTTGGGGGCCTCACCGTCTGTTTCGTGCGCGCCGGCCTTGGTGGCCCGCTTGGCGGGCGCGGTTCCGTTGGCGGCCTTGGCCGCGGTGCGCTTGGCGGGAGCCTTCGTGGCGGTGCGTTTCACCGGCTCATCAGTCGCCGGAGTAGCCTTCGTCGCTGCCACATACACCCCTTCGGTCGGACGCACTTCCGGTGGGTCTGGGCATGGTTGACCGAAAGTGTCTGCTATGTCGAATGTCGGCGTTTGATATCAGCGTGAGTATCGCGCGCTATCGGTTTGGGCGGCCGCCGACGACCATTGTAACTTCACCGGGACCTGCTACTTGCCCGGCAGCGAAAATCAGTGTGTCACGTCCCTGGTCGCTGCCATGGCCGCGCCGACGATCCCGGCGGTGTTCTGCAGGGTGGCGGGCACCACCGGGGTGCGGTTCTCCAGCAGATGCACCCATTTGTCGGCCTTACGGCTGATCCCACCGCCGGCGATGAACAGGTCGGGCCAGATGGCGTTCTCGATGGCGACCAAGACTCTGGTCACCTGTTTGGTCCACTTCTCGTAGGTCCACCCGTTCTTTTCCTTGACCGACGACGCAGCCCGCTGTTCGGCCTCTTTCCCACCGACCTCGAGGTGACCGAATTCGGTATTCGGGATCAGTTTCCCGTTGTGGATCACCGCTGAACCGATACCTGTTCCGAAGGTGAGCAACACGACCAGGCCCTCGTGGCCCCGACCGGCGCCGTAGCGTTCCTCGGCCAGACCTGCCGCATCGGCGTCGTTGAGGATGGTGACGTCCTGGCCGTCGAGCGCGGCGCTGATCACGTCGCGCGCGTTGGTCCCGATCCAGGCTTTGTCCACATTGGCCGCGGTCTGCACGATCCCGTGCGTGACCACTCCGGGGTAGGTCACCCCGAGCGGGCCGGTCCACCCGAATCCGTTGACGACCTCCGCGATGGTCTTGGCGACCGCCGCGGGGGTGGCCGGTTGCGGGGTGAGCAATTTGATCCGGTCGCCGATCAACGCGCCGGTGTCCAGATCGACCACCGCACCCTTGATGCCACTGCCACCGACGTCGACACCGAACCCTCGACGTTGTCCGGTGGCGGTGTCGGTCCCAGGGACGGTGCTGGTCATCGGATCTCCTCGGCGAGACTGGGTGGTTCGCTCACCTTAGCGACCATCCGGGGCCGGCGCGGTGAGGCGGGTTGGGGCAGTTGGGAAGTCGCCTCAGAGCGGCGAGAAGTCGCTGTGTGATGCGATAGAGCGGTGACTCCGCCCGATTTGGCCCTCGATGAGATCGCAGAGCTGCGCTCGGTGGCCGCAGCGCTGGCGGCCGAGGCGGCCGCGTTCGTGCGCCGTCGACGGGTCGAGGTGTTCGGCGGCGGATCGGGCGCCGGCCGTGGCACCGTACGCGCCAAGACCACTCCGACCGACCCGGTCACCGTCGCCGACACCGACACCGAACGGCTGCTGCGGGAACGGCTGGCACAGCTGCGGCCCGGTGACCCGATTCTCGGGGAGGAGGGCGGCGGGCCGGCGGATCTGAGCGCTGCCCCGGCCGACGCGGTCACCTGGGTGCTGGACCCGATCGACGGGACGGTGAATTTCGTCTACGGCATCCCGGCTTACGCCGTCTCGGTCGCCGCTCAGGTGGGCGGCGTGTCGGTGGCCGGTGCGGTCGCCGATGTCGTTGCGAAACAAGTGTATTCGGCGGGCCGGGGCCTCGGGGCGCACGTCACCGGCGAGGGCGGGGCGCGCGCACTGCGATGCACCGATGTCGGCGACCTGTCGATGGCGCTGCTGGGGACCGGGTTCGGGTACTCGCCCCGGCGACGGGTCCGACAAGCCGCGTTGCTCGCCCAGATACTGCCGGTGGTGCGCGACGTGCGTCGGGTCGGTTCGGCGGCGCTGGACCTGTGCATGGTCGCCTCAGGCCGGTTGGACGCCTACTACGAACACGGGCTGCAGGTGTGGGACCAGGCCGCGGGTGCGTTGATCGCCGCGGAGGCCGGCGCGCGGGTGGTGTTGCCGGCGCCCGACGTCAGCGGTGCCGGCGTGGTGGTCGCGGCTGCGCCCGGGATCGCCGAGGCCCTGCTGGGGGCGCTGGGACAGGCGGGCGGACTGGAACCGCTGGACTGAGGGCTCAGCAGCTGTTGGAGTGAATCTTGGCCAGCAGCGTGTGATCCGCCGGTTCGGTGGCCCCGGGGCGCAAGGTCGCCAGCACGGCGTCGATGTCGTCGTTGTGGGCCAGCGAGTTGAAGTCGGTGCCCAGGGCGAGGTCGACGGAGTCGTCGCCGCGGCTGTCGCGGAACAACTCGGTGCAGGGCGCGACCAGCCAGAGCGCAGCTGCGGTGGCCTGCCCGGCGGTGCCGAATCGAATCTGACCCTGACAGGTCAGGCGGGTGCCCGCGTAGATCGGATCGTTGCTCGCGGCTGGTTGCGCGAAGCCGAGATCCTGCAGGGCCCCCGCGATGTCGCCGGCCTGACCGCCACGTCCACTCGCGTTGAGCACGCGCACCTTGGTTTCGGCGAGTTTGGCCGGTGCCACATCGATCATGTCGGTCCGGGACACCTGCTCACCGAGCTTGGTCGGACCGGCGGTGGCTGCCGTGCCCGTCGGCTCCGGGGGCGGGTTGCACACGGTCGCCTCACGGACGTCGGTCGGGCGGGTCAGCGCGACCGTCCACACCACGCCCGTCACCACTACCAGGAAGATCACCGCGATGATGGCAGGGCGGGGGTTGCGGCGCCGGAACGGCCGGCCGTGCTTATCGAAGGCGGTGCCTTCGGTAATGTGTGCAACCACACATGCACTCTAATCGCACCGGGAACGCACCCGTTTAAGGCCGACTACCCGGGTTAATCCCTCGGTGTGACGCATATCACACTCTATTCCGCCGCAATACGGGCACGAATCATTTGGTGCACGCGTTCGACGCTGGTACAAAGCGTTGCTTGAACTTTGTGAGAGCTCCGAGGGGACAGGACGGGGAGAAGACCATGCCTACCGACTACGACGCTCCACGACGCACCGAGACCGACGACGTCTCTGAGGACTCGCTGGAGGAACTCAAAGCGCGACGGAACGAGGCCGCGTCGGCGGTGGTCGACGTCGACGAATCCGAGTCCGCCGAGTCCTTCGAACTGCCTGGCGCCGATTTGTCCGGCGAAGAGTTGTCGGTGCGCGTGGTACCCAAGCAGGCCGACGAGTTCACTTGCTCGAGTTGCTTTTTGGTGCAGCACCGCAGCCGTCTCGCCAGCGAGAAGAACGGCGTGATGATCTGTACCGACTGCGCGGCCTGACGGTTCAGCTCCGCAGGGCCGAGAGGACCCGCTCGGGGTGACGACAACTCACCAACCAATACGGCGTCGGGTCGTCGGGATCGTCGAGAACCAACAGGACCATGGGGCCGATCCAGGCCCGGTGCACCACGTAAGCCGCCGGATCGAGTTGGCGGCCCAATGCCGCTGACTTGGCGCTACGCGCAATCGCCGCGGATCGGCAGATCACGGTGACCGGCAGGTGGGCGTCGCCGGCCCACAGCTCGACCCCGTCGGCCCCGGCGACGATGCGCACCTCGACGCGGCCCAGCCACAGCAGCGTTCCGACGGCCACCGCGAACAGCGTGACGAAGGGCAGCCAGTCGGGCAGGGACCGCACACCGACGTTGACTTCGGCTGCGATGAGCGCCGCCAGCGCGAAACCCGGTGGCCACCACCACCACGGCACCCACAGCCGCTCGCGATACCGCACGCTCTGCGGCGCGACGTGGCGGGTATCGGACACGCGGTCAAGGGTAATCTGTGCCCCCGTGTCGAACACTCTGGCCATCGTCCGTCTCGACCGGGGGCTCCCGTTGCCCAGCCGCGCCCACGAGGGCGACGCCGGCGTGGATTTGTTCAGCGCCGAGGACGTCGAGCTGGCCCCCGGACACCGGGCGCTGGTACCGACGGGCGTGGCGGTCGCGATCCCGCTCGGCATGGTCGGGTTGGTGCACCCGCGGTCCGGGCTGGCCTCGCGGGTGGGACTTTCCATCGTGAACAGTCCCGGGACCATCGACGCGGGCTATCGTGGCGAAATCAAGGTCGCGCTGATCAACCTGGACCCCACCACGCCGATCGTGGTGCACCGAGGCGACCGCATCGCGCAGTTGTTGGTGCAGCGGGTCGAGCTGGTCGAGTTGGTCGAGGTGTCGTCGTTCGACGAGGCCGGGCTGGCCGCCACCTCACGTGGCGAA
This sequence comes from Mycobacterium sp. NGS61, assembly GCF_059812325.1. NCBI lineage: Bacteria > Bacillati > Actinomycetota > Actinomycetes > Mycobacteriales > Mycobacteriaceae > Mycobacterium > Mycobacterium sp. NGS61. The sequence goes on from NZ_JCALCL010000013.1 coordinate 51,704, forward strand.
GGCGGCCACGGTTCGTCGGGCGGACATGCGAGTCTGTGACAGCGGGGACGTGGCGATGAGAAGGGGCGGCGCAGATGGCTGCATTCGGTAGACGCAAGGGCGCCACGGCGGGCGGGCCGGCCGACGAGGACACCGTCGCGGTCGACGATCTCGTCGCCGACGACGAGTCCGGCGAGGAACTCGAGGGTCCGTTCGACATCGAGGACTTCGACGACCCGGCCGCGGCCGAGGTGGCCCGGTTGGACCTGGGCTCGGTGCTGATCCCGATGCCGGCGGCGGGCCAGGTGCAGGTCGAGCTCACCGAGACCGGGGTGCCCAGCGCCGTGTGGGTCGTCACGCCCAACGGGCGTTTCACCATCGCGGCCTACGCGGCGCCGAAAAGCCCCGGGCTGTGGCGTGAAGTGGCCGCCGAACTCGCCGAATCCCTCCGCAAAGACTCGGCGAAGGTCTCCATCAAGGACGGCCCGTGGGGCCGCGAGGTGGTCGGCACCGCCTCCGGGGTGGTCCGTTTCATCGGCGTGGACGGATACCGCTGGATGATCCGGTGCGTGGTCAACGGACCGCACGAAACCATCGATGCGCTGACCGACGAGGCACGTGCGGCGTTGACCGACACCGTGGTTCGCCGCGGGGACACGCCGCTGCCGGTGCGCACGCCGCTGCCGGTGCAACTACCCGAACCGATGGTGGAGCAGCTGCGGGAGGCCGCCGCCGCGGCCCAGCAGCCGGCGCCCGACCCGGCGCCGGATGACACGCCGTCCGACGAGCCGGTGGCGCGTCGTAGCGCTGAAGGGTCCGCGATGCAGCAGCTGCGCAGCACGATCACCGGCGGCTAGCGCCCCACCGCGACGAGCGCGGCCAGGCAGGCCGTACCCAGCGCGGCCGTGTCGGCCCCCATCTCCTGCAGGGTCACTGTGCGCAGCGCCGCGCGCGGGGCCGCGCTGACCCAGTCGGCGGCCACCTGCAGCGGGTGGATCGGGTCGTCGACTGCGGCCGCCACACCCAGCGGCGGGACCAGGCGGGCCAACTCCGCGGTGCTGGGCGCTGTGTAGCCGGCCGCCTCCTCCATCGCGTCGGGCAGCGCCGGCCACTGCGCCCGCCAGGACCGGGCCAGTTCATCGGCCAACCACGCCGGGCTGGACGCGCGCATCTGCGCCGTCGTCGCCGCCAGACCGTCGCGGCGCAACTGCGCGGCGGTGTAGCGCGCGGCGTGTGCGGCCGGTGCCGAGCTGGAGTCCCCGTTCCACGGCGGCAACGCGGCCAGCACCGCCACCGTGCGCTGCGGGTGGGCCAGCGCCCAGGCGGCCGCCACCGCAGCGCCGATGGACACGCCGCCGACCCCTATCGCCCGGCCGCCGTCAGCCGCGGAGTCCAGGGCGGCCAGGTAACCCTCGACCAGCCGGTGCGGCTGCGGCTCAGGTGTGACCAACACCGCACCGGCGCGTCGCAGCGGACCGGAAAAGGCCCGGTCGACGTAGTTATCGTCGGACCCGGTGCCAGGCAGCAACACGGTGGTGACACCGCGCAGATCGACAGCCACCTCCTCATAGTGCCCGGTGCCGACTGGTGACCGGATATCGGTGGTTTCAGCCATGTGGCGTGCGGGAACCAACAGGTCTACGGTGACCGTTGGCATAGTGGAATGTTGTCGGCAAGAGGCATCCCTAACGACGTCGAATTGTCAGGAGTGGCCATGGGGGCCCAAGGGTATCTACGCCGGCTCACCCGTCGGTTGACGGAGGACCCGGAGCAGCGCGACGTCGAAGAACTTTCCGACGAAGTCCTCAATACCGGCGCGCAGCGCGCCATCGACTGCCAGCGCGGCCAGGAGGTCACCATGGTGGGCACGCTGCGCAGCGTCGAGACCAACGGCAAGGGCTGCTCGGGCGGAGTCCGCGCGGAACTGTTCGACGGCAGCGACACGGTGACGCTGGTGTGGCTGGGTCAGCGACGCATCCCCGGCATCGACTCCGGACGCACCCTGCGGGTACGTGGTCGCCTGGGCAAGCTGGAGAACGGAACGAAAGCTATTTACAACCCGCACTACGAAATTCAGCGGTGACGCGGCCGCCCCACGCCGCGACGCCCCGATCTCCCGTGAGCGACAACAAGGCCGCGCGCCTGCTGGTACAGGCCGGTGGCATCAGCGGTCTGATCTACTCGTCCATGCCGGTGCTGACGTTCGTGATCGTATCCAGCATCGCCGGGCTGCTGCCCGCGATCTGCGCCGCGCTGGGAGCCGCTGTTCTGATCCTGGGTTGGCGGCTGCTTCGCCGGGATTCGGTGCAACCGGCCCTGTCCGGCTTTTTCGGGGTCGCCATCTGCGCGCTGATCGCCTATCTGGTCGGCCAGTCCAAGGGCTATTTCCTGCTCGGCATCTGGATGTCGTTGGCGTGGGCGGTGGTGTTCGCGGTGTCGATCCTGATCCGGCGGCCCGTGGTGGGTTATCTGTGGAGCTGGGCCAGCGGTCGCGACAACAGCTGGCGTGCGGTGCCGCGAGCGGTTCACGCGTTCGACCTGGCCACCCTGTGCTGGACGGTGGTGTTCGTCGCGCGGTTCGGCGTGCAGGGGCATCTCTACGAACTGGGCAAGACCGGCTGGCTCGGGGCGACCCGCATCGCGATGGGCTGGCCGCTGACCGGGCTGGCGGCGCTGGTGACCTACGTGGCGATCAAGGCCGTGCTGCGGGCCACCGGGCAGGGCGGCAGCACGCAGGACGACGTGGACGCAGCCGCGATCGACAAAGCCGTCCTGGACTAATCGACGCGATCACTCGCCGGCAGCAACAGCGACCGCAGTTCCTCCTCGACCTCGGTGACCGCGACGAACAGCAGCTCGTCCCCGCCTTCCAGGGGTTCGTCGCCCTGCGGCACGATCACCCGCGGTCCGCGCAGGATGGTCACCAGCGCGGCGTCGCGGGGTAGTTGCAACTTACGCACCGCCTTGCCGCCCCAGGGGGTGTCGTCGGGCAGGGTGATCTCGACCAGGTTGGCCTGGCCTTTGCGGAACTCCATCAGCCGCACCAGATCGCCGACGGCGACGGCCTCCTCGATCAGCGAGGCCAGCATGCGCGGAGTGGACACCGCCACGTCCACACCCCAGGCGTCGGTGAACAGCCACTCGTTGCGTGGGTCGTTGACCCGCGCCACCACCCGGGGCACCGCGAACTCGGTCTTGGCCAGCAGGCTGAGCACCACGTTGACCTTGTCGTCGCCGGTCGCGGCGACCACGACGTCGAAGTCTTCGAGGTGCATCTGCTCGAGCAGGCTCAGTTCGCAGGCGTCACCCAGCAGCCAGTGCGCGGCCGGGATGGCGTCGGTGTCCAGATGGTCCACGTTGCGTTCGATCAGGGTCACGTCGTGCGAGTTGGCGACGAGTTCGCGGGTGACCGAACGGCCGACGGCACCCGCTCCGGCGACGGCGACTTTCACTTGTCCAGATCCTCACTCGGTGGCAGCGCCGCAATGGCCACCGCTTCGGCGGCGCGACCGGAGATCGCGGCCACGTAGACCTGGTCGCCGGCCTGCAGCACCGTCTTGGGTTCGGGCAGCACGCCGGTGCCGAAGCGGATCAGGAACGCGACCCGCGCGCCGGTGGCCTGCTCCAGATCGGTGGCGCGATGGCCCACCCAGTCTTCGTGCAGGACCACCTGGGCGACGGCGACGGTGCCGGTGGGATCTCGCCACTTGGCGGTCTCGGTCTCCTGCGTCAAGGCGTTGAGCAGTCGATCGGTGGTCCACGGCACGGTGGCGATCGTCGGGATGCCGAGGCGCTCGTAGACCTCGGCGCGTTTGGCGTCGTAGATCCGGGCGACCACCCGTCGTACCCCGAAGGTCTCGCGGGCCAGCCGCGCCGAAATGATGTTCGAGTTGTCACCGGAGGACACCGCCGCGAACGCGTCGGCCCCCTCGATGCCCGCGCGCAGCAGCACATCCCGGTCGAAACCCTGGCCGAGCACCCGCTCGCCGGCGAATTCGGGACTGAGCCTGTTGAACGCGGCACTGTCGCGGTCGATGACCGCGACATCATGGCCGATGCGGGACAGGCCGTCTGCCACCGAAGAGCCCACCCGGCCGCACCCCATCACAACCACCCGCACTCCGAGGTCCTTTCGGTTGAGTACTGCGTGTCGCAACTGATCGGTGACCGACGTCGGCAACCGATTCGGGTCCTAGGGAACGCTACCGCCAAACCCGCGTGGGCTTACTCTTGGCTCTCGTGTCCAAACTTTCAACCGCTGCGCGCCGATTGCTGATCGGCCGGCCGTTTCGCAGCGACCGGCTCAGCCACACGCTGCTGCCGAAGCGGATCGCGCTGCCGGTGTTCGCCTCGGACGCGCTGTCGTCGGTGGCATACGCCCCCGAAGAGGTCTTTCTGATGCTTTCGGTGGGCGGCCTGGCGGCGTACTCGCTGTCGCCGTGGATCGGGCTCGCGGTGGCCGCGGTCATGCTGGTCGTGGTGGCCAGCTACCGGCAGAACGTGCACGCCTACCCCTCCGGCGGCGGCGACTACGAGGTGGTCACCACCAATCTGGGCCGCAACGCCGGCTTGACCGTGGCGAGTGCTCTGATGGTGGATTATGTTCTGACCGTTGCGGTTTCGACGGCATCGGCGATCTCGAACATCGGCTCGGCGGTGCCGATGGTGGCGCAGAACAAGGTGTGGTTCTGCGTCGCCGCGATCTTGTTCGTGACGGCGCTGAACCTGCGCGGGGTGCGGGAATCCGGACTCGCCTTCGCCATTCCGACCTACGCGTTCATCATCGGTATGACCGGCATGCTCGGGTACGGGCTGTTCCGGATCTTCGTGCTGGGTAACCCGTTGCGCGCCGAGTCCGCCGGGTTCCAGATGCATTCCGAGCACGGCAAAGTCGCCGGATTCGCGCTGGTATTCCTGATGGCGCGGGCATTCTCCTCCGGTTGTGCGGCGCTGACCGGGGTGGAGGCCATCAGCAACGGGGTGCCCGCATTCGAGAAACCGAAGTCGAAGAACGCGGCGACCACGCTGCTGATGCTGGGCGCCATCGCCGTCGCGCTGCTGATGGGCATCATCGTGCTGGCCAAGAAGATCGGCGTCCAGCTGGTCAGCGACCCCGCAGAACAGCTGTCCGGCGCGCCGGCCGGCTACTACCAGAAGACGCTGGTCACCCAACTCGCGGAAACGGTCTTCGGTAACTTCCACATCGGCTTCGTGGTGATCACCGCTGTCACCGCGCTCATCCTGGTGCTGGCGGCCAACACCGCGTTCAACGGGTTCCCGGTGCTCGGTTCGGTGCTGGCCCAGCACAGCTACCTGCCGCGCCAGTTCCACACCCGCGGGGACCGGCTCGCGTTCTCCAACGGGATCGGGTTTCTCACCATTTCAGCGCTGCTGGCGATCGTCGCGTTTCGTGCCGAGCTGAGTGCGCTGATCCAGCTCTACATCGTCGGGGTGTTCATTTCCTTCACGTTGAGTCAGATCGGCATGGTGCGGCACTGGACAAGGTTGCTGCGCACCGAGACCGACGCGGCGGCGCGCCGACGGATGATGCGCTCGCGGGTGGTCAACACCATCGGGTTCATCGCCACCGGCACGGTGCTGCTGGTGGTGATGGTCACCAAATTCCTGGCCGGGGCCTGGATCGCGCTGGTCACCATGGCGTTGCTGTTCATGCTGATGAAGCTGATCCGCCGCCACTACGACGGGGTCACCCGCGAACTCGCCGAAGAAGCCGCCGAGCACGGCGACGAGATCGTGTTGCCCAGCCGCAACCACGCCCTGGTGCTGGTGTCGAAGTTGCACCTGCCCACATTGCGCGCGGTGGCCTACGCGCGGGCGACCCGGCCCGACGTGCTTGAAGCCGTCACGGTCAGCGTCGACGACAACGAGACCCGCGAGCTCAAGCGCGAGTGGGAGGAGAGCGACATCAGCGTTCCGCTGAAGGTGATCGCCTCTCCTTATCGTGAAATCACCGGCCCGGTGTTGGAATACGTCAAACGGGTCAGCAAGGAGTCGCCGCGCACGGTGGTGACGGTGTTCATCCCGGAGTACGTGGTGGGGCGCTGGTGGGAACAGTTGCTGCACAACCAGAGTGCGCTACGACTCAAGGGCCGGTTGCTGTTCATGCCCGGCGTCATGGTGACGTCGGTGCCCTGGCAATTGACGTCGTCGGAGCGGATCAAAGCGTTGCAACCGCAGTCGGCACCCGGGGATGCGCGCCGGGGCATTTTCGATTGAGCACCGAATCGGCCTGCGGGGAGCTGGTTCTGGTCACCGGGGCACCCGCGAACGGCGGCAGCTGCATCGCGCATCATGAGGGCCGGGTGGTGTTCGTTCGCTACGCGTTGCCGGGGGAGCGGGTTCGGGTGCGGGTCACTGCGGATCGCGGAAGTTATTGTCACGCAGCGGTTGTCGAGGTGCTCGAGCCGTCGGCGGACCGCATCGGGTCGCTGTGCCCGATCGCCGGGGCCGACGGGGCGGGTTGTTGCGACCTGGCATTCGTGCAGCCGGCGGTGGCCCGATCGCTGAAGGCGGCCGTGGTGGCCAATCAGCTCGAGCGCCTCGGCGGGCAGCACTGGTCGGGTGCGGCCGAACCGGTCTCCGATGCCGATGTCACCGGCTGGCGCACCAGGGTCCGGCTCGACGTCGGCGCGGACGGTCGACCCGGCTTCCACCGCTATCACAGCGACGAACTCATCACCGATCTGCGATGCGGGCAACTGAGCGAGGGGATGCTGGCGGGGCTGGCCGAGTCGCACTGGCCGCCGGCCGCTCACCTGCACGTGGCCGTCGACGACGACGGACAGCGTCACCTGGTGCGCACCGCGCGGAAGGGCAAACACACCGTTTCGAAGGTGATCGAAGGCGACTATCACGCGGTGCAGCGCGTGGGCGGCCGGCACTGGCGGGTGCCGGTGACGGCGTTCTGGCAGTCCCACCGCGACGCCGCGCAGGTGTACAGCGACCTGGTCGCTGAGTGGGCGGCGGCCGCTGCAGGGATGACTGCCTGGGATCTGTACGGCGGCGCCGGGATCTTCGCGGCGGTGCTAGCCGAGGGAGTGGGGGAGTCGGGCCGGGTGCTGAGCGTCGACACGTCGCGGGGAGCCACGGGCGCGGCGCGGGCCGCGCTGGCCGACCTGCCGCAGGTCGAGGTCGTCACCGATTCGGTGCGACGGGCTCTTGCCGCGCAGCAGTTGCGCGCCGACGTTGCTGTGCTGGATCCGCCGCGCGCGGGTGCCGGGCGCGAGGTGATCGACCTGCTGGCCGCGGCCGCCGTGCCGCGCATCGTGCACATCGGTTGCGAGGCTGCGTCTTTCGCGCGTGACATCGGTCTGTACCGGGGGCACGGATATGCCGTCGAGAAGATCAAGGTGTTCGACGCGTTTCCGTTGACCCATCATGTGGAGTGCATCGCCCTGGTGACCCGGCGAGCGTCGTGACCTCGCTTTGGGCGCGGTACCGGCGCTCGGGCGCAGCGGGTCAGCGCCAGTTCTGCGTAGACTGGCCGGATGCTGGAAAAGATCCGCGGGCCCGCTGATCTGCAGCACCTCTCCCAACAGCAGCTGAGTGAGCTGGCGCAGGAAATCCGCGAGTTCCTGATCCACAAGGTCGCTGCCACCGGGGGACACCTTGGCCCGAACCTCGGCGTCGTCGAGTTGACCCTGGCGTTGCACCGGGTTTTCGACTCCCCGCACGATCCGATCATCTTCGACACCGGCCACCAGGCCTACGTGCACAAGATGCTGACCGGGCGGGCCCAGGATTTCGAGAGCCTGCGCAAAAAGGACGGGCTGTCGGGTTATCCCTGCCGTGCCGAGAGTGAACACGACTGGGTGGAGTCCAGCCACGCCAGCGCCGCGTTGTCCTATGCCGACGGCCTGGCCAAGGCTTTCGAGCTGACCGGACACCGTAACCGGCACGTGGTTGCGATCGTCGGCGACGGCGCGCTGACCGGCGGCATGTGCTGGGAGGCGCTGAACAACATCGCCGCCTCGAACCGGCCGGTGATCATCGTCGTCAACGACAATGGGCGCAGCTACGCACCGACCATCGGTGGCGTGGCCGATCATCTGGCCACCCTGCGGCTGCAGCCGGCTTACGAACAGCTGCTCGAGCGCGGTCGCAACGCCATGCGGTCGGTGCCGCTGGTCGGCGAGGTCGCCTATCACTTCATGCACAGCGTCAAAGCCGGCATCAAGGACTCGCTGGCCCCGCAACTGTTGTTCACCGACCTCGGGTTGAAGTACGTCGGACCGGTCGACGGTCACGACGAGCGGGCGGTGGAGGTCGCGCTGCGCAGTGCCCGCGGTTTCGGCGGCCCGGTGATCGTGCACGTCGTCACCCGCAAAGGCATGGGCTACGGTCCGGCGGAGGCCGACGAAGCCGAGCAGATGCATTCCACGGTGCCGATCGACCCCATTACCGGGGTGGCCACCAAGATCGCCGGCCCCGGCTGGACCGCGACGTTCGCCGAGGCACTGATCGCGATCGGCCACCGGCGCCGCGACGTCGTCGCCATCACCGCGGCGATGCCCGGTCCCACCGGGCTGAGAGCTTTCGGGGAGGCTTTCCCAGACCGGTTGTTCGACGTCGGGATCGCCGAGCAGCACGCCATGACGTCGGCGGCCGGGTTGGCGATGGGCGGTATCCACCCCGTGGTGGCGATCTATTCGACGTTCCTCAACCGCGCGTTCGACCAGATCATGATGGACGTGGCGTTGCACAAGCTGCCCGTCACCATGGTGCTCGACCGCGCCGGTGTCACCGGCAACGACGGTCCGAGCCACAACGGCATGTGGGATCTGTCGATCCTGGGCATCGTGCCCGGCATGCGGGTGGCTGCCCCGCGCGATGCCACCCGGCTGCGCGAAGAACTCGCCGAGGCACTCGACATCGACGACGGTCCGACGGCCCTGAGGTTCCCCAAAGGTGATGTGGGCGAAGACATTCCGGCCCTCGAGCGACGGGGCGGGGTGGATGTGCTGGCCGTGCCGTCGGCAGGCTTGCACACCGATGTGCTGCTGGTTGCGGTGGGCGCGTTCGCGTCGATGGCACTGTCAGTGGCCAAGCGTCTGCACAAGCAGGGCATCGGCGTGACGGTGATCGATCCCCGCTGGGTGTTGCCGGTGCCCGAGGTGGTGCACGAACTGGCGACCCAGCACAAGCTGCTGGTGACGTTGGAGGACAACGGAGTGGCCGGCGGAGTCGGTTCGGCGGTGTCGGCGGCGTTGCGCCGTGCCGATGTCGACGTGCCGTGCCGCGACGTCGGGCTGCCGCAGAACTTTTACGACCACGCCTCCCGCGGCGAGGTACTGGCCGAGCTGGGGCTCACCGACCAGGATGTGGCCCGGCGTATCACGGGTTGGGTTGCCGCGCTTGCGGTTTCGCCGGTGGAGCAGAGCGAGATCAGCGAGCGTCTGGACTAGGACACATCTGCACGAGACTGCTGATCTTGGGTCGGCGGCTGAGTTGGGTCGTCCATTTCATTGCTCAATGGGTCGCAGTGGTTGTTCAATGAAGATCTGCTTCCGGTCGGGACGGATCAGCGGGCAGGCCTTTTGAAGATGCTCCGGGTGAAGCGCATCGTGGAGCCCTGGCAGCGAGGCGGAAATGGCGAATCCCAATTTCCAGGGTGTGATCAAACTCGATGTGCGAGATTCGGTGCCGGACTGGGATGCGTTCACCGCCAAACGTCCGCCGGCCGGGTCGCCGAATGTGTTGGTGGTGCTCTACGACGACACGGGACTGGCAGCGTGGTCGCCCTACGGCGGCCGGATCAATATGCCCACCATGGACCGGTTGGCCGCCCATGGTTTGACCTTCAGTCAGTGGCACACCACGTCACTGTGTTCGCCGACCCGATCGACATTCCTGACCGGGCGCAATCATCACCTCAACGGTTTCGCGCAGATCGCCGAAGCCGCCACCGGCTTCCCCGGTTACTCCTCGCACATCCCGCCCGCCAACGCCACCATCGCTACGGTGCTGCGTGACGCCGGCTATTCCACGCTGTGGGTGGGCAAGAATCACAACACACCGATCGATGCCTGGACTGCCGGGTCGTCGCGCAAGGAGTGGCCGCTGGGTCAGGGTTTCGACCGGTTCTACGGGTTCATCGGCGGAGAAACCAATCAGTGGTTCCCGTCGCTGGCCGAGGACAACCACTACATCGAGCAGCCGTATGGTCCCGATGAGGGGTATCACCTGTCGAAAGACCTTGCTGACAAGGCGATCTCGTTCCTGCGAGATGTACGCCAGACCGAGACCGGCAAGCCCTGGTACCTGTGGTTCTGCCCGGGTGCCAATCACGCGCCGCACCACGCTCCCAAGGACTACATCGACAAATACAAGGGGATGTTCGACGACGGGTATGAGGCTTACCGCGAGTGGGTGCTGCCGCGCATGATCGAACGCGGCATCCTGCCCGAGGGCACCGAGTTGACGCCGCTTAACCCGATGACTCCGGGCACGTTCCTGGAAGGCGACGGGGTGCGGCCGTGGGATTCGTTGTCGGTGGAGGAAAAGCGGTTGTTCTCTCGCATGGCGGAGGTGTTCGCGGGCTTCTCGGAGTACACCGATGCCCAAGTTGGGCGGATCATCGACTATCTGGAGGAATCCGGACAACTCGACAACACGCTGGTCATCTACGCCGCGGACAACGGCGCATCGGGGGAGGGCAGCCCGAACGGCTCGGTCAACGAAGGCAAATTCTTCAACGGCTGGCCCGACGACATCGAAATGAACTTGGCGATGATCGACGAACTCGGTGGCCCGAACACCTACAACCATCATCCGACAGGCTGGGCCGCGGCCTTCTGCACCCCGTTCCGGATGTTCAAGCGCTACACCTACCAGGGCGGACTGTGCGATCCGCTGGTGATGTCCTGGCCGGCCGGGATGACGGCTCGCGGTGAGGTCCGCGGCCAGTACCACCACTGCACCGACATCGTGCCGACCATCCTGGACTGCTGCGGCGTCAGCATGCCCGATGCCGTGAACGGCGTTGCGCAGCATCCGCTTTCGGGAGTGTCGATGCGGTATTGCTTCGATGACGCCGACGCTTCAACACAGAAGCAAACTCAGTACTACGAAATGGCCGGCCAGCGCGGAATCTGGCATCAGGGTTGGAAGGCCGTCACAGAGCATGGCCCACTGTCAGGCATGGGGCACTTCGAGAAGGATCGTTGGCAGTTGTTTCACACCGACGCCGACCGCTCGGAGGCCCATGACCTGGCCGAGCAGCATCCGGACAAGGTCGCCCAACTCGCCGAGTTGTGGATGAAAGAGGCGGTGGCCAACAACGTGCTGCCGCTCAACGACTACGCCGGCGTCGGCAAGGACCTCGAGGCGATGCACAAGCTGCTCTACAAGGTCCAAGTGCCCGAAAACGGCCAGTACACCTACTATCCGGGCACCAGTCCGATTCCGGAGGCGTCGGCGGCCAACACCCATGCGGTGTCGTTCAAGATCCTTGCCCAGGTCGTGACCGAACCGCACACCCAGGGTGTGGTCTTCGCGCAGGGCTCACGGTTCGGCGGGCACGCGCTGTACATCAAGGACGGCAAGGTCCGCTACGTCTACAACTTCCTCGGCGTGCCACCGCTGCAGGTGTTGGAAGCCGACCTGCCCGCCGCCGGTCCACACGTGATCGGCGTCGACTTCGCCAAGGAACGCATCGGTGAGCACCAGGCCGTGTACGGCACGGCGACCCTCTTCGTCGACGAAAAACCCATGGCCAGCATCGAGATCCGGACCATCGTCGCGTTCTTCTCGCTATGCGGTGAGGGGTTGTGCATCGGGTACGACAGCTCGGACCCGGTCACTCCTGACTACACGGGAAGATTCGAGTACACCGGTGGCCGCATCGAGAAGGTCGTGTTCGACATCGCCGACAACGCGTACATCGACCTGCAACAGCAATTCGCCGCAGCCATGGCGCGGGACTGAGCAGCGCCACCATGGATCTTGAGCCGCACGGCTGGCCGACCACCGAGACATTGTCAACCCCCTTCGGCGATGTCGAGTTCCAGGGTGGTTATCCCGTCGGGGACACCGGACAACGGCTGCTGACTCAGTTGCGGTTCAACCGAGCTGTCGAGGTCTATCTGACTCAGCTCACCGCCGTCAGCCAGATCGCTCAGCGCGAAGGACTGCGGGCTTTCGGGGCCACCACCGCGCAGCACGTGGTGATCTGGGAGCAATTGATGAACTCACGGACTCTGTTGCTCACGGCGAATGCCGAAACCGTCTATGCCATAGCGCAATTAGATCTCCGCACCGACGGCCCCACGGTCGTCGAAGCGCCCCCGCACATGCTGGGCCTGATGCAAGATGGGGTGCAACGCTATCTGGTCGACATTGGAGCCTTGGGTCCCGACGAAGGCCGAGGTGGTCGATTTCTGGTCTTGCCGCCGGACCACGAGGGTCCGGTTCCCGACGGATTCTTCATCGTACGTTCGCCGACATATTCGGCCCTGGTTGCATTGCGCGGGTTTCAGGTCGATGGGAGCACCGAAACCGCAGTAGCTCTGATCCGGCGCCTGCAGATTTACCCGTTGGGCGTCGATCCGCGACCGGCCATGGTTTTCCTCAATGGTTCCGACGCGGACATCGACACCATATTCCCCGACACCTATCGATACTTCGAACTGCTGGCGAGGCTGGTCGAGGAAGAGCCCACCGGGATCTTCGGTCCGCTGGAGCGATTCCAGATGCAAGCGGTGGGCATCGAGAAGGGATCACCGTTTGTCCCAGACGACAACACCCGTGCCCTGCTGGACCAAGCGGCGCGAACAGGTGGTGCCATGGCGCGGGCCAATACCTACGGTGTGGCCGACGGCTTTTACCCGGGCAAGCAGTGGCAGGGGATCGCCGACGGAGACTACACTTTCACCAGTGATGGTGTCCCACAGGTGGATACCCGCAACAACGTCTATTACCTGGCCATCGGCAACTCGCCCGCCATGATGGAGAAGCACATCGGGCAGGGTTCGCAATATCTCTGGACCTACCGCGACGACAGCGGTGCGTTCCTGCAGGGCGACAACACCTATCGGCTACACCTTCGACCCGATATCCCGGCCCTGAACTTCTGGTCTGTTCTGGTGTACGACGCCGTCAGCCGCTCGCAAGTGCAGACGAGCCAGCCACTGCCCTCGGTCAGCTCCTACACCGATCCGGTAGTCAATGACGATGCTTCCATCGATATCCACTTCGGCCCGCATCCGCCTGTTGGACACGCGAATTGGATCCAGACGGTGCCGGATCGGGGATGGTTTGCGATGGTCCGTTTCTACAGCCCCACCGAGGCATTCTTCGACAAGTCCTGGCAACTCGACGACATTGCTCTGCTAAGTAAGGCGACTCGATGACATCACTACCTGCCGCACCACCGCGTAATCCCTTCCTGGCCGACTCCAATGTCGCTCTTGCGCACTCGAACTCCGCACAGACCGACTCCACCACCGATGCCGGGCCGGTCGGCCCGAGCCGGATCCTCGGTCCAGAAGATCTGCGATATCACGATCTGGGCATGTTCAATCTGGTCTACCTGGTCTCAGGTCCCTACCCGGACGGCAAACAGGTGGTGTGGACCAATGGTTCGCAGTACCTGACGAAGTTCGATTACGACACTTTCGATGTCATCTCGTCGCTGCGCATGCCCGGATCAGACCACGCCGACGGGCTGGCGCACGAGCAGTACATCGGTGTATTCGATTCCGACGCATCGTTCGAAGAGAAGTGGGCCGCAGCGCAACGCTCCGGCATACCGCCCTTGGACGGCATCTACACCCTCCTCGACAACGACAACCAATATGTCGTGGCCGGCGCCGGATTCGTTCGTACATATGGGGATTCGACCCCCGGTGACCGGCACGCCGGGATCGTCGTCAAATCCCACTGGGACAAACCCGACCACATCACCGGGTCCTTCATCGGCATGAATATGACCTTTGACGGGCGCTTGATCCTCGCTACCGCCGACGGCTATCTCCTGGCGCTGACCCGCGACTTCACCCAATACGACTGCATCCGGCTACCCGGCGCGGATGTCGAGGTCGCCCAGCAGCCCGAAGGTGTGCCGTGGATCCGCAACGGCTTCGCGATCGACGAGCATGGCGGCATCTATATCGCTTCGCAGAACAATTTGCACAAGGTTGTCTGGACCGGCACCAAGCTATCCACCGACGAGGGCGATGGAGCGTGGCGCGCGCCGTTCAGAAACTCGCTGGGCCGCGGTACGGGGTCAACACCGTCGCTGGTGGGATTTGATGACGAACCCGACAAACTCGTCGTCATCACCGACGGTGACACGCTGATGAACGTGACTGTCTACTGGCGCGATGAAGTCCCGCCGGGCTGGCAGCAACTCGACGGAGCGCCTTCGCCTCGCATTGCGGGATGGCAACCCGCCGACTTCGGGGATCCGACCTTGCAGGCCGCGCAATCGGAACAATCCGTGGCCTGTTCGGGATACGGCATGTTCGTGGTGAATAACGAACCACGCAACGTCCCAGCGGCGATTCTCAATGATCCGCAGTCCAAACTACAGTTCATCGGCTACCTCTCGTATCTCGACGAGTTCGCACCTCGGGGTGGTCACAAGTTTGAGTGGGACCCGGTGGCGAAGAATCTCCGCAGCGCCTGGGCGAATACCGAAATCAGTTCACCGAATTGCGTCCCGTATGTTTCCACCGGGTCGAACATCGTCTACGTGTCCGGAGCGCGCGACAACCTGTGGACGTTGGAGGGGCTCGATTGGACCACTGGCGAGTGCACGTTCCACTACACGCTCGGGAGTGCACGGTTCAACAGCTTCTACTCCCAACCCTGCGTCGACGGCGAGGGCCGGGTCATGGTCAGCGCCCTCTACGGAGCATTACGAATTCAGCCGCACTGAGGCAGTGGCATGGCTAGTCACCGTCGGCCGGGGTTTGTGCGGCCCGCAGTAAGGCTGCGGCGAGCACCGGGACCACCAGTTCGCGTTGCCACGGGCGTGCCTGCCCGGTCCGCAGAAATTCTTCGGTGATCGCCACCGCGTCGGCGCTGCCCGGTCCCAGAGTGTCCCACTCCCAGCACAGGCGCCGCACCAGATCGGGCGCGACGAGATTCTCCGCCGGTATCTCCACCCGCTGCGACAACTCCGCCAACGCGGCGCGGGCTGCCTCCAGTCGGGCGGCGGCTTCCGGTTTGCGCCTGCTCCACCGCGCCGGCGGCGGCGGCCCGTACGGCGGTTCGCCCTGCTCCGGCAGATCCTGGTTGCGCCGCGCATTCTGCAGCGCCGACAACCACATCGGGGCGCTGCGACGCTGGTTGCGTCCGCCGAACACGGGTAGCGCGACGAGTTCGTCGACCGTCGCCGGATCGGCGATCGCGGCCTCGATGATCGCCGAATCCGGCAGGATTCGCCGTGGCGCGATGTCGCGGCGCTGGGCGATCCGGTCGCGTGTCGTCCACAGTTCGCGTACCGCCGCCAGCGCGCGACGGTCGTGCACCTTGTGGATGCCCGAGGTGCGCCGCCAGCGGTCGGTGCGCGCGGCCGGAGCGGCACGCGTCTCGAAGGTGCGCAGGTACTCGAATTCCTGTGCGGCCCAATCGGTTTTGCCCTGCTGAGCCAGAATCTCGGAGATCGCGGCACGCAGCTCGATCAGCAGTTCGACGTCCAGGGCGGCGTAGTTGAGCCACGCCGACGGCAACGGCCGCTTCGACCAGTCCGCCGCGCCGTGGCCCTTGGCCAGCCCCTGGTGCAGCAGCCGTTCGACCATGGTCGCCAGGTTCACCCGTTCCAAGCCGGCCAGCCGTCCGGCCAGTTCGGTGTCGTACAACGCGGGCGGTCGCATGCCGACCTCGGCCAGGCACGGCAGGTCCTGGTCGGCGGAGTGCAGTATCCATTCGTCCTGGCCGAGCACCTCGGCAACGGGTTGCAGCACGGTCAGCGGGTCACCGCCGTGGCTGACCGGATCGATCAGCACGGTGCCGGCGCCGGACCGCCGGATCTGGATCAGGTAGGCCCGGTTGGAGTACCGGAAACCCGAGGCCCGCTCGGCGTCCACTGCGAACGGTCCGTGCCCGCGGTCGAGTTGCGCTGCGGCTGAGGCGATTTCGTCTGCATAGACGGAAAGGTTCGGCATGCCGTCGGCTGGGTGCAACAGCATGGGGACTTCGGGTTCCGCGCTGCCCGGCGCAGCTGCCTCCGCAGGAGACGGGTCGGGGCACATGTCAGGCGCGGGACCGTGAGCTCAGGTCGGTGACTCCCGCCGGCGGCAGGCCGGCCGCGTGCTCGAGCACATCGCAGAACGCTTTGACGTGGCTGCCCACTTCGGGTGTGGTGGCCGTCCACGACGCCCGCAGTTCCAGCTGGTGCGCGCGCGGCGGACCGGAGATGTCGCCGTAGCGAACCGACGTGGTGGCGGTGACCGTCCCGCCGAGCGCCGTCATGTGCTGGGTGTGCGAATCCAGCGCCTCGGAGAGCCAGCTCCACGCCACTTCCGGCAGCAACGGGTCGATCGCCTCGTGCGAGTCCAGATCCGCCTGAATGTAGGCGACCAGGCGCAGGGTGCCGTCCCAGGCGTCGGAGCCTTCCGGGTCGTACAGCAGTATCAGCCGGCCGAAAGCGTCACCTTCGGAACGTTCGGGCACGATGTCGAGGTCGGGGTGTTTGACCTCGGCGCCCAGCGCATAGCTGTAGGGCGCCAGGCGCTGCGGCGGACGAATGGGACCGAGCTCGATCTCCGAGCGCACGGTGACGGTGTTCATCGCCGCGACCGCCTCGCGGAACGGTTCGGGTTCGGCGGCTGACGTCATGAGCGCCGCTCCTCCGCATCGCTGCGCTCTGCATCGTCGTCGTCGCGCGTCACAGCTTCCGACGGTAGACCTATCGTCCAACCGGCGAAATCAGGCGCGCCGACGCGCGGTCAGTCGATGAAACGGGCGGGTCGCTTTTCTCGGTGTGCCGCCAGGCCTTCGCGCACGTCGGGGCCGGCGAAGCCGATGAATTCCAGGCCGAGCGACGTTTCGAAGGCGGGGGCGAACATCCGGTACCAGTGATTCAGGCTGTGCTTCGTCCAGCGGATCGCATTCTGGGCGCCGGCGGCCAGATTCTCCGCCAGACGCGTCGCGGTGGACAGCACATCATCGTCGTCGACGCAGGTGGAGACCAGGCCGATGCGCTCGGCCTCTTCGCCGGACAGCGCCTCGCAGGTGAGCAGGTAGTACTTGGCCTTGGCCATGCCGGCCAGCAACGGCCAGCAGATCGCCGCGTGGTCACCGGCGGCCACGCCCAGTTTGGTGTGCCCGTCGATGATCTTCGCCGAGCGGCCCGCCACCGAGATGTCGGCGAGCAGGGCCACCACCAGGCCGGCACCGACGGCCGGGCCGGTGATCGCCGAGACCACCGGCTTGCTGAAGTTGACCAGGTGCAGCACCAGGTCGCGGGCCTCACGCATGATGCGCAACCGGCCTTCGTAGTCGTTGATGGTCTCGTCGATCAGGTCGAAGCTGCCACCGGAGGAGAACGCCTTGCCTTCGCCGCGGACCAGGACCGCCCGCACCGCGGGGTCGCGGTCGATCACCGGCCAGATGTCGGCGAGGTCGCGGTGCATCTGCGGGCCGACCGAATTCAGGCCCGGTGCGTCGAGGACCAGATTCAGCACGCCGTCACGCTCGGATTCGCAGCGCAGGCTGGGGAAGTCGTCGTAGGTGAGGGGCATTGGCGTGATGGTACGCGGGTGGACCGTCGCAACCCCGTGGCAGCATGGGAGCCGATGAGTACCCGTCGTGACCTCCCGCAGTCGCCCTATCTGGCCACGGTCGCCGGGCGCAAACCCAGCCGCATCCCGGTCTGGTTCATGCGCCAGGCCGGCCGATCCCTGCCCGAATACCGCGCGCTGCGCGAACGGCATAGCATGCTGGCGGCCTGCTTCGAGCCGGAAGTGGCCTGCGAGATCACCCTGCAGCCGATTCGTCGCTACAACACCGACGCGGCGATCCTGTTCTCCGACATCGTGGTGCCGCTGCGAGCGGCGGGCATCGATCTGGACATCGTCCCCGACGTCGGACCGGTTATCGCCCAGCCGATCCGCACCGCTGCAGACGTCGCAGCCATGAAACCGCTTGACCCGCAATCTATTCAGCCCATCCTGGATGCTATCGGCCTGCTGGTGGCCGCGTTGGGTGAGGTGCCGCTGATCGGATTCGCCGGGGCGCCGTTCACGCTGGCCTCCTACCTGGTGGAGGGCGGCCCGAGTCGCAACCACGCGCGCACCAAGGCGATGATGCTCGCCGAACCGGCGAGCTGGCATGCGCTGATGACCAAGCTGACCGACCTCACCATCGAGTTCCTGCGCGGTCAGATCGGCGCCGGGGCGGATGCGATCCAGTTGTTCGACTCCTGGGCCGGGACGCTGTCATTGGCCGACTACCGCCAGTACGTGCTGCCGCACAGCGCGCGGGTGTTCGCCACGCTCGCCGAGCACGACGTGCCGATGACGCATTTCGGTGTCGGCACCGCCGAATTACTCGGCGCCATGTCGGAGGCCGTGCAGCCGGCGCGCGCCCGCATGGTCGGGGTGGACTGGCGGACCTCGCTGACCGATGCCGCCACCCGGGTGGCGCCGGGTACGGCACTGCAGGGGAATCTGGACCCGGTGGTGGTGCTCGCGGGCTGGCCGGTGACGGAGAAAGTAGCTCGCGCCGTCGTCGACGACGGGCGCCGTGCCGTTGACGCCGGAGCCGCCGGACACGTCTTCAACCTGGGTCACGGTGTGCTGCCGGAGACCGATCCTGGTGTGCTGACCGAGCTGGTGTCGCTGGTCCACTCGCTATGACCGCCCGCTCGTATTGCGTTGTGGGCGGCGGTATTTCGGGCCTGACCGCGGCGTACCGGTTGCGGCAGGCCGCGCCGGAAGCGGCCATCACGCTGTTCGACCCGGCCGATCGGCTCGGCGGCGTGCTGCGCACCGAGTCGCTGGGCGGGCAGCCGATGGACCTCGGCGCTGAGGCGTTCGTGCTGCGCCGTCCTGAGATGCCGGCGCTGCTGGCCGAATTGGGCCTGGCTCACCACCAACGGGCCACCACCGGCGTGCGTCCGCTGATCTACAGCGGCCGACGGCTGCACGCGATGCCGTCGGACACCGTGGCGGGCATTCCGTCGTCGGCGGCATCGATGGCCGGTCTGGTCGACGAGGCCACGATCGTGCGGATCGAATCCGAGCCGGGGCGGGCACTGGACTGGACCCCCGGCAGCGACCCCACGGTGGCCGACTTGGTGGCCGAGCGGTTCGGCGCGCAAGTGGTGGCCCGGTCGGTGGATCCGCTGCTGGGTGGGGTGTACGCGGGATCGGCGGCCACCATCGGATTGCGTGCGGCCGTGCCCACGGTGGCGGCGGCCCTGGACCGCGGCGCGGCCAGCCTGACCGAGGCGATCCTGAGCGTGTTGCCGCCGACCGGGGGCGGGCCGGTGTTCGGCTCGCTGCAGGGCGGCTACCAGGTGCTGCTCGACGAACTCGTCGCGCGCAGCCGGATCCGGTGGGTCCGGGCCAGGATCGACGCGCTCGAACCTGGTTGGACACTGCGTGACGAGACCGGCGTGCAGTGGCAGGCCGACGGCGTGGTGCTGGCGGTCCCGGCGGTGCAGGTCGCCCGGCTGGTGCAGACACTGGCGCCGGCGACGGCGGCGGCCGCCGGTCGGATCGTGACGGCCTCTTCGGTGGTGGTGGCGCTTGCGGTGCCGGCCGACACGCCGTTTCCGCAGTCGTCGGGCGTACTGGTGGCCAGCGGGGAACCGTTGCACGCCAAAGCGATTACGTTGTCGTCGCGCAAATGGGGGCTCGATGGCGATGTCCAGCAGGTGCGGCTGTCCATCGGGCGGTTCGGTGACGACGTCGCGAAGGGGACGTCGGAGGGCGACCTGCTTGGCTGGGCGCTGGAGGACCTGGCCGACGTGTTCGGGGTAGACCTCGAGCCGGTGGATGTGCGGGTGCAGCGCTGGATCGACGCCATGCCGCAGTACGGTCCGCAGCACGCGAACCTGGTGGCCACCTTGCGGGCCGGCCTGCCGCCCACGCTGGTCGTCGCGGGCAGCTACCTCGACGGCATCGGGGTACCGGCCTGTATCGGCGCGGCCGGAAAGGCCGCGGCCAGTGTGGTCTCGGCCGTGTCGGGACGAGTGGCACGATAGGTGCCATGGCACGCCTGGACTTCGACGCCCTCAACTCCACCATCCGCTACCTGATGTTTTCGGTGTTCTCCGTGCGGGCCGGGGAGCTCGGGGAGGAACGCGGTGCCGTCGTCGACGAGACCGCGACCTTCCTCAAGCAGCAGGAGGAACGCGGGGTGGTGGTGCGCGGCCTCTACGACGTCGCCGGCCTGCGCGCGGATGCCGACTTCATGATCTGGACGCACGCCGAGCGGGTCGAGGCCCTGCAGGCGACCTACGCCGACTTCCGGCGCGCCACCGCGCTGGGCCGCGTGTGCACGCCGGTATGGAGCAGCGTGGCGTTGCACCGGCCGGCCGAGTTCAACAAGAGCCATGTCCCGGCTTTCATCGCCGGGGAAGACCCCGGCAACTACGTTTGCGTGTATCCCTTCGTGCGGTCCTACGAGTGGTACCTGCTGCCCGACGAGGAGCGTCGCCGCATGCTCGCCGAGCACGGCATGGCGGCGCGGGAGTACAAAGACGTGCGCGCCAACACGGTGCCGGCCTTCGCGCTGGGCGACTACGAGTGGATTCTGGCCTTCGAGGCGCCCGAACTGGACCGCATCGTGGACCTGATGCGCGAACTGCGCGCCACCGACGCCCGCCGGCACACCCGCGAGGAGACGCCGTTCTTCACCGGCCCGCGGGTGGGGGTCGAGCAGCTGGTGAGCGCGCTGCCCTGAGCGCGGGTTGGCTCTGCGCTGAGGGCGGGGGTTAGTCGCACTTGGCCGCCGTGGACGCAAAGTCAACGCCCAGCGGGTCAGCCCTCGTCGGGGACCAGGCGCAGCGAGATCGAGTTGATGCAGTAGCGCTGGTCGGTGGGCGTGGGATATCCCTCACCGGAGAACACATGCCCCAGGTGGCTGTGGCAATTCGCGCATAACACCTCGGTGCGAATCGCACCCATCGAGTGGTCGGGCCGCAGGATGACCGCATCCGAACTCGACGGGTCGAAGAAGGACGGCCAGCCGCAGTGCGACTCGAATTTCTCTGTGCTGCGGAACAATTCGGCACCGCAGGCCCGGCACTGGTAGCTGCCCTGGGTCTTGGTGTCGGTGTACTCGCCGGTGAACGGTCGTTCGGTGCCGGCCTGGCGCAGCACAGCGAACTCCTGCGGGTTGAGCTTCTTGCGCCACTCGTCGTCGGTGAGTTGCAGTTTCGGACGGGCGATGTCAGTCACGTTGCCCCACTCCTTCCCAAGTCTGGTGTGGGTGAACTTCCCACGCTAGCGCGGTCCGGTTCGGGCGTCAGCCACGCCGGGTCGATGCCGTCGTCCAGGCGGTTCTCCGCCTTGGCATCCAGGTAGCGGAAGTACAGCACCGTGAACGTCACGATCAGCAGCAGGGACCAACCGTAGGTGATCTTCAGGTATTCCATCGCCCGCCCCCACCGCATCCAGTTGAACAACAGCCAGCGATCCAGGGTCATGAAACCGTAGATCCCCAGCCACGCCGGCCAGTTGCGGATCACCGAGTTGGGCAACACCACCGTCATCAGGAACGGGAACAGCATCATCGAGTAGTAGCCCTGGGCCAGCGACAACGCCAGCCACGACCACAGCAGCAGCACGCCCGATGAGGTGGTGAACCAGAACAGTGGATCCCGGGTGCGGTAGTAGCGGTAGAGCAGCCATATCGCGCCAATGGCGATGGCGGTGAACAGCAGCCGCAGCCCGATGATCAACCAGGTGGGCAGCCCGAAGTACACGCCGTTGCCCTCGATGGAACTGTTGAAGTAGTCGCGGGTGCCCAGGATGTAGGGCAGGGTGCGGGTGAAGAAGTCCATCGCGCGGGGCACCACCGGCAGCGCGGCCAGGTTGACCACCAGCGGCACCAGCAATGCGGTCGCCAGGGCCCGCCACTGCCGGTTGAGCAGCGGCAGCAGTAGCAGCGGGCCGAGCAGCGGTTTGAGGACCAGCGTCAGCCCGATCGCCAGCCCGGCCCACCACTGCCGACTCGCGCGGCCGTCCAGCAGCCACTTCAGGAACAGCACCTCCAGCAGCAGGATGCAGCCGTTGATGTTGGTGAAGACCAGGGTGTTGGTCACCGTCTCGGTGCAGAACATGGCCAGGATCAGCGCCGGCGCGGCCACCGAGGACAACGTGAAGTGGAACATCCGCAGCAACAGATAGGCGGCGACGAGGATGGCCACGGTGTTGATCGAGATGAACAGGTAGCGCGACGGCGCGAAGGGCAGGTACCCGAACGGCGCCATCAGCAACGTGCCACCCGGCGGGTACAGGTAGTGCGGGTCGACGTAGTCGAAATGCTCGTTGTAGAGCTCCAGGCCGTGCCGGAAGTTCAGCGCCGCCCGGTACACCGGTTTGAAGTCGTCGGTGATGTTGCCGTTGGTGGTCAGCACGATGCTGCGATGCAGCACCGACAGGATGGCGATCGGCCACAACACCGTCCGAACGATGGCTGCGGTGCTGCGGGGGCCGGGACGGAATGCGCCCTGCACGTATTCGCGGAGGCCGGTTCTGGTCGAGTCAGCTGCCGTCACCAGCGCACCGTACACCGGCGTTGGGGGCGCGGCGTCGGGCGGTCCGGGCCGATTATCAGGCGGGACAGTACGTGTCGGTGCCGGGCAGTTTGCCGGTGTCGAGGTAGGCCGCCAGCGGCGTGACCGCGCAGGACGAGTAGATGCTGGCGCCGTGCCCGATGCCCTGCCACATCACCCGCTTGCTGGCGGCGTTGGCGTTGATGACCGCGGCTGAGGTGGCCGCAACTCCCTCATTGCCGGCGATCGGGTCGTTCTGCACACCCAGCAGCAGCACGTCGAGCTTGAGTTGTTTCGGTGGCTGCGGGGTGGCACCGGTCGGCCAGTGCACACACTTGATCAGGTTGAGCGCCGCGACGGCGCCGAACTGGGGGTACAGCTTGCCCCAGGCCACCACCAGCTCGCGCACCCGGTCCGGGGTGGGGCGGTTCACCGAGTCGCTGCAGTTGTTGACGAATTGCCCGTCGCTGTGCTGAATGGTTTCGGCGCGGTTGATCAGGTTGTTCAGCGCATTGAAGTCCCCGGAACGCGCCGCGGCCAAGGCGTTGGCCAGGTTCGTCGTGTTGCCCACCCGGTCGCCGGTCGGAAAGCCCAACGCGGTAGTGATGGCCATCGTGATCGACGCCACCGAAGTGCGGCCCAAGCCGTAGCTGCGCGCCGACGTCAACAACGCGCTGATCGCGCCCTTCGGGTCCGGACCCAGCGCACAGTTGATCGCCACGCACTGCGCCGCGAACGCGTCCAGCGCGGCCTGCTGGCCTTTGACCTGCTGCTCGGCGGCCGCTTCGGCGCTGGCCCCCAGCGCCACCGGCGAGTCCAGGATCAGGCGGGCCACCTTGTCCGGGCGTGATCCGGCGTACGTCAGCGCGACCTGCGCTCCGTTGCCGACCCCGACCAGCGCGACCGCGGGGACGTCCCAGAGGTTGCGCAGCCGCTCGATGTCGGATGCGGCATGGGCGTTGTCGTAGGCGGAGTCGCCGGGCGCGATGGCATCGGTGCAGTTGGTGGTGGCGGTGTTGGAGATTTCGGAGAGGTTGGCTACCGGGTCGTCACCGGTCTCGAACTGGGTCTGGTCGCGCATCTCTTCGCGGTCGAGGCGGTCGCGGCAGTCGATGGGGCTGGACATGCCGATGCCGCGGCGGTCGACGGCGACGATGGGGTGGGTACGCAGCACGTCGGCCCCGGCGTGGGACAGCCAGACCGGCAGCTGCGTGGACGACGCGATATCCGAGCCGGTGGTGAACACCAGCGGCCCGGCATCTTTCGGGGTCTGACCGGAGCGGGCACGCACCACGCCGATGCTCACCGAGCCCGATCCGCCGTTGAGCGAGTCCAGGTCCGCGTCGTAGGTGGCGCAT
The DNA here is from genome assembly GCF_059812325.1 of Mycobacterium sp. NGS61. Classification (NCBI taxonomy): domain Bacteria; kingdom Bacillati; phylum Actinomycetota; class Actinomycetes; order Mycobacteriales; family Mycobacteriaceae; genus Mycobacterium; species Mycobacterium sp. NGS61. The sequence continues at coordinate 75,734 of NZ_JCALCL010000013.1, forward strand.
TCCAGCTTGACGCCGGGTGCGCCGGGGACGCCGGCGTCGGCGTTGAGCTTGGAGGTGCAGTCGCGCCATGACAGATCGTTCTTGGGTGCCGCGATCGGCGGTGGACCGCTGGGCGGTGGTTTGGTGGTCGACACTCCCTGCGGGCGGGCGCCGGAGTCGGTGGCGTAGCGGGGGTCGGCGCCGAAGACCGGGACGCAGCCGGCCAGCACGGTGGTGACCACCAACAAGATCGTGGCGGGCAGGATGCGCCGATTCATGCCGACCACAGTAGCCGGGCTACACCCTGACGTAGCGCGTGTACAGATAGCCGGCGTCGTCGGTGAGCACATGCGCGCAGCGCATCCGGGTCTGCAGCTGGCCCAGACCCGAGACGATGCGGTGCGCGGCGCCGCCGACGACGACGGGCGCGATGGTCAGGCACAGCTCGTCGAGTAATTCGCGGTCGAGGAAGGCGCCGAGCAGCGTCGGTCCGCCCTCGGTCAGGACGCGCGACAGTCCACGCCCCCGCAGGGTGCTCAGCACGGTGCCTACGTCGACCTCGCCGGGATCGTCGGCCGAACAGGCGATGACGTCGTCGACCACACCCGACAGCAGGCGGCGGGCATCGTCGGCGGCGGCGGCGCAGGTGAGTACCAGTGGCGCCACCTCGGTGCGGGTGAAGACCGCCAGGTCGTGGTCGAGGTGACCGGTTCGGGTGACGATCGCTATCGGCGGCACCTCGCCTTGACCACGGGCCTGCCGCTGTTGGCGCTGCGCGACGCTGAGTTGGGCACCCGCGTAACCCTCCGAGCGCACCGTTCCCGCCCCGACCACAATCACGTCGGCCAGTTCCCGCAGCACGACGAAGACCGCCCGGTCACCGGGGCTGCCCAGGGCGCCGCTGAGACCCTGGACGGTGGCGCCGCCGTCCAGGCTGGTGATGAAGTTCGCGCGCACCCACCCGAGGTCGGGCGGATAACCGTAGAGCCGGGGGAGTTCGGCGGGATCCAGGTCGCGCGTGGCGCCGAGCAGCGTCAGAGACGTCTCGCCAGGCATGAGGTCGATTGCAGCACGTCGCTACAGTTCGTGCATGCACGGGGCCAGTTCGGCGCAGGTCGGTCACCTGGTGGATCGGCATCCGTCGGTGTCGCCGGAGCGGTTGATCGGCCAGTTGCGGCCGCCGCCGACGTTCGCCGACGTCAGCTTCGCGACGTATCGGCCGGACCCTGCCGAACCAACCCAGGCCGCCGCCGTCGAATCCTGCCGGGAGTTCTGCCGGCAGGCCGAGCAGCGCCGGGCGGGCCGCAAGAAGTTGTTCGGCCGCCGCGAGGTCCTGCCGGGCGTCGGGTTGTATCTGGACGGTGGGTTCGGCGTCGGCAAGACCCACCTGCTGGCCTCGGCCTATTACCAGTTGCCCGACGCCGCGCCGAAGGCGTTCGCGACGTTCGGCGAGCTGACCCAGCTGGCCGGGGTGTTCGGCTTCGCCGAATGCATCGAGCTGCTGGCCGACTACACCGCGGTGTGCATCGATGAGTTCGAGTTGGACGACCCGGGCAACACCACGCTGGTCTCCCGGTTGCTGTCGTCGCTGGTCCAGCGGGGGGTCTCGGTGGCCGCCACCTCCAACACGCTGCCCGAGCAACTGGGCGAGGGACGGTTCGCGGCGCAGGACTTCCTCCGCGAAATCAACACGCTGGCAAGCATTTTCACCACGGTTCGCATCGAGGGACCCGACTACCGGCACCGCGACCTGCCGCCGGCGCCGCCACCGCTGTCCGACGAGGAGGTCGCCGCGCGCGCCGCCGAGGTCGCCGGGGCGACGCTGGACGACTTCGACGCGCTGTGCGCCCATCTGGCCACCATGCACCCGTCGCGGTATCTGACGTTGATCGAAGGCGTGACCGCGGTGTTCCTGACCGGCGTGCACGGGGTGGACGACCAGAACGTGGCATTGCGGCTGGTGGCGCTGACCGACCGGCTCTACGACGCCGGTGTGCCGGTGGTGGCCTCGGGCGCGAAACTGGACACCGTCTTCAGCGAGGAGATGCTGGCCGGCGGTTACCGCAAGAAGTATCTGCGGGCCACGTCGCGGCTGCTGGCGCTCACGCTGATGTCGGGGAGGCGAGCGCCCGGACCATGACGTGGTCGTCCTCGACGAAGTCGCCCATCTGAAATGTCCTGCTGCCGTTGATCGTGAAGTCGAACTTGGCGTAAAAGCGCAGTGCGCGAACGTTTTTCTTGTTGGTGCCCAGCCACATGCAGCGTGCACCCCACCGCGTCGCGGTATCCAGCGCGGCACTCATCAGCGCCGCCGAGACGCCGTGCCCGTGGAAGTCGGGCAGCACATACAACTTCGACAGTTCCACCGCCGGGCGCAGCGGGACGGCGCGCTGGATGTCCGCGTCGTCCGGCACACCGCGAATCAGCATGGCGTAACCTACAATTCGGCCGTCGTGCCGGGCTACGAAGACCGCACGTCGCTGGTCGGTGAGGTACTGCGCGAAACGTGGCGCCGACAGGTTCGTGTCGATGAAAGCGGCGATGTCCTCGGCGCGCGACCACGGCGGGCACGCCAGTGGAAAGGTGCGCGCCGCGACGTCGGCCAGGTCTTCGGCGTCGCCGAGGGTGGCGAGTTCGATATTCAGTTCAAAGATTCCACTGCGCGAGGTGAACTCCGGTCTTGCGGTCCAGCAGGACGACCACCGACACCGGATCGCGGTAGGCGTCCCAATACACTCCGCCGCGCACCACCGCACCTGTCGGGGCGTTGCCCAGCTGGGCGTCCAGCCAGTCGGGTGCGTCGCACGGCCGCGGCTTGTAGGCGTCGGCGAACGGCGTGACACCGTCGAAACTGAAGTTCGACGCCATGATGTAGGAGTTCGGTACTCGGACGGCACGGACCACCACGTCGGCCCGGGCCACCGTGCTGTCGGGGAAACTCTTGACCGGCACGCCACTTCGCGTGTAGCCGAAGCCCGGTGGCGGTTCGACCGGCACCACACTGGTGACGGTGACGTCGGCGACGTAGGTGCCGGTGTCCACCCGCAACGTGTCACCGAGATGACCGATGGGTGCGTCACCCGCCCGCGCGGCCGGCAGCGCGGCGTCAACCGGCAGCGTCCCGGCCGTGACGACGAGGAACGCGGAAAGGGCGATCAGCCAGCGGCGCATCCTCGCATGATGACATATGCGCAAACGTCGCGGGAGGGGTTGATCGGGCTCAGGTATCGGTCGGCTCCGCGGTGGTGAGCGATTCCAGTGCGGCGCGCAGATCAGCCTCCACCCGATCTTTCTCGACACCGGCCCGGTGCAGTGGCCCGGCGCCGTCCTCGAGCTCCAGCAGCGCAAGGAGCAGGTGTTCGGTGCCGATGTAGTTGTGGCCCAGGCGAAGTGCTTCACGGAAGGTGAGTTCGAGCACCTTGCGGGCCGGGCCGCTGAACGGGATCAGCGCGGGCGGTTCGCCGGTGCGCGGCGGGAGTTCAACGGACTGGCCCAGTGTGACGGTGTCGATCTGTTGCAGCCGCAGCAGAGTGGTGGCCAGTGCGGCCGGATCGTTGAGCACGCCGAGCAAGAGGTGGTCGGGGGTGATGTGGCTGTTGCCGGCCTGGTGCGCGACGTTCTGGGCGGCGACCACCGCATTGCGCGCCCGCGGCGTGAACCGGCTGAAACCCTGCTCGGGGTCCAACGGGGTGGCTTCGGCTTTGGGCACGAATCGCTTCTGCGCGGCTTGTTTGGTGACGCCCATGGCTTTGCCGATCTCAGTCCAGGAGGCCCCGGAGCGGCGGGCCTGGTCGACGAAGTGTCCAATCAGATGGTCGGCGATCTCGCCGAGGCTCTCCGCCGCCAGTACCGCATCGGTCAACTGGTCCAGGGCGCCGGTGTGCACCGTTTTGATCACCGCGATCAGGTCGTCAAGGCGGACCGGGTAGGCGATTTTGGTGGATTCGACCATGTCGTCAACTTTAGGTTGACGGTCTGGATGCGTCAACCTCATGTTGACGATTTGCGTTCGAGATGCAGGGTTGCCGAGCCTCTGGAACCATCACAGAGCTATGAGACTTCTGCTGGTGCTCACCGGTTTAGCCGCCTTCACCGGCCTCGCCGCGCCGGCACACGCCAGTCCTGACGAAGACCAGGCGCTGCTGGTCTCGCTCAATGCGGCGGGCATCAAGTACAAGGACACCGCGAGCGTCATCACGACGGGCAAAGCGGTGTGCGAGATGGCGGCCGCCGGCAAGTCCGGCGTCGAAGTGGTTCAGGTGCTGCAGAGCGCGAATCCCGGGCTGACGCAGGAGAATGCCGCCAGGTTCACCGCGATCGCGGCGGGGGTCTACTGTCCGGCGCGGCTGCCTGCACAGACGGGCTCTTGAGCGACGTGTCCCGATACCAGCCGGGTGCTGCCGTGCCCGGCCACGCATGCGGGACGTACGCCTGCCTCTTGGGCGAGTCGATCAGTCGGACCAGCAGCACGATCACGGCGGCGGTGACGCCGAGTCCGCCGAGTGCCAGCACGATCAGGATCAGCAGACTCGCCATGACGACATTGAACCAGCGGCCGGCACGCCAATGCGGCAGGAACTGTTTCGTGCAGTGCGAGCCCGGGTAGCTCACACGCAAACATCCAACGCGTAGACGGAGGAGCCGTGACGACCGCTGAACAGCCGCCGCCAGAAGGTGACAAGCAACCCCCGCAGGCCACTTCGGTCAACAACACCAAGGACGGTGCCGGGGACGCAGAAGTCGAAGGCGACGACGCCACGGACCAGTGAGCCGCGCTGGAGGCCAGAATCTGTAGTGCGGGTTGGTTTTTCGGTACGTCGGAGATCGTGTGCGGTCGACTCCGGACGGCACTCGATAGCCTGTGAGCTATCGAATCTTCGGAGGTCGGGTTGAGAACAGGGTTGCTGGCGGGTACGGCACTGGTGGCGGGCTGGGCCGGGTTGCGCGGATTGGTCGCGTGGATCGAACGCAACCCGGATCCGTTTACGCGCGAACAACTTCTGGCCGAACCGCACGGCGCGGAGGTATCGATCACCCGGCCGGACGGCACAGTGTTGCGTGCTGTGTCTGCGGGGGAGGGGCCGACGGTAATCCTGGTGCACGGTTATTCGGTGACCCTTGCGGAGTGGAACATCGTTTGGGATGAGTTGCTGGGCAAAGGATTTCGGGTTATCGCGTTCGATCAACGCGGTCACGGTCGCTCGACGCTGGGCGCGGACGGCATCGGATCGGAAGTGATGGCGGCCGATCTTGCCGCGGTATAGAAGCACTTCGATGTCAGCGATGCGGTGCTTGTCGGGCATTCGATGGGTGGATTCGTCACTATCCGCGCCTTGCTGGAGCGGCCTGATCTGGTGTCGCGACTGCGCGGCGTGGTGCTGTTCGCCACCTGGGCGGGCCGGGTGCTGGACGGGGCTCCGCAGAACAAGTTGCAGATCCCGCTACTGGAGTGGGGCGTATTGCGGCGGCTGATCAAGAACGAGACCGTTGCGACGCTGTTCGGGGCCGCGCAGTGCGGCACGCGGCCGTCGCCGGCGATGGTGAAGGTGTTCGTGGAGGGGTTCCAGGAGCATGTGGACCAGCACGGGCCGCACGTGGCGATCGTGCGGGCGTTCTCGCGGGAGGATCGTTACCCGCGGCTGGAGGAGATCACGGTGCCGACGGTGGTGATGGTCGGTTCGGCCGACCGAACCACGCCGCCCAATCACTCACGCCGGCTCGCCGACGGTATTCCCGGGGCGCGGCTGGTGACCGTGCCGGCTGCGGGGCATGCGCTGAACTGGGAGGCGCCCGGCGAATTGGTGAAAGTCATCGAATCCTTTGGGAAATAGCGGCTTTCGGTTTCCTTTGCCCGATGTATTCCCAGCGGGTCGACGATGGGCTATGTTGCGCGATACGGCCGCTGTCCAATTTCCGAAAAAGGGAGTCAATGGTGACAAACGTATCGACGGCGGGAGCCGCGTTCGCGGTGGCCGCCCTGGTAGTGGGTGCAGCGGTCACGGGGTGCGGGAGCGACAACTCGCCAAGCCCGTCGTCTTCGTCGTCGTCTTCGGCTTCTTCGTCCGCGGCGTCCTCGTCGACGGCGCCGTCGGGCACCGCCACCGGGCAGCCCGGCGACTACACCGGTCTATTGATCCCGGCCACCGACATCGTCGTACCGGGGGACACCTTTGTGCAGACCCAGTCCCTGCCCATCGCCACTCCGGCCGGAGTCGAAGGGGTGTTCAACAACCAGGCCAACACTCGCAAAGTCGAGATCTCGATCTACGTCTACAACAACCCGGACGAGGCGAACCAGGCGCTGGACACCACCTCGAAATCCATTCAGGAGCTGAGCGTCAAGGCGCCGACGACGCCGGCCGAGGTGGGCATACGGGGCGTCATGGCGATCGGTCCATCACCTGACGGCACCAAAGCCAAAGGTGTGGTGATCTTCACCGAGGGCAAGGCGCTGGGGCTCATCGAAGCCGAAGGGGCACCGGACGACCCGGTGGACCAGGGCTTCCTGCTCGATGTCGCGCGCAAGCAGGACGCCAAGATGAAGGCGGGACTGCCCGGCTGATCTCCACCCGCAATCGGAAGTGCTTGCAGGCGAGCTGATTCGGGGCCCGTAGGCTGAACCAACCTGCCTCGACGTAGAGCTGTGGCTTGATCGCGCCGCTTGCCGGACAGACAATCGTGTTCATGCGCGCTGTTCGTATCGTTGTAATCGCTGCGGCATTGTGTTGCGTCGCAGGGACGCCACCTGCTCACGCTGACGACGTCAGCTTCCTCGACCGGGTGCATGCTGCTGGTATGCCGTTGACTGACGAGAAGGCGCTCCAGTTGGGTAACGCGACTTGTGTGGACCTTGGCAATGGCATCGCAGGGGCGGCGATCTTGGAGGCGAACAATCCCGGAGTTGGTGACCCGTTGCTGACCGAGACGCAGAACTTGGAACTATTCAACGTTGCGGTGTCCGAGTTGTGTCCGGAATTGTGGAATAGGAATTGAGCCGGCCGGAGGCTAAAGACGGAGAGTTACCACCGCTGCGTCAGCAACACCGAAAGTGCCTGTAGCTGGCCCCCAGGCAAGGCGTAGCTGACAGGCTATTGCAAATTCCGGTACGACTGATAACCACGGTTGATCAGGCAAGACTCTGGTGCGCGATACTGGTTAGAACTAGCTCAGAGTGTTAGCCGATGAATATGTTCTGACCTCGCGTTTCGTTCCTCCATCTGCGATGTCATGTCACAGGGTAACGTGATCCAGACGGAACAATCCGGAAACAAAAGTTGCTGGATGAGTTCACGTCCAGTTCACGTGAACTCGCACAGTGAACAACGATCCATCGCGCTGGGAGGTCCTCCGGTGGCACGGAAAAACGCCAAATCGGGCACGTTCGGATCTGTCGATCAGCTGCCCAGCGGCCGTTATCGCGCGCAGTATTACGGGCCCGACGGTCGCCGTCATAAGGCGCCGACGACGTTCGTCGCGAAGCGGGATGCGCGCGCGTGGCTGTCGCTGCGACAGTCCGAAATCATCTCGAAGGCGTGGCAGCCGCCCGATGCTGTCCAGGCGCCGAAGCTCACGTTCACCGAGTACGCGGAGACATGGCTAGCGACCCGCCAAGTGGCCGGACGGCCGCTGAAGGACCGCACCCGCGAGCACTACGAGAAGCTGCTCGAAGACCACATCTCGAACACGTTCGGGTCGCTGCCCATCGCCTCGATAACCGCCGACGACGTGCGCGCCTGGTACGCCAAGACGTTGACGGACAAGCCGACGATGCGATCGCACGCTTACGGACTGCTGCGAGCCATCATGACGACGGCGGCGAGCGACGGGAAGATTTCCGCGAACCCCTGCATGATTCGTGGCGCCGGCACGGCGAAGCGTGTCCATAAGGTGAGGCCGGCGACAGTCGCCGAGATTGGCGTGATCGCCGACGAGATGCCCGCGCAGTGGTCAATGATGGTGTTGTTCGCCGCTTGGCTGGCGATGCGCTTCGGGGAGCTAACGGAGTTGCGGCGCAAGGACATCGACCTGAGCGACGAGGTAGTGAGGGTGCGCCGCGCTGTGGTGCGCACCGACGACGGCTTCACGGTGACCACGCCCAAGAGTGACGCCGGCGTCAGGGATATCGCGATCCCGCCGCACCTACTCCCGGCCATCGAGGCGCATCTGTCCAAGCATGTCGGCGGGAAGGCTGACGCACTCCTGTTCCCGGCCGTCGGTGGCGGACATCTTGCGCCGGCCACTCTATACCGGCGGTTCTACAGGGCGCGCGGGAAGGCGAACCGAGATGATTTGCGCTGGCACGATTTACGCCACTCCGGCGCGGTCCTCGCCGCAGCGACTGGTGCGACGCTGGCGGAATTGATGGCGCGCCTCGGGCACTCGACGCCGGCCGCTGCGATGCGTTACCAGCACGTCGCACAAGGTCGCGACCGTGAGATTGCGGCCCTGTTGTCGAAGCTGGCGGCGAACGGATGAGGGATTCAAAGTGGTGGCAGCAGCGTTACGGCGGGCCCCCACCGACACCGGCTGTTCTCGTCTGCACCGGCCGCGGTGAGCACAAGCGGGTAGTCCTGCTCGGCGTGATGGTCTACACGCACAGCGGGCTGGTTGAACTGGCTGACCGCCACTACGCGCCACGCGTGACGGGCAGCGGCCGGCTCGACGTCGGCGAGCCGGCCGGCGCGCTGCGTTATGTGCGTGTCGCACGGACACGGGAGCAGAACCAGGAAGCATTGAGTGATGCTGCCGCATGGGAATTTTCGTGTCCACGCTGCCCACGGGCCACGCCGCGAGTTCGTAAGGAACTGATTGCCGCCGCGGTTCGTCAAGGGAACGTCGAACTCGACGTGTCGCAGTAGGTTCTCCGAGCTTCCTGATATCGTCGGAGCTGTTCCGTTTGACGGGACTTGCCGGCTGTACTCGCAGGGATGGCCGGGAGATGTTCGCCAAATGGCCTGCGTTGTTCGGCCCCTGCTCCAACCCGGCGGGATTCTGTTAGAACCCTTGGAGTTGGGCGATGGCGAAATCTGTCGTAAGTACAAAAACCCTTGCAACGCAAGGCCCTAACCGCGCCGAGCGCCGCGGTCGCCGCTACGCGACCTTGCAGCAGGCCGGTGAATACATTGGCGTAACTTCCAGGTGCGTCCGCGAAATGATCTCCGTCGGCCGGCTTATCGGCTACCGCAACGGCACCCGGCTGGTGCGCGTCGACCTGGACGAAATCGACGACAAGCTAATGCAGCCGTTCGGCGGCGGCGCGTGAATCGGTCACCTGATCGGCCGGACGTCCATGTCGGGGCTAACGCATCGCGGCCGGGATTTGTCCTGTTTGCCGTGGGCTCCGGCACAGATCCGTTTTCGGTCACTCCCGAGTTCGCCGACGATGCGGTCACCGAAGCCTGCGGCGCGCGGAGCGATGACACATATTGCGACGCGGAAGCTGCGCGTAGGCACACCGAACGCCCGACGGTCACACAGCCGACGAGCAGCAACTATTCGGAAATGTCCGCCCGGACAGCGGCCGGACATGTTTCGGGCGAACGGACCTTTCGTCGCGGTGCGACGTGACAGAGCAACTGGCGTTCTGGGGTTCGCCGCGGCGACGCCGGCGACTGGGCCGGCCGTCGCGGCGGGCCCGTTTCGATCGAGCGCTCGAAACGATGTACATCTACGCGGCGCTAACCGCTGGCGCCGACCCGACCAACAACCGTGCCGAACCGTCGATGCTGTGGATCCAAATGAGCGACGACGACTGGAAGGACCCCTGGCTCGCCAACGTCGGCATGGCCGCATTCGGCCTGTACTGGAAAGCACTTTCCTGGGCCAACGACCAAACCCGCGGTCGCGATTTTCTGTCCGCGGAATCAGTGCTCGGAGACTTGGAGTCCTGGTTCATCCCGGAGCGGGAAGTGCGCGGCTGGAAGGCGGGCCGCGAGGCCAAACAACTGGTTCAAGCGCAGATCTGGGTTGCGATGCAGGGCGGCTACCGATACCTCTACCTGCGCGATGAGAACAAGCCGAAGACGGTCTTTGAGAGGCGTTCCAGGGACACCAGCCGCAAGCGCAAACAGCGCGCGCCCAAGCGCTCCGAGTCCGCCGCTGGGGGATGGTGAATGTGTTTGCTGGAACAGGCTTGTCCCGATGGGACACCTGGCGGGACAAGGTTTCGGTCATTTCAAACCTCGCTACAAGTGCGCCACCTGTGAACTGCGCAAATCGGTCAATGTCCCCGCGGGACATATGGGTACGTCTCGAACTAACGCGAGCTTGTGTCAGCGATGAGTTTGCAGACGTAACCGCTGCCGCCTTCACGGCGCAACGTTCCAGTCCCGAAAACGCGCTGCCGCGGGACTCTGCCCCCTTGCCACGTATCGGTTTCTGGTTGCTTGTCGATGTCTGTCGCTGCTGCGCGCATCAACCACAGCCTCACGCCGAGCGTCTCCGTCGAACAACGGACGCGTTGGCACGCGAACAGCTCACAGAAAGCGACCAGCCGCAATTTCATGGCAACCGAGCGCAGCGAGGGCGGCAGCCTGTCGTTGCGTTTCTCGGGTACGGCACTAACGCGCGAGCACGCGGACAGAGGGTGGTGGCCGATGACCCGGCGTGACGCCATCGAGCAGGCCGCGCGCCAGGCGAGAATTGCCGCAATCCGCTCCTGTGGCGGCTGTGACCCATCCGGCTGGCTCCTCGGCCCTGACCGCACGCCCATCGAGCCCGCAGTCCGGTGCGACCGCGCCGCACCGGCCAAGCCGCCCGCCGTTCGGGACATCACCCAGCCGGTCCACCAGCCAAACCGAACCGAGGAGTCTCAACAGTGACCACGGCCGCGACCCGACTCGAACAGTCGGTGCCCATCGAGGACCAGGACGTTGCCGCCGGAGCCGCGCTCGTCTGCCACCGCGGCCCGAATGCGGGCTACCAAGCCGAATGGACCTTCTTGGACTCCATCGAGCAGGTACGCGAAGCCGAAGCCGAACTGACACCATGCGGCCCGTCATGCATCAAAGTCCAAAGCGCCCTCCGCATCCCGAACACAACGACGCGGCCCGGGACCGCCACGACAACGAGGACCAGGACGTGACCGCTAATCCTCGCTACGCCAACGGCGCCCGCCGCCGCGCACTACGAATACGGATCCTCCGGGAGCAAGACTACTGCTGGATCTGCGACGAAGAGGTCGACAAGACGATCCCAACACCCGATCCAATGTCCCCCGAAGTCCACGAAATCATCCCAATCGCCCACGGCGGCAACCCAATCGACCCCACCAACTGCGTCTTGACACATCGCATCTGCAACCAATGCCTCGGCACCGGCAAGCACCGCGGCTTCTGCCCCGTGTGCCAACGTGACACCGCCGACGTCACAGACACTACCGGCGCCGACGCATACGGACGCCGCGGCCACATCAACCCCCGACCAGGAGTCTCCTACATCACCTGGCGCACCTGGTGAACTAGCACAAGCTGCTGACCAGGGGGGATGACCCGCCCCCAGGGCCCCGGGGCGCTCCCATGGCCTAGCGCCCTCCCTCCCCAGAGGTTTCTTTTTTCACAGCAGGAAGGACGAACATGACTCCACGGAAACGGCAAGCCCCATTGCAGGTGGTGCACGACGAAAATACGCCGAAGAAGGCACTAGCCCGGAAGGCGCCGGCGGCGAAGCGGGCGCCGCTCAAGGCTGCGCCCAAGTCGGTTGCGGAGGCTGCGGTGAGTGGGGATCGCCGGGAGTTGTTGTTGGCGCTTGGTAACCGTGTCGGCAAGGCGCTCGATGATCCGAAGACAGCGGGTCCGGCTTTGGCTGCGTTGATCAAGCAGGCGCGTGAAATCTCCGAGGCGATCGCGGCGATCGACCAGGCCGCCGATGCCGCCGAGGCGCTGTTGGGTTCGAAGTCAATCGTCGCGACCACACCAGATGAGGCTTGGGATGAGTCGATGATCTAGGCCCCGTCAACCGCCCACCCGCTATGCATTTGTTCAGGCAAAGAAGCGGAACACCGTGACCAACCAAGATGAACTGAGAGGCGCGCCCCACACATTGATTTGCGATATGCGAGAGCTGCCACCCGGGGCCCCGCGACATCAATCGCCCTCGCTGAAATTGAGGGCTACTCGCGACGCTGGGAAGGGAACCGTTGGTGGCACGTGTCCGGTCTCATTCTCGTCGTCAGTCGGGACCCTAGAACAATGACAACTTCGCTGAGCCAGCCGCGGCGCGGTTCATCTCAATGATGTTGTCCCTTCCGTATTGGCATTCTCTCCGAGTCGCTCGACCGTCTGCAACCCTGGGCGACGGCCACTAAGCAGCCAAGGTGATCGTCGCCCCCACGGTGCCAGTGGCATTCACCGCCAGCGAAACATCCGGAGTCGGTGTCGACCGCGGATCATCGGTGTCACCGGACTATCTCGACCGGCGCCCGTTCCGGTTCGACTGCACCATCGAGCACATCGATGTGAAGGTCTCCTAGACACGGTGACCACCGAGACGGCCAACGCTCGCCGCCACGACGGTCCTCCACGTCCCGTCGCCGGCCTGAGAGGGACCCGTTTGGTGCCCCAGCCGCTATGTGACTTTCGGTTGATGGGTCGCGGCCCACTGTAGGGCAAACTCAGCTGGGTGCGATCGCCATGGGCGGAGTGGTGCCGATTGGCGTTGTAATCAGGATCTTCATGATTGACGGGTGTAGTTGGGGCCTGCATCCGCCGGCTTCGAGTGGTGATCTGGCGATGTAGTTGGTGAGGTTGCGGAAGCCGAGCGCGGAGCCGCCGAGATGCTCGAGGCGGCCGTTGATTGCTTCGGTCGGGCCGTTGAAGGTGCCGGGTCGGTCGAAGTAGGCCGACACGTCGGCGGCACGTTTGTTCAGGGTCCGCCCGAAAGTGAGCAGTTCGGTCAGTGCCTTCGGGACGCCGACACTGAGGGTGGTGATCAGTGCCTATAGTCGAGCTTCTGCCTGTATGTCAACAGGTCAGCTCCGGTGTGCAGGGTACGCCGCGCCCGACATAGCGGATCCTGTTGCGGCCTCGGTGCCCGCAGGTGGCCAACTGGACCACGCAAATGCCCGCCTGGAGCCGCCGGTGCACGCCTGCGTCGTAGACCGCCTACCTATATGAGGAGGTCTGACCGACCACAGCTCCCGGCACGTGTCCAAACACCCGTACGGCCACGGACCGGACGATAACTCGGCATCCGACACGACCAAGTAGCGACACGGTGGGACCCAAATCGTCGGTGCCCGGCAGTACTGTGAAAGTGATTCGGCCGAAGTGAGGAGTGCGGATTGATGGGCGCCGATCGTGGCGAGCCGCTGGGGCGGCGCGGCCGACGGCCGCACGACTACTTCGACAGTGTTCCCAACCACCTCGATACTCTTCCCGACTACAGAAGGCTGGCCCGCGAAATCGGACAGAAGATCGCCGCCACTCGGCCGCCGAATGTCCTGGCGCACAACGGTCGGGTGTTCTGGAAGCTCACCGATGCCGACAGTGGAGCACTCGCCTGGCTCGCATTCACCCGGCCAGGTGCACGTTCGGCGCTGGCCCAGCGCAAGGTGTGGACCCTGATCCCGCACCTGCAGGAATTCATCGCTAACTGGTACGTGAGCGTCGACCATGAGCTCACCGATCAGAGCCAGTGGATACACACGAACATCGACGTCTATGAGGCACGCGAACTGGTGCTGCTGGTGCCGCAGCCGCACGCCGAGGACATCAAGCGGATCACCCGACCCGAAGCGGTGCTGACCCTCGACGACATCGACCGGCACAAAGTGACGACCGTGCTTGGAAAGGGAACTGCTCAAGCGATGAAGGCTCGACGATGACTCGCCTGAATAAACAGGAATTTCTAGCCTGGGCGTACGACGACCTACTCACGAACACGACTCGTGGTGTGCTGGCCGAGTACATCGTGGCCAAAGCACTCGGCATTCGCGACACGACACGCGTGGAATGGGACCAGTACGACCTCGAGATCGACGGTGTCAAGGTAGAGGTGAAATCAGCTGCCTACGTGCAAACGTGGAAGCAATCGCAGCTATCGAAAATCGTGTTCGGAATCCGCCCCGCGATGGGCTGGGACTCCCGCACCGACACCTATGCGACCAGCACACAGCGAAGCGCCGACGTGTACGTTTTCTGTCTGCTCGAGGGTGAGGACCGCGGACATATTGACCCACTCGACGTGGCTCAGTGGACGTTCTACGTCCTGTCAACAAGCGAGCTGAACCGACAAGTTCCGACACAGAAGAGGATTCGACTCGGACCGCTGATAGCGCTCGGTCCGCGCAAGTGCACATACGACGAGCTCAAAGCCGCCATTCACGAGGCAGCATCGGTTAATCGCGGCGCTTAGAGTGCCGTCCCCGCGCGGTTACGTCATGCTGCCCCTGCGGCAAATGGTTCAGGTCTCCTCGAAAGATGCCCGCTGGACGTGAGAGGGACCCGTTTGGTGTCCAGTCCTATGCGACTTTCGGTTGATGGGTCGCGGCCCACATGGTTAGAAACCCCGCCGACATCAGCTGGTGCACAGCGCTTGATGGATATTCTGCAGGGATGCGTGCCAAGGAGGGTACTTTCCGGGATCTAATGACCCAGGATCGGCAGTTTCAGGTTCCGCTATACCAGCGTCATTACCGCTGGAAGACCGATCAGCAAGAGGTGCTTTGGCAAGACATTCTCGAGCAATACCGGGCGTTGACGGAGGGCTCCGCGGCGCCCAAGCACTTCATCGGCAGTGTCGTCGCGGTTGAAAAGGATGCCGACCCGCTGCATGACTTCCGGGAATTCCGCGTCGTCGATGGCCAACAGCGCCTGACGACGCTATCGCTAGCGTTGGCCGCACTTCGTGACGTCGCCAAGGTCGATGATCCCGAGCAGTTCGATCGTCTCAACAAGAAGTACTTGATCAATGACACCGAACCGAAAGGTTCACACCGGTGGGCGCGGTTGGTGCCCGGTGACGAGGACGCCGCGCCGTATTGGACAGTGCTCACCGACCCCGGCGCCGCATCTGGGCACAGTGCGATTGTCAACGCCTATCACTTCTTTCACCGCAGGATCGGCGTTCTGCATGCGTCGGGCGAACTGGTGTCCGATAGCCTCGCTACCACGATTGGGGATCGGCTGGCTTTGGTGTTCGTGACTGTCAGCGAAGGGGAACGCCCGCATAAGATCTTCGAATCAATCAACGCGACCGGTGTTGGATTGACCCAATCGGATCTGCTGCGCAACTACCTGTTCATGGCCTTGGGGCCGCGGTCCAACTCGGTTTACGTCCAGCACTGGCGGCCGCTGGAGAAACTGCTCGGCACCGACGGCCTCGAGGGGCTGGTACGAGATGACCTGCAATCCTCCGGTGACTTCGTCAAACAGGGCGACGTTTACCGCACTGCGCGAAGCCAACTGGAACCGTACGCCGCCGACCTCGACTTCTTGGAAAGTCACGTCAAGAAACTCGCTCGCCGCGGCGCCTATTACGCGGTCTTCCAGCAACCCGCAGACCCTGGCGTCAACGTAGCTGAGCTCGGTATCACCACGGAGGCGTTACGCCACCTCGCCTTCTTGAAAGGATGGGGTGCCAGTACGACCTACCCTCTGCTGCTGCACCTCTATGCGCGAGTTGACGCCAGCGGCGCTACTCCTGAACAAGCCGAACGCTGCCTGGAGGCCATCGAGTCGTTTCTCGTCAGGCGCTACCTCGTCGACACCCCGACTAACGTCTTGAACCGACTGTTTACAACCGCTATCGGCAATCTGCCCCAAGGTGAACCGATCGACACCGCGCTGCGCCGAGAGCTATCGCGGGACAAACGCTGGCCCGACGACAACCGGGTACGGGAAGGCATCGCCACGGTCCCGTACTACCTCAACGGCCGCGCGTATCAGCAGCGTCTGGTGCTGCAGCGATTGGAGTCGTATCTGCGAGCCGAGGTGGATCTCGACTTCAATTCGGCGAAACTGTCCATTGAACACGTCATGCCCCAAACCCTGAGTGACGGCTGGAAGAAACAACTAACCGGCGCCGGCCACGACCCTCGGGAGGTGTTCGACCGGCTGGGACACACTCTGGGCAACCTCACCCTGACTGCCTGGAATTCCAAGCTGTCGAATCAACTCTTCGAGCGCAAACAGGAGATCCTCCAAGACTCCGATTTCAAGCTCAACGACGCCCTGACCGCAGCGTCGGAGTGGGGACCCGAGCAGATCGAGGCCCGATCGCACGCATTGGCCGACGCAGCGATCGCCCTGTGGTCACCACCAGTGCCTGGTGTCGTATCGGCCAAATCTGGGTTCGACTGGAGCCGCGTCGACGACGCCGTCGCCGCCATCCCAGCCGGCTCCTGGACCTCTTACGGCGACCTGGCCGAGTTAGCCGGCACCGCAGCCCAACCGACGGCCAACCACATTGCACACGACCCGACGGTCACCAAGGCTTACCGCGTGCTCAGCGGCGACGGCTCCATCAGCTTCAAGTTCCAGTGGCACGATCCCGCCGACGATCGCGACCCCATGGAGATGCTGATCGGCGAAGGCATTGAATTCGATGACAACGACAAGGCATCCCAGGCGCAACGCCTGGGACCACCTGAGCTGGAAGCGCTGATCGACAACCAACCACCGGAATAGCGCAATCAGCTCGGCTCGCTGCACACCTGAATACCGATGGTGTTTGGGGCGTTATGAACATATTGTGCTGAGTGGCAGAGGTTGTTGGTTCCAGCAGCCGCGCCGAATATGCACGGAAACGGGCGGCCCCTGTCGGGCGAGACGCTACCGCGCGTGGTGGCCTTTAGAGGGTTTGTGCCATGTGCCCAGCCGTAGGCATCCGTCTAATCTGCCGTCACAGGCGAGGGAAATATCCTGTCGCTTCTGGAGCGGCTTCAGTGGTCGGCTTGGGGGCGGGTGCACGGTGAGTCTCCAACTGGGGAAGTCGGCAAACGGCAAACGGCATCGGTTCGCGTGTCCCCCACCGGGGGAGGGGCGCGGGGTGGCTGTGATTGGCCATAGTTCATGCATCTGGCATATCGACAGAGTTGCTAAACAATAGCAACAGGTCGACAACCGAATCGGGCTTCGCTATATAAGAATTGCCAACTCAAGCGAACACCTTGCACTGCAATCGTATTGGAGTTCATCGCACGGAACTCCGGTGGAGTTGCTCGATTCATCGCTGGACAGTCTGGTTGCGTATCGAGGCAGACTGTAAGAATCACTTTGGTGATGATCGAGTCGGACCAGTCCTTTGGTGGCTGCGATTTTCGGCTGCAGGTCGGCTACTGCAGTTGTGAAATGCGATTGCCGTTTCAGGGAATGCGATTACAGCGAACGGGGAGGCTCAGCTTTCGGCGAAAACGTGTATCGCAGGCCGCTGCCGACAACGCGATAAGTTTCAGATCCGCGCTGTGAGAATGGGTTTGGAAGGAGAAGGGGATTCGCGTGCTGTGGGTCCAAGGCGAACTGAACGTAGACAATGCGGTACGCGTCCCGCTTGGTGTTCTTTCGCGCCGCATCAATCTCCCGCTGGGTGAGTTCGAATTCGGTTCCGTCCTCCGCCGCCCCCTTGACCTCGAACATGAACCGCCCCGCCCTGGTCTGGACATCAATGTCGTAACCAAGAGTATCGTCGCCGTCGCGACCGCCCTCGACCTTGTCCCTGTATCCAGAACGCCAGTTGACAACCCCACTGGTCGCGTACTGCTGCTTGAGCCAGGCCAGCGCAATCACTTCAGCGGCGAGGCCGATGACCTGTCGCTGGCCCTCGCTGAAGCGGGTTAAGTTGCGGTAGACGGACCTCGGCCCCGCCTGATTGCGAGTTGGCTTGCGGGCGGCGGGAATCGGGCCAGGCTCGATTCTGAATGGGCTCCGTAACACGCTGGGCGGCAGTGTCTGGCGGACCTCGGCGGCTATCTCGGCGAAGCAATCGGGATCCACGCCAAATCGCCGCGAACCTAGCGTGATCGTGAATCTTTCTGCCTGTTGCCTAGCTCGTTGCTGTTCCTCCTCCGAACGGCCACGGGCGAGATCGTCGTCGGTGAGACTCAACCTCGCGGCCTCAAGGCTGTGAGGCATGTCAGCTGGCCAGATTTGTTCGCGTTCCATGTGTCCGAGAAGTGGTTGCAGGTCCCTGAGCTCGACGAAGTCGAGCAGACCTTGTTCATCTGCCCAGTCGGCGAGACGACCGCCGCACCCGTCGCCCGACCAGAGTTCGGGGCACGGCACGCTTGCCTTGATGCACCACGATCGCACCAATTTCGCAGCCGCGTCCCCAGCCGCGGTGACCTGACGACGATTGGCGGTCTGAAGGGCAGTCACCGAATTGGCAACGCCGACGTCGTGGGACAGTGCAAATGCCTCATTTTTTCGGAGCCAGTCGTCCACCTCGGAATGCATCACCGCATCATCTGGTATTTCGTAGTCATCGAGCCACGACGGGTTCCGGTCCAGTCCGGGGAGGCTGCGCAGCCTGACGTAGTTTCCCAGAGGTTCTCCGTCAGTGAACCGGGCGATGAATACCTGCTGTAGACGGCAGAGGATCGCGTCACGATTCCGCTTGACGAAATAAGCGAAAGCTTGTTCATGTGCGTCGGGGTCGGCGAGTGTTGGACGGCCCAAGCCCTCTAAGGCGAGGTTGAAATCCCGATATGTCACCTGCAACGCGTCGCGTAGTTCGCGAAGGCTCGACACGGTCTTAGTAATGGGAAGCAGATCCGGGGATTGAGGGAGATCGAAGGTCGTCAACGCCGAGCGGACGTCGTCCTCGGTGTTTGCGTGAGACAGCAGTCCAATCATCTCTTCGCCGGCAGCGACAGAGACCAAGCAAGCCACCGCAATAGGTATTCGATCACGCAGAACATCGATCTCGGAGCCAAGCCGTGCGGTCACATCATCGATCTGGCTTCGCGTGATGTCCAACGATGCAGCGCATCGATCCAACGTCGGTGGTTGATCGTCGTCGACGTCGTCGACGTGGTCGCGCCTCAAGCGGACCAGACTCTCGAAAAGAACTGAGCCGATTTCAGGTGCTCCGGTCACGGCGGCTATAGGGTGTGCCAACTTCTCCAGCGTTTCCCATCGGACTTCGTCATTGAAATCCGTGACAACAATCACAGGTTGGGATGGAGTGACGACCGCGAACGCCTCACGATGCGGCATCCGATCCGTGGCGGTGTGGCCGCCGATGGAAAGTCGCAATTCCCGTGCTGGTACCAGCCGGATCGTCCGCAAGCGTGACGCAGCTTCACGCAGGGATCGGTCGCCATACCTGCGGAACTGACCGCTGCGAAACTCTAACGCCGCAACTACGAGGCCGACGAGCCAGTCGTCCCCTGGTGAGATCAGCGGGAGACTGGGAGTGTCGTCGTCCAACGGAACACCGTCAATCTCAATCGAGACCTCTACATGCGAGAGCAACTGCACGTCATCACCGGATGCGCCCGCCTTGAGAGCTGCGGCAATCTTGCGACCATCCGCTGGTTCTGCACATACGATTGGAGCGCGGACCTCCTCGAGGAGTTTCGTTTTGGCGCGGTCGGTGCCGTCGTCGACATAGACCGGACCCCGTCCTTCTTCAAGCTCGAGAGCTTCGATCAACCCCTCACCACGCCGCACCAGGACCGAGGGTACGTACTCGGTCGGCCACCAATCACGTCCCTGTTGCAGGCTGTGATGGATAGCTCGTTCGTATTCTCGGGCAATTGGCCCCATCTCGGAGGGATCGGTCGCTCCGTCAGCGACCATCGCGTACAACTGTTCGGCAACATCAGGCGCATCGCGCGGATCGTTCCAGCATCGAATGCCACACCAGGAGCGAAGACGCTCGGGCACAGCGCTGTTTTGCTGTGCGAGTCGACGCAATGACGGCGGTACCAGCACCGCAAACTTCGGTGAGGTTTCGGACTTGCCGTCATCGAAGAGCCACGCTCCGGCTGGATCGCTGAATCGGGATTCGTCGCGATGCAGGACGGGCACCCAACGGGCCTCCCGGAGGAAGACCTGGACTGGGGTCGGCCATTTCAGCGGTACGTCCTGTGGGTGATTCGCTCTGCGTACCCCAACCGTCAGATAATCGACGGACCATACTTCGAGATTCTTAAAGATGAGCGCAGCGTATTGCTCTTTGGCTGCCGCGGAGAACTTCTCGAACTCGAATTGTCCCGGTAATCCCCATAGTTTGGTAACAGATGTGCACCTGGTCATGGGGTACCTAGAAAACCATTGTGCTTCACCGGTTTTTGATTGCCAGAGATTGGCAAAATCCAGGTCTAGATTGGCGAATCTCGCCCAAGCTCTGGGCGTGAATATCGAACCATCCGACCTGAACGGATCTTTACACAAGGACATCGGATGCAATCCGTCGCGTACACCGAGCCGCTTCAGATAGGCCGTCCACTCCGATATCGGCGCATCGTCAGGTACCCAGGTGTCAGGGGCTAGCAGCAGGTGTTCGTAAAGCTCGGCCAGGCTGGGCGAGGTTGAGCCTGTCAGTTGAATGAGCTGAACCAATGACGACCCCTGGGTATTAGGCCACTGCGCGGAGAACAGAGCTTCACCCGCGGGTCGCCAGTCGCTATTCGTGGGGACACGCAGGCCGATGGATCTCAACGTGGAATCGTTCGCCTTGTCCTTAAGTTTGTACGCGAATCGAAGGGCCGCTCGTAACACCGCAACATCGTCGTGGTTCTTCGGGTTCCTCAAAAAGCGTTGTACTGCAGCGAGGACATCCTGTGTTCGGTAGCGGTGCACAAGGTCGCTGTCTTCCAGAAACTTTCGGCACCTGCGGGCGATCTTCCGCGACCCATCTGCCGGGACGTACCAATTGAGGTCTTCGCGGGTGAATGAAATAGCCTTCGCAAGCTCAGGTGGCAGCGTGAAATCGAAGGCCGTATCGACATCTTCTTCACCTTCTGTTTGATCTCGAACGGGTGCGAAGAAGACTGTCCGAGACTGCCGCGCTTTATCGGAGATGCCGCAGTGCACTAGTTTGCTGTTGGTGTCGACGATCAGCCGGCGCCCGTGCAGCGGGGAAGCGTCTCTACCTGCGAATGCGTTGGCTATATCGTCGTAGAAATCCATCCACTGCTGACCTGTTGGTGCCGGATCAGTGCGCCACAACCGTTTGGCGACGACCTCGAGCCACTCGGCCACTTCGACATCACTGGGGTGCCCGTCATCAGTTCCGTTCGACAACTGGAGGCGTAGGTCGCCGAGATTCTCGATGCGCGCCGGCCCGAGATCGGGGTCAACGATTGTGGCGCCGGTGTGCTTGCATAGGAATTCAGCGGTGACTGTGTTCATCGCGTGACCGAACGTGTCCCAGCGACGTACGTCAGCGACGGCGCCGAATGTCGGCGTCTGGTTCAGAGAGACGATTGGCACAAGTCCTGACTCATCGATCGACCTTCCGAATTCCTCGAATGCAGTCGTCAGAAGCGGGAGATGATCGCTGTCCCAACAGATCAAGTCGAGACATAGCGGAGCGTAGTCGGTGGCGTTGTCCCGAATCCAGAATGCAGCATCGACAGAGAGTCGTGCGATCTCTTCGAGCAGGAATGCGTTGAACCGAACGCTGAACCGGACGCTGTTGCGATCGAGCTTGGTGAAAAATGGTGCATTCACATGGGCGGGAAAGGGCGCCTCGGAATCTTCCATCGGTAGGAAGGTGTAGAACCGCCACTCGCTGTCGGCATGATCGAGTTGCAGCGCAACGGAAACGGTGGAGTCTTGCTTCCAAGACGCCCACCGATCGCTGATCTCGGGGGCAGAATCGGAAATCGCGGCGCTTAGCGCGGTACCAGAAATGGGACGGGTGGCGACAATGAAAGTGCCCTGCTCGCCGAGGTCCACTTGGTCGACAGCCAGAGCATCCTGCTTGGCCATGCGCTTGATGCGGCGATGCATTCGGTCGTCACGTTGTGCCAAACCATCGGTAGCGCGGATACGCAGGTGTAGTAGATCGATGCGCTCGAGGAAGAGCAGCAGCGGTGTCGTGCTAGCTGTTAGCCGACCCATCTCGGTTTTCACGCGACGTGCGGCTCGCTCATCGTCCAGCGGAAGGCGAACCACGGTGCAGTAACCGGAATGTCGGAAGTCTGCGACCTGCGCCGGGACCTCATCAACCGGTATCGGAAGCGCGTATGGCGGGACGTCACGGAGCACGTCTTCGAGGTCTCCCTCACCGACCAACTGAGCGACATCCAGGCGTGTCGGAAGCCGGAAGCAGTAACCGTCGAACGTGCTCCTATCCGTCGAACCAGGTCGCGCCGAGTAGATCTCGGGCCATTGCGACACCTGCAGGACGCTCTTGAAGCCGACTCCTTTGTTGCCGATACCTTCACCAGGCTCCTTGTCGCTCTGGGCAATGTCTGTGATTGCGTCGAAGTTCTCGTCGATGAAGGGCCGACCGGTATTCGCTACGTACAACACACCGTGTTCGCCCTCGGCGAGGTCGAGGAGGACCGAAACCTTTCCGGCCGATAAGTCTTTTGGGTTTGCGTCGTACGCGTTCTGAATCAACTCGATCAGAAAGCGATCTCCGTACTCACGGGCAGCGTCTTCGCCATAGTGCTTGACGCTCGACGCCCATCGAACGCCTCGGGCACGCTCAAAGCGGTAGGCATCGATCGCGTTTACGGCTTTTTGACTGATGCGGTTGGCATAGTGCGCTGCGGATTGTTTCATCGGTCTCGCCTTGTCGGATGAAGCTTCGTACTCATGGTGTTCGCTATCGCACAATCTGTCTCGGCTGGACAACCACCGCACGTGCCGCGCCTTCATCACCGAGGCGCGCACCCAACGTCTGCATCGCGAAGTCAGGCGGCAGCGCCGCCGAAAACTTCAAACCCCGTAGCGCATTCGCATCGACATCGGGGTCGCGCCATTGGACACCCAACAGTGCTGCCGAGAACTCCGCGATCGTAACTCCGGGTAGCAGTCGCACCGATTTCTCGTCGATACGCTGTCGTGGGTCGATCAGCGTGGGCAGTGACGCCTGCAGGGTGCGGTTGGCTGCGGTGCCGGCCCAGGTCCACCACCGCCCGGTCGAATCACTGGGTAGCAGAACGATCAGCCGGTCTGCGGCCACGGTGTCGGCGAACCCGGTACGCAGTTCGGTCAGCACCCTCGACGCCCGCAGGGTGAAGGTCACGCCGGCTGGCGAAGCGCCTAGCAGCACTGCGCGCATACCGCGAGTGATCTCATAGGAGAGCCCGCCTGGCACACCTGACCACCTGGCTTTGCCGCCGCCGGCGGCGGGTTCGACGAAGCAGCGTCGGCGTTCCCAGTCGACGTGGGTCACCTTCCACGACCGCCCACCCAGCAGTAGTACCCGTGGTCCTTCGACGTTTTCGGTCAACAGATCGGTGCCGATGGTGCCGACCTCGACGCGGCCGGCCAGCACGATGAACTCCGGCGGCGCGGTGAACACCGCGGTCAGATCGGAGAAATAGCGCCGACCAAACCGGCGTTCCGCTTCGGGGCCGATGTGCAGGAACGGGCCATCGGTCGCGAAATAGCCTTCGGCAACAAGGAATTCAAGAATCTCTGAGGTCGACGAGTCGAACACCGGCAGATCACCCCACCACGAGGCCCACTCAGAAGCCGATATCCGGTGTTGCTGCAAGCACAGCGCCATCAACTGCTGGGCCGCGATGTGCCGCGGGTGTGGTGGAGGCGTGATGGGCTCCACCACACCCGCGGCCCACCGCTGCAGCATGCCGGCGGCCAGCAGGACGGCCTCATCATTCAGACACAGGAAAAGGCAATTGCGTGACGACCCGGCACGGCGACCGGTTCGACCCAGCCGCTGCAGGAGGGACGCCACCGTGCGGGTGGAGTTGATCTGGATGACGCGGTCCAGGTCGCCGACGTCGATGCCCAACTCCAGGGTTGAAGTGGCGACGATGACGGTGTCGCGGGCTTCGGCGAACGCCGCTTCAGAGCGGCGTCGCTCGGCCGCCGACAATGACGAGTGCGAGATGTAGGTCTCGATATCTGCCTCGCGCAGGGCCGCGCCCAGTTCCTCGGCCTGGCGGCGGCTGTCGACGAACACCAGCCGCTTTTCGCCGGGATGCAGTGACGCGATCACTTTGGCCGCGTTGGCAATCGATCCGACGTAGTCGACGGTGATGTCCGGTGCGGCCGGGGTTTCCACCGCGGGCGCCACCACGGCGGACGCCCGGGCATGGAAACTGCCTTGGAGCCAGGCCAACAACTCGGACGGGTTGCCGACGGTAGCCGATAGCCCGATCCGCTGTAACGGCCGCCCGGCCACCCGCGAAAGGCGTTCCAGCACCGCCAGCAGGTGCCAGCCGCGGTCATCGCCGGCGAAGGCGTGGATTTCGTCGACCACCACCGCTTGCAGGCCGAAGAACAACACCGCTGGATCGACCTTGGTGGACACAAGCATCGATTCCAGTGACTCCGGGGTGGTCAGCAGAACGTCGGGGCGCTCCACCAGAATCCTCTGGCGTTCCGCCTGGCTGACGTCGCCGTGCCACACCGCCGCGGAGCGGCCCAGCCACTGGCAGTAGCCGTGGATGCGCGGTTCCAGGTTGTTCAACAGCGCCCGGAGCGGGCACACGTACAGCACCGATACGCCCTGCCAATCCTCGGTGGCCATTCGCGACAGCAGCGGGAACATCGCCGCCTCGGTCTTTCCGCCGGCGGTGGGCGCGAGCACCAGGGCGTTAGAGCCGGCCAGCACCGGTTCCACCGCCGCCGACTGGGTGGGCCGTAACCCGTTCCAGCGCAGGGTGTTCGCCAGGTGATACTGCACCCCGGGATGAAGAAGCTCGAAGGCATCCATCACACATCGAGCGATACATCGTCGGCGGTCAACGCCGCTCGCTCGGCGTCGGACAACTCTGCCGCGGCGATCTTCACCTCGTAGTCGGTGTACGGGTCGAAGTCGTGGAACTGTTCGATCTTGTCCAACACGTCCACCAGCTTGCGCAGGAACAGTCGTGGCGCGATACCGACCTTTCCGCCCAGCTCTCCCGCCACTGCGGCGGAAAACCGTTCAATGAAAGCATCATCGGCCACTGCGGCAACCCGCTCGGGATCGGCAACGCCGCCCAGATACAGCGAGCGGACCCGCCCACCCAGTTCGACCAGCCGGGTCTGGTCAAAACCGGTCAGCCGCAACTGCGGCGCCCTCGGGTTGTCGAAGCGCGGGTCCTTGGCGAACTCGGTGTGCAGCCGATCGGCCAGCGGCGGCAGCAGCGGAATGCCTTGGCGGCCTTCAAAAAACGCCGGGGTTCCGGTGATCAACAGGTACAGCCCGGGGAAATGCCCGTCGTGCACCTCGTCGATCAGCTGCCGCAACGCATTGAGCGCCTTGGCGCGGGCATCACTGCGGATCCGCTGCAGCGTCTCCACCTCGTCGAGCACCAGCAGCAGTCCGTGGTTGCCGGCGTCGGACAGGATCGCCAACAGTCCGCGCAGAAAGCCCAGGGCCAGATAATGATCCAGGTCACCCTTGATGCCGGCCCGCCGTTTCACCGCGGCGGCCACATGTGGTTGCCCACCCAGCCAGGCGATCAGGGCGTCGGCGCCGTCGTGATCGCCCTCGGCGACGAAACGGCGGTAGGCCCGGATGGCCATCGGGAACACCGGGGCGCGCACGGCCACCTCGGCCAGTCGTCGCTCCAGAAGCGCGACGGCGTCCGCGCCCTGCTGGCGGGCATCATCGTCGATGGTGAACAGCCACGCATCCAGGATTGGCCGCAGCGCGCTCGGCGGCACCGACGCGGTGCGGAGCGATTCGATGCTGCGCCGGTACACCGTTTCGAGTTTGTGCAGCGGGGTGTCGATCTCGTTGATCTGTACCTCGGCGACGGCGAAGCCCTTTTTCATCGCTCGGTCACCAAGCCAGCGCGCGAAAAAGGTTTTCCCCGAGCCGTATTCACCGCGAACCGCCTTGAACACCGCTCCGCCAGCAGCCACCACATCCAGTTCGTTGTCCAGTTCTGCCTCGAACCGGCCCAGCCCGACGGCAAGTTGGTCCAGCCCGTAAGACGGCACGGTGCCGCGGCGCAGCGCGTCGAGAATCTCGCGGCGCCGCCGCGCCGATACCGTCACGGCTTCACTCCGAACTGTTCGCGCAGCGCCGCCTCATCCAGTTTCACCACCCCGCCGCCGACGGCCAGCACCTCATAGCCCTCGACGTCGAGCACCCGCTTGGCCTGCATCAGCGCACCGTTGACACCAGCGGTCGCAACACCGAGTGCGGCGGCGGCCTGGGCCAGGGTGAGTTCCTGCGCGCCGGCGGCTAGAAGCTCGGTCAACAGTGCCTTGATCTGGCCGTCGGTGACCACGATGCGTCCGGCCAGTTTGAATTGGGCGGCGTAGACCTTGCTGCCGATCACCTTGGCTGGCAACGGGTTTACCCGCAACGGCTCCTCGACGTCGAACAGGCTCGGGGCATCCGAGGACTTCGTGATCACCGTGACCGCCTCCGGCGTTCCGGCATACCACCAGCCCGGTTCGACGGCGGCCACCTGCTGCGCCCAGGCCGGCAGTTGGCCCGCGACGAATGTCAGCACCGGCACAATTGCCTCGGCCGGTGCACCGCCGCCATGGTAGCCGGCGTTGCGGGCGCCGTAGCGGATGTCGGGGTCGACGGCCAGCACCACCTTATGGGTGTCGGTGAGCACCCGCGGGCCTTCGACCACCACTTCGCGGCCGGGGTCCACATGCGCGAAATCGCCATGGGCGCGTTGGCCGTAGGTGTTCGCCCGGTCTACCTTCGCGCTGGCGCCGTATTCGATCAGATGCCCGTGGTCGGAGGTGATCACCACCACGCGCCCGGCGCTGCGGGCCGCGCCGAGTAGCGCCCGCAGATGCGTGATAGCGCCGACGGTCCAGTCGGTGCCGCCGGGGTCGGTGTGGTGCAGGGTGTCGTCGACGTAGTTGAGCACTGCCGCCACCAACGGCCGGTGGTCGGTGTCGGCCACCGCGTTGGCGACGTCGGTGGCGAGCGACGCGCCGGACGGGATCGCGTCTAGGGCGGCCTTGTGGAAGATCGGGTCCGGGCCGCCGCCAGTGGCTTCCAGATTTGCGTCGCGGATTAGCGACAAGAAGCCGCGACGCTCCACATCTTCGGTGCCTTCGCGTAGTTCGCCGCACAGCAGCGAGCAGCGGCTGCGCCGGGTCAGGGTGGGCAGCACCGCCAACACGCTGCCGCGACGGCCGTCGGCGGAGACTTCGGTCCAGCCGTCCTGCTGGATGGCGGTCACCAGATCGTTGGCCGCGGCCAACGACAGCGCGTCGATGACCAACAGCAGGGTCGGGGTCTGCCGGGCGACGGGTACCACGACCTCGCGCAGCACGTTCTCGATTAGCGGCACGGCGGGTTTGGGCGCGTCGGCCAGGGCTCGGGCAAAAGCGCGGTCGTGGCGGGCGCGGCGGGCTGCGACGGTGTCGATGACGGAGCGCAGCGCGGCCGCGGCTACCGGGTGCTCGGCGCCGCGGCGAGCCTTGGTCAACGCTGTGTCCACCCAGGAGTCGCGGGCGATATAGGAGGCGGTGGCCTCCGGGAGGCCGGTGGCGATGGTCACCGGAGTGGCCAGCCACCGGACCAGCCGGACCGCCCCGGCGAACGCGTAGACGGTGGGGGAGCCGGCGCTCAGGAAGTGTCGGTTGACCTCGGCCCACTGGGTTTCGACGCGGGCGCGGTCGGCCGGGGTGATCAGCGCGGCGTCGGGGTCGGTGGGCGCCGGGTGCGGCAGCGCCTCGGTCAGGGCGTCGGCCAGTACGGCGACGCGGGCATGCAAGCCCTGCGGTAACAGGTCCGATGTTGCTGCCGCAGATCCGATCCCGAGGTCGTTACCAATCGATGCCGCGGCCGCCAGGACGGTTTGTGGGTCTTTGAGCGCGGTGGTCACCAGGCCGCGGGCGCTGGTGTACCAGGCCTGCAGGCCGGCGGGTGCCAGGTTGGTCAGCCCGTAGCGACCGAGGAACATCCCGAGTGCCTTCGCGTGGGTGTTGTCGTCCTGGCAGAACAGACCGGCGACCACACCCAGCGGCACCAGTTCGTTGATCCGGCCGGCGCCCAGCAGTGCGGTCAGCGGTTGGGACAGCAGCCCGGCGCGGCTGCCCAGCCAGGCGGCAGTCGCGTCGAACAGGTCGGCGCCGCCGCGGGCGTGCAGGTCGGCCAGGTTTGCCGGGGTGTCGGCCGAGCGGCTCCACTCCAGGATCGCCAGCGGATCCACTTCGACGCCGGTGTCCTTGACGATCTTGAGGACGTCGCGGGCCACGGTGGTCATGGTGTGGTCGCGGGTCAACACCCCGCCGGGCGCGGGGGTATAGGAGTCTGGGGACAGCACCGCGAGCAGGCCGTTGGCCACCGCGCGGTCGTTGGCCACCCGGTAGAGCGCGGGTTCGATGGTGGTGGCGGAGAAGTTGCCGCGCAATGCATCCCACGGGTCGGGGGTGATTAGCCGGCCGTCGAGCAGGTGCGCCAGCACGGTGTCGCCCAGGTCGTCGTCGTCGACGTCGGTGAGCACCACGGTCCAGCCGTCGGCATTGCGGTTGTCGATGGCTTCCCAGATGGCCAGCACCGACGGACACGCCACCACTTCCACCGGGACACCCTTATAGTCGAAAGAAGCACCGGCCCAACGTGGTTCGGCGCGCAGGCCCAGCACGCCGCGGCGGTACTGTTTAGCGGCGGCCTTGTCCAACCGGGCCCGAATGATGGGTTCGGTGGCGTTAAGGACGCTCATTCCAGCCACCAGCGCACGTGTACTTTCTTGCCGGAATCTTGCAGCGCCGCGGTGATCTCGGTTTCCAGCTCGGCCAGATCGGCGGCGTTGCGCAACACGCGGTCCTTGGCAGGCTGCGGTGGCTGAGGCGGTTGGGGCGGCTCGGGCTTGGTCTGCGCCGGTTCGCGGGCCACCACCCAGTTCACTAGTTTGGTTTCCCCGGCGGTCAACTCATCGGACAGTGAGCGACCCGGGATCGACACCGCCTCCTGCAACGTCTTCCAGATGGCGTTGGCCTGATCACCCGCCTCCCCGCTGACTTGCGCTCCCGTCTTGAGCACATCCACCAGCGGCCACTTGAAGTTGCGCAGCGCACGGGTGTCGCGGGCGGCGTCGGCGTTGATGTTGCCGGCCGTCTCCAAGGCCACTGGCAGCGCGATACCGGCGACGGCATCGATCACCGCGACGTTTCCCGAAGTGCGAGAGAGTGTTTCGGTCACACCCAGCAGTGCCTGGGCGGCGGTCAGCCGGTCGTTGGGGCCGGCGACGGCGTCCAGACGCTCGTGTGCGGTCTGCAGTTCATCGACCAGGTAGCCCAGTTCGGTGGCCGCCTCGGTGGCGTGGGTGCGGACCTGCGCGGCGAAGTCGGCGACGTTGGCCCCGGTGAGGTAGGTGCGCGACATGGTGTAGCCGAACAGCTTGGCGGCGTTGGCGCGGGCGTCGTCCCAGGCCTGCTGCTCGGGCAGCTGCTCGGCGCGCAGTTCGATGTTGGGCCGCAACCGGCCCAGCGGCGGGGCGGCGATGGCGCTGCCTGCCTCGAACCAGGCCCGTTTGCGCAGCAGCGCCCACGCGCTGACCACCAGATCGCGGGCTTCGGGCCGCAGCCCCCACGCCGGGGACAGCGCGTCGATATGGGCTTGCAGCGCACCGATGGTCACCGGGTCGGCAGCCTGGGCGGCCTTATCCAGTTCTGTGGCCCAGAAGTCGAACGAGGTTTGATCGAACAGGAAGTGGTCCTCGGTGGCCTTGCCGACGCGCAGCGGCCCGGCTATGCGACGCACCGCAGTGCGGTCGGCACCAGGGTTGGTGGGCACCCGGCCGTCGCGGTGGGTGCTGGCCTGCTCGACGTAGTCGCGGATTGTTTCGAAGTTGCGGGCGGTGACCTCGCTGTCGGCGGGGTCGAACTGTGGATGGTTGGGGTAGCTGGCAGTGAACGCCTGATCGACGATGTTCAGGAACGCGTTCTCCAGGTTGGCCGCCGGCGGCAGCTGCGGCTGGAAGTCCCGGCTGAGCGAGGTCAGCACGTCGAACTGCTGGGAGTCGGCGGTGATCCGCTTGGCGTCGGCCGGTTCGATGCCGTAGGCCTGCTTGAGCAGTACCTGGAAACCGGCATGGGTGCCGCTTCGAAGGTTCTCCAGGATGCTGCGAGCCTGCGCCCGGTCGGTGGCCGACAGGTGATCGGAGTTCTCGGTCCAGCGGTCGCCGCTGCCGGTGAACAGCCAGTCGAGCTTCACCAGCAGCGCCAGGTCTTCCATCGCCGATTCGGTGAAGAACCGCGGCAGCCACACCACGGTGTGCCGGTCGCCGCCGGCCAGCAGCCGGTCGATCCGGTTGACGTCGTCGGCGCTGGTGAACCCGGCCTCGTCGAATGGGTAGTCCACCACCACCCGCCAGGTGCCGGGCCGGGCGTCAAACGACTGCTCGGGCAGCGACGCCGCGTCGCGGACGTTGCCGAAAACGATGTCGACTTCACGGCGCGAACCGCGCCAGACGACGGTACGGGTGGCCGCCCCACCCAGATCGTCTTGCGCGGTCCCCACCCCAAGTGCCTGATGGATCAGCCGGCGCAACAGCGCGCGGCGGCGGCCCGAATTGTCCTCGGCGCGAATACGATCCAGCACCGACTGGTAATCCACCTCGGCCAGCTGCACCCGGATAACCGGATTGGCGCCGTCGGAGCAGCTGATCTCCGGGGCATCCTTCTGCATCCAATCGCGGACTATGGCCAGCACTTTGCGGGCTTCGCCGCCGGCGACCATCGTCTTGATCGAGCCGTGGTTCAGGGCGGCCAGCCGGCCGGCGGTGATGTCGCGCAGCGAGGGTACGTTCGGTGCGATCGCCGACAGCAGCAGGGTTTTGGCGACGCGTTCCTCACCTCTGAAGCCGTTGGGCACCGAATCGGGGTCGGTGTCCAGTTGCTCGGTGCTCACCCCATGCTTGTCCAGCAACGCGGGCAGCAGCCGGTTGCGGTACAGGTCGTGCGCGGCGTCGAACATGTTTTTGGCGTGGCTGTCGATTGGCTCGCTGCCCTCAACGATGTAGTCGAAGGAGTCGCCGACCGGAATCAGGTCATCGACGGTCAGGGTGTCGCGGCGGTCGACCAGCATGCGCTGCATGACCTTCAGGGCGGTTCGTTCACGTTGCATCACCGAGGACAGGTTGCGCAGTGTGGACACCAGCACCGGGGAGAACGGGTAGGTCAGCCGGAATTCGGCTTCCGAGGCACCACGGTGTTTGTCGTCGGTGTTGAGGCTGTCGCGCAGCACCTCCCACACCTCGGGGCTGCGGGTCAGGTCGGCGAACGCCTTGTTCAGGATCTCCTGTGCAGCTTCGTCTTTCGGCTTGAGCAGGCGGGCGTGCGCGACCTCGGCCAGGTTGTCATCACCCAGTTCGATCTCGCGGAATCGGCCCTGCTGGTACTGGAAGGCGCGGTCCAGGGCGTCCTGCTCGGCGCCAGAGGCCCCGGCGTCGGCGAACCACTTGCGCAGGTCCATCTGCCGGGAGATCAACGAGATCAGCGGGATGGCGCGCTGGCGGCCCGACGATTCGACCAATTTGGTGATCTTCTGCGATTCGCGGGCGAAGAACTCGGTGTCGCGGACCGAAAACGCCAGCCACAACACCAGTTCGTCGAGGAACAGCACCACCCCGTCATAGCCCAGCGCTTTGGCGTGATCGGAGATCACTACCAGTCCGCGGTCCAGATCGACGTAGTCGGCGGTCTCAGTAAACGACCCGAAGTAGCTGCCCACCAACGCCGACACCAGTTCCCGGCGTTCGGGGTCTTCCGGGGTGGCGGCCAGCGCACCTTGGTAGCGCGGCAAATCCCAGCCGCCGCCGATCAGCCCGCCCCACGGGTCGGCACCGCCGCCGCTGCCGCCTGCCAGACCGGCCAGGAACTCGTCTTTACCCATCCGGGTGCGCAGGTTCTCGGCATCGGCAAGCAGCTTGTCGGACAGATGCACCGCCGGCAGCGGGGCCTCGGGGTGCAGCCGGGTGATCTGGTCGACGTAACCGCGCAGGACAGCCTGCTCTAACGAGGTGGCGCCTAGCAGGTGATAGGTCAGCCGCAGCAGCTTCTTGCCGGCCAGCGCGCCGTCATAATGCCCAGTCAGCGCCTGGAACGTCGGGGTACGCACCGCGGGATGGTTGCCCAGCAGTGCGTACAGCACGGCCATGAAGTGGCTCTTGCCGGAGCCGAACGATCCGGTCAGGTACGCCGCCCGGGAGGTGTTCTGCTTGAGGGCATCAGCCACCAGATCCAGTGCAGCGTCGAAGTTCTCGCGCAGCGAGTCGGTGAGCACATAGGCGTCCAGAGTCGCACGGATGTGGGCGTCGTCATCGGTGCTATCGGTCAGGCGCAGCACGTAGTCGTCGCTGCCGACCCGTTCGGTGATGTCGATGACATCACGTAGCAGAACCGTCATGTGCGTGTTGCCCTTCGGCCGCGGCGAGGCGCTTGCGACGGCCGCCAACTGGTCAGATCGGTCACCGTGAGGTGATGTTCGTTGAGGCGTGAGGTCAGCTCGGCGTCGATGGTGTCAGCCACCGATTCGCCGTACTCGGGGTCGATCTGGTTGTGCCACTGCCGAACCCACGGTGCCAGCTCGTTCAGCCCGGCCAGCAGCGGCAGCAGCTTCGGGGTGTCCCAACCTTCGTCGATGCGCGCACTGATAAGCGACGCCAGCGCCAGCGTCTGTTGTGCGTGATCCCAGCCGGCCCAGCCGAGCAGTTCGGTGGCATCGGTGTCACGCCCGGCGGCGGGATAGGAGATGAATCGCTCCTTGGGGACGTCGAGCTTGCCGCGGTGTGACCAATAGGAGCCCTTGACGAAATCGGCGGGCTTGTACTTCGGCGGTACCGGAATGGGGGAGGCCAACTTTTCCCCGGTGTCCTCGCGTCGCTGCAGTGCCCAGGTTTCCTCCCATGCGGACCGCTTGTCCAGGCCGGAGTCCTTATACCGGTAGGCAGCCAGGAACGGAACCGCCTCATCGGCAAGCAGTTTCGCCAGCGCAGCACCGGTGGTGGCGTTCGGGTCACCTGCCCACAGCTGCAATACCGAGCGGAAGTCCGCTTCGCGATCCAGCACGTCGGCCAGTTGCGCCACCGACTGCGGCATCGGCCGGCCATCCCGGTCGAACCACAGCGCACGGTCCTCCACTCGCTCCAAGAGCCAGCCTCGCAGCGCGGACTCAACCTGCTTGTCCCACGGCTCAGAAGCCCAGCGGCGCTTGTACTCCGGCCTTTCAAGTAAGCGGATGTGCGGATTGGATTCCATCGCGTCCAGCCGACGCTGCACTAGGTCGCGGTAGTCGGCGGGGAAGTGGTCGGGGATCTCAGTGAGGGGGGTGAACCTGTGGTTGTGGTGACGGAACCAACTGCTCTCAGTTGAGCCATCGTCTATCTGCCGGGCCAGAGCAATTGCGAATGCACGTTCCTCAGGCCGGACCTCGGGAAGGTCTCCGCTGTAGACGAGACCGACTTCGATGAGACCGTAGATGCGGTAGTACTCCCAATCGAGTTCCTCCTGGTATGCGATCATCAACCCCCGCAAGCGGTCCGATTCGGTGTGTGCGGCTTGAAGTGCGGTCGCCGAGGGGGTTTCACGTTTAGTCAGCTCGGCAGGAGATTGGCGCTGAAGTTCCTCGGCTAAATCATCGAGCATCTCCGGTAGTTCAACCGGCATTGCAGTCGGCAGCGGGAAGCTCAGCAGGGCCGAGCCATTAAATTGGAAACGATGTTCCCAGGGTTCGTCGGCGCCCGCTTGCTCCGCTCCGGGACGGCCTTTGTTGAAACAGTTCTGTTTGAGCCAGAAGCAGGCCACGGACGAGTTCAGCACACCGAGCAGGCGCAGATGGTCCTCAATCGACGCGCCCGCGGGCAGCTTGATTACCGGAGCCGTCTGCTTGAAGACCTTCCCGTCGCGGTCCAGAACGAAGTGGTTAAGGGTGGCGATCTCAGCGAAGGTGATGGAAAGGGACGTGCGTAGCTTGGCGGAGTAACTCTCCAAGTAGGCCCACCACGGTAGTCCGCGTTCAGCCAACGTCTTCTGAAAGACAGTACGCTGTCTCAGAAGATTCTTATTGGGCCAAAGCTGCTTGATCACTGGTGACGTGTCGGCGACCAGCTCCGAGTTTTCGCGATTTAGGTAGGGGTTAAGTGCTATCAGGCTGCTAGCAATTTGATAGTCGCGGACGTCCTCGCCAATTACAAAGGTTCTGAAGGGCAATACGTGGTTATTGGTCAGAGCGAAATGGGTTGGGTAAAGCCATGCGTCGTCCTCGCCTACAACAGCGGTGCGCCCAACCGAGTCCGCAAGGCGCCCAAGTTGCAAATGGCTTATTGAGTTGATGTTCGCGAGCAGCTCAACAGCACCGCCGCCGGAGAGACTCCAGGGATGCGTTGCGAGGGTTTGGCGCGGAAGATCGCTGACATTGATGAATGCATTCTCAAAGCCGGGCTCACCGATGTGATCCACAATCGCTGACCAAACAAGACCTTTCGCTGGATCCAATGGTCGGCCAGGCTCACTGCGAATGCCGAGCACCGCACGCACAGAGTCGGACGATGGCCGCTGCTTTCGTCCCACGATGATCACCGTTGGCGTTCCGTGGCCGGGGATGTAGGCCCCAGACGTGTCGATTACCGCGCGCAAATCAACTGACGACAGGAATTCTTCGATGAGTTTGGTTCCAAATAAGCGCTGCATGAACGAGTTCGACGTGATCTGGCCGACCCATCCGGCGGGCCGTGCTCCTGCCGAACCGTGCCCGAGCCGGAAGAACAACTCCATGAACGGTGCAGTCAACGCGTATTGCCGATGCGCGGTCTCATATAGCTGTCGGTACGCCCCATTCAGCGCCGCATCCTTGACGGTGATGTACGGCGGATTGCCCACCACCACATCGTGTTCCCGTTGCAGGATGCCCTTGAGCGCCTCGGCGTCCTCGGTGGCATCGGCGCGAATCGCCGGGCCGGCCAACAGGTCTTCGGGCAGCAGTTGCTGATTGGCTCCCCACAGCAGGCTGTCACCGGACGCCAGGTGCGGGGTGTAGCCGATGCTCTGCTCGATGCTGGTATCGCCAGCAGCATGCAGTGCGGCCACCAGCAGCCTGAACCGGGCGATCGCCACCGCGAACGGGTTGATGTCCACCCCGTAGATGCCGTCCAGTGCCTTGGCGACCAGTTCCCGCGCACCCAGTGCTGGGGCCTCGCGCTGCCAGCGTTGGTGCAGCCGGGCGAACGCGCCGAGCAAGAAATGTCCTGAGCCGCAGGCCGGGTCGATTACGGTGAATCCCTTTAGTGGCCGGTCGGCCAGGGCGGGTTCCATGGTCTGGTCGAGGATGAATTCCTCGACGAACTCCGGGGTCTGCAATAGGGCGTAGGTCTTCTTGGCGTGCTCGGACAGATCCTGATAGGCATCGCCCAAAAAGCGGGTGTCCACCCCGGCGAATCCGTAGAACGGTTGCCCGTCGCTGTCCTGGTGCCACCAGACCTCCAGGAGGGCCCGGGCGGCGTCGCCGGACGGTGCTACCAGGTGCAGCGGCGAGAACCGGTCCACCAGTCCGGCTGTAGCCTGACACTTGGTGAAGTGGTTGATGATCTGGTGTAGCCACTCGCGGTCGGTGTGTTCGGGGTTTTGCTGGAAGTAGGCGCGGCGTGCGTCGAGTGCCTGCGCGCGGTGATCGGCATCGGCGCCGCCGATCCAGCGCGGCGATAGCAGTGCGTTGTCCTCGCAATAGCGGGCGAACACCGTGAGCAGTACCCAGGCCACTGCGGCCTGGGTCACCCGGTCGTTGCGCCACTCCTGCCAGGTTGCGGCGGTGCGCTGTGCGGCGAACGCCGCGTCGTAATATCGGCGCCACGTATCGAGCACCCTGTCCTGCCGGGAGCGCTCGTCGTCGCCGTCGACCCGCGCCCGCAGATCGATCTCCAGCGCCAGCACCTGACGCTTGAGCGTGGTCACCAGTTCCGCTGCTGCCCAGCCCATTAGCTCGCCCCTCCGTCACCACTGGCGCGCACCGCATCCAGTGCGTCCCGCCACAACACGAACTGGCCACCTGGGGACCCCAGCTGGATCGGCTTGCGGTCCACCAACGCCCCGACCTGCCCACGCAGCTGCGGCAGCACCACCCACACCGGCCGCCGTCGCGGGGCGGCCAGATCGCTGAGCGTGGCGAGTAAGTCGAGGTGCCCGTACCGGGCCAGCGGCGACACCTCGGTCAGGATCAGCGGCGCGGTGCTGCGCGGACAGTCGAACACCGAGGTGTGCAACTTTTCCCGCAGCGCCGGGGTCACCCGGTCGATCACCGCCCGCAGACCCTGGGCATCCCGGGCGGCGGCCTCGGCGGCATCAGCCCCGCGGATCAGATCCCACGGGATGCCCCGCTCATCGGCCAGCTGTTGCATGCCTGTGATCAACTCGGTGGTCACGTCGATCAGTTCGCCGTCATAGCTCTGCGCCAGGTGTTGCGCCACCCGTTCGTGCTCACCGGGCCGGTCCCGCGGAATCTGCACCCCGATGGCCACGAACCCGGCCTCATCCAGCGAACGGCGCAGCAGCACAACGGAGTTTGCGGCCTGAGCGATGTCGGCGGCCGGCTCTCCAGGTGTTGGCAGCGTGGTGGGCTGGCGGGTGTGCATGCTGGTGGTGCTGGGCGGCTCGGCGTCGGGGAAGCAGTACACCTCGCGCGCGGCGTCCCAGTTCAGGTTCAGCGCCGTCTGGGCCAGGATGTTGTCCAGGTGCGGACGCTGGGGCACCTTGTCCAGTTCGGGAAACCGGGCGGTGACGCGGCTGCGGATCTGGGATGCCGACAGCGACTCGTTTTGCGCCAGCCCGCGCAGCGCCTCGGCGACCGCAGCGGCCGGCGACATGGCGGTGTTGTGCAGTTCGCCGCGCCCGGACACACCGGTGTGTTTGGCAGTGGCTGCGGCCAACCGAACCAGGCGGCCGTCGCTGGGCATCGACACGGTGGTGTCGGCGCTGTCGGCGACCGCGGTGTAGCCGTCGTGGTACGCCGTTCGCAGCTCCTGCGCGGCGCGGGCGGCCGGGATGACGGAGTTTGGGTCGGCCGCCACCAAGTCGTCGGCGCGTTTGGCGGCCGCCTCGGCGGCGCTGAGCAGCTTTTCGTCGGTGGCCAGCAGTGCGAGCCGGCGGCCATGCCGTCGTCGCACCAAAGTGATTTCGTCCGTCGCCGTTTCGTGCTCGTGCAACCGATCCAGCGCGACCCGCAGCAGCCCTGCCGCGGCGCGTTCGGCGCGGGGGTCGATGCCACCCGCACTGGCCTGGGGGAGCCGAGCGCGAATCTCGGCGGTCAGCGTCGACACAGCGGCCACCCCACCGAAGTCGTCGATCACCCCGAGCGTGATGCCAGTCAGCGCGTCCAGCAGCTCACGGGTGGCCGGGGTCTTGGCCCAGTCCTCCTGCAGCTCCTTTATCAGCTGGGTGCCGCGCTGCGGGGCCTTGCCCAGCTTTTCGGCCAATTCGGTGCTGCTGGCGAACCCGTCGAGGCCTGGCGTGGTGCCCAGCAGCAGGGCGGCGGCCTCGCGGCGGGTGGTCGACCCGCGCTGCGTGGAGACGGCCGAAAGCAGCAGTGCGACAGTGTCGTCCAGGCTGCGCAGTTCGGTACCCGATGGCCCCGGCTTCTGCTTGCCCAGCCGTTTGGTCCAGGCCCGGTACCGGTCGACGATCTCCTTGCGGGTGTCCTTGGCTTCGCGGGCCACCAGCCGGTTCAGCGTGGTGGAGTCCACCGCCAGCAGCTCCCCGACGGTAGTCACCGCCACCGAGGCCAGCGCGGAGATGGCCCGCGGGCTCAGTCCGGCTGCGCTCAAAACGGTAGTGGAGTCGGCTTTTTCGGCGTCAGCGTCGCTGGCCTGCGGGGTCGCCGGGGTATCCGCGGCGGTGAAGGCCTGCTGCCAACCGCGCAGCATGTCCTCGGCGGTGCCGGGCCGGCGCGTGATGTCCCGCGACAGCGCGGCGGTAAAGAACGCGGCCATCGCCGGGGCCAGGGTGGCGTCGAACATCCCTGGTTCCACCGTGACATCGTCATCGACGGTGCCCGGATGGGAGCGGGGGTCGAGGCCGTAGTTCGGGGTGGCGCCGGTGGCCATCTCAAACAGCACCACGGCGGCGCCGTAGCGTTCGGCGGCGGTATCGTAGCGGCGGCGCTCGCCGGTGCCCAGGAACGGATCCAGATACGGCGGCGTCCCGGCCTCGACATTGTCCGGTGACACCCCAGCCATCGAGAAGTCGAACATCACCAGGTGCGTGTCGGCGCGTGAACTACTCTGGTAGACACCAAGATTGGATGGCTTAATGTCACGGTGGGTGACGCCGTTGCGTTCCAGAGCCACCAATGCGGTCAGCAGGTCGGTGCCCCAGCGCTGCAGCACGTCGATGGACAACCGACCGCGGTTATTGAGTTCCTCGGCCAGCGTGGTGCGCCCGGCGTAACGCAGGATGAGCGCGGTGCGCCCGCCCACGTCCTCCACACCGTGGAGGGTGACGATGCGGTCGTCGTTCTCGAAGCGGCCCAGCGCTTGGGCTTCGGCGCGGAGCCGTTCGGCGGCGTCGCGATCCTTGGCGACCTTGAGCACGCGTTGGGCGCCGCCTACCTGGTTGTCTTTCACCAAGATTCCCACGGCGGTGGAGCCGGCACCCAGTTTGCGTTGGTAGACGAAGCGTCCGCCGGCCAGCTCGGTGCCGGGTCCGGCCTCCAGAGGGTCGGTGCCGGCGGTCTTGAGCAGTACCTCGTTTCGGACGTCGTCGAGTCTTGCGACGAACTCGCCGACATCGGCGATGCGGTCGGCCGGGCTGGGATTGGTGGCGTCGAGCACCAACTGGCGCAGCGGAGTGCGGGCCTGGGGCATTTCGGCGGCCAGGTCCAGGCCGCGGTCGCGGCGCAGCCGGTCGATCAGTTCACCCCGTTCGGTGGCCGGGGCGGTGCCGCCGGTCAGGATGAAGAACGCCAGCGCACCCAGACCGAATACGTCGATGCGGGCGGGGTCGGTGGGCCGCGAGCCTTCCGGGGCGGCGAAGAGCCGGGCGGTGTCGCTGGGGGAGCCGGCCATCAGCGTCAGCGAACCACCCGACAGGCGGGTGACCGCGGTGTCGGGGTTGGCCGGCAGGATGCCGGCGCTGTCCCAGTCAGTGACCTGGGGTTCGAGATGGCGGCCGCGTTCGCGGATAGCCACCGAGCGCGGGTTGAGGCTGCGGTGCACCACCCGGTGGCGGTGCGCGTAGTGCACGATGTCGGCCAGCTTCGCGATCAGGTCCAGCTGGTCGTCCAGCGGCAGGGTGTGATCGGCCAGCCACAGGTCCAGCGGAGTGTCGGACTTGGGTTGCGGGAACACCAGGCCGATGCCCAGTTCGGGTTCGTCGACCAGGTCCTTGGGCGCCTGCAGACCGTCGTAGGTCAGACGCTGCAGCAGGTTGAATTCGTGGGTGACGGCCTGGCGGCGGGCATGATCCTCGGCCTTCGTGGCGCTGGGGTTGGTGGTGTAGAACCGGATGCGGACGTGGTCCTCGGTGTTGACATGGTGAAACGCCGGCCAGTCCTGCCAGCCGTCGCCGTCGGCCAGCGGCTGGTCGTCGATGATCCAGGAGCCCACCTCACGCTGGCGGCGCGGCGCCAGGCCGATGGCCTTCATCAGCCCCGCGATCAACTTGCTGTCGCGTTCGGAGATCGGATCGTGCTTCGCGGGTGCGAGCAGGATTTTAGAGATGCCAGGCAGCTTGGTAGTGCCCTCACTGCCGTCAGGGCCGTACAGATTGATCTTCGAGTTCGGCGGCAGGTCGCAGACGAATCGCTCGTGATGCAGGAACACCAGTTCCTGCACGTACGGAATCCGGCTGACCGCCTCGTTGCCGCCGCGCTCCCGGATGGCGTCCTTGAGCAGGGAGGAGAAGTATTGGGCCTTGCGGCGTGCCAGCAGCAGGGGGGAGTCCTCGGTGCGGTTGTTGCGCCGCCATAGGTGATCGTTGCCGGTCAGGATGCCGCGATAGTGCTTGAGCTCGATCAGGTACAGCGTGTCGCGGGCCAGTACCAGGAGGTCGACCTCATGCCAGCGACCGCGGTTGTCGCGGAACTCGAAGTTGGCCCAGGCGCGGAACGGCTCGGCGTCGGGCAGCTTCGCCTTGATGGCGTTCAGCCCGGCCTTTTCGTGGTCGAACTGCGACTCGGCGATCGTGACCCAGCGGCCGTCCTTCACCGTCGAGTCACCCCCTTGTCGTGTGCTTGGTGAACAACCTACTTAGTTGTACTTCGGCTATTGCGGGTTGCGTTCGGTTTCGCCGGTGAGGTCGCGATGAAAAGGGAGTATTGCGAGATGTAACTGACAAGTGGGTCTTGATCGTTCGCCGGTGAGAACGCGGGAGCCCATTCGTGCTCAAACGGTTACTGGATGCCGCGGTCTCCTGACGGGCCCCGCCTCTACACTCAGGTAGCTGCACGTGGTGGGAGGTGAACGTGGCCGGCTCAGGTGAGCACTTCAAGGCACTCGTGCGTAGCCACGCGAGCGGGGACGACCAGGCGTTCTACGCCATTGCTCTGCAGGTGGCCGCTCAGGCCGCCCGGCAGGGGCACCATAAGCTTGCCGCCGACTTGAAGGCCGCCGTCGAGAGCTCGCGCGCCGATCGCCCCACCAAGGTGGTTTCGATCGCGCAGCCTCGTGGCGATCTCTCCGACCTGGTCGTCGCATCACACCCGACGGTGACATTGAAAGACCTCGTGCTGCCGGCTGACCTGGATGCGCGTGTGCGACGGATTCTCACCGAGCAGCGGCAGCGCAAGAACCTTCTGGACCATGGCTTCCAACCAGCACATCGGCTGTTGTTTGAAGGACCGCCCGGAACCGGCAAGACCATGACGGCGGCTGTGCTCGCGCACGAGCTGGCGCTGCCGTTGCTCACCATCCGGCTGGAGTCGTTGATGAGCAAGTTCATGGGTGAGACCGCTGGGAAACTCCGGACGATATTCGACGCCGCCGAACAACAGCGCGCCGTGTATCTTTTCGACGAGTTCGATGCTCTGGGCGGCGATCGCGCAGGCAACGACGTCGGCGAAGCGCGGCGAATCTTGAACTCGTTCTTGGTGTTTCTTGAGAACAGCAGCAGCGAAGGCATCATCATTGCCGCCACCAACCACCGGGCAATCCTCGACCGGGCGTTGTTTCGCCGTTTCGACATGGTGTTGGACTATGCGCTGCCCGACGCCAAACAGGGCGCCGTGGTGATGCGATCACGTCTTGGCTCCTTAGCCAAGGGGATTCGCTGGGCTTCGCTTGCAGCCGACATCGAGGGGCTCTCACACGCTGACCTGGTACGGGCAGCAGAGTCGGCTGCGAAAAGCGTGATCTTGGAAGGTCATTCACAGGTAAGTGTCGAGGAGCTTCGTAGGGCATTGAGTGCACGGAAGTCATCGAGCCTTGGCTAATGGCCGCGACCATCTCAGTCACTTCCTTGTCGTAGGTCGAGTAGCCAATGAGGATTTCCTTCGCCCCGGTGGTGGGAATCCGAGAGTCAGACCAGTCGAAGACCGTGCGGAGCACGGGCGTGGCCGGGTCAGCGAGCTGGAATCCGCGCTCGTTTCCGGTGATGCCGCACGTCAGGAGTTACTCACCGAAGAGGAACTTCGTGCGCTCGGCACGATTGTCACACTCGAAGGTGGCGATGCTGCCTACCCATTGAAAGTTGAATCGCTTCAACAATTCTCGCGGCATCGGAAGACGCCACGCCGACCGAAATGGCTCCTGCTGTCGGTACTGCCAGCGGAACCGGCTGAGGGACTTCCTGAACGGGCGACTGTATGGGTAGCCGATCAGTATCGCGCTGAGTTCGTCGGCCTCTTCGAGGATTACTTGGAGGACACCAAGACTGGGAAGCCCAAGAATAACGGGTTGGTCGCGAACATCGCGCGCATTCGGTCTACGCTCTTGCGCGACCTGTGGCAATCCAGCGGTGACCCGCCGCAGGGTTCATCGACATGGTGGGAAGTGTGGTTGCGCCGCACCGACAACGGTCCGCAGCTCCTGCGGAACCTCGCCGAAAGCTTGGGCCTCGGCATTTCGTCGCGAGTGCTGCGGCTGATCGACCGCGACGTGATGTGGGTGGAAGCACGGTGGGCTGATCTCCAAGCGCTTCCTGTGTCCGCGGTGCCCGTAGCCGAGATACGTCGCCCAGAATTTGTCGACACCGTGGAGGACTTGACCGCCGGCGAGCAAGCCGAATATTCGGATGACCTCGCCCAGCGACTCCAGCCTGCTGAAGCACACGAACCCGCTGTGTGCCACCTGGATACTGGTGTTGCACGCACCCATATCTTGCTGGAAGCGTCGCTGTCGACCGAGGATCTCCAAACCGTCGTCGGCACAAGTGGATTCGATGTGGAAGGTCATGGCACGGCGATGGCAGGCATCGCGCTGTTCGGGCACGACCTGGATCGGTACCTGATCGGTGGTGACACGATATCCCTACGCCACCGGTTGGAGTCCGTTCGTATCAAACCGACTCGATCAGAGCCCAAGCACGAACCGCTTGCGTTCGGTGATGTTACGGCGCAGGCGGTGTCGCTCGCTGAGGCCACATCGGCACGCCGTCGGGTGTTCTGCTCACCCGTGACCGTCGATGGCGACACGCCAGAAATTCCTGGCCAGCCAACACTGTGGTCATCCACCGTCGATGCTCTTGCGGTCGGATCGGACGTCGTTCGCGATGGTGACGAGCTGCAGCTTCTGGCACCGCCCGATGATGGTGCAGCGCGGCTGATAGTGGTATCGGCGGGCAATGTAGATCGCTTCGTCGCCGACCACCTCAATGAATCTGATACGTCGCCGGTGCAGGATCCCGCGCAGGCATGGAACGTACTCACGGTCGGCGCGCATACCGAGATGGTCGATGCGCCAACTGATCCGGCATATGCAGGATGGGAGGCCGTTGCCACCGTCGGCGATTTATCACCCCACAGTCGAACCTCGTTGCTGTTCGGACTGGGGCCCTGGCCCATTAAGCCGGACATTGTCATGGAGGGCGGCAACGTACTTAGTGATGGCAGTTCTCTTTTCGAGCCCAGCCATCCAGCGTTGTCGGTGCGTACCACTGGCCACGTCAATGACCAAGCGCTTTCGTCGGCCAATGCGACAAGCGCTGCCACGGCCCAGGCTTCGAGACTTGCAGCTCTGGCGATGGTCACCTACCCGGAGTATTGGCCCGAGACCGTTCGTGCTCTGCTGGTTCATGCGGCCGAGTGGACACCGGTGATGCGGCAGGCGTTGGATGCCGCCGGCAGGTTGGGGTTGAAACAAAAGCAGTTGATGTTGCGACGCTACGGATGGGGCGTGCCTTCGGAGCAAGGGGTGCTCTACTCGTCTGATCAAGCGGTCACCCTCGTCATCCAGGATGAGTTCGTGCCCTTCGAAGGTGATGATTTCAAGGTTCCGGTCTTTCGGCTACACGAGTTGCCTTGGCCGAGAGAAGTTTTGGAAGGGCTTGGTGGTACGAGAGTCGATCTGCGTGTCACGTTGTCGTACTTCATCGAGCCGACCGCGTCGCGGCGTGGTTGGCGGCAGCGGTACAAGTATCCGTCGCATTCTCTTCGATTCGAGCTGCAGGACCCTCTGGAGTCAGAGGAGCTCTTCGTGCAGCGCGTCAATCGGGATGCCGGTACGGAGGACGGTGGGGGCCGTCGGGCGCCGAGCCAGGTTCGGTGGCTTGTCGGAGCTAATCAGCGAAACCTCGGCTCACTGCATCAAGACGTATGGGAGACATCGGGAGCCGAGCTCTCCCAGTCAGGCAAGCTCGCCGTGTATCCGGTCGGTGGTTGGTGGAAGTACAGCAAAGCACGCGATCGTGTAAACCGAGCTGTGCGCTACGCCCTCGTCCTGTCGTTGCGGACGCCGGAGAGCGGTATCGACCTGTACACGCCGATCGCCAACGTGTTGCGAATTCCGATTGCGGTCCCGATCGAGTGACATCGACGGCGCAATGGCGTGCTCAGAGTGGACTGCGTCCGGCTTTAGGCGCATAGCAATCGGACCGCAGATTCTTCCTAGCACTACGCCCTGGGTCAGCCTGTCAGATCCGGAGGTTCGCCGCGCGGTCGAGCAGGTCGTTGCGTGTTTCGACGACTCGTCGGACTATCTGTCCGTGCGTATCCGTATAGTGCGGGCGCGTCCGGATCTGCGAATGGAGGCCACGTTGGGTTACGCAATTGAGTGGGACGGCTACACGGTCACGCTTCCGCCGGTGGGGGATTCGATCGATGACGGACTCTCGTTCACGACCTGGGA
Source organism: Mycobacterium sp. NGS61 (assembly GCF_059812325.1). NCBI lineage: Bacteria > Bacillati > Actinomycetota > Actinomycetes > Mycobacteriales > Mycobacteriaceae > Mycobacterium > Mycobacterium sp. NGS61. The sequence goes on from NZ_JCALCL010000013.1 coordinate 119,976, forward strand.
TGACGCATCTCTGAGGTTCGCGCGCTACGCAGCGGACACGTTCAACGCGGGCCCCGAAGGTCAGACCCTAATTATGGCCCCGGTGGTGCTTATCCCGCGCCCGGACAACGAGCACGATCCGGGCGCCGTGTCGATCGCCAGGCCGCGATCAACGGGAGGTGACATCGACGACCGCCACATGGGTTTCGTCTACCGTCGGCTCCTGTCCAAGCTTCCAGAGAACGCGATCCCACTTCTGGCTGAAATGTCTGGCGGTGAGGTCAATTGCAGCGTCATCATCGAGCGCGACGACGCCGACTACTACGGTCTGGACTTCGACGACCCCGACGACCTCCCATGCGCGTACAGTAAGGCCAAACTCGCGCTCCCCCCGGCAGCCGAGTTGGCGTACGCGGTGCACAGTGTCTTGGTCTCCCGAGGAATGGACCCTGACGACGAAGGGCGCCAGCGCACGAGTCACGTCCTCGAACGCTTGCGCATATTTCCCGGGCACAGCCGGCCCCTCGGACCGCTTTCGGTGACCGTTCGCGAAGGAAAGTCCGGACAGCCCAGTTCATTGACCGTGTACTCCGGAGACACACCGATTGGTTCCGTCGCCCTTGGCTATCTGTTTCTCGACGACGAGCGCCTGCGCCCCGCAGTGCTCGACGGGCTACTCAAGATGGGCGTACCAGCGGCTGCGTCCCGGGAGCCCCGGAGTGAAGCCGTGAGCCAGGAGTGGGAGCCCGGCGCCGTGCCTAACGTGCATGTGGGCTGGCGCCCCGGCGGCATGAAGCTGCGGTGGGCCGAACCGGACGGACCCTCGACACGAACAACCTTCGCCCAATACAACCCGACAGCCGAGACGCTGTGGGTCGAAGACGAGCGACTTGTCGCGCCCGCGTGTGCGTTCGCAGCCCGCCTGGGCGTCCCGGTGGACGGCATTGGACTACCACCCCTTAGATGGACATTGCGTGAACGCGTGTGGCGAGGTCACCTGCGTGACTTGTCCTACGAGTAGATGATCACCGGACCCAACTTCCGGCCGCTGAACCCTGCCGTGGCGGGCCTGGTGCCGGACACACTGTTCGAGGCCTCGGAGTTGGCTCGTTTCGCCCAGCCAGCACACAAGCTCGGTGCGGAACCGACCGCGCTTCTGGAGAGACTGACCACCCATCGCGGCACGCTCTTTCCCGGCCATACCTATCTCGACACGATCGGTACGTGCCGGATCTGCGAACGGCCGGCTGGCGATTTCCGCGCACCCTTGTGCGAGCAGACCTTGGCCTACTGTCACCGCTGCCTTGCTGTGGCTGTTGAGGGTCTCCCGAACATGGGGGCGACGCTCACCCGGGCAATTGCTCGCGCGACGCTGGCGGTCCGCGCTCTGGCCGACGACGAATTCGGCGGCGCAGCATTCGTCGAGTCCCAGCTGTCCACGATCCACGCAGACCCCCAGCATCCGGTGTCGCCGGCCGATATCGACCGTCGCTTGCTTCTCCGCATTGCGATCACACGCCGCCAGCTTCCGTGGACACACATCCTCATCGGCACCGGGCTGGCCAACAACGGTGTGCGGGTGTCGCGCGGCACCGTACTCAAGGCCACCGACGGACACTTGTGCCCGTCACTGCAAGAGAAAGCGGTCGATGACTTCTTCGACCGGCACCGCATCGGTCACACGCGCGAACCCCGATATCCCTTCGACCCGGAGCTGAACCCGAACACCCGTCGCCGCGCTGATTGGCTCCTAGAGGACGGTACGTTCGTCGAGATGTGGGGTATGCCCGAGGATCCGGTGTACGCCGAGAAGATGCGCGAAAAGATCAAGTTGACACGCCGACACCGGTTGCAGTTGATCGGTCTCACCGCCGCCGACATCGGGCGGCTCAGTGAGATTTTTACCCAATGGCCAACGAACTAGGAAACGCCGCCATGGGCACCGCGAGTCGCGTTCATCGATGCGGTTGCCTGCACAATGAACCGTAATCAGGACAGGGGAGGATGCTGCTGGTTGTCATTGTTCTCCGGCGAGAGTGGTTGGGGTATAACAGAATAATGGGCATATGGACGGCAACTCATGAAGCCTTGCCAATGTAACGGGCCGGCCCGACAGCAACCTCTACGCCTCCGCTGCAGCCACCTACCAAGCCATTCCGGCTGGCCGTGGTGTCCGCGCCGACTTTGGGCGATGGCGTTACCGAGCGGGCGGTCCTTATCGTGGGCCAGTGTGAAAGCTATTGCCGAGCTGTAGCTTTCGGGCTGATGCTGCAGACGCGCCACAGGGCGTACTTGCAAGAGGTGGCGCGGACGCCGCTATCACGACGGTGGACGGAACCACCGCGAAGTGCCGCGCAGGCACCCCTGCGCCTTCTCAAGCTGGCTTCGATGGCGATGCCGAGACGCTAAGGCCAGCAGAATGATCGGTTCGCACATCGATTGGGAACCAATTCTTCATGACTGTCGACGTCGCAATCCCCAACTCCGCCAACGTGATAATTGGTTCGGCGCTGATGGATGCGCACATCGAAAAGGTTCGCCTGCAGCCGCGATGCAGGGTGTCGCAACGACGATATGCATGAAAGGCCAACGGTCGCGTTGGCCAACGGCTTGAGCCATGCCGCCATTGTGCGCGCCGTCGACGCTGACAACGCTGCACGGGTTGCTGTGACCGGGGAATGGGTAGGGCGCCGGGAGAATCTGGTGGTCTGCGGGCCGGCCGGCACCGGTAAGACGTTCTTCCTGGAAGCGTTGGGCCAGAGGGTGATCGAGGCCGGAATGCCGGTGGCGTGGTTCACCCTCGAACAAATCGGGGGTGCTCGTTCGGTCCCACCGCGCCGACGACTCTCTCGGGCAAGGCAGCGGCCAAGATCGTGCGCGCCGAGCTCGTGGTCATTGATGACGTCGGCCTGCTCCCGGTCGGTACTGATACCGCCGAAGGGCTTTATCGCATTGTCGATGCAGCCTATGAGCGCAAGTCGGTGGCGATCTCGTCAAACCTTCAGCCGAGCGGATTCGATGAACTGATGCCCAAAACCTTGGCCACCGCGACAACGCGTCGAGGTGTCGGCTCAGCCACTGACGGAGGCGGCGCGCGACTCCAACCACTTCGTCTGGGGTGGCCTGTTTGGGCAGGTGGGGATTTGAGATTTCAGGGCACGAAAGTGAGGGGTGGTCCGTCGCAGTCCACTTCGATGACTCGAAGCTCCGGGCTGTTGCCGTGGGTCGCATTCATCACGGCGGCGGTCTCCTCCGCGACCTGCTTGTCACCGAATCTCCACGCCATCGCTGGGTCGCTCTGCAACTTGTAACTGGTGCCGGGCGCCCAGCCCTCCCCGTAAAACGGGAGGTACTTGACGGGTTTGCCGTCGCTGTCGAGTGCGGCGATGGCGTAGCAAGTGGTGGTGACAGCCGCCAGTCCGGACAGCCTGGCGTTTACCGCCGCGTCACGCTCGGCGTCGCTCAGCAGTGTCACGGTGGCGTGTTCATTGATCACCGCAGCCGGCATGAACCATTGGCGCGGCGCACCAACGGGCAGTTCGTAGATGTTGAGGTTGACGTCGTCACCGAATTTGACCCGTAGGAGCTGCTCGCCTGTTGCGCCTTCCATGGCATCCATCAGCGGGTGCTCGCTGAGAAACACGCCCTCACCGGGCACGATTGACCCGATGCTATCGCGGAAGCCTCCGCTGAGGATCGCATCGGCCGCATCGGTGGTGTGATAGCAGATCGTCATGAAGGTCCCTCTTCGGCGACGTCGTCGCGGATCTCGTCGGTGTCCTCGTTGTCGGCGTCGATCAAGACGGCACTCCCGTCGGGGAGCGTCACCGCCCGTAGTGCCTTATCGGTAAATCCGGTGGCTTCGCGAGCGGCGGTCAGCGCGTCGCCGGCCTGGTCCGGGGCGAGTTTGTGCAACTCGTCGGCGTGGGTGAGCACCATGACTGCCATCAGACGGCGGAACTGCTCATTGGTGAACGATTCGAGGTGGTCACGGTCTGCACCGGTTTGGACCATCATTTCGATTAGGTCGCGACGAGCGGTATTCCTATCTTTCTGCAAGGCCGGAACGCTCAACCTGGCGTCTTTGACCATCAGCATTAGGTGAAGAGGGTCGGTGGGGGACGGTTCGAACTGGTAGCGGGTATAGAAGCTGCGCGCCTGGTCGTGGAGCGCATGCACGAGGATGGCACGGACGCCGATATCTTCGGCGACTTGCACGCTGCGTCCGATGGCGTCGCGGAGCAGGTTCTCGCCCAGCCCGCAGCCTTGGTGCTTGCGGTCGATGGCGAGGCGCGATAGCAGGATCACCGGTATCGGGTCGGGCATGTTGCGGCGGAACTTGCCGGTGCAGTCAGCATGCGAGACCGCCCCGGTTGACAGTGCGTAGTAGCCGACGATGCGGCCGTCGCGGCAGGTGACAAAGCAACGGGATGCGCCGCTGACGTGGTTGGCTAGCGCGCGTTTACGGAGGTAGTCGTCGAGGGTGGATTCGCCGCTGTCGAATGCAGCGGCGTCGTCAACGTCGCTGATCGGTCGGGGGATGCTGTAGCCGGTCATGCGTCCCGTTCGAAGATGGACGGCTTGGCAAACATCTTCGCCAGCGCTTCCTTGAACTGGGCGGGCCGGTCGAGTAGGGCGTTGAATTCGGTCCATGCGGCGTCGTCGATGACGAAGTGTCGACGGTCTGCGAGGACGTCGCGAGCGTGCGCGACAGTGGCTCTCACGGTGAAGCTGGTGAGGTCAAGTCCTTCGACCTCGGCGGCATGGCGGATCAGTGCGTCCTGCTCGGGGGTCAGGCGCACAGCGAAACGCTCGGATTTCGTAGCCATGATCCCATTGTGTGCCTGATAGGCGTACGCGTCAACCGTGAGCACATGGGCGCGCAGAGGGAGTTCACGGGGAGTTCACGAACTTCAGGAAGTGTCGCGAACAATATCTCTAACCTGCATGAATGCTGGTGCGCGATACTGGGATTGAACCAGTGACCTCTTCCGTGTCAGGGAAGCGCTCTCCCGCTGAGCTAATCGCGCTGGAGTCAAAAGTCGGAGGTGGAGACGGGAATCGAACCCGTGTGCACGGCTTTGCAGGCCGTTGCCTCACCACTCGGCCACTCCACCGCTGGATTGATGCCATTTGCACCTTCGAGCGGATGACGGGATTCGAACCCGCGACCCTCACCTTGGCAAGGTGATGCGCTACCAACTGCGCTACATCCGCGCGCAACGAGCGAGATCGTCGCTCGGTGCGAAGCACGACGATAGTCCAGTGCGCGAGCGCACACAAATTCCTTGGTACCGAGCGTGTCCAATGCGGGGGTGGACGGTTCGCGTCGCACGTCCCCTCAGCGGATCGTGATAATCTTCGACGTCGTTCGCCTCTCGGCGCCGGTCCCGTGGCTCAGTGGAAGAGCGTCCGCTTCACACGCGGAAGGTCGCTGGTTCGATCCCAGCCGGGACCACAAGTACGCATCCCGATCCGGGGGAGATGAGATGGGCTTCGGGCAGGCCGTCGCGACCGGGTTCACCAAGTACGTCACCTTCAGCGGTCGCGCCTGCCGGTCCGAGTTCTGGTACTGGGTCCTCTTCACCGTCCTGGGCGGCATCGCGTCCACACTGGTCGACGCCAGCATGGACATGCAGATCGTCTCGGTCATATTCAACCTCCTCACCGCGATCCCGAGCCTGGCCGTCAGTGTCCGACGCCTGCACGACGTGGACGCCTCGGGCTGGTGGGTGCTGCTCAGCCTCATCCCGGTCATCGGGGCCATCGCGCTGCTGGTCTGGGTTGTCGCGAGGGGCACCGAGGGGCCGAATCGCTTCGGTCCGGATCCGCTGGCCGCGACGCCTGGCCTGCCCAACGAGCAGTACGGCGCGCCGGCATAGCTACCGCCCCGCCGCCCGGAGTCCGGGTAAGGCATTCGGTGCGACCGCTGGCCAGTGCCCACGAAGTACCATTCCCCTGACCGCACGCGCCGCGGCAGAACAGGAGACGACGATGCCGGTCACGGTGATTCTCGAGCTGCGATTCAAGCCCGATCAGGTATCGGCCGGGCGAGAACTGATGGGCCGGGCCCTGCAGGACACCCGCGCGTTCGACGGCAACCTGCAGACCGACGTGTGGGTCGACGAGCAGGACGAGGCGCACTGGCTGATCTACGAGGTGTGGGAATCGGTGGACCACGACGAGGCCTACCGCCGGTTCAGGGCCGGGGAAGGCAAGCTGACGCAGCTTCCGCCGTTGCTGGCCGCGCCCCCGGTCAAGACCCGGTATCTCACCAGCGACATCTAGCAATGAGCTTCTCCGAAGGCATCGGCACGCTGAAACTCGAATGCCCACAGCAACATCCGGTCGGAAGGATCCTGCGCGAGAGCGCGCATCAAGCCGTTCAGTACGACCCGGGAGCCACGGTGGGGCCACGCCGATTCTGGCCCGGTGAGGACGAGCACGCCCGGTTCGCGGCCCGGTGCCGCTTCTGCGACAAGCCGGTTGGAGACGCGACGGCAACCCTGCAGGCCAAGTTCGCCGAACTGCTCGCGGACACCGTGGAGACCTACCGGACTACGACGCTTCCCTACCTCGCGGAAAGCATGCGTTGATGCTGATATCGACGGGTCTTTATTGATTTCGTAAGGTTCATGAGGAAACGTCTACGAAAGCGCACGACACCGAGTTCTTCTAGGTCCCAATTAGCTGTCCCTACCAGTACGGAGTTCTCATGACGCTAACCCGCAGGCACCCGTTGGGCGTCCTCGTCGCGATACTGGCGGCCGTCGCAGCCGTCGTATCCTTCGGCGCGCCGACGGCTCAGGCGTTCTACGTCAAGTACCACGAGACGATCACGCGCAACGCGCTTCCCGCTGACCAGGTCAGCCAGCTGGCGGTCAACCAGATCCTGGTGGGGCCGCCGCCGGGCGGCGGCGCGCTGGGCAGCGATGCCTTCGCCACCGACGAGTTCCGGCACCTGGACAACTCGATCAACCCCACCGACATCTGCAATCGGGCGCGAGTCGCCTGGGACACCTTCTCGCCGATCGTCCTGAGCGGATCGGTGCTCAACGGCAACGTCGAGGCTGACGGGCCCGGTGCCCGCGCCGCGTTCGGTGCCCTGCTGCACACCCTGCAGGACTTCTACTCCCACTCCAACTGGGTCGACGACAACATCGCCATCGGCCAGCTGGACCGGCTCGCCCCGCCGATCTTCCCCGTCTGCAACCCGGCCGACTTCCCGGCCGACCTGCACACCGGTTACTACAGCATCGACTTCGCGCAGCAGTTCCCCCTCGAGGGTTGCCCTGCAGGCGGACCGCCGCCGGGATTCCAGGAGTGCCACACGCTGCTGAACAAGGACGGCCCGCACACCCCGCGCGGTGGTACGCCCGTCCCGGGCACCAACCTCAATGAGTACGACGTCGCCGCGCAACTGGCGACCCGGGCCAGCACCGATCTGTTCTTCACCATCCGCGACTGGGTTGCCAACGCGAACGGGCAGGACGCTGCGGTGCAGCTGTTCCAGCAGGGCGGCCCGCTGCCCAACTGGCACAACATCCCCAACCTGCCCGGCGTTCCCTACCTAGGTTCCTAGCACAGGGCTACGCCGTCAGACCGGATCAGCGGGTGCTCGGGTAACCCCCGGGCGCCCGCTGAATTTCGTTGTCGTCACTAGACTTTCGGGGTTCTCGGGGTGTCGGTTCACCACCTGCTCCTGATCGGGCTGGCTGGACTCGGGGCCGGTGCGATCAACGCGCTCGTCGGCTCGGGCACCCTGATCACGTTTCCGACGTTGGTTGCCCTCGGCTATCCGCCGGTCACGGCCACCATGTCCAACGCGGTCGGTCTGGTGGCCGGGGGAGTGTCCAGCACCTGGGGTTACCGCGCCGAGTTACGCGGTCAGTGGGATCGGTTGCGCTGGCAGATTCCGGCTTCGCTGGCCGGCGGGGTGCTGGGCGCCTACCTGCTGCTGCATCTGCCCGAGCAGGTGTTCACCCGGATCGTGCCGGCGCTGCTGGTGCTGGCTCTGGTGCTGGTGGTGCTCGGGCCGTGGTTGCAATCCTGGGCGCGGCGGCGGGCCGAACAGGAGGGCCGCTCGGTCGAGCGGATCACCTCCGCCCGGATGGTCGCACTTGTGGCGGGGACCTTCGCGGTCGGCGTCTACGGCGGGTATTTCACTGCCGCGCAGGGCATTCTGTTGGTCGGGATGATGGGTGCATTGCTGCCGGAGTCCGTCCAGCGCATGAACGCCGCCAAGAACCTGCTCACGCTGGTGGTGAATGTTGTTGCCGCCGTTGGCTATACGTTGGTGGCGTGGGATCGCATCAGCTGGCCGGCGGCAGGTGTGATCGCAGTGGGCTCGTCGATCGGCGGGCTGGTCGGTGCCCGGTACGGCCGACGGTTGTCGCCGAATGCATTGCGCGCCACCATCGTTGTGGTGGGATTGATCGGGTTGTACCGACTGCTTTCCCTGTGAGCCGAGTCAGTGAGCCCAGTCAGTGAGCCGACAGTGTGGCCGCGGCAGCCGCTTCGATGACGTCCATCACCTCGCCGCGCTCGCGCCACGCCCGCAACTGACGCATCGCCCCGTTGCCCTGCGTGGCAACTCGGTCGACTTCCTCGACCACCCGGGCGTACTCGCCGAGTGCGTCCAGCGCCGGGCGTACCCGCTGCACCAGCGCGGAAAGCTGCTCGCGGGCCGGTACCGAGCCGCGGCCGCTGATCAGATCCAGCGTGTTGCCGGCCAGTCCATCGTGCGCGGCCTGCCAGTACGCGGCGCGCAAGACCGCCGGGGGCAGCCGGTCGGCACCTGCCGGCGCTTCGTAGACGGCGGTGATCACCGCGGCCCTGATCAGGGTGGCCAGCAACACCGTCTCGTCAACCGTCGCCGGCACGTCGGCGACCCGCACCTCGACCGTCGGGAACACCGCGGACGGGCGCACGTCCCAATAGACCATGCCCTGATCCAGCAACACCCCGGTGTCGACCAGCATCTGCACGGTGCGGTCGTACTCGTCGGGCGAGGCGAAATACGGCGGAGCGCCCGCCACCGGCCAACGCCGCCACAGCACGCTGCGCCAGCTCGCATAGCCGGTGTCACAACTGCGGTACACCGCCGAATTCGCTGACAGCGCAAGCAGTGTCGGCAACCACGGCCGCAGCCAATTGCTCGCGTGGACGGCGGCCGCCCGATCGGGAACCTCGACATGCACATGAGCGCCGCAGATGCCCTGCTCGTGTGCGACCATCCCGAACCGCTCACCGATCTGCTTGTACCGCGGGGTGTCGGTGACCGGGAACTCGTGC
>NZ_JCALCL010000014.1:0-119234 GCF_059812325.1 Mycobacterium sp. NGS61
GCCGTCGGTGTTGCGCCACGGCCTGCCCGCCCAACTCGACGCCGTGGTGGCCAAAGGGATGGCCAAAAACCCCGACGACCGCTACGACACCACCAAGGAATTGACCGCCGCAGCCCGCGCGGCCATCACCGGCCCTCCTACCGGACCGCAACCCGTGATGACTCCGCAACCGATTCCGCCCGGGCCGGGCGGGGTGGATCCGAGATTCGCCCCCGCTGCCGGGCCGTGGCACGGCGCCCCCGCGGCCGCGCCGTGGCCACCACCCGGGCCCCGACAGCAACCCGTGGCGTTCGCCGCCGGCGGTCAGGTTGGTCGGTGGCAGCGGCACGCGGTCGCTGTCACCGCGGGTTGCGCCGTTGTCGCCGTCGCGATCGCGGTGCCGATCATCTTCGTGGCCACCGGGTCCTCCGAAGCGGCGGGACCGGCGTTGCTGTCGGTGCAGCAGGTCAACAACGTCATGGGTGAAAAGAACTATCGGCTCATCGACTCGGCACGCAAACTCACCGAGCCCGGCTTCACCGTCACGCCGCAACAGTGCGGAGCAATTCAGTCGATCGATATGAAAGCGGCATTCGCTGCCGTCGGCATCAACACGGCCGATTCCCAGACGTTGCACGCCACCGGAAACGACATCCGGGGCAGCGTGGATCAATATCTGGCGAACGCGCCATCGGTGTCGGCGGCGAATCGCTTTCTGCAACAACGACTGCAGGCCTGGCGCAGCTGCAACAACCTCGATTACTCGGCCGGTGGCGTCAAGATGAAAGCGACGATCGTCGCGGACGGACGCACCAAAATATCCGCGCAATACCATTTCGTCGACGACAGCAGCTTCCTGTGTCAACAGAACGTGGCCACGTCCGACACCGCCATTGCGACCGTCATCGTCTGTGACAACCGGGCCGGCGTCGAGTCGAAGGCAGACACCCTCGTTTCCAAAATCCTGGCGGCATCATGAATCGCAAACTGCTGACATGCGCGCTGATCGCGGTCGCCGCTGTCGCGATCATCGTCACCACCGTCGTCCTGCGGGCCGGTAACAGCCGGGCCAAGCCATCGACCGAGCAACCGTTGGCCCCGGCGCTCACCGTCTCAACGCTGACCGAGGCAGAGATCCGGTCGGCGGTCGGCGACAACTCGTTCGTGACCTCGAGTCGGTTCAGCCGGCTGTCGAAGGATCCGGTCCGGGTGAATCCCGCCACCTGTATCGGAATTTCCATGATCGTGCCGCCCGATTCCCTGACCGGCATCGACTGGGTGGCGCTCAGGGGCGCGGTGGGATCGTCCCCGCAAGGTGAACGGACGCATTACGTCGCGCAGGGAATGGTCGCCCTCGGCACCGAAGACAAGGCCAAGACATATCTCCGGACGGCGACGCAGTCGTGGCAGAAATGCAACGGCCAGTCATACACCGTCGACGCCAGCGGCACCGTCGGCCATTGGCTGATGAAGTCGATGAAACAGACCGACACCACCCTGACCGCGGCCATTTCGCAGGAGAATTCGCGATACACCTGCCAGCACGTGCTGACATACCAAACGCAGTATGTCGTCGACGTGGTGGCGTGCGGTTACGACACCGTCGACCAGGCTCAGGTTGTCGCCAACCGCATCACGAGCAAATTGAGCAGCAATCTCGCCAACCCGTGACGGCTAGCGGTTCTGGAATTGCGGCTTGCGCTTCTCGGCGAATGCGCGCGGGCCCTCTTTCGCGTCGTCGGAGAGAAACACCGAGACCCCGATCTGGGTGTCGATCTTGAAGGCTTCGTTTTCGTGCATGCCTTCGGTTTCGCGAATGGTGCGCAGGATTGCCTGGACCGCCAGCGGCCCGTTGTTCTCGATGATCTCGGCGAGTTCGAGGGCCTTGGTCAGCGCCTGGCCGTCCGGGACGACATGCCCGATCAGCCCCATCTCCCTGGCCTCGGCGGCGGTGATGTGCCGACCGGTCAGCAGCAGGTCGCAGGCCACCGTGTAGGGAATCTGGCGCACCAGTCGCACGGCCGAACCGCCCATCGGGTACAGACTCCACTTCGCCTCGGAGATGCCGAACTTCGCGCTCTCGCCGGCGATACGTATATCGGTGCCCTGCAAGATCTCGGTGCCGCCGGCGATCGCGGGTCCTTCGACGGCGGCGATCAACGGTTTGGTGAGTCGGCGCCCCTTGAGTAGCGCATCGATGCGCGACGGGTCGTAGCTGCCGTCCTTGAACGAATCCCCCGGCGGCTTCTGCGTCGCCGTTTTGAGGTCCATGCCTGCGCAGAAGTAGCCACCGGCGCCGGTCAGGATGGCGCACCGAATGTCGGGGTCGTTGTCCACCCGGTCCCAGGCCTCGACCATGATCCGCATCATTTCGGTGCTCAGAGCGTTGCGACGGGCCGGCCGATTCATCGTGACGATCAGCGTGTGACCGCGCTGCTCGACCAGCGCGTCGGCTTCCGAAGAACCGGATTCGTTTGCTGGGCTCTCGCTCACCGGGACCGCCTTTCGCGCGACATCGGGCATCAGCTTGTCAAGAAATGTAACACGTTCTAATTTGGTGGCCGTGGCCCTGAATATTGCTGACCTCGCCGAGCACGCCATCGACGCTGTGCCGGACCGCGTAGCGCTCATCTCCGGTGACGAGCAGTTGACCTACGCCGAACTGGAAGAGAAGGCCAACCGCCTCGGGCACTACCTGATCGACCAGGGTGTGCAGAAGGGCGACAAGGTGGGCCTGTACTGCCGCAACCGCATCGAGATCGTCATCGCGATGCTGGGCATCATCAAGGCGGGCGCGATCCTGGTCAACGTCAACTTCCGCTATGTCGAGGGCGAACTACGCTACCTGTTCGAGAACTCCGACATGGTGGCGCTGGTGCACGAGCGGCAGTACGCCGACCGGGTCGCCAACGTGCTGCCCGACACCCCCGACGTCAAGACGATCCTGGTGGTCGAGGACGGCTCCGACAACGACTATCAGCGCTACGGCGGCGTCGAGTTCTACGCCGCGCTGGAGCAGGGGTCCCCCGAGCGCGACTTCGACGAGCGCAGCGCCGACGACATCTACCTGCTCTACACCGGCGGCACCACCGGCTTCCCCAAGGGCGTGATGTGGCGGCACGAGGACATCTACCGCGTGCTGTTCGGCGGCACCGACTTCGCCACCGGCGAATTCATCAAGGACGAGTACGACCTGGCCAAAGCGGCCGCCGCGAACCCGCCGATGGTCCGCTACCCGATCCCGCCGATGATTCACGGCGCCACCCAGTCGGCCACCTGGATGTCGCTGTTCTCGGGCCAAACCACCGTGCTGGCACCGGAATTCAACGCCGACGAGGTATGGCGGACGATCCACCAGCACAAAGTCAACCTGCTGTTCTTCACCGGTGACGCGATGGCGCGCCCGTTGCTCGACGCGCTGTTGGCACACCAGGACGCCGGCAACGAGTACGACCTGTCGTCGCTGTTCCTGCTCGCGTCGACGGCCGCGCTGTTCTCACCGAGCATCAAGGAGAAGTTCCTCGAGCTGCTGCCCAATCGCGTCATCACCGACTCCATCGGGTCGTCGGAGACCGGTTTCGGCGGCACCAGCATCGTCGCCAAGGACGCGCCGCACAGCGGCGGTCCCCGGGTCACCATCGACCACCGCACGGTGGTCCTGGACGAGGACGGCAACGAGGTCAAGCCCGGCTCGGGCGTGCGCGGCTTCCTCGCCAAGAGAGGCAACATCCCGCTCGGCTACTACAAGGACGAGAAGAAGACCGCCGAGACGTTCCGGACCATCAACGGGGTCCGCTACGCGATCCCCGGCGACTGGGCGCTGGTCGAGGAGGACGGCAGCGTCACCATGCTGGGACGCGGTTCGGTGTCGATCAACAGTGGCGGGGAGAAGATCTACCCCGAGGAGGTCGAGGCCGCCTTGAAAGGCCACCCCGACGTGTTCGACGCGCTGGTGGTCGGGGTGCCCGACCCGCGCTACGGCCAGCACGTCGCCGCCGTGGTGCAGGCCCGGCAGGGGGCGCGGCCGACCCTGGCGGAGCTGGACAGCTTCGTGCGGTCGGAGATCGCGGGATACAAAGTGCCGCGCAGCCTTTGGTTCGTCGACGAGGTGAAGCGCTCGCCCGCGGGCAAGCCGGACTACCGCTGGGCCAAGGAGCAGACCGAGGCCCGGCCGGCCGACGACGTGCATGCCGCGCACGTAACCGCCTGACCAGCCGGCGATCAGCCCGGGGCGCCCACCGTGCCCCGGGGGCCGGTGTTCCCGGCGTCGCCGTCGATGCCGTCGACTCCCGGCGCACCCAGATGAGCAGGATTGGCGGCGGTGCCCGGGGCATTGCCCGCGCCGCCGTCCCCGCCCGCTCCGCCGAGCCCACCGAAGCCGGCGCCGCCGCCCGAGCCGCCGGCGGCCTGACCGTTGGGACCGATTCCGCCGGCCCCGCCCTGCCCGCCGTTCCCGCCCCGGCCGCCGTCGGCGCCGTTTCCGCCATCGCCGCCGTTTCCGCCGTTGCCGCTGTAGGCATTGGATGCGGCGGGACCACCCTTGCCGCCGTCACCGCCGGCGCCACCGGCCGCGCCTACTCCTCCGGTGCCGCCGTCGCCGCCCAGGCCGCCGACGCCACCGACCGCGCCGGTGAGATCGCCGACGGTGCCGGCGTTGCCCCCGGTGCCGCCCGCGCCGCCGTCGCCGCCGGTGCCGCCGGTGCTGGTCAGTCCGCCGGCGTCGCCGCCGCGGCCACCGGTTCCGCCGTTACCGCCGGGCTCGTAGGCGCTGTAGCTGAGCCCGCCGTTTCCACCGTTTCCGCCGCGTCCGCCCGTCCCCCCGGCGCCACCGTCGCCGCCGTCGCCCGCGTGGTAGTAGAAGTCGATATCCCAGGCGTTCGGACTGAGGACTTCTCCGCCGTCGCCGCCGTTTCCACCGTTTCCGCCGGCACCGCCCCGGCCGCCGTCGCCGCCCTGGCCGCCCTGGCTGGGAAAGTTGTTGTTGACGGTACGGTCGGCGTCGCCGCCGCGCCCGCCGTTTCCGCCGTTCGCGCCGGTGCCGCCGTCGCCGCCGTTGCCGCCGTCGCCACCGACGGCAACGATCATGTTGCCACTGGTGCCGGTGCCGCCACTGCCACCGTTGCCGCCTTGCTGGCCGGTCGTCACGCCGTTTGCGCCACTCTCACCGTTCGCCCCCCAGGGGATGCCGTCGGCACCGTCGGCACCGTCGGCGGCGTTGTCGATGTGTATCGGCGGGGGATTGGTGCCCTCACCGCCGGTACCGCCCGACCCGCCCTGGCCGCCGGCCCCGCCGTTGCCGACGGTGCCGGCCTTGCCTTCGACGCCGCCGCCGGCGCCGCCCGCGCCGGCCAAGCCACCGTTGCCGCCGTCCCCGCCGATCCCGCCGCGGCCGCCGTCACCGCCGGTGACGTGCACCGCCGCTCCGGTGCTGGTTCCGCCGGTGCCGCCGGTGCCGCCATCGCCGGCCTTGCCGCCGTTGCCTCCGGTGCCGCCACCCACACCGCCGACACCGTCGCCACCGTCGCCGCCATCACCACCGTTACCGCCCTGGCCGCCGGTGCCACCGGTGCCGCCGGTGCCGCCGTCAGTGCTGTCGGTACCGCGGTAGCCGACAGCGCCCCGACCCCCGTTTCCGCCGTTTCCGCCGAGACCACCCTTGCCAACAGCCCCGGCGGTGCCGTCCGGGCCTGCGTCACCGCCGGCGCCGGCGTCGCCGCCGCGGCCGCCGTCGCCACCGTCGCCGCCGTGCGCGCCGTCGGTGGTGCCGGCCCCGGCCCGGGCGCCTGCACCGCCCTTGCCACCCGAACCGCCCTCCCCGCCGCGGCCGCCGCCGGAGCCGGCAGCGCCGCCCTTGCCAGCGTTGCCACCGTCACCCCCGTCGCCGCCGTCGCCGCCGGGCTGACCGCCGGCGCCGCCGTTGTTGCCGCCGACACCGTCACCGCCTTGGCCGCCGTTGCCGCCGGCCCCGCCGTTGCCGCCGCCCGCGCCACCCCGGCCGCCGGTTCCGCCGTCGCCCCCGGCAAACCCGGAGGCACCCGCTGCGCCCGGCGTGCTGGTCGACGTGCCGCCGAGGCCGCCGCCGCCGCCGTCGCCACCCCTGCCGCCGTCGGCGCCGCCGCCTCGTAGTCCGTGTTCGCCGGTGTCGCCGCCGGTTCCGCCGCTGCCGACTGTGCCGCCGCTCCCGCCGTCGCCCGCATCGCCGCCTGCGCCCCCGTTGCCGGCGTCACCCCCGATGCCCGTGTCGTTGGCGACGCCCGACCCGCCGTTGCCGCCATAGCCGCCGTTGCCGCCCTGACCGCCTTTACCGCCGCTGCCGTTCGTACCCCCGGCGCCCGAGTTGCCGCCCTGGCCACCTCCACCGCCCTTGCCGCCGGCGAAGCCGTCGGTGCCGTCTGCGCCGGTATTCGACGCCGCGCTGATGCCGTTGCCGCCGGTCCCGCCCGTGCCCCCGGTCCCGCCGGTACCACCGGTGCCGGCATCGCCTCGGGCGCCGTCGGCACCCCCGTGCCCGCCGCTGCCCGCGCCACCGCCTGCACCGCCTTGACCAGCGTCTCCGCCGGTGCCACCGGTGCCACCCTGGTGGCCGACCCCGCTGGAGTTGTCGGCGCCCGATCCGCCCTGTCCACCGGTGCCGCCCTGCCCGCCGGTGCCGCCCTGGCCGCCGCTGCCGTTGGTTCCGCCCGCGCCGGTCTTACCGCCTGCCCCGCCCTCACCACCGGTACCGCCGACGAAACCGGTGTCGCCCGTGGCGCCGCTGCCCGCAGCCGCGTCGGCACCCTTGCTGCCGGTGCCGCCGTCCCCGCCCCGACCACCGGTGCCGCCGGTGCCGGCGTTGCCGGCCACCCCGCCCTGCCCGCCGGTTCCCGCCGCACCACCGAGCCCGGCATCGCCGCCCGCCCCGCCCTTTCCTCCGGTGGCGCCGTCGTTGCCGGCGACGGTCGCACCACCGGTGCCACCCTTGCCACCCGTGCCACCGTTTCCGCCGACGCCACCCGAACCGTTGATTCCGCCGTCGACCGCGTTGCCACCCTGGCCACCGTCGCCCCCGGGGCCCCCGGCGAACCCGTCGCCGCCGGTGAGCCCGGCGGCGGATTTGGTACCGGCTAAGCCGCTGCCACCAGCACCCCCGGCGCCTCCGGTGCCACCGGTGCCGGTGCTGCCTGCGTGGCCGGCCACACCGAACAATCCGCCTGCCTCCCCGCCGGCACCGCCGTGACCGGACACCCCGCCCACACCGCCCTGGCCTCCGGTGCCCCCGATGCCACCCAGACCGGCGACCGCGCCGTCCGCACCAGTTCCGCCGGCGCCCCCGGTGCCGCCCGCTCCGGCCGCCCCGCCGGTACCGCCCGGGCCCAGCAGCAGGGCGCCGTGACCGCCGGCGCCGCCGTCTCCGCCGATACCACCGGTGCCGCCGACCGCTGCGGTGGCGCCGGCACCGCCGGTGCCACCCACACCTCCAGCACCGCCGGCACCACCGCGGGCCAGCAGTCCGCCCGCACCGCCGACTCCACCACGCCCGCCGTCGCCACCGGTACCACCACCCTCGGATCCCGGGTCGCCCGCGCCGCCGGTCCCGCCGGCCCCGCCGGCGCCGAACAGCCATTCCGCGCGCCCGCCTGCCCCGCCCGTGCCGCCACCGGAACCACCGGTGCCACCGGCGCCGCCACCACCCCACAGCAGTCCGCCGTTGCCGCCGGCGCCACCCGTGCCACCGCCGGATCCACCGGTGCCGCCGGCACCTCCGACGCCGAGCAGCCAGCCCCCGCTGCCACCGGCGCCGCCGTGGCTGCCGGCACCGCCGGTACCGCCCGTACCGCCCCGGCCCAGTAGTCCAGCCGACCCGCCGTTGCCGCCGGCCTGCCCGGCGGCCCCGGCCGCACCGTTACCGCCGTCACCGAACAACCAGCCGCCGTCGCCGCCGCTGCCACCGGGCGTGGTGGCGTCGGCCCCGTTGCCGAACAGCGGCCGGCCGAAGATGGCCGGCGGGGTGATCGCGGCAGCCGATGCGGACTCGGTGCCCGAGTAGGCCACGGCCGCCGCGCTGAGCGCACCGGCGAATTCCTGCTGGAACGCGGCCACCTGCGTGCTGACCGCCTGGTAGGCGGTGCCGTGCGCACCGAACAACGCACCGATCTGCGCCGACACCTCGTCGGCCGCCGCTGCGGCCAGCTGGGTGGTGGCCTGCGCGGCGGCAGCGTTCGCGTGCTGCAGGGCCGACCGGATCTCGGCCAAGTTTTCTGTCGCAGTGGCGATCAGATCGGGTGCGGCGGAAAGGAACGTCATCACGCGACTCCGGCATTGTGCACGACTATTCGAGAATCGACGTTTCCGTCAATTGTCTCGGAAATCTATCGCGATTTCGCCGGGCACGTAGTGGTTTCGGCGAGAGAACCAGTTCGTCGGACTCAACTCCGGGCCGGTGTCTACAGTCGCGTCGTGAGCGACTTCGTCAAGAGCCGGGTGGGCGCGCCGGACCGTTTCTTCGCGTGGGAGGCCGCCGGTCTGGGTTGGCTCGCCGACGTCGACGGCGGCGTGCCGTGCGCGCGGGTGGTGTCCGTGGACGCGACCAGCCTCACCCTGCAACGACTCGAATCGGTGCGGCCCAGCGGCGCGGCGGCGCGGGAGTTCGGCAGCAGGCTGGCCGTCACCCACGACGCCGGAGCGGCGGCCTTCGGCGTCGGGCCCGACGGCTGGGACGGCCCGGGATTTTTCGGGCCACTGTCCCAGCCGCTGCCGATGTCGCTGCGCGGGCACCGCAGTTGGGGTCTTTGCTACGCCGACGAACGGCTGGCCCCGATGGCCGAGCTGGCCGGCGGCCAACTCGATGGCAGCACCCGTGACGCCGTCGATGCGGTCGTGCGGCGTTGTCGTGCAGGCGACTTCGACGACGACGACCCGCCCGCCCGGCTGCACGGCGATCTGTGGAGTGGCAACGTGATGTGGACACCGGCCGGTGTGGTGTTGATCGACCCCGCCGCGCACGGCGGCCACCGTGAGACCGACCTGGCGATGCTTGCGCTGTTCGGCTGTCCGCATCTGGACGCGGTGATCGCCGGGTACCAGCACGTGCGACCGCTGCGACCCGGATGGCGCAGTCGAGTGCGGCTGCATCAACTGTTCCCGCTGCTGGCGCACGTGGTGCTGTTCGGCGGCGGTTATCTGAGTCAAACGCACGCGGCTGCACGCGAGGCGTTGCAGGCGTGACCTGTTGCCGCTCCGCGGCCGGCATCGTCAGCGAGTTAGAGTCAACGCGCGATGGCGATCGACGTGTGGATGCAGCATCCGACTCAGCGGTTCCTGCGCAACGAGATGCTGGCCTCGCTGCGACGCTGGACCGGGGGGTCGATCCCAGATGCCGAGATACCCATCGCGGCCACGGTGGCCTCGATGGACGCCGGCGGCGTGCAGCTCGGCCTGCTGAGCGCGTGGACCGGACCGGGTGGGTTAGATCTGGTCTCCAATGACGAGGTAGCCCAATGGGTTTCGCTGTACCCGGATAGGCTGGCCGGGTTGGCGGCGGTGGACCTGGACCGTCCGATGCGGGCCGTACGAGAACTGCGTCGCCGCGTCGCCGACGGCTTCGTCGGGCTGCGGGTGGTGCCGTGGCTGTGGAACGCACCGCCCACCGACCGGCGCTACTATCCACTGTTCGCCCAGTGCGTCGAGTCCGGCGTGCCGTTCTGCACCCAGGTCGGACACACGGGTCCGTTGCAGCCGTCGGAGACCGGTCGACCCATTCCATATGTCGACCAGGTGGCACTGGACTTCCCGGAACTGGTCATCGTGTGCGGCCACGTCGGCTATCCGTGGACCGAGGAAATGGTCGCCGTGGCCCGCAAGCACGAGAACGTCTACATCGACACCTCCGCCTACACGGTGCGTCGCCTTCCCGACGAACTCGTCCGATTCATGAAAACCGGTACGGGGCAACGCAAAGTGTTGTTCGGCACCAACTATCCGATGATCTCCCATTCGCACGCCCTCGCCGGCATCGACCAACTCGGACTCAGCGACGAGGCGCGGCGCGACTTCCTGCACGGCAATGCCGAGCGGGTCTTCAGGCTGCAACGAAAGGCGGACAGATGAACGGAGCCCAGGCACTGATCAACACCCTGGTCGACGGTGGCGTCGACGTGTGCTTCTCGAACCCGGGCACCTCGGAGATGCACTTCGTCGCCGCCCTGGACACCGTGGACCGAATGCGGGGCGTACTAACCCTTTTCGAGGGTGTGGCCACCGGCGCCGCCGACGGTTACGCGCGCATCACCGGTCGGCCCGCCGCCGTACTGCTGCATCTGGGACCCGGACTGGGCAACGGGTTGGCCAACCTGCACAACGCGCGGCGCGCCCGCGTCCCGATGGTGGTGGTCGTCGGCGACCACGCCACGTACCACAAGAAGTACGACGCCCCACTGGAATCCGACATCGACGCCGTCGCCGGCACCGTCTCGGGCTGGGTGCGCCGCACCACCGACGTCGCCGAAGTGGGGGCCGACACCGCCGATGCCATCGCCGCCTGCGTGTCCGGCTCGATGTCCTCGGCGCTGATCCTGCCCGCCGACGTGTCCTGGTCCGACGGCGGCCGGCCGGCCAAGACGGTCGCTTCCTCGTTCTCCGGCGGGCACGTCGACAACGGTTCGGTGGCTGAGGTTCTGCGCTCGGATGAACCCACCACCATCCTGATCGGCGGCGACGCCACCCGCGGGCCGGGGCTGGCCGCGGCCGCGCGGATCGCCGCAGCCACCGGTGCCCGCCTGCTGTGCGAGACCTTCCCCACGCGGCTCGAACGCGGTGCCGGCGTTCCGGCCGTCGAACGTCTGGGGTACTTCGCCGAAGCCGCGGCCGCCCAACTCGAGGGCAGCAAGCATCTGATACTGGCCGGGGCCAGGTCGCCGGTCTCGTTCTTCGCTTACCCGGACCTGCCCAGCGACCTCGTGCCGCCGGGTTGTCAAGTCCATCGGCTCGCTGAATTCGGTTGCGCTGGAATAGCTTTGGTTGCCCTGGCCGAGGAGTTGGCGCCGGGAACCGAGGTGCCGGTGGCGGTGGCGTCGCGTCCGGAGCTACCGTGCGGGCCGTTGACGGCGGCATCGGCGGCCGACGTGATCGGAGCGCTGCTGCCCGAGCGCGCGATCGTCGTCGACGAATCCAACACCTCAGGTCTGTTGCTGCCCGCCGCCACCGCCGGCGCCCCGGCGCATGACTGGCTCACACTGACCGGCGGCGCGATCGGCTACGGCATCCCGACCGCGGTGGGCGCCGCCGTCGCGGCACCGGACCGTCCGGTGCTGTGTCTGGAGTCGGATGGTTCTGCGATGTACACGATTTCGGGATTGTGGACCCAGGCCCGGGAGAACCTCGACGTCACCACCGTCATCTACAACAACGGCAAGTACGACATCCTGCGCCTGGAACTGCAACGTGTCGGCGCCGGGTCGGCGCCCGGCCCCAAAGCCCTCGACCTGCTCGACATATCACGTCCCACAATGGATTTCGTGCAGATCGCGCAAGGCATGGGCGTGCCGGCGCGACGGGCCGGCACCGCCGAAGAACTGGCTGACGCGCTGCGCGACGCCTTCGCCGAACCCGGGCCACACCTGATCGACGCCGTGGTGCCGTCGCTGCTGGGATAGCCGTGCTCAGGTGACCTGACCGTCCTGGCCCGGGTTGCCGGGCGACCCGCCCGAGCCGTTGATGTTGCCACCGCTGATACCGCCGTCGCCACCCTCGCCGCCGTCGCCACCGTTGCCGCCGGGCGAGCCGACGCCGTTGCCGCCGTCGCCCCCTCTGCCGCCGTCGCCGCCGTCGCCGCCTCGGTCGTACTGCGAACCACCGCCCTCGCCGCCCTCGCCGCCGGTGCCACCGGGGCCTCCCCTTCCGCCGGTGCCGCCCGGGCTGGGGTTGCCGCCGTTTCCACCCCGGCCGCCCTGGCCGCCCGTGCCCCCGTCGCCACCGTCATACCCATTCGCCCCGTAGCCGCCCGTGCCACCGGTCCCACCGAGGCCGCCTTTACCCGCGTCGCCACCATCGCCGGGCGCCCCGCTGCCCAGGCCGGCGTCACCGCCGTCGCCGCCATCGCCGCCGTAGCCGCCGGGCGAGGCTGATCCACCCGTGCCATCGGCACCTGGGAAGCCGATCCCACCGGTCCCGCCTGCACCGCCTACCCCACCGTTGCCGTTGGTGCCGCCCAGCGCGGCCGATCCCCCGCCGCCGCCGTCTCCACCGCGACCACCCACGTCGGCGTCATGACCGTTGCCGCCTCTACCTCCGGTCCCGCCTTCTCCGCCGACACCGGCGTTGCCGTTGGTGCCGCCGGTATTGGCCAGCCCGCCGGCACCGGCGTCGCCGCCTTCGCCGCCCCGACCACCCGCGGCAGCCACGCCGGCACCCGCGTCACCGCCGCGGCCGCCTTCCCCGCCCTTGCCACCGTTGCCACCGAGACCGCTGGCCGCGCTACCCTGCGCGCCGGTGTTCAGGCCACCGATGCCGCCATTCCCGCCGCCACCGCCGTCGCCACCGACTCCGCCCGGAATGGTCGGGAAGCCGTTACTGCCGCGACCGCCGTCGCCACCGTCACCGCCAGTGCCCGCGCCGCCACCGAGAGCGGCCGCACCGACGCCGGTACCGGCATTGCCGCCCTGGCCACCTTCCCCGCCGCTCCCACCGTTTCCGCCGGGAACACCGATCGGGGCCTCCGGCGCGTCACCCCCGTCGCCTCCGTCACCGCCGCGCCCGCCCTCGCCGCCGTTACCGTTGGCGCCGCCGATACCGGCCCGGCCGCCGTCGCCGCCGCGCCCCCCGGTACCGCCGTTCTGGCCGCCGTCACCGTTGCCGTCGGCTGCGTTCGCTCCGTTGCCGCCGTCGCCGCCGCGGCCGCCGTCACCGGCGGTTCCGTCGTAACCCTGCGCTCCGCCGACATTGGCGTCCCCGCCCGCTCCCGCATTCCCGCCGGTCCCGCCCGTGCCACCGGACCCGGCGGCACCCAGGGGCCCCGATCCGCCCTTGCCACCGGTACCGCCCAGGCCACCGTCGCCGCCGTTGCCACTGTTGACACTGCTGACACCGTCGGTGTTGAGGCCGCCTCGACCGCCCTGGCCGCCGTCGCCGCCGTTGCCGCCGAAGCCACCTTCGGAGTAGGCGTCTCCGGCTCCGCCCCGGGCGCCGCCACCACCGTTGCCGCCCTCGCCGCCTAGTCCGCCGCTGCCGCTGGCGCCGTTGCCGGTGCCGGCGTTCCCGCCGTCGCCACCATTGCCGCCGTTGCCGCCATACCCTCCGACGCCGCCCGAAGTGACGACTCCATCCGCGCCGATTCTGCCGTCGCCGCCGTCGCCGCCATGGCCACCGGCGCCGCCGTCGCCGTTGGTGCCGCCGACGCCGGCGTTGCCGCCGTTGCCGCCCAGGCCGCCGTTCCCGCCGTAAAAGCCGCTCTGGCCCAGGTTGGGACCGTCGTTGCCTTCTCCGCCCTTCCCCCCGCTGCCTCCGTTGCCTCCCGTGCCGGCGTTACCCTCAGTACCGCCGAGGTTGGCGACGCCGCCCGCGCCTGCGTCGCCGCCATACCCGCCATCACCACCCGAACCCCCGTTAGTGGTGCTGCCGGCCCCACCCGTGCCGCCGTCACCGCCGCGGCCACCGTTACCGCCGGTTCCGCTTGCGACACTGGTCGGGCTGCCGGACGCGGGGTTGTTCAAGCCGCCGACTCCACCTCGGCCGCCCTGACCGCCGTTGCCGCCCAACCCGCCGGATTGAGTCGGGGCACCGTTGCCACCCCGGCCACCCTCGCCACCGTCGCCGCCGGTTCCGGCTGCGCCGCCACTGGCGACCGCGCCGAGTCCCGAGCCGGCATTTCCGCCGTAGCCCCCTTCTCCGCCGTTGCCACCCTGACCGCCGGTACCGCTGAATCCGTTGGCAGCCGCTTTGCCGGCACCACCGTGGCCGCCGTCGCCGCCGCTGCCGCCGGCACCATTGGTACCGCCTGCGCCGGCATAACCGCCATTACCCCCCAGGCCGCCGCCACCGCCCCCGTAGCCCGCCTGGCCCGCAGCAGAGCCCGCAGCACCGACTCCACCATCGCCACCGTCGCCACCCTTGCCCCCGATCCCGGCGCTGCCTTCGGCACCGCCGACATTGGCGAAGCCGCCCTGCCCGGCGTCACCGCCGTTACCGCCGGTTCCACCCAACCCCGCGGTGTCGAGGGTGCCGGTGCCGCCGGTACCGCCCTCGCCGCCTTGACCGCCGTTCCCACCGGTTCCGCTGCCGGTGCTGCTGAGGGCACCGGTGTCGAGGCCGCCCCGGCCGCCCTGACCGCCCTGGCCGCCGTCGCCGCCTTGGCCGCCACCCTGGTTGAGGCTGCCGTTACCACCGCGGCCGCCACCGCCACCGTTGCCGCCGGTGCCGGCCGCGCCGCCGACCGCCCCTGCACCCACTCCGTCGCCACCGTCGCCACCGTCGCCGCCGGCACCGCCGTCGCCGCCTTCGCCGCCCTGTCCGCCGAAGCCGGCGGCTGCGGCCTTCCCGGCACCGCCATTACCGCCGGTGCCGCCGGTGCCGCCAACTCCATTGGTGCCACCGGCACCCGCAGCACCGCCGTCGCCACCCCGGCCGCCCTCTCCGCCCTGGTAGCCGGCCTGACCGGCACCGCTGCCGCCGACTCCGACGCCACCGTTACCGCCGCCGCCGCCTTTGCCGCCGGTCCCTGCTTTGCCCTCGATGCCGCCGACGTTGGCCGCACCGCCCGCGCCGGCGTCGCCACCCTCGCCACCGACGCCGCCCGAGCCCGCGGTGCCGATGGTGCCGGTCCCGCCGGTCCCACCGTCTCCGCCCTGTCCGCCGGTGCCGCCGGTTCCGCTGACGGCGCTGCTGGCAGAGCCGGTATCCAGGCCACCGGTGCCACCCTGTCCGCCGCGGCCGCCCGCGCCACCCTGGCCGCCACCCTGGTTGAGGCTGCCGTTACCACCGCGGCCACCTTCGCCGGCGTCGCCGCCGGCACCTGCCGCGCCCCCGCGTGCGGCCGCGCCGGTGCCGTCACCCGCGTTCCCGCCATCGCCTCCGTCACCGCCGTCGCCCCCTTGGCCGCCGGTGCCGCCGAACCCGTTGGGGGCAGCCTTCCCAGCACCGCCTCCTCCGCCGCGACCGCCTTCTCCGCCGGCGCCGTTGACACCGCCCGCGCCCGCCGCGCCGCCGTCCCCGCCCTGTCCACCTTCGCCGCCGGTGAAGCCGCCCTGACTGGCGCCGAGGCCTGCGGCGCCGGCACCGCCGTCACCACCCCGACCGCCCTTGCCGCCGGTGCCGTCGTTGCCGACGGTGCCACCCGTGCCGCCGGATCCGGCGTTACCGCCTGCACCTGCATCACCACCGTCACCACCGGTGCCACCATCGCCACCGATCGTGGTCAAGCTGGCCGCGCCCTTGCCCCCCGTGCCGCCGGTACCACCGGTACCGCCCTTGCCGCCGGAACCATTGACGCCGCCCGGGCCGGAATCGCCGCCCACACCGCCGGCGCCACCCGCACCACCGGCAAAGCCCGCGACACCGTTGGCGCCGGTGCCCGCAACCGCGGACGCGCCGGTGCTGCCGTCGCCGCCGTTGCCGCCCTCGCCACCCAGACCACCGACACCGGCGGCACCTGCTGCACCCGAGGCACTGAACAACTGGCCGGCACCACCGGCCCCGCCCTGGCCGGCGTTTCCGCCGGTCCCGCCGGTCCCGCCGGTGCCGCCGATCCCGCCGAGACCGGCCACACTGCCGGCGCCCCCGTCACCGCCGTGCCCTCCGATACCACCGGAACCGCCGAGACCGCCGTGGCCACCCGCGCCGAGGAACAGCGCACCCTGGCCACCGGCGCCCCCGCTGCCGCCGGCGCCGCCGGTGCCACCGCTGTTCCCGACCGCCGCACCCGTGCTGCCCGCACCGCCGGCCCCACCGCTGCCGCCGTTGCCGCCGGCCCCACCGCCGGCGAACAGGCCACCGGCGCCGCCGGCACCGCCGGTGCCACCGGCGCCACCGCTGCCGCTGCCGGTCGCATCGGTGCCGGCACCACCGTCGCCGCCGGCTCCACCGGCACCCCACAGCAACTCGGCGCGGCCACCCGCCCCGCCGGTGCCGCCGCCGAACCCGCCGGTGCCGCCGGTGCCACCGCCACCCCAGATCCAGCCGCCGCTGCCGCCCGCTCCGCCGGTGCCACCCCCGCTGCCCCCGAGGCCACCCGCGCCGCCCACACCGAACAGCAGCCCGGCCGCGCCGCCGGCGCCACCGGTCGCGCCGCCCGCTCCGCCGGCACCCCCGACCCCGCCGTTGCCCCAGAGTCCCGCCGCGCCCCCGGCGCCGCCGGCCTGCCCGGCGGCCCCGGCCGCGCCGTTGCCACCGTTGCCGTAGAGGATCCCACCGGCGCCGCCGGACCCACCCGGCGTTGTGGCGTTGGCGCCGTTGCCGATCAACGACCGTCCCAGCAGGGTTTGGGTCGGTGAGTTGATGACTGCCCACACGGCTTGCTCGGCGTTGAACGTCTCGGCCGTCGCATAGCTCCCGGAGCCGGCGCTGAGCGCAGCGACGAATTGTGCGTGAAAGGCACCCAACTGGTCGCTGATCGCCAGGTAGTCCCGGCCGTAAGCGCCGAACAGCGCTGCGATGCGGGTGGACACCTCGTCGGTGGCCGCGGCCAGGATCTGCGTGGTGGACGACGCGGCCGCCAGGTTGGCGGCTTCGAGCGTGGACCCGACCTTGGTCAGTTCGCCGGCAGCCGCAGCCACCATGTCCGGCGCAATGGAGACGAATGGCATGCGGCGGTTCCCCTTGACTCGACGCGCCGCCAGCAACGCCTGGATACGGCGCACACATTTACGCGGGGGATGGTATTACGCGCCTGCCCAAAAAGGATGAAGTTCGGAACATTTGAAGTTCCAGTGGATTTGGAGCAGATGCTCAACGAAGCCGAATTGTCGAAAGTTATTTCGCACCGCATCACTACTCTGTTTCAGTAAACCCAGCCAGCGGCCGGCCGGCCAGGCCATTGCGGTGCGACTGCCGGGTGCGGGTCAAGCCGCCGAGCTCAGGTGCCCGCGCCATGGCACCGGAGCTCAGTGACGGATCGGGAAGACCGGATCGCCGCAGTCGACGCCCTCGGCCGAGAGCTGTCGTTTGAGCACCTTGAAGGTGACCGTGCCCGGCAACCCGGCGCTGATCCGCACGTACGACGGCCACTGCTTGGGTCCGAGGTCGGGTTGGTCGGCCAGGAAGGCGCGGAACGCGGCCGTGTCGAACTGTGCACCGTCGACCAGCACCAGCGCGGCCATCACCCGGTCGCCGACCACCGGATCGGGCACCGGGTACACCGCGGCTTCGCGTACCTGCGGGTGTCGCAGCAGGACCCGTTCGATCGGCGCGGTGCCCAGGTTTTCGCCGTCCACCCGCATCCAGTCGCCGAGTCGGCCGGCGAAGTAGGCGTAGCCGGCCTCGTCACGGTAGGCGAGGTCGCCGCTGTGGTAGATGCCGCCGGCCATCCGTTCGGCCTCGGCGGCCGCGTCGTTGTAGTAGCCCTCGAAGCGTCCCGGCCCGGCGGTGTTGACCACCTCGCCGACCACGCCCGGCGGGCACGGCTCGCCGGTCTCGGGATCGACGATCTCGATACCGGCCGGCAGCGGGCCCAGCGATCCGGCGGGGGTGTCGGGTGTCCGGGCGATCGCCACGCCACCCTCGGTGGAACCGAACCCGTCCTGCACCCGGCAACCGAACCGGGCGGCGAAGCGGTCGATGTCGGAGGGGACACCCTCGTTGCCGTACACCGCCCGCAACGGATTGTCGGCGTCGTCGGGTTGCTCGGGCGTGGCGAGCACGTAGGACAGGGGCTTGCCCACATAGTTGGCGTAGGTCGCGCCGTAGCGGCGGACGTCCGGCAGGAACTGCGACGCGGAGAACTTGCGCCGCAACGCCAGCGAGCCCCGGCAGGCCGCGGCCACCGCCCAGCCGACCAGCACCGCGTTGGAGTGGAACAACGGCATCGACACGTAGCAGACGTCGTCGCGGCCCAGGCCGAAGCGCTGCGCCATCGTCGAACCGGCAACCGCCACCTTGCCGTGGCTGCACTTCACCGCCTTTGGCTCGCCGCTGGTTCCCGAGGTGAAGATCAGCATGAAAAGGTCTGTGGGACAAGCAGATTGGAAATCAGACTGGGCGTCCCGGTGTGCGGCCAGCTCGGCGGCCCACGAATCGGAGTCGACGTCGACGTAATCGATGTCGTCGAGGGTGTGCGCCGATCCGGAGTCGGCCAGCACCAGCTGACAGTCGGCGTGGTCGATGTCGCGGGCCAGTGCGGCACCGCGGCGTACCGGGTTCAGTCCCACCGGGACGATGCCCGACATCCCCGCGGCCACCAGCATCGCGGAGAAGAACGGGGTGTTCTGCAGCAGCACACCGACGTGCGGCGGCCGGGCCGGATCCAGCCGGGCCCGCACCGCGGCCGCGATCGCCGCGCCGTGCCGCAGGTGATCGCGCCAACTGGTGAAGGAATCCTCGAAGTAGACGCCGCGGTCGCCGATCTCGGTCAGCGGCACCAGCAGGTCGGTGACGGTGGGATCGCTCACGGCACTAGGCCGGCGTCTCCGCCAGCTCACGGCCGATCAGACGCAGCTGCCCGGTCGCCCCACCCAGCGCGAACTCGGCCTCCTTGGCGGCCAGGAAGTAACGATGGACGGGGTGGTCGGTGTCCACCCCGACACCGCCGTGCACGTGCACGATGGTGTGCGCCACCCGGTGTCCGGCGTCGGCGGCCCAGAACGCGGCGGACGCCACGTCGATCTCGGCCGGAATGTCCTCGGCCACCTTCCACGCGGCCTGGGTCAACGTCAGTCGCAGTCCCTTGACGTCGATGTAACCGTCGGCCAGGCGCTGACCGACAGCCTGGAAGCTGCCGATCGGGCGGTCGAACTGCTCTCGGGTCCGGGCGTATTCGGCCGTCAGCTGCAGGCCGCGCTCCAGCACCCCGAGCTGGTAGGCGCTGCGGCCCAGGGCCGCGATGGTGCGCAACCAGGCCACCACGACACCGTCGCCCACTTTGCGGTCCGCCGGCACCTCGGTGCCGTCCAGGGACAGCTGCCCGACGCTGCCCAGGCCCGTGGTCTGCAACGGTGTCACCGTCACCCCCGGATCATCCGCGGCAACCAGGAATACCGCTGTGCCGGAATCGGTTTCGGCGGGCACCAGGAAGGCGTCGGCGACCGGCGCGAAACCGACCTGGGTGCGGGTGCCGGTCAATCGGTACCCCTCGCCGGACCCGGCGGCGCGCACCGGTCCCTCGCCCATCTCACCGGCCAGCGCCACCGTCAGGATCTTCTCGCCGCGCACCGCGGCAGCGCCCCAACTGCGCTGCAGCTCCTCGGAACCGAAGCGGGCCAGCGCACCGGACGCCAGCACGATCGAGTCCAGGTATGGCACGGCGGCCAGCTGGTGTCCGAGCGCGACCAGGATCGCGACCTGCTCGAGCACCCCGAACCCGTCGCCACCCACCTGGGTGGCGGCCGCGCTGGTCAGAATGTCGCTGTCGATCAGCTTGCGCCACAGCTCGCGGTCGAAGCGTTGCTCGAGGCCGTCGAGTTCCCGCTGACGTGCCGGCGTGCACACCGCGTCCACAATGCTGTCGACCAGGCCTCCGAGGTCCTGGGCCGCTTCGGTCGTCGAGAAATCCATGAAAAGGTCCGTCCTGTCAGAGGATTCAGCGGTTGGCCCGGGGCAGGCCGAGAGCGACCATGCCGATGATGTCGCGCTGGACTTCGTTGGTGCCGCCGCCGAAGGTCAGGATCAGGCAGGCCCGGTGCATGCGCTCGACTCGGCCCCGCAGCAGCGCTCCGGGGGAGTCCTGACGCAGGGTGGCCCCGGTGCCCAGCACCTCCATCAGCAGCCGGTAGGCCTCGGTCGCCAGCTCGGTCCCGTACACCTTGGCCGCCGACGCGTCCGCCGGATTCAGCGACTCGGCATCGGCCGAGGCCAGCTCCCAGTTGATCAGCTTGAGCACCTCGGCCTTGGCGTGCACCCGGGCCAGGTTGATCTGCACCCACTCCGAATCGATCAGCCGCGCGCCGCCGTCGTCCTTGGTGTTCTGCGCCCATTCACGAACCTCGCGCAGGGCCACGATGATCGGTTGTGCCGACACCAGTGCGACGCGCTCGTGATTGAGCTGATTGGTCACCAGCTTCCAGCCGGCGTTCTCCTCGCCGACCAGGTTGGTCACCGGCACCCGCACGTCGGTGTAGTAGGTGGCGCTGGTGTCGGGGCCGGCCATGGTGTGCACCGGCGTCCAGGAGAAACCCTCGGCTGTGGTCGGCACCACCACCATCGAGATGCCGCGGTGCTTCTTGGCTTCGGGATTGGTGCGCACCGCAAGCCAGACCCAGTCCGCGTAGGCGATCAGGCTGGTCCACATCTTTTGACCGTTGATCACGTAGTCGTCGCCGTCGCGCACCGCGGTGGTGCGCAGGTTGGCCAGGTCGGTGCCGGCGCCGGGCTCGGAGTAGCCGATCGAGAAGTGCAGCTCACCGGCGGCGATCTTGGGCAGGAAGAATTTCTTCTGCTCGTCGGTGCCGAACGCCATGATCGTCGGCGCCACGCTGTTGATCGTCAGGAACGGCACCGGGGCACCCGCGATGGCGGCTTCGTCGGTGAAGATCAACGAGTCCATCGGCGCGCGGTCCTGACCGCCGTACTCCCTGGGCCAGTTCAGCGTGAGCCAGCCGTCCTTGCCCATCTGCGCCACGGTCTCGCGGTACACATTGCCGGTGCCGTATTCGCCCTGCACCGAACTCAGTGCCTCGCGGCGCTCCGGGGTCATCAGCCCAGCGAAGTACGAGCGCAGCTCGCGACGCAGCTCCTCCTGTTCAGGGGTGTAACTGATCTGCATTCCCGCTGCCTCCGATCGAGCGACCGTGCCCAAAGAAAGTCTCAGTGCAGCCGCCGTCTTCGACACCAGCGGATACCCATCCGTCATCCCGGTTGTAACACGTTCTAGTCTGGGAATCCAGCGACCTTTCTGCAGATGTGCCGGGGCCTTATGGTGGTGCAAGATGAAGACCGAGTTCGGATTTACGCGTATTCCCTAACTCCCAGCCCAGGTTCAAGGAGGATGCCGTGCGAGTGAAAGTTGACCGTGACCGGTGCGAAGGTAATGCCGTGTGCTTAGGGATAGCACCGGACATCTTCGACCTGGACGACGAGGACTACGCCGTGGTGAAGACCGATCCCATCCCCGACGGCCAGGAGGATCTGGCCGAGCAGTCGATCGCCGAATGTCCGCGCGCCGCCCTGGTACGAGAAGACTAGAGGTATTCATAAATTGAGTAGCAGCACGAATGCGACCGATCTCTCCGGAAAGGTCGCGGTGGTCACCGGTGCCGCCGCCGGCCTGGGCCGCGCCGAGGCGATAGGTTTGGCTCGGTTGGGCGCCACCGTCGTCGTCAACGACATCGCCGCCGCCCTGGATGCCTCCGACGTCCTCGACGAGATCGGCACCGCCGGATCCAAGGCGGTGGCCGTAGCCGGTGACGTCAGTGCGCGCTCGACCGCCGACGAACTCGTCACCACCGCAGACGGACTGGGCGGGCTCGACATCGTCGTCAACAACGCCGGCATCACCCGCGACCGGATGCTGTTCAACATGACCGACGAGGATTGGGACCAGGTCATCGCCGTGCACCTGCGCGGCCACTTCCTGCTCACCCGCAACGCGGCCACCTACTGGCGGGCCAAGGCCAAGGAAGCGGGCGGCTCGGTCTACGGCCGGATCGTCAACACCTCCTCCGAGGCGGGCCTGGTCGGACCGGTCGGGCAGGCCAACTACGGCGCCGCCAAGGCGGGCATCATCGCGCTGACGTTGAGCGCGGCGCGCGCGCTGGGCCGCTACGGGGTGTGCGCCAACGCGATCGCCCCCCGCGCTCGCACCGCGATGACGGCCGACGTGTTCGGCGCGGCGCCCGACGACGGCGAGGTCGACCCTCTCTCACCCGACCACGTGGTGACCCTGGTCGGGTTCCTGTCGTCGCCGGCGGCCGCCGAAGTCAACGGCCAGGTCTTCATCGTCTACGGCCCGCGGGTGACGCTGGTCGCCGCCCCGACCGTCGAGCACCAGTTCGACGCCGGGGCCGACGCCTGGGATCCCGCCGAACTCAGTGCCGCGATGCAGGGCTACTTCTCCGGTCGTGACCCGGAACTCAACTTCGCCGCCACCGCGCTGATGGACTGACCACCGGTCATCTCCCGGCAACCGCGTGACGGGCCGTAGCCAGACGTCGAAATCACGCGTTTTCGCTGATGGAGGTGGAGTACCAGCTGTGCATCTTCGCCGCAAAATATTTGGGGGTTAATCGACACTCGGAACTTGTTCTAGTTAGTATGAGCCCGCTCACACCAGGCAACGAGTCATCCAACGGTGTGTTCCGGTCAAGAAAATGTCGCCGCGAGCCGCAGATTGGGGGACCCGTTTTTGTTGCAGCGAATTGCCGTACCAGCCCGGGCCGTCGGTGGCTTTTTCGAGATGTCGATAGAGACCGCACGGGCCGCCTTCCGGCGGCCGTTTCAGTTTCGGGAGTTCCTGGATCAGACCTGGATGGTCGCGCGCGTCTCCCTGGTGCCGACGTTGCTGGTGTCCATCCCGTTCACCGTGCTGGTCGCCTTCACCCTGAACATTCTGTTGCGTGAGATCGGCGCCGCCGACTTGTCCGGTGCCGGAACGGCTTTCGGCACCATCACCCAGCTGGGACCGGTCGTCACGGTGCTGGTGGTGGCGGGTGCCGGCGCCACCGCGATCTGCGCGGACCTGGGCGCACGCACCATCCGCGAAGAGATCGACGCGATGCGGGTGCTCGGCATCGACCCGATCCAGCGCCTCGTGGTTCCCCGGGTGTTGGCCTCGACGCTGGTTGCGCTGCTGCTCAACGGCCTGGTGTGCATCATCGGGCTGTCCGGCGGCTATGCCTTCTCCGTCTTCCTGCAGGGGGTCAATCCGGGCGCGTTCATCAATGGACTGACCGTGCTGACCGGCCTGCGCGAATTGATCCTGGCCGAAGTCAAAGCGTTGCTGTTCGGCGTGATGGCCGGGTTGGTCGGGTGCTATCGCGGCCTGACCGTCAAAGGCGGCCCCAAGGGCGTCGGCAACGCCGTCAACGAAACCGTCGTCTACGCATTCATCTGCCTGTTCGTCATCAACGTGGTCATGACGGCCATCGGTGTCCGAATCTCAGCGAAATAGGGACGAGGTAACGGTGGGGGTCAGGCGAGCGATGGTGAGTATGCGATGAGCTACGACGTCACCTTTCGCCTGCGCAATTTCTTCTCGAGGTTCGCCGAACCGGTCGACAACTTCGGCGAGCAGGCGTTGTTCTACGGCGAAACCTTCCGCTACGTGCCCAACGCGCTCACCCGCTACCGCAAGGAGACCATCCGCCTGGTCGCCGAGATGACGCTGGGGGCGGGCGCACTGGTGATGATCGGCGGCACGGTCGGCGTCGCGGCCTTCCTCACCCTGGCCTCCGGCGGGGTGATCGCGGTGCAGGGTTATTCATCGCTGGGCAACATCGGCATCGAGGCGCTCACCGGGTTCCTCTCGGCCTTCCTCAACGTGCGCGTCGTCGCGCCGGTCATCGCCGGAATCGCGCTGGCGGCCACCATCGGTGCCGGGGCGACGGCTCAACTCGGTGCCATGCGGGTGTCCGAGGAGATCGACGCCGTCGAGTGCATGGCGGTGCACTCGGTGTCCTACCTGGTGTCCACCCGGCTGATCGCCGGTCTGGTCGCGATCGTCCCGCTGTACTCGTTGTCGGTGCTGGCCGCGTTCTTCGCGGCCCGGTTCACCACGGTGTTCGTCAACGGCCAGTCCGCCGGCCTGTACGACCACTACTTCAATACCTTCCTGATCCCGTCCGACCTGCTGTGGTCGTTCCTGCAGGCGATCGTGATGTCGATCGCGGTGATGCTGGTGCACACCTATTACGGGTACAACGCCAGCGGCGGATCGGTCGGCGTCGGCATCGCCGTCGGGCAGGCGGTGCGTACCTCGCTGATCGTCGTCGTGGTGATCACCCTGTTCATCTCACTCGCCGTGTACGGTGCGTCCGGCAACTTCAATCTGTCGGGGTAACGGGCATGTCAGACACTGGATCGCGACGCACAGCCGGCCGGGTGGCCGCAGCGGTGCTGGGCGGGTTGCTGGTGGCCTCGGCGGTGTTGACCTATCTGTCCTATTCAGCCGCCTTCACCTCCACCGACACGGTCACCGTCTCGTCCAAGCGGGCCGGGCTGGTGATGGAGCCCGGGGCCAAGGTCAAGTTCCGCGGGATCCAGATCGGCAAGGTCGAGGACATCACCTACAGCGGTGAGCAGGCGCGGTTGAAGCTGGCCATCTACAGCGACGACATGCACTACATTCCGTCCAACTCGACGGTGCAGATCGCCGGCAACACGATCTTCGGCGCGAAGTCGGTGGAATTCATTCCGCCCGCCGGCGACAAAGCCGGGCCCCCGTTGCGCAACGGTGCGCAGGTGGAGGCCTCGGCGGTGCAGCTGGAAGTCAACACGCTGTTCCAATCGCTGCTCAACCTGCTGCGCAAGGTCGACCCGATCGAGTTGAACGGAACGTTGAGCGCGCTCTCCGAGGGCCTGCGCGGCCACGGCGATGACTTCGGGGCATTGCTCACCGGGCTCAACACCCTCACCCGCCAAGCGAATCCGAAACTGCCCGCATTGCAGGAGGATTTCCGCCAGGCGTCCGTCGCGCTGGGCTACTACGGTGACGCGGCACCCGACCTGGACACCGTCGTCGGCAACCTGCCGACGATCAACCGGACCGTGGTGGATCAGCAGCAAAACCTCAACACCACGTTGCTGGCCACGATCGGGCTGGCCAACAACGGCTACGACACGCTGGCCCCGGCCGAACAGAACCTGATCGACACGGTCAACCGGCTGCGCGCCCCGCTCAAAGTGGCCGCCGACTACTCGCCGGAGTTCGGCTGCCTGCTGGCCGGAATCGACCGCGGCATCAAGGAATTCGCACCGCTGATCGGGGTGCGTAAGGCGGGCCTGTTCACCTCGTCGAGCTTCGTGATCGGCGCCCCCGCTTACACGTACCCGGAGAGCCTGCCGCTGGTGAACGCCTCCGGCGGCCCGAACTGCCGCGGCCTGCCCAACATCCCGACCAAACAGACCGGCGGCTCGTTCTACCGGGCGCCGTTCCTGGTCACCGACAACGCGCTGATCCCCTACGAGCCCTACACCGAGTTCCAGTTCGACGCGCCCTCTACGCTGCAGTTCCTCTTCCACGGCGCCTTCGCGGAACGGGACGACTTCTGATGGCCAGCGGGGCAATGCCGTCGCACCGGTCGATGGTGATCAAGGTCAGCATCTTCACGGTGGTCATGTTGCTGGTCAGTGCGGCGCTGGTGGTGGTGTTCGGTGACTTCCGGTTCGGTTCGGAGAGCACGTATCACGCCACCTTCATCGACGCGTCGAAGCTCAAGGGTGGTCAGAAGGTCCGCATCGCCGGTGTTCCGGTCGGCGCGGTCTCGGGGGTCAAACTCAACCGCGACAACACCGTCGACGTGGAGTTCGGCGTCGACTCGCGCTACACGCTGTACTCGTCCAGCCGTGCGGTGATCCGGTACGAGAACCTGGTCGGCGACAGGTTCTTGGAGATCACCTCCGGGCCCGGCGAGCTGCGCAAGCTACCGGCCGGCGGAACCATCAACTCTGCGCACACCCAGCCCGCCCTGGATCTCGACGCACTGCTCGGCGGACTCAAGCCGGTGCTCAAAGGGTTGGACGCGGACAAGATCAACGCGATCAGCGGCGCGGTCATCGAACTGCTGCAGGGGCAGGGCGGAGCATTGTCCAGCGTGCTCGCCGACACCAGTGCCTTCTCTTCGACGCTGGGCAAGCGCGACCAGCTGATCGGCGACGTGATCACCAACCTGAACACCGTGCTGGGCACCATCGACCAGCGCAGCGCCCAGTTCTCGACCAGCGTCGACCAACTGCAGCAGCTGATCGACGGACTCGCCAAGAACCGGGACCCGATAGCCGGTGCGATCCCGCCGTTGTCGTCGACGGTGACGGATTTGACCGACCTGCTGCGGAATTCGCGCCGGCCGCTGCAGGGCGTACTGGAAAACGCCCGGCCGTTCGCCACCGAGTTGGACACCCGCAAAGCCGAAATCAACAACGACATCGAGCAATTGGGCGAGGACTACCTGCGGCTGGCCGCACTCGGCACGTACGGTTCGTTCTTCAACATCTATTTCTGCTCGGTCACCATCAAGATCAACGGGCCGGCCGGTTCGGACATCCGGCTCGGCCTGGGCGGCCAGGTCGATTCGAGCAAGGGGAGGTGCGCCTTTGCCAAGTAGCAAGCCGAGCAGCCAACGTGACCGTGATCCGCTGCGTACCGGCGTCATCGGCCTCACGGTGGTGATCTGCGTCGTCCTGATCGCCTTCGGCTACGCCGGGTTGCCCTTCTGGCCGCAAGGCAAGACCTACGCCGCTTATTTCAGCGACGCGGCCGGTATCACCTCAGGCAACAATGTGCTGGTTTCGGGCGTCAAGGTGGGCAAGGTCTCCGACGTCAGCCTGGCCGGGGACACCGCCAAGGTCACCTTCACCGTGGACCGGCACGTCGAAGTCGGCGACCAGTCGCTGGCCGCCATCCGCACCGACACCATCCTCGGTGAGCGGTCGATCTCGGTGAGCCCGGGCGGCCGCGGCCACGCGACGGTCATCCCGCTGAGCCGCACCACCACGCCCTACACGTTGGCCGGCGCGCTGGAGGATCTCGGCCAGAACGCCACCAATCTGAACAAGCCGCAGTTCGAGCACGCGTTGCAGGTGCTGACGAACACCCTGCACGACGCGACGCCGGGCCTGCGCGGCGCTCTGGACGGCGTCACCACGCTGTCCCGCACGCTGAATTCCCGCGACGAGGCGCTGCAAGGTTTGCTCACCCACGCCAAGTCGGTGACCGCGGTGCTGTCCGATCGCGCCGGGCAGGTCAGGCAGCTGGTCGACGACGGCAACCAACTGTTCGCGGCCCTCGACGAACGCCGTGCCGCGCTGGGTTCGCTGATCTCCGGTATCCAGGGCGTTTCCGCGCAGCTCTCCGGCTTCGTCAACGACAACCGCAGGGAGTTCGGCCCGGCGTTGTCCAAGATCAACGATGTGATGGCCAACCTCAACGAGCGGCGGGACTACATCACCGAGGCCCTCAAACGACTGCCCACCTACGCCACCACGCTGGGGGAGGTGGTGGGCTCCGGACCCGGCTTCAACGTCAACGTCTTCGGCGCGATCCCCGCGCCACTGGTCGCGGCGATGTTCGACTTCGTCTTCCAGCCGGGCAAGCTGCCCGACAGCCTCGCCGACTACCTGCGCGGCATGATCCAGGAGCGCTGGACGATCAGGCCGAAGTCGCCATGACCACCGCGAAGCGATTCGGCAGCAAAGGCCTGCGGACCGTCACCGTCGTGGCCCTGGTGGCGGCGCTGTTGGGCGGCGCCTACGTGCTGTTCTCTGCCGGCGGCGGTGGGCGCAAGCTGACCGCCCACTTCACCTCCGCCGTCGGGCTTTACCCCGGGGACCAGGTACGCATCCTGGGCGTTCCGGTCGGCGAGATCGAGTCGATCGAGCCGCGGGCCTCCGACGTGCTGATCACGATGACCGTCGGCGACGACGTCAAGATCCCCAAGGACGCCAAGGCCCTGATCATGTCGCCGAACCTGGTGGCGGCGCGGTTCATCCAGCTCACCCCGGCCTACACCGGCGGCGCGGTGCTGCCCGACGGCGCGAGCATCGACTTGTCGCGCACCGGGGTCCCGGTGGAGTGGGATGAGGTGAAGAAGTCGCTGACCGACCTGTCGGTGTCGCTCAGCCCGGCGGCGGGCGAAATGCAGGGCCCGCTGGGCGCGGCGATCAACCAGGCGGCCAACACCCTCGACGGCAACGGGCAGTCGTTCCACAGCGCGCTGCTCGAGCTCGCACAGGTGGCCGGGCGCCTGGGGGATTCGCGCAGCGACATCTTCGGCACCGTCAAGAACCTGCAGATCCTGGTCGACGCGCTCTCGCAGAGCAACGAGCAGATCGTGCAATTCGCCGGCCATGTGGCGTCGGTGTCGCAGGTGCTGGCTGACAGTACCCGCGATCTCGACCAGACCCTGGGCACTCTCAACCAGGCGCTCACCGACGTCCGCGGTTTCCTGCAGGAGAACAATTCGACACTGATCGAAACGGTCGATCAGCTCAAGGACTTCACCCAGACCCTGAACGACCAGAGCGACAACATCGAGCAGGTGCTGCACGTCGCGGGTCCCGGCATCACCAACTTCTACAACATCTACGACCCTGCGCAGGGCACCCTGAACGGGCTGCTCTCGCTGCCGAACTTCATGAACCCGGTGCAGTTCATCTGCGGTGGTTCCTTCGACACCGCGGGCGGCCCGTCGGCTCCCGACTACTACCGGCGCGCCGAGATCTGCCGCGAGCGGCTGGGACCGGTGCTTCGCCGGCTGACCGTCAACTACCCGCCGATCATGTTCCACCCGATCAATACCA
The DNA here is from genome assembly GCF_059812325.1 of Mycobacterium sp. NGS61. Taxonomy (NCBI): domain Bacteria; kingdom Bacillati; phylum Actinomycetota; class Actinomycetes; order Mycobacteriales; family Mycobacteriaceae; genus Mycobacterium; species Mycobacterium sp. NGS61. The sequence goes on from NZ_JCALCL010000014.1 coordinate 28,549, forward strand.
TCACCGCCTACAAGGGCCAGATGATCTACGACACCCCGGCGACGCAGGCTAAAGCCCAGATGCCGATTCCGGAGCTGACCTGGATTCCGGCCAAGGGTGCCGGGCAGCAACCCGCGCCCGGCAATACCACCGACCTGCAGGGCCTGTTCGTCCCGACGGCTCCGGGGCCGGCCTCGCCGCCGGGATACGGCCCGGCGCCGGGTCCCGCCACAGCGCCCGCCCCGGGTCCGTTGCCCGGTCCCGCCGGGCCGCTGCCCGCCGAGCAGGGAGCCGGCAGATGAGGCGAATCTGGTTGCGCGCGGGTGTTTGTGCGCTCGGTAGCACGCTGCTCGCCGGCTGTTCCTTCGGCGGACTGAACTCGCTGTCGATGCCCGGGACCGCGGGCCACGGCGGTGGTGCGTACTCCATTACCGTCGAACTCAAGGATGTGGCGACACTGCCGCAGAACTCGCCGGTGATGGTCGACGACGTCACCGTCGGCAGTGTGGCCGGCATCGCCGCCGAGCAACGTGCCGACGGATCCTTCTATGCCGCAGTGAAACTGGCGCTGGACAAGAACGTGGTGTTGCCCGCCAACGCCATTGCGCGGGTCTCCCAGACGTCGCTGCTGGGTTCGCTGCACATCGAACTCGCCCCGCCGGTCGGTAAGCCCGCCTCGCCGAACAAGCTGCGGGACGGGTCGCGCATCATCGAGGCCAACACCGGCCGCTTCCCCACCACCGAGGAGGTCTTCTCGGCGCTGGGCGTGGTGGTCAACAAGGGCAATGTGGGTGCGCTGGAAGAGATCACCGACGAGACGTATCAGGCGGTGGCCGGTCGGCAGGGACAGTTCGTCGACCTGGTGCCGCGCCTGGCCGAGTTGACGTCCGGGCTCAACCGGCAGGTCAACGACATCATCGGCGCCATGGAGGGGTTGGACCGGTTCTCGGCGATCCTGGCGCGCGACAAGGACAATCTGGGCCGGGCGCTGGACACGCTGCCCGAAGCGGTCCGGGTGCTCAACAAGAATCGCGACCACATCGTCGAAGCGTTCAGTTCGCTGCGTCGGCTGGCCAACGTCACCTCGCACGTGCTGTCCCAGACCAAGGTCGACTTCGCCGCCGACCTCAAGGATCTGTATTCGGCGCTCAAGGCGCTCAACGACAACCGCAAGAACTTCGTGACGTCGCTGCAGATCATGCTGACGTTCCCGTTCCCGAACTTCGGCATCAAGCAGGCGGTGCGCGGTGACTACCTCAACGTGTTCACCACGTTCGACCTGACCCTGCGCCGGCTGGGGGAGACGTTCTTCACCACCAGCTACGCGCTCGACCCGAACATGATGCACATGGACGAGGTGCTCACTCCGCCCGACTTCCTGATGGGCTCGCTGGCCAACCTGTCCGGACAGGCGGCCGACCCGTTCAAGATTCCGCCCGGCACGGCAGCACAGTAGAGGCGGGACGATGATAGACAGACTCACCAAGATCCAGCTGTCGATTTTCGCGATCATCACGGTCATCACCCTGGCCGTGATGGCGATCTTCTATCTGCGGTTGCCGGCCACCTTCGGCATCGGAACCTACCGTGTGAGTGCCGATTTCGTGGCCGGCGGGGGTCTGTACAAGAACGCCAACGTCACCTTCCGCGGCGTGGCGGTCGGCCGGGTCGAATCCGTCGGGCTGAACAAGAGTGGCGTCACCGCCCAGATGCGGCTCAACAGCGGAACCCCGATTCCGGCGAACGTCACCGCCACCGTGAAAAGCGTGTCGGCGATCGGCGAGCAGTACATCGACCTGGTGCCGCCGGCGAACCCGTCGCCGGGCAAGCTGCGCAACGGCGCCAAGATCGACCGGGCCAACACCCAGATCGGGCAGGACGTCGCCGATTTGCTGAAGCGGGCGGAGACACTGGTCAACAGCCTGGGTGACACCCGGTTGCGCGAAGTCCTGCACGAGGCGTTCGTGGCGACCAACGGCACCGGCCCGGAATTGGCCCGGTTGGTCGAGTCGGCACGGTTGCTGGTGGACGAGGCCAACGCCGACTACCCGCAGGTCTCGCAGCTGATCGACCAGGCCGGGCCGTTCCTGCAAGCCCAGGTCCGCGCCGGCGCCGACATCAGGACCCTGGCCGACGGGCTGGCACGGGTGACCTCCCAGGTGCGGGTCGCCGACCCTCGGCTGCGCGACACGCTGGCCACCGCCCCGGGCGCGATCGACCAGGCCAACGAGACGTTCAGCGGCATCCGCCCGTCGTTCCCGGCGCTGGCGGCCAACATGGCGAATCTCGGCCGGGTCGGCGTGATCTACCACAAGTCGATCGAGCAACTCCTGGTGGTCTTCCCGGCGCTGTTCGCGGCCATCACCACCGCGGCTGGTGGCGCGCCGCAGGACGAGGGCGCGAAGCTGGACTTCAAGCTCGACCTCAACGACCCGCCGCCGTGCAGCACCGGTTTCATCCCCGCGCCGCTGATGCGCACCCCGGCCGACGAGACGGTGCGCGAGGTCCCGCGCGACATGTACTGCAAGGCAGCGCAGAACGACCCCACCACCGTGCGCGGCGCCCGCAACTACCCGTGCCAGGAGTTCCCCGGCAAGCGGGCACCCACGGTCCAGTTGTGCCGTGACCCGCAAGGGTTCGTGCCGATCGGCAGCAACCCGTGGCGCGGCCCGCCGGTCCCGTACGGCACTCCGGTCACCAACGGGTTGAACATCCTGCCGCCCAACCACTTCCCGTACATTCCGCCGGGAGCGGACCCCGATCCGGGCATCCCGATCGCGGGCCCACCGCCGCCCGGGGTGGTGCCGGGCCCGGGTCCGGCTCCGCATCAGCCGGCGTTCAACCATCCGCCGCCCAATGACAGCGGGCCACCGCCGGGCAACCCGTCGTACATGCCGCCGGGTGTGCCGCCGGTGCCGCCGCAGCTGCCGTACCCGAAGTACCTCGAGCCGCCGGGTCCGCCGCTGGGCACCGGCCCGGCGCCCGGTCCCGAGCCGCAGGCCGCCGGTCCGGCGTACACGACGTACGACCCGGCTACCGGACGGTTCGCCGACCCGGCCGGTGGCACTGGTATCTTCGCGTCCGGCGTGAGCGGCACGTCCACCGCCGAGAATTGGGTGGACCTGATGCTGGCGCCCAAAGCGTTCTGACGAGCAAGATTCAGTGGTTCCGGTGGTGACAGAAACACAGTCGACGACCCCGCGCGTACGCCGCAAGGCGTCGCGGGCGGCGGGACCGCCCACGGCCGAAACGAACGGCAAGAGCCCCGCCCGAGCGATGCCGCGGTTGAGGCGACGACACCGCGGACGGTCCAACTCGACAAACGCACCGCAAAGGCCAGACCGCCGCGGCGACGGCAGCCGCACCGGCGGTTGGTCGGCTGGATTTCGCTGGCGGCCGCGATGGTGACAATCGCCGGGCTGACGGCGGTGGTCACCGTCCTGCTGCTCCAGCACCGGCACGCCGACGCACGTCAGGCCCGCGAGCAGCGTTTCGTCGACGCCGGCAAGCAGACCGTGGTCAACATGTACAGCTACACGCCGGACACCATCGACGAGTCGGTCAACCGGTTCGTCAACGGCACCAGCGGGCCGCTGCGCAGCAAATTCGGCACCGAGAGCATCGAGTTCCTCAAATCGCTGTACCGCAAGACCAACGCGACTTCGGAGGCCGTCGTCAACGGTGCCGCCCTGGAGGGCATCGACCCGGTCAGCAACAACGCGTCGGTGCTGGTGGCGGTGCGGGTGACGGTCGCCGACATCGACGGCGTGAACAAGCCGTCCGAGCCCTACCGGCTGCGGGTCATCGTGCACGAGGACGACGCCGGCCGGATGACCGGTTACGACCTGATGTACCCCAACGGGGGTAACTGATGCGCTGGTTGCGGTGGCTGTTCACCGCCGCCGCCAGCCTGGCGATCGCGCTGGTGGTGGGGCTGTCGGCGGCCGGGGGCTGGATGTACTGGGACCGGGTGGAGGCACGCGGCGAACAGGCGGCGCGCGATACCCTGCCGAAGCTGGCCGAGAAGGAGATCCCGCAGGTCTTCGGCTACGAATTTCAGACCGTCGAGCGCACCCTGACCGAAGCCTTTCCGCTGCTGACGCCCGCGTATTTGCAGGAGTTCCGCAAGGGCGTCAACGAGCAGATCATCCCCGAGGCCAAGAAACGCGAGGTCGTGGTACAGGCCAGCGTGTCCGGCGTGGGAGTGATGTCGGCCAACCGGAATTCGGCGGCGGTCATGGTCTACATGAACCGCATCGTGACCGACAAGACCCGCCAGCCCATCTACGAGGGCAGCCGGCTCCGGGTGGAATTCCAGCGCATCGACGGCAAGTGGCTGATCGCCAAGATCGCGCCTATCTGAGCTCGACTAGAAGCACATCGCGTATTCGTTGCAGTTCAACGGATACCGCTCGACCGGGCTGGGCGGCGGGCCGATCAAGGCCAGGGAGAACGGCTGCTTGGTCATCCCCGGCTGCAGGCCGCACACCGCGTCGTTGAGGATGGTGTGGGTGCCCGACATCGTCTCGTCGCTGAACGCATAGGTTTCGTGGGTTTCGGCGAATCCACCGCCCGGACACGAAATGCCCTCTGATTTCTTGACATCCAGGGTCCACAGCATGCTGCTCATCCGGGCCCGGCCGCTGAAGTTCTGCAGATGTTCGGCCCGGGTGTTGTTGGCCGGGGTCGTGCTGACCACGTTCAGCGCGCAGTTCATGGCGAAGACGATCGGGTCCGAATAGTCGTTCATATTGCGGGTTCCCGACGGTTGAACGCACAACGCGCTGATGGCCCAGACGGCGCCGGACACACCGGCCTGGTTGAAGGCGTAGCTGCCGTCGGCCGGCGGTCCGATCGCATGGGCCGGCGTGTCGGAATCCAGCGCCATCCCCACAGCGACGGCCGTGCTCACGACGGCGCTGACGGCCAGTCCGCGACGGATCTTCACGAAACTCTCCCTATCGGTGCTCGTTCCCACGCCGAGCGCTGCACCTGAGTATCACAGCGTTTCGGCGGCAGCACCATGGTTCAGTCGGAGCCGTTCGGACGCCCATCGGCCAGCGCGTCCAAAAAGGCCCGCGCCCAACGGTCCACGTCATGGGCGAGCACCTGGCGGCGCAGCGCGCGCATCCGGCGCCGGCCCTCTTCGTCGGACTGGGTGAGCGCGGCCTCGATCGCATCCTTGACACCTTCGAGGTCGTGCGGGTTGACCTGGTAAGCCTGACGCAGTTCTGCTGCGGCGCCGGTGAATTCGGACAGCACCAGGGCCCCGCCCAGGTCGCCGCGGCAGGCGACGTACTCCTTGGCCACCAGATTCATGCCGTCGCGCAGCGGGGTGACCAGCATGACGTCGCTGGCCACGAAGTACGCGACGAGTTCGTCGCGCGGGACCGGCCGGTGCAGGTAGTGCACCACCGGGTGACCGACCTCGGCGTACTCGCCGTTGATGTGCCCGACCTGCCGCTCGATGTCGTTGCGCAGGATCTGGTAGCTCTCGACCCGCTCCCGGCTGGGGGTGGCCAGCTGGACCAGCACGGTGTCGTCCCGTTTGGCGCGCCCCTCGTCGAGCAGCTCGTTGAACGCTTTGAGCCGCACGTCGATGCCCTTGGTGTAGTCGAGGCGGTCGACACCGAGCAGGATCTTGCGCGGGTTGCCCAACTCGGCGCGGATCTCCCGGGCCCGGCGGCGGATGTTGCGGTCGCGGCCCGCCCGATCCAGCTCACTGGAGTCGATCGAGATGGGGAAGGCGCCCACCCGGACCTTGCGGTCGTCGAGCTGCACTTCGCCGAAGCGGGAGCGCACCCCCACGGCTCCCCGCGAGGTCTCGACACCGACCAGCCGCCGGGACAGGATCAGGAAGTTCTGGGCACCGCCGGCCAGGTGGAAGCCCACCAGGTCGGCCCCCAGCAACCCCTCGATGATCTCGGTACGCCACGGCAACTGCATGAAGAGCTCGACCGGCGGGAACGGGATGTGCAGGAAGAATCCGATGGTCAGGTCCGGCCGCAACTCGCGCAGCATCTTCGGCACCAGCTGCAGCTGGTAGTCCTGCACCCAGACGGTGCCACCCTGGGCGGCGGCGCGCGAAGCCGCCTCGGCGAACCGGCGGTTGACATCGACATACCGCTCCCACCACTCGCGGTGGTAGGCCGGCTTGACGATCACATCGTGATAGAGCGGCCACAGCGTGGCGTTGGAGAACCCTTCGTAGTACTGCGCGACATCCGCGGCGCTGAGCCGGACCGGATACAGCTGCAGGTCGTCCTGGGCGATCGGCGCGTCTTGCTGTGCGACGTCGTCGTCAACGACCCCGGGCCAGCCGATCCAGGCCCCGCGCCGCTTGCGCAGCAGCGGCTCCAGGGCCGTGACCAGGCCGCCGGGGCTGCGTTTCCAGTTGACGGTGCCGTCGGGGAGCCGTTCCTGATCGACCGGCAGACGGTTGGCGACGACGACGAAGTCAGAGTCCCCGCCACCCTTGGGAGCCATTAGTTGTCGAGTTTCGCCGGCCCGATACCCAGCATGGACAGAAAGACCCGGCACTCGTCGGCGTCGTTGGCGTATGCGGCGACAACGCGTCGAGCCTGGCTGGCCGTGCTGTCGGCCAGCGGTTCCACGTCGCCGATGTCACCGTGGTCGGTCTTGGTAGGCATTACTCAACTGTAAGGGAAGCCGGGTCGCCGGCGCTTTCTAGTCCGGCACCCGGGTCGGCGTGCTCACCGGGGCGCGCCGCCCCAGCTACGGCCCGCTTACAGACCGTCCGTAATGTGTAAAGACCTAGCCCGTGACAAGTGAGGTGGGCGCATGACACTCTCCGATCAGGACAGCGCCGAGGCGCAGGAGTACCAGGCCCCGGAAATGGTGGCCTACGAGACCCTCGACGAGGGTCGCATCGCACGCATCTGGTTGAACCGACCGGCCGAGCACAACGCCCAGAACCGCACCCTGCTGGTGCAGTTGGACGAGGCTTTCCGGCGCGCCGAGGCCGACGACACCGTCCGGGTGGTGATCCTGGCCGCCCGGGGCCGCAACTTCTCCGCCGGCCACGATCTGGGTTCGGAGGCCGCGCTGCTGGAGCGAAAGCCCGGCCCGGCCCAGCACCCGACGTTCCAGTCGCACGGCGCCACCTTGACGCCGATCGTGGAGAAGCTCTACCACCAGGAGTGGCACTTCTTCTTCGAGAACACCGCCCGCTGGCGCGATCTGCGCAAAATCACCATCGCGCAGGTGCAGGGCAACGCGATCTCGGCGGGGCTGATGCTGATCTGGGCCTGCGACCTGATCGTCGCGGCCGACAACGCGAAGTTCAGCGACGTGGTCGCGGTGCGGCTGGGCATGCCGGGCGTCGAATATTATGCGCATCCCTGGGAGTTCGGGGCGCGCAAGGCCAAAGAGCTGCTGTTGACCGGTGATTCGCTGGACGCCGACGAGGCCTACCGGTTGGGCATGGTGTCCAAGGTGTTCCCGGTGGACGAGCTGGAGGACAAGACGCTGGAGTTCGCGCGCCGCATCGCCGAGCGACCGACGATGGCCGCGCTGCTGGTCAAAGCTTCGGTGAACGCCGCGTCGGACGCGATGGGGTTCACCGAGGCGCTGCGGCACGCGTTCCACGTCCACGAGCTAGGGCACGCGCACTGGGCGGCCCACAACGAGAACAGATTCCCGGTCGGGCTGCCCCCGGACGTCGAGGACTGGCGTACCGCCAGGCCGACCAAGATCGCCCGTCGCGACGAGCCCTGACCGAGAGAGGGTCTTTCCGTGCAGCTTTCGTTTGACGACCGGACGTATCTGGTCACCGGTGGTGGTAGCGGGATCGGCAAGGCGGTGGCGACCGGGCTCGTCGACGCCGGCGCGTCGGTCATGATCGTGGGCCGCAGCTCCGACCGGCTGGCGCAGGCCGTCGAGGAGATCGAGGGGCTGCAGCTGCCCGGCTCGATCCGCTACGAACCCGTCGACGTCACCAACGAGGACGAGGTCACCCGAGCGGTCGACGCGACGACCGCCTGGCACGGCCGGTTGCACGGCGTCGTGCACAGTGCGGGGGGATCGCTGACCATCGGACCGCTCACCCACACCGACTCCGACGCCTGGCGGCGCACCGTCGACCTCAACGTCAACGGCACCATGTACGTGCTCAAGCACGCCGCCCGCGAACTGGTGCGCGGCGGCGGCGGGTCATTCGTGGCGATCTCCTCGATCGCGGCCAGCAACACCCACCGCTGGTTCGGGCCGTACGGGGTCACCAAGTCGGCCATCGACCACATGATGCAGCTGGCCGCCGACGAACTCGGGGCGTCGTGGGTGCGGGCCAACAGCATCCGTCCGGGTCTGATCCGCACCGACCTGGTCGACGCCAGCGTGATCCAGTCGCCGGAGATCAGCGGCGACTATGCGCTGTGCACGCCGCTGCCGCGGGTGGGTGAAGTCGAGGATGTGGCCAATCTGGCCATGTTCCTACTCAGCGATGCCGCCAGTTTCATCACCGGCCAGTGCATCAACGTCGACGGCGGCCACATGGTGCGCCGCGGCCCGGACTATTCGTCGATGATGGAGCAGATGTTCGGTGCCGACGCGCTGCGCGGCGTGGTCTGAGCAAGCCGTGCAGCGACTCGTTGGCCAGCGGATCCTGGTGACCGGCGCGGCGTCGGGGATCGGTCGGGCGACCGCGCTGCGCTTACTGGACGAAGGTGCCCGGGTGGTGGGGGCCGACGTTGCCGCCGACGCGTTGACCGCCGTCGGGGAACGGGCCGGTGACCGGTTCACCGCGCTGCCGATGGACGTGGCCGACGAGCAGGCGGTGATCGACGGGGTGCGGACGGCGGTCGGCACCCTCGGCGGCCTGGACTCCGTGGTGAACGCCGCCGGCATGCTGCGTGCCGCCCACACCCGGCAGACCAGCCTTCAGTTGTGGAATCAGATCATCACCGTGAACCTGACCGGCACCTTCCTGGTGGTCCGCGAAGCGTTGCCCGCGCTGCTGGACAACGCGCGCAGCACGGTGGTGAACTTCAGTTCCACTTCGGCGACCTTCGCGCATCCCTACATGGCGGCCTACGCCGCCAGCAAAGGCGGGGTGCAGGCGTTCACCCACTCGCTGGCGCTGGAGTACGCCGGCGCCGGTCTGCGGGCGGTATGCGTGGCGCCGGGCAGCATCAAGTCCGGAATCACCGACGCCACCGGCGGATACATCCCCAAAGACGCGAACTGGTCGCTGTTCGGCAGGCTGATGCCGATCCTGCCCACTACCGAAACGTCCAGCGGCACCGGGATGGCGGACCCGTCGGTGATCGCCGGTGTCATCGCGATGCTGGTCTCCGAGGACGGCGCGTTCATCACCGGGACCGAGATCCGCATCGACGGCGGAACCCACGCCTGACGCGGCTCAGTTGACGCAGGGCACGCCGCCGCCGTCGATCGGCTTGCCGCGATCGGGCGTGGGATACGGCGTGAAGTTGCCGTTGTAGTAATAGCCGCTGGTCGATGTCGTGGTCGTGGTGGTGCTGGTGCTCGTGGTGGTGGTTTCTTCGGCGGCGGGCAGCGAGAAGTTGGTGTCGACAGTCACCCGGATATGTCCGGCCGCAATGTTCGGGCTCGGCTGTAGCGGAGCGTCGACGCCGAGCAGCGTGGCCAGGTTCTGCGCGTCGGCTTCCGCACCCGGACCGTATTGGACCGTGGTGGACGTCGGGTCGCCTGACTCGCGGTCGCGGACCTGTCCCGCGGTGAAACCGCGCTTTTTCAGCGCGGCGGATAGTTGGCTGGCCATGCCGCCGATGCTGCCGGCGTTGACCACGTCGACGACGGTCGCCGGGTTCGGTTTGCTGCTGGTGGTGGTCGCCGGGGTCGGGGCGGCAACCGTTCCGAACGCCGCCGCGATCTCGGCCTTGATCGCGGCCGGATCGATGATGTTGACGTCCTGGCCGTCGATGTTGTCGTAACGCACCACCGGCAGCGTGCGGAACTCGACGTTCCCACCGGCGAGTTCGCCCATCCGGCGGAACAGGCCCTCGTCCCAGCCCGCCGACAGCACGACGTCTTTGCGGGCCACGGCCATCAGGCTGTTGAGGCGGTTCAGGTCGGTGAAGGTGCCCGTACTCTGCAGGTCCCGCATGACCGAGGACAAGAAGGCCTGTTGGCGGTGGGTGCGGTCCAGGTCGCCGTTCTCCAGACCGTGCCGTTGCCGGACGAACGACAGCGCCTGGGAGGCGTCCAGGCGCTGACGCCCGGCCGGGAAGTCGGCGCCGGAGTAGGAGTCATAGACGGGATGGTTCAGGCATACCTCGACGCCGCCCAGCGTTTGGGCCAGGTCATAGAAGCCGGCGAGGTTGATCTCGGCGAAGTAGTCGATCGGAACGCCGGTCAGGCTGCGCACCGCGCGCAGCGTGGCGGCCCGGCCGGCTTCGCGGCCCCGGGCTTCCAGCTCGCGCTGGGTGAGCGAGCCCTGATTGGCCAGCTGGTTGGCGATGTACTGCTTGGTGAGCCCGTACGCCTCTTTGATCTTGATGTGGTTGTAGCCCGGGACGCCGTTGAAGGGCACCCAGTCGTCTCGTGGGATCGAGAAGGCGACGACCTTACCGTCGGCGCCGACGTGCACGAGGATCAGCGTGTTGGTGTTGTAGCCGCCCTGGTCGGAGTCGCCGGCGTGCAGGTGCTTCAAGATCGACCAGGGCAGGTCGTTGCCCTCCTGGTCTTTGCGGGAGTCCAGCCCGATCAGCAGGATGTTCATGGTGTTTCCGCTGGACCGCGGGTCCTCGGCGGTCAACGCCTGCGAAATGGTGATGCCGCCGAGCGCGCCGTGCGCGACCCAGTAGCCGGCCCCGGTCATCCCGACCGCCACTGCCGAGGCCAGGGTCATGAAGACCCGCGACAGCCGCTTGGCCAGTCGCGACGGCCGCCGAGCAGCGCGGCGGTCTGATCGGAGGCGGTGGTTACCGCCGGAGCGCGCCACTACCGTCCTCGGCCAACCACCCACCAACCGGCCGGCGCCCGGCCGGCGGTTTGCGGTGCAGTCGTTTCAGGCATGACGTCCAGTATGCGACAGATTGCTGCGGAGCCCATGCTCCACGGGTAACGATGTGGGCAGACTCACCTGGTGAGCAGGTCAGACACCCTTTCGGGGGAGTTTCGCGCGATATCCCGGAGCTCAGCAGTACTGATAGTCGATGTGCCAGCGGCCGTTGACGTAGTCGGCCACGAAGTGACCGCCCAGGGCCGGGTTGGCGTCGTTGATCATGCCTGCGCCCCCGGCGTTGGGGGTGAATCCGGGCGGATCCCAGGTGACGGACCGCGGGTTGGCCGGTGCATCGGGGGTGCAGCCGGCCTGTTTGGCGACGTAGCCGTCGGTGATCCGGCGTTCCGCGGTGGCCTGGTCGCCACCGTCCGGCGCCGGATCGGCCAGGCACAGATAGTTGGCGCCGCAGTAGTTCTCGCTGACGTTCACCAGCGCCACATCGGTCACAGGTACCGCGGCGAGGGAGCCGCCGAGCATCATCGCCACTACGACCAGTCCCGCTATTCGAGCGTTCATCGGACCCTCTCGATCTCCTCACCGGAGCTGTAATACAACGGGATGTCCATACCCGTCACTATCTCGAATACCACTATCCCGAACGGTTCGACTTCGTAGTAGTAGTGCACGTCGCCGCGGGCGTCGACCGTGGTGGCGCAGGTCCGGTCCGGCGCACCGCAGCGCTGCTTGACCGGCATGGCCAGCGCCGCGACCACGACCACGGTGCAGATCCCGATCACCAACGGCGCTTTCATCGAAAAGTGCGTCTCATTTCGTCGTCCGTGCACTTCATCGGGAGTCTAGTGACTTGGGCGCGGGTAGGTTGCACTGCTATGAGCGCCCCCATACCGGTCGACGCGGCACCGGTACCCGGTACGTCACCCACCCGCGTCGAGGTGCTGGGCAACATCGGGCCCAACTGGTTCGCCTCGGTGATGGGCACCGGAATCGTGGCCATCGCGGGCGCCACGCTGCCGGTCCAGGTGCCGGGGCTGCGTGGTTTCACCCACGGCGTCTGGATACTGGCCGCGGCTCTGCTGGCAGTGCTGGTCGTCCTGGTGGGTGGCCATTGGCTGCGCAATCCCACCGTCGCCCGTACCCATGCCCGCAATCCGCAGATGGCGCATTTCTACGGTGCCGCGCCGATGGCGATGATGACGGTCGGCGCGGGTGCGGTGCTGGTGTCGGGGGATCTGCTCGGCGAACGCATCGCGGTGGACCTGGACTGGGTGCTGTGGACGGTCGGCACCGTCGGTGGGCTGTTCACCGCGGTGAGCATCCCGTTCCTGATGTTCACCCAGTTGCGCGTGGAACCTGACGCGGCGTTCGGGGGCTGGCTGATGCCGGTGGTGCCGCCGATGGTGTCGGCCGCGACGGGCGCGCTGCTGCTGCCGCACCTGCCGCCCGGAACAGGCCGCGAGACGATGCTGTTCGGCTGTTACGCCATGTTCGGTATGTCGTTGCTGGCCTCGCTGAACATCATCGCGATGATCTGGAGCAGGTTGGTGCTCTACGGCACCTCGGGTTCGGCGCGGGTGCCGACACTGTGGATCGTGCTGGGTCCGCTGGGGCAATCCATCACCGCGGCGGGCCTGCTCGCGTCGGCTGCTGAGACCGGCGCGGTGGATCATCGGCTGGCGGCAGCCATGACCGCGTTCGCCGTCATCTTCGGGGTCCCGGTGTGGGGTTTCGCGGTGCTGTGGATAGCGCTGGCCACCTCGCTCACCGTCCGCACGTTGCGGCGCGGCATGCCGTTCGCCCTGACCTGGTGGAGCCTGACCTTCCCCGTCGGCACGTTCGTCACGGGCACGGCACAGCTGGCGTCGCACACCCACCTGCCGGCGTTCACGGTGGCCGCAACCGTCGCCTACGCCGGCCTGCTGCTGACCTGGGTCCTGGTGACCGTCCGGACCGCGCGCGCCAGCCTGCGGGGCAATCTGCTCAAGCTGGCGCCCAGCGCGGACCCGGTCAAGGCCAGCAAGGACTGATCGCAGGCGTTGCCCGTCGGTGCGCCTCGGCGTTTGGTGAGTCACCCGGCACGGCTCAATGCGAAGATTGCTGCCCGTGACAGGAAATCTGGTTTCGTTGCTGACCAAGCTGATACCGCTGGCTCTGGTCATCGCGGTATCGCCGTTGACGATCATTCCTGCGGTGCTGGTGCTGCACGCACCGCGGCCCCGGCCGACGGCGATTGCGTTCCTGGCCGGGTGGGTGCTCGGGTTGGCCGCGCTGACCGGCATCTTCGTCGCCGGATCCGGTTTGTTCGCGGGCCTGCACCAGGCGACGCCGCAGTGGGCGTCCTGGTTGCGGGTGGTGTTGGGCACCGTGCTGATCCTGTTCGGCGGCTATCGGTGGCTGACCCGGCATCGGGAATCCGACACCCCGCGCTGGATGCGCGCTTTCGACACCATCACCCCTGGGCGCGCGGGCATCGTCGCGGTGGTGTTGACGGTGGTCCGCCTCGAGGTGTCGCTGTTGTGCCTGGCCGGCGGCTTGGCCATCGGAACCAGTGGGCTCGCCGCAGGCGGGAAGTTTTTGTTCGCCGCGATCTTCGTCGTCCTGTCGGCATCGACGGTCGCGATCCCGATCGTCGGTTATCTGAGCGCCGGGGACCGCCTCGACGACAAGCTCGACCGGCTCAAGGACTGGATGGAGAAAAACCACGCCGCCATGCTCGCCGTCGTGCTGCTGCTGATCGGCGCGATGGTGCTCCACAACGGAATCAGCGCCCTGTGATGTGACCCCCTGCGGCCCCGGCCGGGACCAGCTATCCCGCGTCCCACTTTTCGTGCTTAGCTAAGTGGCAAAGCCGGGCGTCGCCGCCCGCACGGCTCTAATCTTTTTCTTGAATAGCATCGATAACTTTCGCTTGAGGGGGCGGAGTGCAGGGCACGACCTTCGGCCGCTACCAGTTCATCGAGTTGCTGGGACGCGGCGGCATGGGTGAGGTGTGGCGCGCCTACGACACCGAGACCCAGCGTGTCGTCGCCGTGAAGGTACTGCCGGCCAACCTGGCCAACGACCCCACCTTCGAACAGCGGTTCCGCCGCGAGGCCCTGGCGGCGGCCGGCCTCAACGACCCGCACGTGGTGCCGATCCACCACTTCGGGGAGATCGAGGGCCGGCTCTATGTCGATATGCGTCTCGTGGTGGGCCGGGACCTGCAGGCGATCATCGCCGACGGCGCACTGGAGCCGGAACGCGCGGTCAACATCATCGAGCAGATCGCGTCGGCGTTGCGCTCGGCGCACCGCATCGGGTTGGTGCACCGCGACGTCAAGCCCTCCAACATCCTGGTCACCGAGGACGACTTCGCCTACCTGATCGACTTCGGCATCGCCCGTGCGGCGGGCGATTCGCACATGACCGGTACCGGCAACGTGATCGGCACCTGGGCCTATATGGCGCCGGAGCGGGTGACCAGCGGCCAGACCGACCCGCGCGGCGACACCTACGCCTTGGGATGTGTGCTGCACGAGTGCCTGACCGGCGAACAGCCGTTCCCCGGCGGCAGCCTCGAGCAGCAGATCGGCGGTCACCTGAGCCTGCCGCCGCCGCGGCCGTCGGCGCTGCGCCGCGGCATACCCGAGGAACTCGACAACGTCGTCGCGACGGCGATGGCGAAGAGCCCCGACCAGCGCTACCCGACGGTCACCGACATGGCCGCGGCCGCCCGGGAAGCGGTCACCGGCACCCGGCCCATTCCGATGCGCCGGCCCGAACCGGTTCAGCAACGCACCCAACTCGCGCCGCCGCCGAACCGGCCGCCGCAGCAGAAACCCCCGATGCGCCCCGGCTCCGGCTACCCGGACCAGGGGCAGCGGCGCCCGCCCCCGGACCCACGCCGGCCTCCCGGCGGGCCGGGCCAGTACCGGCCGAACGTCGACCTGAACCAGTACCGCGCGCCCGTCGAACCCAACCAGCAGCGGCCCCTACCCGACCGCAATGTGCAGCGCCCGACCACCGACCCGAACCTGCGTCGGCCCCTCACCGATCCCACCCAGCGCCGCCCGGCCGCCGATGTGAATCAGCAGTCGCCGTCAAGCGCCGACGAACCGACGCTGTACCGACCGGCCAGCGGCGATCCGCAAACTCCGGCGCCGTGGCCGGCGGCCGAGGAGAACACGCCCAAGCCGCCGGCGAAACGCCGCCGCAAGCCGCTGATCCTGGCGGGGGCGGGGGCACTGCTGACCGTCGTCGCGGTGGTCGCGGCGGTCGTGTTGACCAGCGGCGGTGGTGGCAGTAGCGGGAGCCGGCCGACCGCGGAGCACTCCAGCGGTGCGCAACCCGGCGAGCTGACCAACAGCGGGCCGTTCACCGGCACCTACACCGCCGACTTCGGCCCGAAAGTGTCGCTCGCGGGCAAAGAGGTGCCGAATTCCGAGCCGCCCGGCCAGGAGACCTGGTTGCTGCGCTCGGCATGCAACGGGTCGGGAACCGAGTGCGTCGCCACCGCGCAGCGCAGCGACGGCACCTACAACCACACACCGAAGCTGATTTTCGACGATGTCCGGGGACGCTGGATAGCCGTCGCGCTCGAGGGCGGCAAGTGCAACGACAAGAGCATCGAAAAATGGAACTACGTCTGGCTGCAGCCGCACGCCGACGGCACCATGGTCGGGGAATGGATCACCGACTCGCTGGATTGCTACAGCAAGCGCACCGTCACCTTCACCCGCAGCGGCGACGCGGATGTCGCCGGCCTGTCCGACCCCGCGGAGCAGCCCGCCCGGGTGTTGTCCCCCGCGCAGGCGCTGCACGGCTTTTACCATCTGCTGACGACCTACACCGGACCCAATGCGCCCAAGCCGCAAGAAGCCGACTACAACGTGGACACCATCTGCCTGCGCACCGGGGACCGGTGCAACAGTCGGTTCGTCCGCAACGGCAGCAGCGGGACCCAGCTCCTGCTGTTCGCCGACAACGTCTGGACCCGCGACGACGAGTACGACGCGGCCTGTCCGGCCGGGGGCACCTCGCACGTCAGGATCAAGGGCACCTTCCCGCTGCCCGAGCCGGCCCAGGATCCGATATCGGTGCTCACCGGCAGCGGCACCAAGGACGAATCCGGCAGTTCCTGCAAGGGCGGGCCGTATGACATGACGTTCACCCGCACCGGCGGCTGAGGGCCGCCGGTTTTGAAATTCCACCGGCGCGGGTAGGCCAATCGAGGCCGACAGAGGTATCCGCACGGGATGCCGTGAGGAGAGGCATTGATATGCGCGCTGAAGAAGGCGACGAATCAGTCAAGGACTACGCCATCGAGGGCGAGCAGACGCTGGACAAGATCAAAGACGCGCAGCGTGCGGGTGCCAACCCGCTGACCCGGATCGGGTTGTGGTTGCGCGACCGGTTGCCCGGGAGGCCGCGCACCTGACGCCTCGCCCGTTTCCGGGCACTGTCGGGCGGGTATGAGACCGCTGGTCTCGTTTCGAGACTGTCAGTCTTGTTTTGCTCCTGTCCAACAAAAGAAAGCGGGCCGATGACCGGTTTCGCAGTCCGGACCCGCAAACGGTCCGATCAGTCAGGGTCCGACACCTTCGCCGATGGATCCCGCGCTCGGCGCGGCTGGACGCTGTTCATCGCCTGTGCCGGTGTCGCCCTCGTGATCGCGTCCATGGTGTCGCTGAATACCGCGCTCAGTGACATAGCCATCGCCACCGCGGCGACGCAGACGCAGCTGACCTGGATCGTGGACAGCTACACGCTGCTGCTCGCTTGCCTGCTACTGCCGGCCGGGGCGATCGGCGACCGGTACGGACGCCGCAGTGCCCTGCTGGTGGGAGTGGCCATCTTCGCGATCGCATCGGCAGCGCCCCTGGTCTTCCACAGTCCCATGCAGATCATCGCCGCGCGCGGCCTCGCCGGTGCGGGGGCGGCGTTCGTGATGCCGGCGACGTTGTCGCTGTTGACGGTGGCCTACCCGCCCGAAGCTCGCACCAAAGCGGTCGGCATCTGGGCCGGCGTCGCCGGCTCCGCGGGTCTGTTCGGGTTGGTCGGGACCGGACTGCTGATCGAGTTCTTCGACTGGCGGTCGATCTTCTGGACGCTCGCGATCGGCGGACTGGTGGTTTTCGCGGCGACACTGACCATTGCGGAATCACGCGATGTCGATGCCCCGCGGCTCGACGTTCCCGGTGCGGTGACCATCGGGGCGGCGGTGGCGGTCTTCGTGTTCGGCATCCTGCAGGCGCCGGCACACGGGTGGAGCGACCCGCGCGTCTTCGGCTGTCTGATCGCAGGCTCGGTGCTTGCGGTGGTGTTCGGGTTCGTTGAATTACGGCGGCCGCAACCGCTGCTGGACATCCGGTTGTTCGGCAATCCCAACTTCGGCACCGGCGCCGCGGCCATCACGGTGGTGTTCATGGCCACTTTCGCGCTGTTCTTCCTGGTCGTCCAGTACCTACAGCAGGTCAAGGGATACTCGGCGCTGGTCGCGGCAATTGCGTTGAGCCCCATGGGTTTCCCGTTGCTGACGCTGTCCGCGTTATCGTCCTGGTACGTGCCCAAGCTCGGCCTGCGGGTGGTGGTGTTCGCGAGCATGGTGCTGGTCTCGGTCGGCTTCCTGTGCATGTGCACTCTGGACGTCGACTCGTCCTACGCCGAAGTGTGCTGGCCCCTGATGGTGATCGCCACTGGATTCGGATTGTGCACGGCGCCAACGACATCGGCGATCATGACGGCCGCACCCGATCAGAAGCAGGGGGTGGCATCGGCGGTCAACGACGCGACCCGCGAGGTCGGCGGGGCCTTGGGCATCGCGTTGGCCGGGTCCATCCTCGCCGGCAGTTACAGCCACCACATCGCCGCCGCCCTCGGCAACTATCCCGAGCCGGTGCGCGGACCCGTCACCGACTCGTTGTCCAAGGCGCTGGCTGTCGCGAATCATCTTGGGCCGCAAGGGATGCAGCTCGCCGAACGCAGCAAGGAAGCGTTCGTGACGGCATCCAGCGCGTCCTACGGGGTGATGGCGCTCATCGTCGCCATCGCCGCGGTCATCATTCCGCTGTTCGCGCCCGGGCGTGACGGCGAGCCGCTGGCGATCGTGCGGCGGCTGCGTGATCGCCGGGTCCGCGCTAGGCAGGAGCGTCCTACCATTCCGTGATGGCGACGGTAGCCGAACCTTTCAGCACCCGCGGACCGGGCGGCGTGCGGATCGTCTGGGACCGGCTGGGTGATCCGCAGGCGCGCGCGGTGGTGTTCCTGCACGGCGGTGGGCAGACCCGGCGCTCGTGGGGGCGGGCGGCGGCAGCGGTCGCCCAACGCGGGTTCCAGGCTGTCACGGTGGATCTGCGCGGTCACGGCGAATCGGATTGGTCCGACGACGGTGACTACCGCGTGGTCACCTTCGCCGCCGACGTCGCCGAAGTGTTGCGTGACCTACCGCCGGACCCGGTGCTGGTCGGGGCTTCGCTCGGCGGGTTCACCTCGATGCTGTTGGCAGGGGAGGTGTCGCCGGGTATCGCCAGCGCGGTGGTTCTGGTCGACATCGTGCCGAACATGGAGCAATCGGGCGCCGACCGGATCCACGCCTTCATGTCCGAGCGGGTGGAAACGGGCTTCGGGTCGCTCGAAGAGGTCGCCGATGCGATCGCCGAGTACAACCCGCACCGGCCTCGACCCACCGACCTGGACGGGTTGACCACCAATCTGCGCCGCCGCGGCGACCGGTGGTACTGGCACTGGGATCCGCAGTTCATCAGCGGCACCGCGGCGTTCCCGCCCTTCGAGGTGACCGACCCCGACCGGATGCACGCAGCCATCGAAGTGATTCTGCGAAATGGCCTGCCTGTCTTGCTTGTTCGAGGCCAGGTCAGCGATCTGGTCAGTCAGGAACGCGCCGCTGAATTCCTGGCGCGTTTCCCGCAGGTCGAGTTCACCGATGTCCGCGGCGCCGGTCATATGGTTGCCGGCGACCGGAACGACATCTTCGCCGACGCCGTGCTGGATTTCCTCGGCCGCCACGTCGGCCCTGGCTGAGGGCTGGTCGGCCAAATCTGTGCGCGGTATGAATTGGTTTGCGGAGGCGATCTGGCGGGTACCCGCGCGCAGCGCTTGGTTGGGGCCGACACCAGTGACAAGGAGAGCAGTGGTGAAGCGTCAGTTCTGGATCGGTGTGACGAGTGTGGCAGTCGTGATCGCGGCGGGTACCGGTTGTTCGAGCGACAAGGACAAGTCCACCGCCGGCCAGCCCAGTGGGGCGCAGTCGGCGCCGGCCGGCCCGGTGATCATCGTCGACGGCAAGAACCTGAACATCACCGGCGCCGTGACCTGCACAGTGGCCGGGCCCAACACCAACATCGGCATCGGCGATGCGTCCGCCGGGATCGGTGCGGTGGTCAGCAACGCCAACCCGCCGATCGTGCACGCGGTCGGACTGGGCAGCGTCGACGGGATCACGCTCGGCTTCTCCGACGCAGCGCCCAACCAGGCCACCAACGCGGGGGCGGCGAAGAAGGACAAGACCTACGCCATCAAAGGCACCGCGTCGGGCGTCGACATGACCAACCCGCAGCAACCGCAGCCGGTGACCAAGTCGTTCGAAATGAGCGTGACCTGCCCGTAGCGCGGGCGGACGAACCCAGGAGGGGACGCAGCTATGACTATCAAACGGGTCGTCGGCGCGGCGGCTGTCGCGACAGGTCTGGGGATATCCGCGATCATGCTGGACGCGGGGCTCGCCAACTCCGCCCCGGACACCCCGACGCCGGGAACCGGAACCAATACCCCGGCCCCGCAGACCACGGTGCCGCGGCCGCAGACCACGGCACCGCAAAGTCAGGCGCCGCAAACCTCCGCGACGGCTCCGGCGAGTAGCGCGCCGCCGACTGCCCAGACCACCACGGCGCCGGCCACCCCGACGACCACGCAGGCCACCACGCCGACGGTGACGACCACCTCGCCGAGCGCCGCCACCACCTCCACCACCCCGTCGACCACCACGTCCAGTTCGTCGACCAGTACGACGCCGAGCGGGCAGACGACCACGTCGAGCGGGCAGACGACCACGTCGAGCGGGCAGACCACCACGACTCCGGCCGGACAGTCCAGCACCCCGACGGCTCCCGGTCCGGGCATCACGATCGTCATCAACGCCCCGGCCACCCAGCCGCCGCACCCGCCGTTCATTCCGCGCGGACCGCTGGAGCAGCCCAACAACCAGGTGGGTGGTCCCATCAACACGCTGGCCGGCATCCTGTTCCCCGGCCGCGGCGCGCCACCTCCGCCGCCGCAACGCGGCTTCGGCTACAACAACGGCCCCCCGCCCGGCCAGCAGCCGCCCAACTGGCAGGGTCCGCCACCTCCCGGTGGATGGAATGGCCCGCCGCCCCCCGGTGGATGGAACCGGCCGTACGAGGGACCTCCGGCGCGTGACCTCGGCTACGGGCAGCGCGATTTCGGCCCGTTCGCGTACAACAACTTCACCGCGCTGCCGGTCTTCAACTGGCAGTACGGCGGCTGGGGTTACTGGTTCTTCGGGACCTGGATCCCGCTGTACTAGCCTCGGAGTTCGCGCAGCCCAATCCTGTTGTCCGGCAGGGCGGCTCGGGCGCGCCATTAAGCGCAGCCCGCTGATCTCGGAGCCTGCTGCCGCCGCAACCGGACGCCGCCGCGAAAAAGAGTCCGGGTCAACGGCACTCAAGTGGACTACGGTCACATGCGAGGAGCCTGATCACCAGGTGGTGCCGGCAAAGGAGAGCTATGAGCAGAACGGCCAGGCGGCTGGGTCCGCAAGACATGTTGTTCCTCTACGCCGAGACCCCGAGCACCATGATGCATGTCGGTGGGCTGATGCCCTTCACGCCGCCGCCGGATGCGCCGCGTGATTTCTTGCGGCAGTTGGTCGACGAGAGCAAGGCCAACGAGGTGGTGGAGCCGTGGAATCTGAAACTCAGCCATCCCGATCTGCTGCGCAGCCCGATCCAATCCTGGGTGTGCGACGAGAAGTTCGACCTGGACTACCACGTCCGGCGTTCGGCACTGGCCAGCCCGGGCGATGAACGCGAACTCGGAATCCTGGTGTCCCGCTTGCACAGTAACGCCCTGGACATGCGTCGGCCGCCGTGGGAGATGCACTTCATCGAGGGCCTCGAGGGCGGCCGGTTCGCGATCTACATCAAGATGCATCACGCGCTGATCGACGGGTACACCGGCCAGAAGATGCTGGCGCGCAGCCTGTCGACCGATCCCCATGACACCGAACATCCGTTGTTCTTCAATGTCGCCGCCCCCAAGCGGGTCTCCGCCGACAAGCCGGAAGGCGGCGGTGGGATCGCCACCAACGTGCTGGGCAGTATCGGGGGTGTGTTGAGCAGCCTGGGCGGCGTGGTCAGCGGCATGGGCAGCGCCATCGGCTCGGTCGCGGGTGCGGGCAGGTCCACGCTGGATCTGACCAAGGCGCTCGTCAACACCCAGATCCGCACCGACAACGAGTACCGCAACCTGATCGGCTCAGTGCAGGCGCCGCACTGCGTCCTGAACACCCGGATCAGCCGCAACCGCCGCTTCGCCACCCAGCACTATCAGTTGGACCGACTCAAATCCATTGGCGTCGCGAATGATGCGACGATCAACGACGTCGCGCTGGCACTCGTGGGCGCCAGCCTGCGGCGGTTTCTGGACGAGTTGGGCGAACTCCCCGCCAAGTCGTTGATCGCGATGCTGCCGGTCAATGTCCGGCCCAAGGACGACGAGGGTGGCGGCAATGCCGTCGCCGCCATCCTGGGGTCGCTGGGCACCGACGTGGCCGATCCCCTCGAGCGGCTGCAGGTGGTCAAGACCACGACCCGAATGGCCAAGGCGGAGTTGTCCAAAATGAACAAGGACGCCATCCTGGCCTACACGACAGCTTTGATGGCGCCGTTCACCATGCAGGTGGCCAGCTCGCTCGCCGGGGTGCGAACGCCGTTGCCGTACGCGTTCAACCTGTGCGTCAGCAACGTGCCCGGACCGCAGGACGTGCTGTATCTGCGCGGTAGCCGGATGGAGGCGTCCTTCCCCGTCTCGCTGGTGGCGCACAGTCAGGCGCTGAACGTCACGCTGCAGAGCTATGCGGGCACGTTGAACTTCGGATTCATCGGGTGTCGCGACACCCTGCCGCACCTGCAGCGGCTGGCGGTCTACACCGGCGAAGCGCTCGACGAATTGGAGGCCGCTTCCTAGGGCGGCGGATGACCACCATGGAGGGGCGATTCGTCCGGTTCGGCCGCGATGCCGGACTGGCGACCGTCGAACTGATCAACTCGAAACCGCTGAATATCATTGGCAGCGCGGCTAATTCAGAATTGGCCGACGTGTTCGACGTCATCGGTCAGGACGCTGAGGTGCGGGTGGTCGTGTTCCGCGGATCGGGGGACCGGGCGTTCATCGGCGGTGCCGATATCAACGAAATGGTCGCCCTCGAACCGGCCGGTGCCGAGGTGTTCATCCGTGGACTCGCGGGGCTGTGCGAAGCGATTCGGCGCTGCCCCGTCCCGGTCATCGCTCGGCTCTCGGGCTGGTGCCTGGGTGGGGGTCTGGAGGTCGCGATGTCGTGCGATCTACGAATTGCCGAGTCCGGCGCCAGATTCGGAATGCCAGAGGTTGCCGTCGGCATCCCGTCGGTGATTCACGCGGCGCTGATGCCGGCGCTGATCGGGGCGTCGCGCGCCGCGTGGTTGTTGCTGACCGGCGAGACCATCGATGCGGGCACGGCCGCGGACTGGGGCCTGGTACACGAAGTCGTCGCGCCCGACGCGCTGGACGCCCGCATCGGCGAGCTCGCGGCACGGCTCGTCGGATTTGGTCCACACGCGGTTCGCCAGCAGAAGCGGCTGCTCAACAAGTGGTTCGACATGACGGTGCACGAGGCGATCGAGGACAGCGTCGAACAGTTCGGTCACGCCTTCCTGACCGGCGAACCGCAGCAGCACATGCAGGCGTTCCTGTCCCGCAAGAGCGGAGAGCGCTGACCCGCCCACCAATTCTGGTGATAACGCCGTGATTGCCCGGCCTGCGCGCCATGATGATCACTACGCGATACCAATGGGGGTAGGGCGATGTCATTTGTGCTGGTTGCGCCGGGCATGCTGCAGACCGCGGCGACATCGACCGAGATCGCCGCGCCACCTACCCCCGTGCACGTGGCGGCGCTGCCGTCCACCGCGGTAGCCGCAGCAGCCGCCGACGAAGTCTCAACCGCCATCGCCGAGTTGTTCGGCACGCACGCCCGGCAATTCCAGGCGGCAGCGGCCCAAGCGGCGACCTATCACGAGCAGTTCGTCAGCGCGTTGAACGGTGCGGCTGCCGCCTATGCAGATGCTGAAGCGGCCATCGTCGTCACGTTGCGCGTGGCCGCGGCCGACGGGTTTCAGATCGCGATGTACGGGCCGATTCATGCGGCCGGTCAGGCGTGGATCGCCAGCCCCGTCGGTCAGGCGTTGGATCCGATCGTCAATGTCCCCAGCAGCATGCTGCTGGGGCGTCCGCTGATCGGCAATGGTGCGCCCGGAACGGCGACGGCGCCCACCGGGGGTGCGGGGGGTCTGCTGTTCGGTGACGGCGGCCCCGGCTTCAGTCCGGCCAGTGGCGCCGGAGGCAGCGGCGGCAACGCCGGGTTGATCGGCAACGGCGGTCCCGGCGGTACCGGCTCCGGTGGCGGACCGGGTGGTGCCGGCGGTTCCGGCGGCTGGCTGCTGGGCAATGGCGGCATGGGCGGTCCCGGCGGGACGGATGGTGCCGGCGGACAGGCGTTCTTCTTCGGCAACGGCGGCCCCGGCGCCACCACCGGTCGTGCGGGACTGTTCATCGGCACCGGTTCGTACGGCGATGCGGGTGGTGGCGGCCAGCAGATTGTCATCGATTTCGTCCGGCATGCCCAGTCGGTGGCCAACGCACAGGGCTGGATCGACACCGCCGTGCCTGGCGTGAACCTGACCCCTGCGGGCGTGCAGCAGGCGACCAACGTGGCAGGGGTGCTGTCGCCGAGTACGCAATACTCCGGGGTCTTCGCGTCGCAGCTACTCAGGGTGCAGCAGACTGCGACCGAACTGACCTCCGCCTACGGTGTATTGCCCGGGCTCAACGAGATCCACGCGGGAATCTTCGAAGGTTTGCCGCAGATCAGTCCCGCCGGTCTGCTCTACCTGGTCGGACCGATCGCCTGGACCCTGGGATTCCCGCTTTTCCCTACGCTGGCCCCCGGATCCACGGACTTCAACGGCATCGTTTTCAGTCGTAACTTCGACAGCTCGCTACAGGCGATCTACGGCGGTGCGCTGGCGAATCCGGTGCCGGGCGACACCTCCGTCGCGTATTCCAGCGCTTTCACCATCGGCGTCGGCACGCTGATGAACGTCGACAACCCCAATCCGCTACTCCTGCTGACACATTCGTTGCCCAACACCGCAATAGTGCAGGTGACCGGCAACCCGGCCGGCGGCTGGACCATGAACAGCTGGGACGGCATCCCGATCGGCCCGGCGAACTTACCCACCGCCTTGTTCGTCGACTGGCGCAACTTCATCACCGCCCCGCAATACGCGGTCTGGGACGTCGGGCTGTCGTTGCTTTCCGGGGATCCGGCGGCGGTTGTCACCGCGGTTCGCGACGGCATCGACGAGATCGCCACGGCCACCGTCCAATTCCCGGCCGCGGTGGCCGAGGACGTGATCGCCGCGCTGCGCGGTGACATCGTGGCCCTGCCCAGCCTGGCCCTCTGACCGACAGGTGTAACCGTTCCGCGGTTTCAGCTGGCTGCCGGTACCGACTGCAGGTGCCGGCGCGTGCGTCGCCGGCTGATGCGCTGCATCACGGCGCGAGAGCGCGGGCCGCCGCTGCGCGAGTCAGCCGATGCCGACCAGTCCGCGAGCGACACGGCCGCAGTCGTTGCAGCACCGGCGTATTCGCCGTCGGCGCCGATGAAGTCGTCGATCAGACTCGCCACCACGTCCGTTCGTTCGGTCTGCGGGTGGTGGTAGACGCCGTCGAGGATGTGCAGTCGGCTGTGTGGCATAGCCTGGTGGGCCGCGTAGGCGTGCGAGACGGGGATCACCCGATCTTTGTCGCCGCTGATGATCATCACCGGCACGTTCGCGTTGAGGTGCAACTTGTTCAGCGCGCACACGAACTGGCCGCGCCGGTCGACGACAGCGCGCAGGGTGCGCAGCAAAGCCCGCCGGTTCTCGGGGTTGGAGAGCGCCGCGTGGGCTTCCCAGTGCTCGTCCAGGCGAGTCTTGTGCTCGTCGTTGGACCCCAGGGCCGTCACGGCTTTGCGCACCGCGATCATCGGCCGCGACGCCGCCGCCTGCAACAGAATCTCGGACCCGGGCAGCGAAATCAGCCGCAACGTGCGGTTCACTTCGGCGCCGAGTCCACCGCTGCTGATCAGGATCAGCCGCTCGCAGTAGTCACGGTGCTGGTGGGTGAACTGCATTGCGATTCCACCGCCCAGGGAGTGGCCCACTACGGTCACGCGGGGGATGCCCAACGCGTCCAGGAAGTCCCGCAACCACACCGCGTACGCGCCCAAGGAGTAGTCGCCGCGTGGCTTGTCGGTCTGTCCGTGGCCCAGCAGGTCCGGCGCGATGACCCGGAATCGCTTGGACAACGCGGGAATGATGGCGCGCCAGTTGTTCGAGCTGCCGCCGATGCCGTGGATCAGCAGCAGCACCTCGCCAGCGCCTTCGTCGCGGTAGGCGACGCGGTCACCGTGTAGGTCGATCGTGCGAACTTCGCTCATTTTGGCCTGCTTGGTCACTTCGGTGTGAACGGACATGGATGGTGCTGATGAAGTGAGTCTGCGGAGCAGGCCTTGCAGGTTTCTTGGGAACTTCTAAACGCAACCCGATCTGGGGATTGACGCCTGATGCCGGGTCGGGGTCAATCCCGGATGCGGGTGAAGACCTGATCGTAGGGACCGCCCTTGCAGGCACTGCCCGACGCGTCTTCCATCCCGTGCCCGGACAGCGTGGGGATCGGATCGCCGGCCCCCTTCGGCAGCGGGAACACCCCCGTCACCCGGACGTGGCTGGTCCCACCGGCCGGACAGGGAACGTCTTCCTCGGAATTTTCCGTCCACGCGTTGTTGGCGAAGATGAACAGCTGATGGTCGGACAAATCCGTCAGCACGAACCGGCTCAGACAGCGGTCCCCGGCGCGCATGCAGAAGGTGTCCACGCTGAAGTCCTGGTCTGCGGGCCTGGCCTGGCCGGCCGCGGTGGTGAATTTCGAGCGGTAGAACCCGCGCAACCCCAGGGCCGGAGAATTCACCCGGGCCGGCAGGGCGGACGGGTCGGGCAGGCCGGAGACGTCGGCATCGCCGGTTCTGGTGAACGTCACACTTCTCTTGCTGTAGCACTTCACCGAGTCGTCGATCCACTCACCGGCCATGCTGCCGTCCGGGCGGGGTAGCAGATAGACCCAGTGCCACTCTTCGATGTCTTCGTTACCGCACCGTTCGGTGTCCAGTGCAACGGCGATCCAGCGTCCTTTGATGTCGTCGAACACCAGGCTCGTCGGGTGCTTGAAACTGCCGGAGCTTCGTGACCCGGTGGCCACGCACCCCTTGGCGCCGCAGACCGACCGCAGTTTCCACGTCTCATTGCCCGGCGGGTCCTGGCCGGCCTCAGGTTTGCCGTCCAGGCCGATGCTCTGACCGAAGGCCAGGGTGTAGGTGCCGGTCAGCGGGCCGCTGTTCGGTCCGCTCGCCGCGGTCGTGGTTCCGCTGCCGCCCTTGTCCCCGGAGCCACTCAGCGCGAAGGCTGCGACCAGCCCGATGACCAGGACAGCCGCTGCAATGCTGCCGATCAGCATCATGCGACGGCGTTTGGGATCGGCCTTCGCGCTCTGCCCGCCACCGGAGGCAGCCGGGCCGGAGGGCGGCACGGATGGGCTCGAAGGACCCGTCGGGCCACCGTGCCCGTACTGCCCGCCGGGCGCATCGGTGCCCCCGGTCGGGTATTGACGGTACTGGGTTGCGTCGGTGTTCGAGACGGCCCGGTTCTGAGCCGGCTGGTGGTAGTTGCGTGGCTGGTTCGGGGGTCCCTGCGGTATCGGCAGGCGCTGCGTTTCCGACTGACCGGGGTCGGTGTTGCGCGGGGCGGGGGGCAGCACCGTGGGCTGGGTGATCGCCGCCTTGGCCGCTGCGGCCATCTCGATCGGACTCGAATACCGCTGGTCGGGATTCTTGGCCATCCCGATCGCGATGACGCCGTCGAGCTGCAGCGGTAGACCTTGTCGCAGCGCAGACGGTCGCGGTGCCGGCAGGCCCAGGTGGCCGCCGATCTGCTGCTCGATGCTCGAGCCGGGATACGGCTGGCTGCCGGTGAGGCATTCATGCAGCACGCATGCCAGGGCGTAAGTGTCGCTGCGCGGGTCGGTCTGTCCTTGGCTCAGCCGTTCCGGCGCCATGTAGGCCCAGGTGCCGATCACGCTGCCGGTGTTGGTCATCCGCGATTCCCCGGCCGCGCTGGCGATGCCGAAGTCGATCAGATACGCGAAATCGTTCGGGGTGACCAGGATGTTGGACGGCTTGACGTCGCGATGCACCAGCCCGATCTGGTGTGCGTCGTACAGCGCCGAGGCGATCTGCTCGACGATCAGCACCGCCCGCGCCGGGTCCATCACCCCGTCGGCGATGATGCTCTGCAGGTCGCGGCCCTTGATCAGGCGCATGTCGACGTAGAGGCGACCGTCGATCTCGCCGAAGTGGTGAATCGGTATGACGTGCGGGTCGTTGAGCCCGGCGGCGGCCAACGCCTCCCGGCGGAACCGCTGCACGAAGGTCGGATCGGCGGCCAGGTTGTCGGACAGGACTTTGACGGCGACCACGCGCGAGGTCTCCGTGTCGTAGGCCCGCCAGACCTCACCCATCCCACCCCGGCCAATGAGCTCGATCAACCGATAGCGGCCGAACGGCGTCCCATCCTGGTCCACAAACCCCCCTATGCAGGTGTCGCCAAAACCGTTGACCCACTGATCTAACGGCAATGTCAAGCCCTGGACAGCGGGGCGATAGCGAACTCAAACAAAAATCATAGATTTTGCATACGCTAATCCGATTGCCAAACCCGCCGAAATGTGATCCACCGGCGGCTACGCGGTGCTGCCACCGAAGGGTTATCCAGGCTCGGGCGATGTTACCCAGTGGGATCGGGTCCAGGAAATCTTCTGCGCTAGCGGTGAATATGTATGCCACACATGTGCACATGGTGTACGTCCGGATTCGCCGCAGTGGCCCCGCTCGCGCGAGCGGAGACGGCAGAGCCCCCTGTCAGGATTGAACTGACGACCGCTCGCTTACAAGGCGAGTGCTCTACCACTGAGCTAAGGAGGCCGGTGAAGCCGGTCAAGCCTAACCGGTGACTAGTCGGGGTCGACGATTCGTGTGGTGCGCACCGACCGCGCTGACGAGCGCGGACGCCGACCCGGCAGCGGGATGCGGTCGGCGATGGTGCTCAATGGGTTGACCACCATCGTCAGCGAGATGACAGCCTCCTGCAGCGTCGCGATGGCCGGTTCCAGCGCTTCCATCCCGGGCGCGAGCCGGGCCAGGGTGTCGGCCACATCGGCCAGTTGCTCCAGCGGACCGTTCTTGGCGGTCAGCGTGTCGATGAGGCCGCCCTCGGCGAGCAGCTTGTCGGCCAGTCCGTCTTCGGCCAGCACCCGCTCGATCATTCCGTCCGCGCCCATCAGCTGGTCGGCCAGCCCGCCGGGTTGCAGCGCGCGGTGCAGTCCGCCGCCCTCGGCGGTCAGGCGGTCGATCAGCCCACCCTCCGAGGTCAGCAGGTCGACGACGCCGCCGGGTCGCAGCATCCGGTCCATCGGGCCGTTGGGCGCGATGGCGCGGCCCAGCGGCATGTCGTCGTCCAGCAACCGGGCCAGCCGGTTGGCTCGGGCCAGCGCATCGTCGATACCCAGCATGTTGGCCATCGCATTGGGCCCACCGGTGCTGCCGGTCTCGCCCAGCGCTTGCTTGGCAACGCCCACCGCGGCGCCGGCAAGCGTCAGGCTCGCCTCCGCGGCAGCCAGCCCGGCGCGGGCGGGGGCGGTCGCGATTCCCAACACGGCTTTGACGAGGTTCATCCTGCGAGTCTATTCGCGACGCGTGCTGATATCGCTGTGTGGGGGCTACGCGGAAACGCCATCTGCTGGCAGACTGCTAGCAGAGTACGTACAACGACCTCACAGGAATCTTACAATGATCAACCAGCAAGTGCACAGGATCCAGTTCGGGGGCCGTTGGTCATGACGCGAAGTACGAATGGCCCCACCCCGCCGGAGGCGCGCATCCTTGTCGTCGACGACGAAGCCAACATCGTTGAACTGCTCTCGGTAAGCCTGAAATTCCAGGGTTTCGAGGTGCACACCGCATCCAACGGTGCGCAAGCGCTGGACCGGGCGCGCGAAGCCCGCCCGGATGCGGTGATCCTGGACGTGATGATGCCGGGCATGGACGGCTTCGGAGTGCTGCGCAGATTGCGCGCCGACGGCATCGAGGCTCCGGCACTGTTCCTCACCGCCCGAGATTCGTTGCAGGACAAGATCGCCGGGCTGACCCTGGGCGGCGACGACTACGTGACCAAGCCGTTCAGCCTCGAAGAGGTGGTCGCCCGGTTGCGGGTCATCTTGCGCCGCGCCGGCAAGGGCCGCGACGAACCCCGCAATGCCCGGTTGTCCTTCGCCGACATCGAACTCGACGAAGAGACGCACGAAGTGTGGAAGGCCGGTGAGCCGGTGTCGTTGTCTCCCACCGAATTCACCTTGCTGCGGTATTTCGTCATCAATGCAGGCACCGTGCTGAGCAAGCCGAAGATCTTGGATCACGTGTGGCGCTACGACTTTGGCGGTGACGTCAACGTCGTCGAGTCCTATGTGTCCTACCTGCGCCGCAAGATCGACACTGGCGAGAAGCGGCTGTTGCACACCCTGCGGGGGGTCGGCTACGTGCTGCGGGAGCCGCGCTGAGCGTGGCCGGTACCGAGACCGCCAGACGATATCGACGCGCAGTGCCGCTGCGGGTCGGTCTGGTCGCGGCCACCTTGGTGCTCGTGCTCTGCGGTCTGCTGGTGTCGGGTGTGGCGGTGACCTCGATCCTGCGCCACAGCCTGATCAGCCGGATCGACGCGACGCTGATGGATGCGACGCGGACCTGGGCACAGGCACCGTGGAAGCACACCGCGCCGATCGGCGAGGGGCCCGACCCCGCCCGGCCGCCGTCGAAGTTCTACGTGCGGGCGGTGAGCCCCGAGGGCAAGACCATGACAGCGATCAACGACCGCAATGCCGAACCGGCGCTGCCGGCCGACAACGACGTCGGCCCCAATCCGACGACACTGCCATCGGTCAGCGACTCCGGCATCGAGTGGCGGGCGGTCTCGGTGCGCGGACCGCAAGGTGGCCTGACCACGGTGGCCGCGGATCTGTCCGACGTCGACCACACGCTGCGCTCGCTGGTCCTGCTGCAGGCCGGCATCGGGGCCGCGGTGCTGGTGGTGGTCGGCATCGCCGGGTCCGCGGTGGTGCAACGCAGTCTGCGCCCGTTGGGTGAAGTCGAGCAGACCGCCGCGGCGATCGCCGCCGGTCAGTTGGATCGGCGCGTCACCGAACGTGACTCCCGCACCGAGGTGGGCCGACTTTCATTGGCGCTCAACGGAATGCTGGCTCAGATTCAGCAGGCGCTGGCCGCCTCGGAAGCCTCGGCCGAGACGGCTCGCGGTTCCGAGGAGCGGATGCGGCGGTTCATCACCGACGCCAGCCACGAATTGCGGACCCCGTTGACCACGATCCGCGGCTTCGCCGAGTTGTACCGGCAGGGCGCCGCGAGCGACGTCTCGATGCTGCTGTCCCGGATCGAAAGCGAAGCCGGCAGGATGGGCCTGCTGGTCGACGACCTGTTGTTGCTGGCCCGGATGGACGTACAACGTCCGCTGGAGGCCAACCGGGTGGATCTGCTGGCACTGGCCAGCGATGCCGTGCACGACGGGCGTGCGATGGACTCCACGCGCAACATCGCGATGGCGGTGCTCGACGGCCCGGGCACCCCCGAAGTGGTCGGTGACGAACCTCGGTTGCGTCAGGTGCTGAGCAACCTCGTCGCCAACGCCATCCAGCACACGCCCGGCAGCGCCGACATCACCGTGCGGGTCGGCACCGAGGGCGACGACGCCGTCCTGGAGGTTGCCGACAACGGTCCCGGCATGAGCCGCCAGGATGCCGAGCGGGTCTTCGAACGGTTCTATCGCACCGATTCCTCGCGCGCCCGCGCCACCGGCGGCAGCGGGCTCGGGCTGTCGATCGTCGACTCCGTGGTCAAGGCACACGGCGGCAGCGTCACCGTGACCACCGCCCCTGGCCAGGGCTGCTGTTTCCGGGTCTTGCTGCCGCGGGTGAGCGACGTGCCCGCGCCCGTCGGTTAGCGCACGCCGGTTCCGAGAGTCCAATGGCCCTGCGCTGAGGGTGACGACATCTCGTACGACTGCGCCCTGGACGCAGCGTCAGCGCGGACTCAGCCCAGCTTTTCCAGTGCCGCCTTGATCTTGGCCTGCGCCTCGTCCAGGGATTCCTCGGACGGATTGCGGTCGACGTTGGCGAACCCGAAGTCGCTCAGGTTGCGGGCGGGGAACACGTGCACGTGCAGGTGCGGCACCTCCAGCCCGGCAATGATCAACCCGGCGCGTTCCGCCGAAAACGCCTTGGTCACCGCCCTGCCGATCAGCTGGCTCACCGACATCACGTGGCCGAACGCCGCACTGTCCACGCCCTGCCACTGGTCGATTTCCGCGCGCGGCACCACCAGGGTGTGCCCTTGCGTCATCGGCTCGATCGTCAGGAACGCGACGACGTCGTCGTCCTCGTAGACGAAGCGGCCGGGGAGTTCTCGATTGATGATCTTGGTGAAGATCGATGCCATCGCCCAAGCATAGGTGCGAGCCCGCGGGTGGCTGCACCCATTGACGTTCCTGCGCCGAGCCCGCGGGATGCGCCTAACTCCTGACGCCGAATCGTTAACGCACCGTTGCGGTGTCGTTCCCGGCGATCGCCACACTGCGATGTGACCCGATCCCTGGAGGGCACCTTGGCGCGAAGTCCCAAGACGCTGCTGACGATTCCGCTGGCAGTGCTCACCGCTTGCGCTGTGTCCCTGGTCCCCCTGATCACCCCAGCCCGGGCCGCCGACCCGTTTGGTCCGCTGGGGCCGCCCAACCCCTTCATGGCGCCCAACGGCATCGCGTCCATGCACAACGACGCCGGCTCCGCGGATGCGGGACCGCTGCCCGGGCCCGGTGCCCGGCCGGTTCCGATCTTCGCCTTCCCGCTGCTGGCGGCCTGTCCGACGATCACGCAGGGCACCGACGGCCTGGTGCTGGCGTTGTGCACCACCATCACCGCCCAGTCCCCGGTGCTGCATCTGCTCAACCCTGACGGCGTGCTGCCCCAGATCATCCCACTGGCCAGCATGGATATCGCCAAAGGCGGCCTGTTGGGCGGCGTCTATGCCTACGTGGACAACAACAACCAGATGGTGCTGGTCGACGGGACCAACCATCTGCTGCGTATCGCGCACAGCAAAGACGAGCGGGGTCGCTGGCACTTGTCGGTCACCGAGTCCACCGACCTGTCCACCGCGATAGCGCCGGGCGACAGCTCCGTCGGCGTGGTGCCCGACTATCAGGGCAATGTCTGGTTTGCCACCGCCAACGGGGTGGTCGGTGTGGCGAAAGCGGGCGGTGGCGTCGCCAGCATGCAGTTGCCCGCGGGAGAGCAAGTGGCGAACAGCATTTCGGCATCACCGCAGAACCGCGTCGCGGTGGCCACCACCCATGCGCTCTACGAGATCATCCTCGGTGGCGGCGGTACCCCGCAGCAATTGTGGCGGCAGGCCTATGACCGCGGCTCGGCCCGCAAGCCTGGTCAGCTGAGCTGGGGAACAGGTTCCACCCCAACGTATTTCGGGCCCACCGGCGCCGAGTACCTGACCATCGTCGACAACGCCGAACCCCAGGTGCACGCACTGGTCTACCAAGCCGGCAGCGGTGCCCCGATCTGCCAGCAGACGGTGCTGACGCTGGGCGGTCCGGGTAGCGAGAATTCGCCTATCGGCGTGGGCAATTCGATGTTCATCGCCAGCACGTACGGCTATCCCTACCCGCAGGTGCCGGCCAACGCCGGCCCGGCAGTTCCGGCGACGGCGCCGTTCGTCGGCGGCATGACCCGGGTGGACATCGACAGCCCCGGCCCGGGCTGTCACACGGTGTGGGAGAGCAAGGTCCGCAGTGCCGCGTTGCCACACCTGTCTACCGGGGACGGCCTGATCTACACCATCACCCGCGTCGGCCTCGACCAGACCACACCGGCTGACCTGTTCGCGTACTCGGTCATCGACCCCAATACGGGCAATCTCATCTACCAGCAACTGAAGTCGGCCACCATTCTCAGCGACCCGATTCAGACGTCGTCAATGGTGTTGATGGGCAACAAGATCATGCAGGGCAACATCACCGGACTCGGCCGTATCGGCTGAGCCCGCGTCACTCCTGACCGAACGTCATCATCTCCAGGTTCCAGTACCCGCGCATGCTGTCGATCAGCCCCTCGGCGTTGACGCGATAGGTGAACACCCCGCGCACCGAACTGGTCAGGCCGCCCTCGAACTTACTGTCCAACACCAGGATGTGGGCGATCTCGTTGGGCGAACTCGACGGAAACGTCTCTTCGCAGGTGATGGTCAGGTTGTTGGCGGCGATGTTGGTGTCGTAGAACGTCGCGACACCCGCTTTGCCTTTCACCCCGGTGCCGTCGGGGTTCGTGACGGACTTGCCGATCGGGTCCTCGACGACGACGTCCTCGGCCATCAGCGCCAGCCAGCCCTCCCGATCGTGGGCCTGCACGCAACGCCACGACGACTGCGAGGCGGTCAGGGCCGGGGATTGGGCAGTCTGGGTCATCGCACGGTCACCGATCTGCGTCGGTGTACCGGATGACACCGCGAATGTTCTTGCCGTCCAACATGTCCTGGTAACCGTCGTTGATCTGCTCCAGGCGGTACTGAGTGGTGACCATGTCGTCCAGGTTCAGCTTGCCGGCCTTGTACATCGACAGCAGCTGCGGGATGTCGTACTGCGGGTTGCCACCGCCGAAGATGGTGCCCTGCAGGTTCTTCTGCATCAGGGTCAGCATTGCCAGGTTCAGGGTCACGTTGGTGTCCAGCAGGCTGCCGATCGCGGTCGCGACACAGGTGCCGCCCTTGGCGGTGATGTTGAGGTAGTTGTCGATGTCGGCGCCGTGCAGTTCGCCGACGGTGACGATCACCTTGTGTGCCATCAAGCCGTAGGTGACTTCGGCGATGCCCATCAACGCGGCGTTGATGTCGGGGTAGACGTGGGTGGCGCCGAACTTCAGTGCCTGGTCGCGCTTCCACTCCACCGGGTCGATGGCGAAGATGTAGCGGGCTCCGGCGGCCACCGCACCTTGCAGTGCGGCCATGCCGACCCCGCCGACGCCGACGATCGCGGCGTCCTGACCCGGCCGGATGTCGGCGGTGCGGACGGCCGAACCGTAGCCGGTGGTGACGCCGCAACCGACCAGCGCGGCCACCTCGAAGGGCACCGACGGGTCGATCTTCACCACCGAGCTGCGGTGCACCACCATGTACGGCGAGAAGGTGCCCAGCAGCGTCATCGGGAAGACGTTCTGGCCACGGGCCTGGATCCGGAAGGTGCCGTCGGACACCGCGGCGCCGCCCAGCAGCCCGGCGCCCAGGTCACACAGGTTGCGCAGGCCGGCCTGACAGGTCGGACACTGCCCACAGGACGGGATGAACGACAGCACCACGTGGTCGCCGGGGGCGAGGTCCTCGACGCCGGGGCCGACCTCGGTGACGATGCCCGCACCCTCGTGCCCGCCGAGCACCGGGAAGCCCGCCATGGGGATGCCGCCGGTCACCAGGTGGTGGTCGGAGTGGCACATCCCGGCCGCTTCCATCTGGATCTTGACCTCGTCCTTGACGGGGTCGCCGATCTCGATCTCCTCGATGGACCACGGCTGGTTGAATTCCCAGATCAGTGCGCCTTTTGTCTTCACGATGGACCTGACCCCATTTCGCCTTTGAATTGAGTGTGCCTGGCTCCAGGCCCGGCACTAGTGGGTGACGAGTGCCACACGGGCACCCCTGACGGTCAGCATAGCGCGTGCAACAAAACAAATGCTTGGTTGGGTGCCCGCGGCCACCCCTGGCAGGGCTTTCACCAGATCGGGGAGGGCGCCTTGCCCAGCGGGTAGTAACCCGGCAGCTTCTCCCCGGCCAGGCTGCGCTCGATCCGCTTCTGCATGCCAGGTGACAATTTGCCGGCCTTCATCAAATCCAGGTACAACGCCTGCACGTGGCCGAAGTCGAAGAAGTCGCGCTGCCATTCGATCTTGGCGTCGGCGTCGAGCCGGAACCAGCTGCCGCCGATGCCGTAGATCTCCGACGTGGTGCCGTCCGAATCGGTCGCGATCTGCTTCCAGAAACCGACGATCTCGCCCTGCTTGTCGTCGATCAGCACCTTCTGGTATGGGTACTGCCAGTTCTCCAGGCCCTCCATCTCCAGGCCCAGTGCGATGTCGCGGATCTCGTTGACGCCGACGCACATCACGTCTTCTTTGGGTCCGATGTTCCAGCCGTAGGTGGCGTCGTCGGCGTAGAAGTCGGCCAACGGTTTCCAGTCGCCTGCACGCTCGGCCACCCGGTTGGCCTCCAGCCAGCGCTCGACCCAGTCTTCCAGTACCTCGCGGGGATGTGCGGCCATCAGTCTTCCTTCTCTGTGATGAATAGTGCTTGGGTAGGGCACATTTCGACCGCGCGTTCGACTTCGTCGCGGGCGTCTTCCGGGGGTTCGTTGTCCAGGATCTCGACCTTGCCGCGTTTGGGCACCCGGAAGTAGTCCGGCGCCTCGAGTTCGCACATGGCGTGGCCCTGGCACAAGTCCAGATCGACGTCGATCCTGAATGAGCCCATCGGGGTCAGCCCCGGGCGCGCTTGCGGTAGCGGACCCTGGCCGGCCGGGCCAGCTGCACGACCATCTTGGAATGGTCGTTGTGGTAGCTGTCGGCGGGCTGGGCCATCTCGAACTCGTACTCGCGCAACAGAACCGAGAAGATCGCCTTGATCTGCATCTGCGCGAACGCGGCGCCGACGCAGCGATGCCGGCCCGCACCGAAGGGAATCCAGGTCCACCGGTTGGCCATGTCGGCCTGTTCGGGTTTGTTGTAGCGGTCCGGCTTGAAGGCGTCGGGATCGGGAAAGTCCTGCGGGATCCGGTTGGAGATCGCCGGGGACGCGGCGACGAAATCGCCGTCGTGGATCGGAAATCCCTGCACCTCGAACTCGCCCTTGGCGACCCGCATCAAAATGATCAACGGGGGATGCAGGCGCAGGGTCTCCTTGACCACGTTGTCCAGCTTCGGAATCTGGCGCAGCGCATGGAAACTCACTTCCTGGCCGTCGGCGTAGAGTTCCTCGAGCTCGGCCAGCACCTCGGCGTAGACGTCGGCGTGGCGGATCAACTCGATCAGCGTCCAGGCGGAGGTGCCGGAGCTGGTGTGGTGCCCGGCGAACATCAGCGAGATGAACATCCCGGTGACCTCGTCGGCGGAGAACCGCGGATTGCCCTCCTCGTCCTTGATCGACACCAGCACGTCGAGCATGTCGCGGTCGCTCTTGTCCTTGGGCGGGTTGGCCAACCGCTGGTTCATGATCTCCTGCACCAGCGCCACCAGGTCTTTGCGGGCCTGGTCGCGACGTTGGAAGCTCTCGATCGGCAGGTAAGGATCGACGTAGCACAGCGGGTCGGTGCCGCGTTCCAGATCGTGGTAGTACTCGGCGAACCGGTGATCGAGCTGCTCGCGGAACTTCAGGCCGATCAGACACGCCGTCGAGGTGTAGATGGTCAACTCCGCGAAGAAGTCCAGCAGTTCTATTTCACCTTCGTCGCCCCAGTCGGCGATCATCTTCTTGACTTCGCCTTCGATGGTGGCGGCGTGACCCTTCATCTGCTCGCCCCGCAGCGCGGAGTTGTGCAGCATCTCCTTACGCCGCTCGGGGCTGGCGTCGAACACCACCCCCTTGCCGAAGATCGGCGTCATGAACGGGTAGGCCTCGGCCTGGTCCAATTCCTCGTCGGCAGAACGGAAGAAGAACTCGTTGGCCTCCGCGCCGGACAGGAAGATGACGTGCTTGTCGACGAGTTGGAACCAGCCGACGTCACCGCACTCCTCGCGGATGCGCTTCATCAGCCCGATCGGGTCGGTGCGGAATTCTTCCAGGTGGCCGTGTTCCTCTTCACCGCCGGAGACCCGGGGAACCACTGCTGTCGTCATTTCGGCATCCCTTCTTCGCCGAGCGCGAGCTTCTGGCGTTCTGTGGTGGCGGCCAGCGGGGCCTCGGGCTGGAGCTCCATGTTCGCGACGAAGCCACCGCGCGGCGTCTCGGCGACGAAGGTGATCGCCCGCGCCAGATCGGCTGCCCGCAGGAAGTAGTCGTGCCGGGCCTGACCCCATTTGGCCCAGTCCTCCAGGGCGGGGCCGATCTTCTCGGCGGGCAGGCTCCAGCCCATCGACGTCTTCGTCGGGCCGGGGTGCACGATCGAGGCCCGCACCCCGGTGCCCTCGAGTTCCATCTGGAAATTGGTGACCATCGCGACCAACGCGGCCTTCGCCGCCCCGTAGGCGCCCATGTGCGGCCGTTGCCGTAGGGCCACATCAGAGCCGACGAAGATCAGGTCGCCGCGCTGGCGGTCGAGCATGCCGGGCAGCACCGCGGCGGCCAGCCGGTTGGCGCCGACGAGATGAATCTGTAGCTGCGACTCGAACTCGTCGGTAGTGATCTCGGCCAGCTTGCCGAAGTACGTGTCACCCGCACCGGCGACCAGTACCTCGATGTCGCCGAGGGCATCGACCGACTGTGCGACAAAGGTTTTCACCGAATTCGGGTCGGTGACATCCAGGTGGAAGCCGACCGCCTCACCACCCGCGGCGTTGATCTTGCCGACGATGTCGTTCAGTTTGTCTACCCTGCGCGCTCCCAGGGCGACCGGAAAGCCGTGCGCCGCAAGTTCGATCGCGGTAGCTTCTCCGATGCCGGAGGAGGCGCCGGCGACGATCGCAGGTCGACGGGTGGGTAGCGGATCGAAGCGGGGCATCAGGCGACCTCCACGGACATCGGCAGCTGCGCGAAGCCGCGGACATTGCTGGAGTGCACGCGGACGGAGTTGGCTTCGTCGACTTCGTATCCGCGGATTCGCTTGAACAGTTCGGTGAGCGCAACGCGGGCTTCCATCCGGGCCAGATGCGCGCCCAGGCAGAAGTGCGCGCCACTGCCGAAACTCAGTAGCTTGGAGCCGATCTCGCGTCCGATCAGGTAATCGTCGGGGTTGTCGAAGACCCGCTCGTCGCGGTGCCCCGAGCCGGGCAGCAGCAGCAGCACGTCGTTCTCCGGAATGGTCGTGTCGTAGAGGGTGAGCGGGCCGGATACGACGCGGGCCAGGATCTGGCTGGAGGTGTCATAGCGCAGGGTTTCCTCGACCCACAGCGGTATCCGGGACAGGTCGGCGTACACCGG
The DNA here is from genome assembly GCF_059812325.1 of Mycobacterium sp. NGS61. Classification (NCBI taxonomy): domain Bacteria; kingdom Bacillati; phylum Actinomycetota; class Actinomycetes; order Mycobacteriales; family Mycobacteriaceae; genus Mycobacterium; species Mycobacterium sp. NGS61. Next base: position 67,107 of record NZ_JCALCL010000014.1, read on the forward strand.
GGTCAGCTGGTCGGGATTGCGGTGACCCCAGAACGCGGCGTTGGCAAGCAGTTTGGTGGTGGTCTCGTTGCCGGCGATCACCATCAGGAACATGAAACCGAGGACTTCCTCGTCGGTGAGCCGGTCGCCGTCGATCTCGGCTTGCAGCAGCGCCGAGGTGAGGTCGTCGGTGAGCTTCTTGCGACGCTCGGCGATCATCTCCTGGTAGTAGACGATGAGGTTGATCGAGGCCTCGATCGCCGATGCCGGAACGTCGTTCACGCCGTCCTCGCGGTGCATCACACCGTCGGCCATGGCGCGGATGCGGTCGCGGTCGGGCTCGGGCACACCCATCAGCTCCGAGATCACGTCCATCGGCAGTTTGCCGGCGAATTCGGCGACGTAGTCGACGGTGCCGCGATCGGCCTTGTCCAGCATCACGTCGAGATGCTGCCCGGCCAGCTCGGTGACCCGTGGTTCGAGTTCGCGAATCCGGCGCGGCGTGAAGCCTTTCGAGACCAGCGTGCGCAACCGCAGGTGCGCGGGATCGTCCATCGCGAGGAACGACATCGTCTTGGACGCATGTGGGCCGCGGGAAATCGGGTCGAGTGCCACGCCGTCGCGATTGGACAGGGTGGTGCTGTTGCGGAATCCCTGATGCACGTCGCTGTGCCGCGATAAGGCCCAGAAGCCGAGTTCCTCATTGTGGTAGAGCGGCGCCTCGTCACGCAGTCGCCGGTAGTAGGGGTACGGATCTTCGTGGAAGTCGTAGTCGTAGGGATCCAGGATCAGTTCGGGGTCGTTGACACCAACAGTCATGCCTTACCGCTTTCGGGAGTACCTGGGCTGGTTGATCGTTCGGCGCCGGTGAGGATCAGGTTCACCACGCCGCCCAACCGGTCGGCGATCTCGTGATAGGTGAACTCCCCGCTGCCGGCCTGCACCAGAGCGCCGAAGAATGCCATCTGCAGCGCGGCCACGGTGTCGGCCTCGGCGCCCGGCCCGATCGCCGAGGCGATCCGCCGGTGGATCTCCGCACCGATTCGGTCGCGGGCGGCGCGCACCGCGCCATCCGCATTTCCGCCGAGTAGGGCCGCCGTGCACGCAGCCCCGACTTCGGGCTCGTCGGCGACCACCAACGCTAGATGGCGCAGTGCCTTATCGACGCGGGTGCGCATGGGTTCGTTGACATCGGTGAAGTAGGGGACCTGGCGCACCAGATCGAGATAGACCTCGGCGATCAGGTGGTTCTTCGACGAGAAGTAGGTGTAGGCCGTGGCCGGGGCCACCTTGGCCCGGGCCGCCACCATGCGCACGGTCAGGTCGGCGTAGGAGTTCTCCCGCATGGTCGCCATCCCGGCGGCCAGCACCTTGCGGAACGTCTCTTCCTGGCGCCGGTTCCGCGGCATTCTCCCGGCCGTTTGCTGGGCCGGGCCGGGTGCCGACACCAGTGCATCGCTGGACACATGTCCAAACTAGTGGATGGGCGTGGCCGGAAGCAAGCCCCGACAATAAACCGGCACGTCAGCGCCGGTTGTCCGGGGCTATCCGGCTGACCTGCGGGATCGGCTCTTGCACCGGTAGGGAGTCGGGAGTTATGGTTCCTGGCAGAGTTATCGGACAGCTGTCCATTCAACTGAGTTTCGGGAGACTATCGATGGCCCTGTTGGCCGACGGCGCAAGCGCACTATTCATCGACGGCAAGGCGTGTGACGGCGGCGCAGGCACTTTTCCGACCGTCAACCCGGCCACCGAGGAGGTGTTGGGCGTCGCGGCCGATGCCGATGCGCAGGACATGGGCCGCGCGATCGAAGCCGCGCGCCGGGCGTTCGATGACACCGACTGGTCGCGCAACACCGAACTGCGCGTGCGCTGCATCCGGCAGCTGCGCGAAGCGATGCAGCAGCACGTCGAAGAACTGCGGGAGTTGACGATTTCCGAGGTCGGCGCACCGCGCATGCTCACCTCCATGGCGCAACTCGAGGGACCGGTCAACGACCTGGCGTTCGCCGCAGACACCGCCGAATCCTATGAGTGGAACCAGGATCTCGGCCAGGCCGCCCCGATGGGCATTCCCACCCGGCGCACGATCGCTCGTGAGGCGGTCGGCGTCGTCGGCGCCATCACGCCCTGGAACTTCCCGCACCAGATCAACCTCGCCAAGCTGGGTCCCGCCCTGGCCGCGGGCAACACCGTCATCCTCAAGCCCGCACCCGATACGCCGTGGTGCGCGGCCGTGCTGGGCGAACTCATCGCCGAGCACACCGATTTTCCGCCCGGCGTGGTCAACATCGTCACCTCCAGCGACCACAGCGTCGGGGCCATGCTCGCCAAAGACTCACGGGTGGACATGATTTCGTTCACCGGGTCCACCGCCACCGGCCGCAGTGTGATGAGCGACGGCGCGGCGACCATCAAGAAGGTGTTCCTGGAGCTGGGTGGTAAATCCGCGTTCGTGGTACTCGACGATGCCGACCTGGGCACAGCCGCCGGGGTGGCGGGTTTCTCGGTGTGCATGCACGCCGGGCAGGGTTGTGCCATCACCACCCGGTTGGTGGTGCCCCGGGCCCGGTATGACGAGGCGGTCGCCATCGCCGCCGCCACCATGAGCGGTATCCGGGCCGGCGACCCGGCGAACCCGAAAACGATTTGCGGACCGTTGATTTCGGCGCGCCAGCGGGACCGGGTGCAGGGTTACCTCGACTCCGCGGTCGCCGAAGGGGGTACGTTCGCCTGCGGGGGCGGCCGTCCGGAGGGACGGGATGTCGGATTCTTCATCGCACCGACCGTCATCGCCGGCCTGGACAACAATGCCCGCGTCTCACGGGAGGAGATCTTCGGGCCGGTGCTCACCGTGATCGCGCACGACGGGGACGACGACGCCGTCCGCATCGCCAACGATTCCCCATATGGCCTGTCCGGCACCGTGTATGGAGCCGACCCGGACCGAGCCGCGGGCGTGGCGTCGCGGATCAGGGCCGGCACCATCAACGTCAACGGCGGCGTCTGGTACTCCGCCGATGCGCCGTTCGGCGGGTACAAGCAGTCCGGGAACGGCCGCGAGATGGGCCTGGCCGGATTCGAGGAATACCTCGAAACCAAACTCATTGCAACAGCCGCGAATTGACAGGAGACCCGGGTGGGACAGTTCGAGAACAAGGTTGCGATCGTCACCGGGTCCGGTGGCGGCATCGGGCAGGCATACGCCGAGGCGCTGGCTCGGGAGGGCGCGGCCGTGGTGGTGGCCGATATCAACGCCGAGGCCGCCGCGGGGGTGGCCAAGCAGATCACCGCCGACGGCGGCACGGCCATCAGCATTCCGGTCGACGTGTCGGATCCCGCTTCCGCCAAGGCGATGGCCGACCGCACACTGGCCGAGTTGGGTGGCATCGACTATCTGGTCAACAATGCGGCGATCTTCGGCGGCATGAAGCTCGACTTCCTGCTCACGGTCGACCCCGAGTACTACAAGAGGTTCATGAGCGTGAACCTCGATGGCGCGCTGTGGTGCACGCGCGCGGTGTACAAGAAGATGGCGAAGCGCGGCGGTGGGGCGATCGTGAACCAGTCGTCCACCGCGGCGTACCTGTATGCGAACTTCTACGGTCTGGCCAAGGTCGGTATCAACGGTCTGACGCAACAACTTTCGCGGGAACTGGGCGGACAGAACATCCGGATCAACGCGATCGCACCCGGCCCCATCGACACCGAGGCGAACCGCACCACCACGCCCAAGGAGATCGTCGACGACATCGTCAAGGGACTTCCGTTGTCGCGCATGGGTACGCCGGACGACCTGGTCGGCATGTGTCTGTTCCTGCTCAGCGACCAGGCTTCCTGGATCACCGGCCAGATCTTCAATGTCGACGGCGGACAGATCTTCCGGCCATGAGCGAGCACGTGAAACTCGGCTACATCGGGCTGGGCAATCAGGGTGCGCCGATGGCCCAGCGGTATCTCGAATGGCCCGGCGGACTCACGGTTTTCGACGTACGCGACGAGGCGATGGTCCCGTTCGTCGAAGGCGGCGCCACCGCGGCCACCAGTGTCGCCGAAGTTGCCGACGCCGACATCATCAGCGTCACCGTGCTCAACGACGAGCAGGTCCGTGACGTCATCACCGGCGACGGCGGATTGGCTTCGCGGGCAAAGCCCGGCACCATCATCGCGATTCATTCCACCATCGGTCACACCACGGCCGCCGAACTGGCACGCGAGCTCGAACCGCGGGGAATTCACATCGTCGACGCCCCGGTCAGCGGGGGCGCGGCAGCGGCAGCCAAGGGCGAGCTGGCCGTCATGGTGGGTGCTGAGGACGAGACGTTCCAGCGCGTCAAGGAACCGTTCTCCCGGTGGGCTTCGGTGGTGGTGCACGCCGGGAAGCCGGGTGCGGGTACGGCCATGAAGTTGGCACGCAACATGCTGACCTTCGTCGGCTACGCCGCGGTCGGCGAGGCGCAGCGGCTGGCCGACGAGGCCGGCATCGACCTGATGGCGCTCGGCAACGTGGTGCGGCACAGCGACGCCCTCACCGGCGGCGCCGGCGCCATCATGTATCGCAGCGATGCCAAAGACCTTGCGCCCGACCATTTCCTCTACCAGCCGTTCCAGCACACCGTGGGGTTGGGCGAGAAGGACCTGGGTTTGGTGCTGGAACTGGGCAACGCTCTCTCGGTCGACATGCCTATCGCACGGTTGGCGCGCGAGTTGCTGGCGGCCAACTTGGGGGTTCCGCACATAGAGAAAGAGTCGTGATGGACGAACAGCGCCGTAAGGGCCTGGAGAAGATGAACGAGGTCTACGGCTGGGAGATGCCCGACATCGAGGGCGACCCCTATTTCGACCTGACCGTCGACCACCTGTTCGGCTCGATCTGGACCAGGCCGGGTCTGTCGATGCGCGACAAGCGCATCATGACGCTCACGGCGGTCACCGCGGTGGGCAGCCGCGACCTGGCCGAGATCCAGATCAACGCCGCGCTGCTCAACGAGGAACTCACCGAGACCGAACTCAAAGAGATGGCAGTCTTTCTCACCCACTACCTGGGCTTTCCGCTGGGTTCGGCGCTCAATGGGGCAGTCGACACGGTGGTGCGGCGACGCAAGAAGGCAGCGGCCAAGGGCGCCGGGGAGGACAAGAAGGCCAACGTCGAGGGAGCGCTGAAGATGCACTCCGGCGGCGAGCGCGACTGACCCCGCCGAGCAGACACACAATCGCACCGGACACGGCCACTTTGTGCGATTCTCCGTCTGCTCGCGGGCAGGCTAGTGTGACGTGTCGTGCGCATCCTGGTGATCGGTTCCGGTGCCCGTGAACACGCCCTACTGCTGGCGCTCAGCAGAGACCCGCAAGTCACCGGCTTGTTCGTCGCGCCCGGCAACGCCGGCACCGCCCGGCTGGCCGAGCAGCACGACGTCGACATCACCTCCGGTGACGACGTCATCGCGCTGGCCCGCAAGGTGGCGGCCGACCTGGTGGTCATCGGTCCCGAGGTGCCGCTGGTGCTCGGCGTGGCCGATGCTGTACGCGCCGCCGGCATCACCTGCTTCGGGCCCAGCAAGGGCGCAGCCCTGATCGAGGGCTCCAAAGCGTTTGCCAAGGACGTGATGGCAGCGGCCGGAGTGCGCACCGCCGCCAGCGAAATCGTCGACAACCCGGCACATTTGGACGCAGCGCTGGACCGGTTCGGCCCTCCGGCGGGCGACCCCGCCTGGGTGGTCAAGGACGATTCCCTGGCAGCCGGCAAGGGGGTGGTGGTGACGCCGGACCGCACCGCCGCCCGCGCGCACGCCGCCGGTCTGCTGGAGGCCGGGCACCCGGTGTTGCTCGAGTCCTTCCTGGACGGTCCCGAGGTGTCGTTGTTCTGCGTGGTCGACGGCGCGACCGTGGTGCCGCTGTTGCCGGCGCAGGATTTCAAGCGGGTCGGTGACGGGGACACCGGCCCCAATACCGGCGGCATGGGCGCTTATTCGCCGCTGGCCTGGCTGCCCGACGGCATCTACCGCGAGATCGTCCATCAGATCGTCGAACCCGTTGCGGCCGAAATGGTTCGGCGTGGCAGCCCGTTCACCGGGCTGCTCTATGCCGGCCTGGCGATCACCTCCAACGGCCCGGCGGTCGTCGAATTCAACTGCCGCTTCGGCGATCCGGAGACCCAGGCGGTGCTGGCATTGCTGGAATCCCCGCTCGGACAGCTGCTGTACGCCGCGGGCAGTGGCAAGCTGGCCGATTTCGGCGAGTTGCGGTGGCGCGACGGTGCGGCCGTGACGGTGGTGCTGGCCGCCGAGAACTATCCGGGGCGCCCGCGGGTCGGTGACGTCGTCGTCGGCTCGGAAGCCGACGGTGTGCTGCACGCCGGAACCGCGCGACGCGCCGACGGGACGATCGTCTCCTCCGGCGGCCGGGTGCTCTCGGTGGTGGGGACCGGCGCCGATCTCGCCGAAGCCCGTACCCACGCGTACCGGATCCTCGGCTCAGTCAAGTTGCCCGGCAGTCATTTTCGGACCGACATCGGCCAGCGAGCGGCCGAGGGAAAGATCAACGTCTGAGCCGTCCTAGCGCTGGTACTGCGGGCAGTACACGGTGATCGCGGCGTTGACGCCGGCAGCGGCTTGCGAAGGGGTGATTCCCTCGTTGCTGTTCACTGTCGCGTTGGCGGCCTCACCGGGGCTGACGCCGTTCTGCAGCACCGTGCACAGGTTGCGGCCACTGGCGACCGCGACTGACGGGTCGGTGACGGTGACGCCCGGGATCCCCGATACGAGATCGAGGTAGGTCTGGTCGGGGCCGGGGGGCGGTTGCTGCGGGGCGGGTGCCGCAACTGGTTGCGGGGCCGGCGCCGGTGCTTTGGACGCAGGCGCAGGTGCGGGCGAAGCCGGCGGCCGTGGCGCGGCCGCGGGTACCTGCGCAACCGGCGGTCGCGGCGGCGCGGCGGGTGTGCTCGGCGCTGCGGCGGGGGCGGGCGACGGCGGTGCCGCAGGCGACGGGAGTGCCGCAGGCGCAGCCCCATTCGGTACCGGAGCCGCTGATGGTGGTGCAGCCGGAGCTGCTTGCGGCAGTCCCTGCACCGGTGCGGCCGGTGGCGCATCCTTCGCCGCGGTGGTGGGAGCGGTGCCCGGGTAGCCGCTGGCACCCACGGCGGTCAGCCCGATCACCGCGAATGCCGCCGCCACCGCCGCCCATCGGCGTCGCGACTGGTCGGTCGGTGCGGCGGCAGACGACGCCGCAGTGCTCTTGGCCGGCCGGATCGCCAGCGGTCGGGGCATGGTCGACGCCGCGGTGCCCGGGTGCCTTCTGGTGCGCGCGGCCCGCGCGAACGCCTCGGCGAACTCCGAGCACCGGGCGAATCGATCGGCCGGGTCCTTCGCGAGAGCCACCGCGAGCACCGGGTCGAACACCCTGAGCATCGGGTGGGTCTCCGCCAGTTTCGGAGGTGGCGAGCTCAGGTGGCGGCTGATCACCACGGCGGGATTGGTGTGCGGGAACAGCGGCGACCCGGTCAGCAAATGGTAGACGGTGGCCGCCAGAGCGTACTGGTCGGCGCGTCCGTCGATGGGTTCGTCCGTCAACTGCTCGGGTGCGGCATAGGGGAAGGTGCCGATGGTCATGTTGGTCGCGGTCAGGCCGCTGGTATCGCCGACGGTACGGGCAATTCCGAAGTCGCTCAACAGGGTTCGCTGATCGCCGCTGTCGGGTTTGGCCAACAGGATGTTGGCCGGGCTGACATCACGGTGCATCACGTCGTGGTGTTCATGGGCGTAGTCGAGGGCGCGGGCGATGGCTTCCAGGATCGGCAACACCTGATCTGCCGGCATGCCGACCGGGTAGTGGTCCCGTACCAGGGTCGCGGCGTCGGTGCCGTCGACGAAATCCATGGCGAGCCACAGTTGGCCCTCGCATTCGCCGCGGTCGTTGACGCGCACGATGTTCGGATGCCACAGGCCGGCCGCCAGGTCGGCTTCCCTGATGAACCGCTGTCGGTAGTCGTCGTCCGCGGAAACAGCACTACCCAAGATCTTGAGCGCCTCGAGTCGCGGCAACCGAGGATGCTGGGCGAGGTAAACCTCTCCCATTCCACCGGCGCCCAGGAACCGGACAATCGTATAGCCAGCAAACTCGGTGCCGTCGGCCAATCCGCTGCCGGGGACCATGTCAGCCATCCCAACCATGGAACAGTCTCCTGCGATAGACATGGGCCAGCCTCGTTGCTGGCCTGCGAGTAGTGTATGGCCTTCATTTTAGATTTACTACCGAGCCACTCCCAGTTCACCTTTTGTTCACCTATGAATTCAACCAGAGGCCAGCTGCCGCCGCAGTATGCGGCAAAGGTACCGTCAGAACGCCGCGGCCTGCCCGTCCCGCCGCGGATCGCTGACCGCGAGATAACCGTCGTCCAGCCGCCAGATCGCCTGACAACTGCCGAACGAGTTGTAGTCGTCCACCGCGAGCAGGTCGTGTCCGCGCCGGCGCAGCTCGTCGAGCGTCGAGGACGCGAACCCCCGCTCGCAGCTGACCTGTAGTCCCTGCACCCAACGGAACCGGGGGCCGTCACAGGCCGCCTGCGGGTTCTGTCCATAGTCGGCGATACGGACCAACACCTGCACGTGACCCTGCGGTTGCATCGGTCCGCCCATCACCCCGAAACTCAGCACCGGTGCGCCGTCCTTGGTGACGAAGCCCGGGATGATCGTGTGGTAGGGACGCTTGCGGGGGCCGACACAGTTCGGATGTCCTTGCATTGCAACGAAATCGAACCCGCGGTTCTGCAACGCTATCCCGGTGCCCGGTACCACCACTCCGGAGCCGAAGCCCATGTAGTTGGACTGGATCATCGAGACCATCATTCCGGATGCGTCCGCGGCAGTCAGATACACCGTGCCGCCGCGGGGCGTCCCGGCGCCGGCCGGCTGGGCGCGGTTCGGATCGATCAAGGCCGCGCGCGCCTGCAGGTAGTTGCGGTCCAGGAGTTGGTCCGGGCGCACCCCCATGTGGTCGACGTCGGCGATGTACGCCAGCGCATCCGCGAACGCGAGTTTGAGCGCTTCGATCTGCAGGTGCACGCTATCCGCGGAATCGACTGGCAGGCTGGACATGTCGAAGTGCTCGAGGATGCCCAGTGCGATGAGCGCGACGATGCCCTGGCCGTTAGGGGGTATCTCGTGGACGGTGTAGCCGCGGTAGTGGCCGCTGATGGTGCCGACCCAGTCGGCTTGGTGCGCGGCCAGGTCGCCGGCCAGCATCGCTCCGCCATGGGCCCTGGAGTGCGCCTCCAATTGCTCCGCCAGTTCGCCGCGGTAGAAAGCCTCGCCGTGGGTCGCGGCGATATGCTCCAGCGTGGCCGCGTGATCGGGGAAGCTGAACAATTCCCCGGGCCGTGGTGCGCGTCCGTCGGGCATGAAGGCGTCGGCGAAGCCGGGTTGCAGTGCGAACAGTGGCACCTGGGCAGCCCACTGCGCCGCGACAGTTGGCGAGACCGGAAAACCGTTGCGGCCGTATCCGATAGCTGGTGCGAAGAGCCGCTCGAAGGGCAGCTTGCCGAACCTGGCGTGCAGTTCGGCCCAGGCGGACACTGCCCCGGGTACCGTCACCGCGTTCCAGCCCAGCGCTGGAACTGGTTGTCCGGCAAAGTATTCCGGTGTCCAGGCGGCTGGGGAGCGACCCGACGCGTTGAGTCCGTGCAGTTCTTTGCCGTCCCACACGATGGCGAACGCGTCGGATCCGATGCCGTTGGACACCGGTTCGACGATCGTGAGCGTGACGGCGGCGGCGATCGCCGCGTCGACGGCATTGCCGCCGTCGGCAAGCATTCGCAGCCCGGCCTGAGCGGCCAGCGGTTGCGACGTGCACACCGCGTTGGCGGCCAGGATCGGCATGCGTGGCCAGGCATACGGGAAATCCCACCCGAACGGCGCGTTCACGATCGCGAGCGTAGCGCCGCCGAGCGTAGCGCCGCCGAGCGTAGCGCCGCCGAGCGTCACGCTGGCGTGGCATTCACCGCCGAGTGTCACGCTGGCGTGACGGCTGGGCGATCGGCGAGGGTGGCGGCGCCGAGTGTCACGCTGGCGTGGCATTCACCGCCGAGTGTCACGCTGGCGTGACGGCTGGGCGATCGGCGAGGGTGGCGGCGCCGAGTGTCACGCTGGCGTGGCATTCACCGCCGAGTGCCACGCTGGCGTGACAGACAAAAGAGTCAGTCAGGTAGCCCGCGGCGTACCCAACCCATTACGCCGTCAGCAGCGGCGCCATCCACGTCAATTCGGCCGGCAACTGCGAGCTCCAGAATCCGCCGTTGTGCCCGCCCGGCGAGAAACCGCCTGCCGGCGGGTTGGGCAACTGGGCGATGAACTGCTTGGTCGCCGCATAGAACTGGTCGCTGTCGCCGCAGTCGATCCGGATCGGGATCGACGCCAGCGCCGGCATGCCCCACACCGAATTGGCCGCGTAATCCTCGGGTCCGTCGAACGCGCCCGGCGCGGCCGCCCCCGGCGAGGTCCATAAGGCCGGGCTCACCGCACAAATCGCCGCGGTGCGCCCCGCTCCCAATCGCCCGCCGAGCAACAGCGCGCCGTAGCCGCCCATGGACCACCCCAGGAATCCCACCCGCGAGGTGTCCAGTCCCTGCGCGTCCAGAATCGGCATCAGCTCGTTGAGGACCATCGCCCCGGCATCCTCGCCGGAGGCCCGCTTGTGCCAGTAGCCACCGCCGCCGTCGACCGCGACCACCGCAAACGGCGGCAGGCCGGCGTTGACCGCCTGCGCCACGCCCTGCTCGACGCCTCCGGCCATCACCGTGGCGGCGTCGTTGCCCTTGCCGTGCAAAGCGATGATCGGCCGCAGCGGCTTGGTCTGGCCCGGCGGCCGGGCGATCGCCCAATTCGTGGACACCCCACCGCGCGCGGCCGACACGAACGACCCGGTCGTCATCGTCGGAGCCACCTGTCCGGACGGCGCCGGATCCAGCGGCCGTGCCGGGGCCAATGGAACGTTTGTCCCAGTCTGGGCCATCGGTGCAGCCGCGGACTCACGGGCCTGAAACAGCATGTCGAACGCATATGCGCCGACTGCGCCGCCTACCGCGCTGACGCCGAGGCCCAACACGGTCCGACGGCTGATGTCAGGCATGCGGGCCATCATGCCATGTCCGTTTCGCGAAAATGGCAATGCAGTACCACTTTGACTGGCAGCATGGGTGGACGTGACAGCAGCAGTTACTCCAAAAGGAGAACGTCGGCGGTACGCGCTGGTGAGCGCTGCCGCCGAGCTGCTCGGCGAGGGCGGGTTCGAAGCGGTACGTCACCGGGCTGTCGCCCGGCGGGCGGGCCTGCCGTTGGCGTCCACCACTTACTACTTCTCCTCGCTGGATGATTTGATCGCCCGCGCGGTCGAACACATCGGGATGATCGAGGTGGCGCAACTGCGCGCCAGGGTCAACGCCCTGTCGCGGCGCCGCCGGGGGCCCGAGACCACCGCCGAAGTGCTGGTTGACCTGTTGGTGGGTGATGTGTCCGGCCCGGGACTCGCGGAGCAGCTGATTTCCCGGTACGAGCGTCATATCGCCTGCACCCGCCTGCCCGCGCTGCGGGAAAGCATGCGCCGCAGCCTGCGGCAGCGCGCTGAGGCGGTCGCCGAAGCAATCGAGCGGTCCGGCCGGTCGGTGCAGATCGAGCTGGTGTGCACGTTGATCTGTGCGGTCGACGGGTCGGTGGTCTCCGCGCTGGTCGAGGGTCGCGACCCGCGAGCGGCGGCATCGGCGACGGTGATCGACCTGATCGACGTGCTCGCACCGGTCGACCAGCCGCCGGTGCGGATCAGCCTCGCGGCCCCGGAGCCAAATCCGCCGGTAGCGACGGCGTAACGATGTGCCCGGTGGCCGCGTCCCCGTAGATGGTGATGTCGGCCGGGCGCCGGCTGGCATACAACGCCACATAGGCACAGACGACGGCGTCCACCGGATCCTCGGCCCGCCGTAGTTCGCTTTTGCGTTCGGCCGCAATGACTCCGCGTCGCAATGAGGTCCACTCGACGTTGCCGGTGACGTGCAGCGGCACCGGCGCGGTCGCCAGCGACTCGACGGCGTCCATCAGCCGCAGCAGTTCGGACTTCAGACCCTCGACGTCGCGCCCGGGCTTTGCCTTGTACTTCAGCGTCCGCGTCAGCCGAAACAACGCCACTGTCGCCGCGTGCGGGTAGACCTCGATCGCACGCCGGGCAGCTGTTGAGTACGGATCCAGGTCCAGCTGCAGCGCCCCGGCCAGGCGCGCCGCGCGCGGACCGTTGGAGAACTCCGGCTTTCCGGTGTTAGCCGGATGCGCACCCGCCTCGAACCTGCGGAAATCCCGGTTGAGTGCGGTCTCGGCGGGGCGCTGGCCCGTCGGGTTGGTCACCACCAGGGGCGCGTCGAAACCGACCAGGCAGTCGGCCTGAACACAGCGCCCCAGCGCCGCCAGCACCTGCGCGTCGTCGCGGACAGCACCGACGCTCAGCAGGACACCATCGTCATCCAGCACCGCCACACCGGTCGGGTTGCGGCCCGCCCAGGCCAGGTCCACGCCGGCGAAGAACATGGTTAGAGGTAACTAGCACGCGTTGGCGCTGCGTTCAGGGTGGCGCTTACTCGAACTTTTGCGCCACCAGCGCAGAGTCAGCCACGAGGCCGAGCGGCCGGCGCCATCAGCGCAGGGTCAACCCCGCACGCGCCACCAGCGCAGCGTCAACCGGGCAAGCGAACCGTAAGCTGTGTGCCTGTGAGCATTCCGAATGTGCTGGCCAGCCGCTATGCCAGCGCCGATATGGTGGCGATCTGGTCGCCGGAAGCCAAGGTGGTCGCGGAGCGGCGCCTGTGGTTGGCCGTGCTGCAGGCCCAGGCCGAGCTGGGGGTGGAGGTTCCCGCCGAAGCGATCGCCGATTACCAGCGGGTGCTCGAGGTCGTAGATCTCGTCTCCATCGCGGAGCGCGAACGGGTGCTGCGCCACGACGTCAAGGCCCGCATCGAGGAATTCAACGCGCTGGCCGGTCATCAGCAGGTGCACAAGGGGATGACCAGCCGCGACCTGACCGAGAACGTGGAGCAGATGCAGATCCGGCAATCGCTGGAACTGGTGTTCGCCCACGGGGTGGCGGTGGCGGCCCGGCTCGCGGAGAAGGCGGTGTCCTACCGCGACCTGGTCATGGCAGGGCGCAGCCACAACGTCGCCGCCCAGGCCACCACGCTGGGCAAGCGGTTCGCCTCGGCCGCGCAGGAGACGCTGATCGCGCTGACCAGACTGCGGGAGCTGATCGACCGCTACCCGTTGCGGGGCATCAAAGGGCCGATGGGCACCGCGCAGGACATGCTCGACCTGCTCGACGGCGACGCGGCCAAGCTCGCCGAACTGGAACGGTCCGTCGCCGCATTTCTCGGCTTCTCGACCGTGCTGACCAGCGTCGGGCAGGTCTATCCGCGTTCGCTGGACCACGACGTGGTCTCCGCGCTGGTGCAACTGGGTGCCGGACCGTCGTCGTTCGCGCACACCATCCGGTTGATGGCCGGCCACGAGCTGGTCACCGAAGGCTTCGCCGAGGGCCAGGTCGGCTCCTCGGCAATGCCGCACAAGATGAACACCCGCAGTTGCGAGCGGGTCAACGGACTGCAGGTGGTGCTGCGCGGTTATGCGTCCATGGCCGCCGAGCTGGCCGGCGCACAGTGGAACGAAGGGGACGTGTTCTGCTCGGTGGTGCGCCGAGTCACCCTGCCGGACAGCTTTTTTGCTGTCGACGGCCAGATCGAGACGTTCCTGACGGTGTTGGACGAGTTCGGTGCCTACCCCGCGGTGATCCAGCGTGAGCTGGACCGGTATCTGCCGTTCCTGGCCACCACGAAAGTGTTGATCGCGGCGGTACGCGCCGGGATGGGCCGCGAGTCGGCCCACCACGTGATCCGCGAACATGCGGTGGCCACAGCGCTGGCCATGCGCGAACGCGGCGCCGAACCCGACCTGCTCGACCGCTTGGCGGCGGACCCCCGACTACCGCTGGACCGGCCCGCGCTCGACGCGGCGCTGGCCGACCGGAACGCATTCACCGGTGCCGCCGCTGACCAGGTCGACGAGGTCGCCGGACTGGTGGACCAACTGGTCGGGCGTTATCCGGAGGCGGCCAAGTACACGCCGGGGGCAATTCTGTGACTGCTACTCGTGCCGACGCGCTGTCCGCGATCGATTTCACCGATCTGGACAACTTCGCCCACGGGTTCCCGCACGAATTGTTCGTCGTACACCGCCGCGAGGCGCCGGTGTACTGGCACGAGCCGACCGATAACACCCCGGACGGCGAAGGCTTCTGGTCGGTGGCCACCTACCCGGAAACCCTTGAGGTGCTGCGAGATCCAGCCACCTACTCGTCAGTGACGGGTGGTGACCGGCCATTCGGCGGCACGTTGTTGCAAGACCTGGCCATCGCCGGCCAGGTGCTCAACATGATGGACGATCCGCGGCATGGGCAAATCCGCCGGCTCGTCAGTTCCGGACTGACGCCGCGGATGATCAGGCGCGTCGAGGACGACCTGCGCGCCCGGACCCGGCGACTGCTCGACGCGGTAGTGCCGGGTGAGCCGCTCGACTTCGTCGTCGAAATCGCCGCCGAACTGCCGATGCAGATGATCTGCATATTGCTGGGAGTGCCGGAGTCCGAACGTCATTGGCTGTTCGAGGCGATCGAGCCGCAGTTCGACTTCGGTGCGTCGCGCAAGGCGTCGCTGGCGCAGCTCTCGCTCGAGGAAGCCGGGACGCGGATGTTCACCTACGGACAGGAGTTGATCGCCGCCAAACGCGCTGAGCCCACCGACGACATGTTGTCGGTGGTCGCCAACGCGACGGCAGCCGACGCCGATACCCCGGTCATGACCGATCTGGAGTTGTACCTGTTCTTCAGCCTGTTGTTCAGTGCCGGCGCTGAGACAACCCGCAACGCGATCGCGGGCGGGCTGTTGGCGCTGGCCGAGCATCCTGACCAATTCCATTCGCTGCGTTCAGATTTCGACCAGTTGCCGACGGCGATCGAAGAGATGGTCAGGTGGACCTCGCCGTCGCCGTCCAAGCGGCGCACCGCCACGCACGACGTCACCCTGGGCGGGCAGGTCGTCTCGGCGGGACAGAAGGTGCAGATCTGGGAAGGCTCGGCCAATCGCGACGACAACGTCTTCGACGCCGCCGACGTGTTCGATATCGGCCGAAAGCCTAATCCGCACTTGGGTTTCGGGCAGGGCGTGCACTACTGCCTGGGGGCGAATCTGGCCCGTTTGGAATTGCGGGTGCTGTACGAGGAACTGTTGTCGCGGTTCGCCGCCGTGCGGATCGTCGAACCCGTGGAATGGACCCGCAGCAACCGGCACACCGGCATCCGGCACCTGGTCGTGGAACTGCACGGGGCCTGATCCGGCTCGCGGTATCGAGTCCGGCACCGGAGCATGACCGGGACCGGCAACCAGATTTTCAGCCCGTGACCCGGCTAATAACGCCTTTGCCGGTTTAGGATGCCACTGCGGCGTGGGCACGGTGGTGGTGCGTGCGCCGTCGAGAAGTCGCCGGGGCTGGTGGCCGGCGAGCGGTGCCCGGTAGCAGGAGCAGCGATGGACGAGACACGGTTAGAAGCCGGTACGCAATTCGGCCCGTATCTGCTCAAGCGGGTGATCGGCAGCGGCGGTATGGGGACTGTGTACGAAGCACAGGACACCACCATGGACCGAGTTGTTGCGCTGAAACTCATTTCGGGTCCCTACGCCCAGGATTCGGCTTACCGGCAGCGGCTACAGCGGGAGGCCCGCATCGCCGGACGGCTGCAGGACCCGCATGTGGTGCCGATCCACTCGACCGGCGAGATCGACGGGCAACTCTATGTCGACATGCGGCTGATCAACGGCACCGACCTGGACACCCTGTTGCAGCGTTCCGGTCCGTTGCCGCCGCACAAAGCGGTGTCAATCGTGCGCCAGATCGCCTCGGCACTGGATGCCGCCCACGCCGCCGGAGTGCTGCACCGCGACGTGAAACCGGGAAACATTCTGATCACCGCCGACGATTTCGCGTATCTGGTGGACTTCGGTATCGCCAACGCGGCCACCGAAACCAAGCTGACCCAGATGGGTGACGTGCTGGGCACGTGGACATACATGGCGCCGGAAAGGTTCCGCGGCGACGGGAGCGCAGTCACCCCGCGATCCGATACCTACGCGCTGGCGTGCGTTCTGGTCGAGGCGCTCACCGGGAACCCGCCGTTCTCCGGCGATACCGCGACGCTGGTCGGGGCGCACTTGACCGAACCGCCACCCCGGGTGAGTTCCCGCATGGGACTGCCCCCGGCGCTGGACGAGGTGATTTCGCGCGCCCTGGCCAAGAACCCCGACGACCGATACGCCACCAGCGGCGAGTTCGCCCGCGCGGCGGAGGAGGCTCTCGCCAGCCTGGGCAGCGCGACGGCGACCTTCACCATTCCGGGTAGTTCCGCACCCACGGTGCAGACCACACCCGGACAGCAAACATCATCCACGCAACCGCCGGTTCAGCAACCCTGGGCACAGCCGACTCCCCAGTATTATCCGCCCGGCCCCGCCGGGCCCGGCGGCCCATCGACCTTCGGGCCACAGGCGCTGTCGGGCAAGCGTAATCGATGGCTGCCGATCGCAGCTGCCGTCGTGCTCGTCGTCGCGATCGTGGCGGGCCTGGCTATCTGGCAGCTGACCAAAGGTGATTCCACTGCGGATTCCACCGATATCAGCAAACTCGATGTGGGGCGCTACGGCACGAAGCCGCGGTCCCTGCCCGGTCCGGCCACTGCAGATGAAGGCCGCTTTTTGGAGGCCTACCGCCTTGCCGAGGGTGTCACCGACCCTTATGCCGTCGACCCCCTGCTGGACCATGTCTACGGACAGGCGGTCCCAGACCCGGAACTGGCTGCCACCGCAATTTCGGGTACCGGAACGCCACTGACGCAACCGGTTCTGCAGAAGTACGGGATGATCTCCGGATATTTCATCGAAGGGATCTCCAAGCGCTTCCAAGAGTTCGTCCGCGACCGCACCGGGGATCTGGCGGTGATCATGTTGACGAGCTTCCCCAACGACGACGCCGCCGCCCGGGCCGCCGTGGAGATGGACTCAGTGGACTTCGCCGTCAACCCCGAAAACCAGGCCACTCCCATACCTGGCTATCCGCAGGCCAAGGCTCATTATCGGCCCGGGTCCCCGTCGGTCGGCGCCACCATGGCCTCGGGCAGGCTGGTGATGTCCATTGCGGTTCGCAGCGACAACAACCCCGACCTGTCTTATCTGACCAATCGCGTGCAGCGGATCTTGGACCTGCAGTTGCCGCTGGTGGGCAGACTCATTCCGGGTGCCGGTGTCGACCTCACTTCGATGCCGATCGATCCCGATCGGATGCTCAGCCGACTTTTCTTCGCCGGAGACCAGCCCAGAGTGTCACTCAATTTCGGCAGTATGGGCCCGCATGCTGCCGGTTTCTGTGCAGACAGCCAAGCCCGCAAAGACGGTTTGTACGCTGAAGCCGGAATCGACCGGTGCGCGTTCAGCTCTGACAGCGTCTTGCTGCGGACCAAGGATGAAGAGGCCGCCAAGACGTTGCTGCCCAAGCTGGTCGAGGCCGAGCGGGGGGAGTACATGGACCACGAGGTGCCGCCGCCCAACGACATTCCCGGCGCCCGCTGTTACGAACAGAAACAGGAAATCGTGGCCGACAACGCCAACAGTCGGTTCGAGTGTGCGGTGAATTTCGGACGTTACATCGGGTGGGTGCACAGCAACGAGGACAAGGACGCGCGCCAGCGTGCGGCGGCGCAGTACGCCATCCTCGTCAACAGCGCCTGAGCCTGCGGGCATACGCCTGCGTGCCGAAACCGCAGGACGCCAAGAAATTGTTGAGAATGCTTTGAGGCCCGCCCACCAGATTGCTGTTCAACAGTGCAGCGAATCTGGGGAGTGCGGAGATGGTGGGTCCGGAAGCAACCGGGATAGCACAGGCCGTTCGGCCGCCGTTGCCGGCAACCGCGCACCTTGATCTGGTCTGCTGCCTGCGGTCGCAATTCGAAACCTACGGCGCTAGCCGGCATTTCGTCTTTCTGCGCGAGTCCGGACGAAGGATGATCGAAGAACGCGTCACCTTCGCTGACCTCGACCGCGGTGCCCGTGCGGTGGCGGTCTGGCTGAAGTCCCGCCCGGAGACCAGCCGGCCGGTACTGCTGTTGTTCGAGCCAGGCATCGAGTTTTGGATGACGTTCCTGGGCTGCGTCTACGCCGGTGTCGTGGCGGTCCCCGCGCCGTTGCCGCACGACGAACGCAGCTTGCAACGCGTCGCAGCTATCCTCCGCGACTCCGACAGCAGTCTGGTGCTGACTTCCGCCGAGCTGCGGGCCGTGATCGCCACGGGCATCGGCGCCCTCGGTCTCGATCGCCCGATCACCTGCAGCGCCGACGACGACCGACCACCCGTGAATGCCGATGCGTGGACGATGCCTGAAATCACGCCCGACACAGTCGTCCTGCTCCAGTACACGTCCGGGTCGACCGGTGACCCCAAGGGCGTCGCCGTCACCCATGACAATGTGTTGCACAACGAGGCGGTTATCGCGCACGCGCTGGACGTGACTGACCAAGCCGTAGTGGTCGGTTGGGTCCCGCACTTCCACGACATGGGTCTGTTCAGTGTGCTGCTTTCCTTCGTCACCGGCGCAAACGCTGTCACCATGTCGCCGCTGGCATTCCTCAAACAACCGCTGCGAATGCTGTGGGCCATCAGTGACTACCGCGGAACACATTCCGCTGCGCCCAATTTCGCCTATGACCTGATCGCGCGCCGGGTGACGCCGGAGCAACTCGCCGGGCTGGACCTCGCGTCGTGGCGAGTCGCGTTGAACGGTGCCGAGCCCATCCGGTGGCACACCATTGAACGGATCACCGGATTGCTTGCCCGGAACGGCTTTTCGCCATCGGCACTACGTCCGGCCTACGGAATGGCCGAAGTGACCCTACTGGCCACCGTCAGTCGCGGCGCACCGCGCCATCTCGACGCCGACACCGATGCCCTCGAACGCAATCGCTATGAAGCCGGCACGGACCACAGTGTGCGTCTGGTCAGTTCCGGTGAGCCGGGGCCGGGAATCGAGGTGCTCGTCGTCGACCCCGACACCCGCACGGTACTGCCCGATGGTCGGGTCGGCGAAATATGGTTGCGCAGTCGAAGTGTCGCCGCCGGCTACCACGGCAAGCCGGTCGAGACCGCAGACAGGTTTGCGGCATTGACCGACTACGGCACCGGCCCGTACCTGCGGACCGGCGACCTCGGATTCCTGCATGACGCGCAGCTCTACGTGACCGGCCGCCGCAAAGATCTGCTGATCGTCAACGGACGCAACCTCTACCCCCAGGACATCGAGGACTACGTCCAGACACTGCACCCGGCGTTGACGGGTGCACGGGGGGTCGCGTTCTCGGTCGACGTGGACGGCGGCGAACGACCGGTGGTGATTCACACCGTCAAGAGCAGCTTGCTCGGCGAGGTCACCTACGCCGAGCTGGCCGCCACAGTGAAGCGGTCCGTGGCAGGGGCTTTCGAGGTTCCCGCGCCCGTCGTGGTGTTCGTCGAACGCGGCGGCATCCACCTCACCACCAGTGGGAAGGTGCAACGAGCTTCGATGCGTACGGCGTTCCTACGTTCCCACCTGTCCCACGTACTGCACCACAGCCACAACGCCATCTGATGAGGAGCTTCGATGACTGCCCAACACCGTAACACTCTGCGCTGGTTGACTATTCGACTGGCTGCCGCCCTCGAAGTCGCACCGGCACTGGACCCCTTCGTACCCCTGGCGGACATGGGTGTCGACTCGGTGCGCGCGGTGAGCCTGGCCGGCGAGATCGAGACGCACTTCGACATCGATGTCGAGCCGACGCTGATCTTCGACTATCCCACCTTGTCGCACATCGCCGAATTCATCGGCACGGCCGTTGCAGAGCGAGTCGGCCGCGTCGACGAAGCAGTCGCATGATGACCGACATCGCCGTTGTCGGCCTCGACTGCCGTTTTCCCAGAGCAACTGACCCGGCCGCACTGTGGCAGCTGCTGCTCGAAGGCGGCGACGGGGTGGACGAGATCACCGCGTCCGAGCGCTGGGATGGCGCCGCACTGCAGAACTCCGGAATCCTCAACCACCGCAATGCCGGACTGATCGCCGAGGCCGACGCCTTCGACAACGACTTCTTCGGCATCACGCCGCGGGACGCCGCGGCAATGGACCCGCAGCAACGCCTGCTGCTGCACACCGCTTGGCGGGCAATCGAAAACGCCACGCTGGACCCGCGCGGACAGGCTGGTTCCCACACCGGCGTGTTCGTCGGTGTGATGGCGGCCGAATGGGCACATCTGCAGATGCGCGACTACACCCGGATCACCGCTCAAACCGGTTCCGGCAACGGCCACTTCATGACCGCCAATCGGCTGTCCTACCAGTTGGACCTCAAAGGTCCCAGTCTCGCGGTGGACACCGCGTGCTCATCCTCACTTGTCGCGGTGCACCTGGCGGCTCAGGCGCTGCGGCACCACGAATGTGACCAGGCCTTGGCCGCGGGGGTCAACCTCACCCTCACCCCGGCCATCAACGCGTTCTATACGCAGGCCGGGCTGGCCGCCCCGGACGGTCGCTGCAAACCGTTCAGCGCGGCGGCCGACGGGATCGGGCGCGGTGAGGGCGTAGCCGTCATCGTATTGCGCCGACTGGCCGACGCGGTGGCCGAAAACTTGCCCGTCTATGCCGTGATCAAAGGCAGCGCGGTCAACAGCGACGGCCGCAGCAACGGCGTCACCGCGCCGAATCGGTGGGCGCAGCAACAGGTTGTCGAAGCGGCCTGTCGTGCCGCCGGCATCGTCCCCGCCCAGATCAGCTTCCTCGAGGCGCACGGCACCGGGACGTTGCTTGGCGACATGATCGAGGTGAAGGCGCTGGCCCACGCCCATCGGCGGGGACGCGAAGAGCCCTGTGTGATCGGGTCCATCAAGGGCAACCTCGGTCACACCGAAGGCGCCGCCGGGATCGCCGGCCTGATCAAGGTGGTGCTCAGCCTGCATCACCGGATGGTGCCGCCCACGCGCTTCGCCGACGACGAGAACGCTGCGCTACGGCTGGGCGACGGTGGACTGCGATTGCTGTCCGAGCCCATGGCACTGCCGGCGGACGTGGTCTACGCCGGGGTGTCCAGTTTCGGTATCGGCGGCACGAACAGCCACGTGGTGCTCGCCAGCGCCGCTTCCGCGGCGCCCGTCCCGGCCACTACCGGTGGCGGGATCGTGACGCTGTCCGCTGACTCACCGGAAGGACTGCACCGCAACGCAGTTCGGCTTGCCGAGGACCTGGAGAACAGCACCGCACCGCTCGCGCAGTTGTGCTGGTCGACGAACAAGATCAAGGCGACCGGCAAGGTGCGCCTGGCATTGGCCGCCCGCGACCGCGCCGCAACCGTCGCGGCACTGCGCGCAGGAGACTTCGACACCGGTGCCGCCGGCGGGATTTCGGCGGGCTGGCTGTTCAGCGGACAGGGCACGCAGTATCCGGGCATGCACCGGGCGCTGTACGAGGACAGTGCCACATTCCGCGACGCGTTCGACCGGGTCGAAAGCACGATGCTGCCGTATCTCGGCGCACGCATCGGCCGGCTGATGGATGACGACCGCGTGCATCGCACCGAATTCGCACAGCCGGCGATCTTCGCCGCGCAGTATGCGCAGACGCAGGCGCTCGCCGCGGTCGGTGCCGAACCGGCTTGGCTGCTCGGCCATAGCATCGGCGAGTACGCCGCCGCGGTTGTCGCCGAGGTGTTCAGTCTCGAGGATGCCTGCCGACTGGTCGTGGCACGCGGACGTTTGATGCAGCGGCTGCCCGCCGGCGGCGGCATGTTGGCGATACACGCATCGGTCAACGAACTTCCGTTCCGCACAATGGATGTCGCGGCCGTGAACGGCGACGGCGAAATAGTGCTGTCCGGTGCGTTGGACGCCATCGAGCGCACGGCGGCATGGTGTGCCGAGGCAGGTATCCGCGCACGAAGGCTGGACGTGTCGCACGCCTTCCATTCGGAGTTGATGGAGCCGATGGTCGCGGAGTTCGCGGCCGTAGCCACGCAGTGCCGCTACCAGCTGCCGTTGATTCCGATGTTTTCCACTCTGCGCGGTGGCATTCCCGATCGCGACGAACCGATGGACGCGCAGTATTGGACGGCGCACGTCCGGGCCACCGTCCGGTTCGGTGCCGCGGTCACCGAAGCGCTACAGACGCACCCGACCCACCTGGTGGAGTTCGGTTCCCGGCCTACGTTGGCGCCGATGATCATCCGATCCCATCCGGATGCGCCACCCGTCCTGTCGGTGGCTCGCGGTGTGGCCGAAACCGCCGCGGCGCTGTACCGCGACGGACTGAACCCCGACTGGGACACCCTGTATCCCGCCGATGCCAGGGTGGCGCACCGACTCGGCGGATATGAATTCAGCACCGCGAACCGCTACCGGATCACCGAACAAGCCGGTCCAACGTCCCGGCACGACACCGGCACCGACACCGATAAGGAGCCCACGATGGAAAGTCTGGTGGCACTGTTCCGCGAGCAGGCGGCCGTGCTCGCCGCATATCGCGGTATCGACCTGCCGGCCGAGCTGACTACGCATCTCGAATCACCGTCGCAGGTGGACATCAGCGCCGTGGTGCGGGCCGAGATCGCCCGCGTCAGCGGGTTTCCCGCGGCGCGGCTACATCTGTCGTCGACCATCGTCGGCGACCTTGGATTCGACTCCATCATGGTGACCGATCTGATCAGCGGCTTGAAACGCAAGCTGCCCGGTCGCCAGGTTGATCTGGCGGCCTTCGGACCGGACACGATGATCGCCGATGTGGTTGCCATGGCCGGCGGCAGCGTAGGCGAGCCGGCCGAGGAAGCGACGCAGCCGCCCGCGGTCACCCCGCAATTCCGGATCAGCGATTTCGAGGAGGTCAAAGCGCTGGCAGAGCGGATCTCACTGGTCGACACCGCCGGCGTCGACAATCCGTACTTTGTGGTGAACGACGGCATCACCACCGACACCTCGATCATCAACGGTGTCGAGGTGATCAACTTCGCCAGTTTCAACTACCTGGGCCTGTCGGGTCACCCGGCAGTGGCTGAGGCCATGGCCGACGCAGTGCGCCGATATGGCAGCTCCTGCTCGGCGTCCCGC
This sequence comes from Mycobacterium sp. NGS61, assembly GCF_059812325.1. Lineage (NCBI taxonomy): Bacteria > Bacillati > Actinomycetota > Actinomycetes > Mycobacteriales > Mycobacteriaceae > Mycobacterium > Mycobacterium sp. NGS61. The sequence continues at coordinate 90,329 of NZ_JCALCL010000014.1, forward strand.
ATGCTGTCCGGCGAGAAGCCGATCCACCGTGCGCTCGAACGCGAACTGGCCGATCTGCTCGGAACCCAGGATGCGCTGGCTCTGGTCAATGGGCACGCCACCAATGTGACGGTGATCGGACACCTGCTCGGCGACCGCGACCTCGTCATCCACGACAGTCTCGCGCATGACAGTATCGTGCAGGGCTGCAAGCTATCTGGGGCCACTCGCCGACCCTTCCCGCACAACAATGCCGCCGCGCTCGACGAGCTGCTGACCGAAATCCGGCACCAGTACCGCCGCGTGCTGATCGTGATCGAGGGCGTCTACAGCCAAGACGGGGACGTCGCCGACCTGCCCGCCTTCATCGAGGTCAAGAAAAAACACCAGGCGTTGTTGATGATCGACGAGGCGCACAGCATCGGTGTGCTCGGAGCCGCTGGCGGTGGCGTCGGGCAACACTTCGGCGTCGACCGCGCCGACGTCGAATTATGGTGCGGCACAATGTCGAAAGCGTTGGCCGGCTGCGGTGGTTACGTGGCGGGAAGCCGGGAGCTGATCGAATATCTCAAATACACCACGCCGGGGTTCATCTTCAGCGGTGGCCTACCGCCGGCCATCGCGGCCGCGGCACTTGCTGCAATCACGGTGATGCGCAGCGAATCAGGCCACCTGCAGCGTCTGCACGAGTCGTCGGCGCTGTTCTTGAGGCTGGCCCGGGAAGCCGGCCTGAACACCGGAGACAGTCAGGGCACCCCGATCATTCCGTGCATCGTGGGCAGCTCGATGACGGCGCTGCGGTTGTCGCACGCACTGCTCAGGCACGGCGTCAACGCCAACCCGATCCTCTACCCGGCCGTGCCCGAGGATCAAGCGAGGCTGCGGTTCTTCATCACCAGTCAACACACTGAAGAGCAGATCCGTTACGCGGTGCGGGTTCTCGCCGGGGAGCTCGCGCTCGTGCCGGCGGCGTGAGGACCTATTCCATCCGGAGCCTGACCCCCGCCGCGCGCAGTTCCAGCACGGCCAGCCCCCGGATCACGACGGGATCCTCGTAGCGCCACCCCCCGACCGGATCCGCGCTGACGGCGGCGAGCTTGGCCGGTGAGCGGTTGGCCAGTGCGCGCAGCGCCAACAGCTGCTGGCCGGCTGCGGTGGCGGCCAGCGCGGTCACGACCCACTTGCGCCGGAAGAACCGGATCCGCAGGTACAGCCACGGCATCGTCACCGCCAGGATCGGTGGCAACGCGACCGCCAGCGCCAGCACCCACGCCAGCCAACTGGCGGTGGTGTCCAGTTCGTGCCCGGCTCCGGCGATGTCCATCGCCGCCTGGCTGGCCGCGTTCAGGGGCTGGCCGAGCGCGTCGCCCAGCAGGGGAATGTTGTGCGCGCTGTGCCCGGCCGACGCCAGGTTGCCCGCCACTCCCTTCGAGCCGACTTCGACCTGCCGCCCGGCTTCGGCGATCGTGGCAATCGCCTCGTGGACGGCGAAACCGACGAAGACCCAGATCACCGTCCACAACGAGATGGTGATGTCGCTCATCAGTTGGCCGAAAAGACGGAAGGGCCGGGTCGAGTAAGGCAAGTACCGCGTCATGACACCGATACCAGCACAGCTCGCAGCAGAATGACATCGTCTTGCCGGGTCTCCTGCGGGTCTGCCCGGCCCGGCCTGCCCGATAGGCTGACCCGATGCGACCCGCATTGTCCGATTATCAGCATCTGGCCAGCGGCAAAGTCCGGGAGATCTACCGTGTCGACGACGACCATCTGCTCCTGGTCGCCAGCGACCGGATCTCGGCGTACGACTTCATCCTGGACAGCACCATCCCGGACAAAGGCCGCATCCTGACCGCGATGAGCGTGTTCTTCTTCGGCCTGGTGAGCGCCCCCAACCACCTCGCCGGGCCACCAGACGATCCGCGCATCCCCGACGAGGTGCTCGGCCGTGCCTTGGTGGTGCGACGGCTGGAGATGCTTCCGGTGGAATGCGTGGCCCGCGGTTACCTGACCGGGTCGGGGCTTGTCGACTATCAGGCCACCGGAAAGGTGTGCGGCATCCCGTTGCCGCCCGGGCTGGTGGAGGCCAGCAAGTTCAGCACGCCGCTGTTCACCCCGGCGACCAAGGCCGCACTGGGCGATCACGACGAGAACATCGCATTCGACCGGGTCATCGAATTGGTCGGCGGGGTACGCGCCAACCAACTGCGCGATCGCACCCTGCAGATCTACGTGCAGGCCGCCGATCACGCCCTGAACAGAGGAATCATCATCGCGGACACCAAGTTCGAGTTCGGCACCGACGCGCACGGAAACCTGTTGCTGGCCGACGAGATCTTCACCCCGGATTCGTCACGGTACTGGCCGGCCGCGGACTACCGGCCCGGGGTGGTGCAGACCGCGTTCGACAAGCAGTTCGTCCGCAACTGGCTCACCAGCGCCGAGTCCGGATGGGACCGGCACGGCACTGAGCCGCCGCCACCCCTGCCGGACGACATCATTGTCGCCACCCGAAACCGGTACATCGAGGCATACGAACGGATTTCGGGTAAGAGCTTCGACGACTGGATCGGTCCCGGCGCATGACCGAACGGCTGGCACCACCCGTGGCCAAACGGGTGGAGACCCGACGCGAGCACCATGGCGACGTCTTCCTCGATCCCTACGAGTGGTTGCGGGACAAGGACAGTCCCGAGGTCATCGCCTATCTGGAGGCGGAGAACGCGTACGTCGACCAACAGACGTCTGACTTGGACACATTGCGGCACCAGATATTCGACGAAATCAAGGCGCGGACCAAGGAAACCGACCTGTCGGTGCCCACCCGCCGCGGCGCCTGGTGGTATTACGCCCGCACCTTCGAGGGCAAGCAGTACGGTGTCCACTGCCGTTGCCCGGCAAGCGATCCCGATGACTGGAACCCGCCCCGGTTCGACGAACACACCGAGATCCCCGGTGAGCAGGTGCTGCTCGACGAGAACGAGGCGGCCGACGGTCACGACTTCTTCGCGCTCGGCGCTGCCAGTGTCAGCCTCGACGCGAACCTGCTGGCTTACTCCGTCGACACCGTCGGTGACGAACGTTATACGTTGCGGTTCAAGAACTTGAATACCGGCGAGCTGTATCCCGATGAGATCGCCGGGATCGGCGCCGGCGCGAGCTGGGCCGCCGACAACCGCACCGTCTACTACATCACCGTGGACGACGCCTGGCGGCCGGATACCGTGTGGCGCTACCGACTCGGCGCGGGGCAGCCCGCCGAGCAGGTCTATCACGAACCCGACGAACGGTTCTGGCTGGGGGTCGGACGCACCCGCAGTGACGCCTACATGATGATCGCGGCAGGTTCGTCGGTCACGTCCGAGTACCGCTACGCCGACGCGGCCGACCCCGAAGCGCAGTTCACTGTCGTGTTGTCCCGCCGCGAAGGGGTCGAATACTCGGTGGAGCACGCCGTGGTCGGTGACGAGCAGCGGTTCCTGATCCTGCACAACGACGGCGCGGTCAATTTCACGCTGGTGGAAGCCCCGGTCGACGATCCGTCCCGGCAACACACTCTGATCCCGCACCGTGACGACGTCCGCCTGGACGGTGTGGACGCCTTCGCCGGTCACCTGGTGGTCAGCTACCGACGGGCAGCATTGCCCCGAATTCAATTGTGGCCGTTCGCCACTGACGGCGGCTATGGTGATCCCGAAGAAATCACCTTTGACTCCGAACTGATGGCGTCGGGGTTGGGCGCCAACCCGAACTGGGCTTCACCCAAGCTGCGGGTGGGCGCCGGGTCGTTCGTGACACCGGTGCGGATCTACGACATGGACCTGCGCACCGGCGAGCGGACCCTGCTCCGAGAACAACCGGTGCTGGGCGGCTACCGTCGGGCCGACTACGTGGAGCGACGCGACTGGGCCATCGCCGAGGACGGGACCCGGGTCCCGGTCTCCATCGTGCACCGAGCCGACATCGAATTCCCCGCTCCGGCACTGATCTACGGCTACGGGGCCTACGAGATGTGTGAGGACCCGCGGTTCTCCATCGCCCGGTTGTCGCTGCTGGACCGCGGGATGGTCTTCGTCGTCGCCCACGTGCGCGGCGGTGGCGAGATGGGCCGGCTGTGGTACGAACACGGCAAGTTGCTGGAGAAGAAGAACACCTTCACCGACTTCATCGCGGCGGCACAGCATCTGGTGGAATCCGGTCTGACCCGCCCGCAGCAGTTGGTGGCACTCGGCGGCAGTGCGGGTGGTCTGCTGATGGGGGCGGTGGCCAATATGGCGCCGGAACTGTTCGCCGGAATCCTTGCCCAGGTGCCGTTCGTCGACCCACTGACCACCATTCTGGATCCTTCACTGCCGCTGACCGTCACGGAGTGGGACGAGTGGGGAAACCCCCTGCAGGACAGCGATGTCTACGCGTACATGAAGTCGTACTCGCCGTACGAGAACGTCGCCGGCCGGCCTTACCCGGCGATCCTGGCGATGACCTCGCTGAACGACACCCGGGTGTACTACGTGGAACCGGCCAAGTGGGTGGCGGCGCTGCGACACAGCAATCCAGACGGAAACCCCATCCTGTTGAAAACCCAGATGAAGGCCGGCCACGGCGGTATCAGCGGCCGCTACGAGCGGTGGAAGGAAACCGCGTTCCAGTATGCGTGGCTGCTGACGACCGCCGCTAACCAGCGGGCGTCTTGGGCAGAAACTTAGCCGGGATGAGCGTGATCAGCACCAACGCGGTCGCGATCACCCATACCACTGTGTAACAGTGCGAAAGGTCGTGCACGAGGTTCGTGCCGAAATTCGGGTCGAGGGTCCGCGGCGGTACCGCTGCCGGGTCCAACGCAGCGTGGCGTCGCACCGCCTCCTCCTGTAGCCGACCGAGTTCGTTTGCCGCGGCGATGTTTTCACTGCGGTTGAACTGGCTGGTGAGCACCATCGACATCAGTGCCGTCCCGATCGAGCCGCCCACCTGCAGATTGACGCTGATCAACGTGGAACCGCGGGCGATCTGATGCGGGGCCAGGGCCTGCACTGACGCCCCCGACAGCGGCATCATCGTGCAGCCGGTGCCCATGCCCATGATAGTCAAACCCACCGCCAGCAGCGGCAGGTAGCCGGCCTGGCGGGCGACACCGAAGGTGAAGATGCCCAGCCCCACCGCAATCAGCGTGATGCCGACTAGCACCATCTTGCCGGGACCCTTGCGGTCCATGAACACCCCGGCCCACGGCATGGTGAGCATCGCCCCGATGCCCTGGGGGATCAGGTGCAATCCGGATTGCATCGGCGTCTGGTGCAGCACCTGCTGCAGATAGCTCGGGAGCAGCAACACCGAACCGAAGAACGCGATGGCGAACAGGAATGCCGTCACATTGGCATTGGTCACCACGGGGTTCTTGAACAGCCGCAGGTCCACCAGCGGATGCTCGGCGCGGAACCAGGCGTGCAGCAGGAACGCCCCGATCAGCACCAGGCCGGCCACTGCCGGTATCAACACCTGGCGATCAACCACGGTGCCGTGGCCGGGAATGGCGGACACCCCGAAGAGAAAGCTCGCCAATCCCGGGGACAGCAGCAGGGCGCCGACCGTGTCGAATGTCTCAGACGGTGCCGGCTGATCCCGCGGAAACACCAGCGCCGCAAGGACGAACGCGCACAACCCGATCGGCAGGTTGATCAGGAAGATCCACGGCCAGCTGAAGTCACCGATCAGCCAGCCGCCCAAGATGGGGCCGCCGATCGGACCGAGCAGCATCGGGATCCCGAGCACCGACATCAACCGGCCCAGCCGCTTCGGACCGGCCACCCGGGTGAGGATCATGAATCCCAGCGGCATGAGCATGCCACCGCACATGCCCTGTACCGCACGAAAGACATTGAGCAACAGGATGTTGGGGGCGATCGCGCACAGCATCGAGCCCGCCATGAACGCCAGCACCGACCCCATCCACAGCCGTTTGGTGCCGAACCGGTCGGCCGCCCAGCCCGCCAGCGGGATCACCGTGGCCAGCGCGAGGGTGTAGCCGGTCATGGTCCAGCCGACGACGGCCTGGGTCGACTCGAACTCGACGATGAACGTGCGTTGCGCGACGCTGACGACGGTGCTGTCCAGCCCCATCATCAGCGAGGCCAGGATGCACACCCCGGCGGTTCGCAGGGTCGGCGCATCCAATTTGTCGGGGTAACCCCCGACCTGGGCCGGCCCCGCGGCGGCGGTTCGCAACGCGGGGTCGACTGGTGGGGAAAATGCCTCATCCATGGCGTTGCTGAGCATATCTAACGGCCTGCCTCCGGCGACGGGGCCGATAGACGTCTGCCGTCAGTGTGTCCTTCACCGTCTCGACATCTGGCATCGGCAAACTACCTGCGTGTCTGGAAAACTGATCGTCTCGGTCTCAGGGATTGGCGAGCACACCCTGGCCGACGTGGCCGACTTCTGTGCGCAGATGGATTCCCGCGCTGTTCCGGTGTCCTTCCTGGTGGCGCCGCGTCTCGGTGACCGCTACCGACTGGACCGCGACCCCCGCACCGTGGACTGGCTGACCGACCGGCGCGCCCACGGCGACGCCCTGGTGCTGCACGGCTACGACGAGTCGGCGACCAAGAAGCGGCGCGGCGAGTTCGCGACCCTGCACGCCCACGAGGCCAGCCTGCGACTCAAGGGGGCCGACCGGGTGCTCGAGCACCTGGGGCTGCGCACCCGACTGTTTGCCGCACCCGGCTGGCTGGTCTCGCCCGGAGTCGTCAAAGCGTTGCCGCGCAACGGATTTCGACTGCTCGCCGACGCCTACGGAGTGACCGATCTGGTTCGGGACACCACGGTGCGGGCCCGGGTGCTCGGTATCGGCGAAGGATATCTGGCCGAGCCGTGGTGGTGCCGGATGGTGGTGATGTCAGCCGACCGGGTCGCCCGGCGCGGCGGGGTGGTCCGAATCGCCGTCGCCGCTCGCCACCTGCGCAAGTCCGGTCCGCGGCAGGCCATGTTGGACGCCGTCGACCTGGCTCTGCTGCAGCAGTGCACCCCGATGGTGTACCGCTGGCAGGCCGACAAGGCGGTCCTGGACGCCGCTTAGCTCGATGCGGGCCGCCCGCACCGGTGGCACTAACGTGTATCGACATGAGCGATGCGAGTCCTGGTTCCGACGGGTTCAACGCCGACGCGATCATCGTCGGAGCCGGGCTGGCCGGACTGGTCGCAGCGTGCGAACTGGTGGACCGCGGGTTGCGGGTATTGATCGTCGACCAGGAGAACAGCGCCAACCTCGGCGGGCAGGCCTTCTGGTCGTTCGGCGGCCTGTTCTTCGTCAACAGCCCCGAACAGCGCCGACTGGGCATCCGCGACAGTCCTGAACTGGCCCTGCAGGACTGGCTGGGGACGGCTGCGTTCGATCGTCCCGAGGACTACTGGCCAGAACAGTGGGCACATGCCTATGTCGACTTCGCGGCGGGGGAGAAGCGCAGTTGGCTGCGCACCCGGGGCCTGAAGATCTTCCCGCTGGTGGGCTGGGCCGAACGCGGCGGTTATGACGCGCAGGGGCACGGTAATTCGGTTCCGCGCTTTCACATCACCTGGGGGACGGGGCCGGCGCTGGTCGAGATCTTCGCGCGACAACTGCGTAACCGGCCGAATGTGCGGTTCGCGCACCGGCACCAGGTCGACCGGCTGATCGTGGAAAGTGACGCGGTGACCGGGGTCCGGGGCACCGTGCTGGAACCGTCGGACGAAGCCCGTGGCTTCCCGTCATCGCGAAAAGCAGTGGGAAAATTCGAATTTCGTGCCTCAGCGGTGATTGTGACCAGTGGCGGTATCGGCGGCAATCACGATCTGGTGCGCAAGAACTGGCCGCGACGCATGGGCCGGGCGCCCAAGCAGTTGCTCAGCGGGGTTCCGGCACACGTCGACGGCAGGATGATCGGCATCGCGCAGAAGGCCGGCGCGCGGGTGATCAACCCCGATCGGATGTGGCATTACACCGAGGGCATCACCAACTATGACCCGATCTGGCCGCGGCATGGCATCCGCATCATCCCGGGGCCGTCGTCGTTATGGCTGGACGGGGCGGGAAATCGGTTGCCGGTCCCGCTCTATCCCGGCTTCGACACGCTGGGCACCTTGGAGCACATCGCCCAGACCGGCTACGACTACACGTGGTTTGTGTTGAACGCCAAGATCATCGAGAAAGAGTTCGCCCTTTCGGGTCAGGAGCAGAACCCCGACCTGACCGGTCAGAGTGTCCGCCAACTGTTGCGGTCGCGGACCCGATCCGGGCCGCCCGGTCCGGTGCAGGCATTCGTCGACCAAGGAGTGGATTTCGTCACCGCTGACTCGTTGGCGGAGCTGGTGGACGCCATGAACGCGTTGCCCGACGTGCAACCGCTGGACTACGAGACGGTCCACGCCGCGGTCACCTCGCGGGATCGCGAGGTGGCCAACAAGTTCACCAAGGACGGGCAGATCACCGCGATCCGCGCGGCCCGTACCTACCTGGGCGACCGGCTGGGCCGGGTGGTGGCGCCGCACCGGCTGGTCGATCCCAAGGCCGGACCGCTGATCGCGGTCAAGCTGCACATCCTCACCCGAAAGACGTTGGGGGGCATTGAAACCGACCTGGACTCGCGGGTGCTGAGGTCCGATGGCAGCGCAGTGGCCGGGTTGTACGCCGCTGGTGAGGTCGCCGGCTTCGGTGGAGGCGGTGTGCACGGCTACCGGTCCCTGGAGGGCACCTTCCTGGGTGGCTGCATCTTCTCCGGACGGGCCGCCGGCCGCGGCGCCGCCGCGGACATCAGTTAGCCGGAACCCCCGCGCAACTCAGAAGGTGACGCCGTCCTCTTCGCGGAGCACCTGAAAGTCGGTGCTGGTCATCTCGGTGAGCCGGCCGTAGTAGATGCCGCGGGCGTCGGGAGCCACGATGCCCTGATGGATGGGCACTGCCCGCGCGGGGTTCACGGCCCGCAAATAGTCCACGGCCTCCGAGATCTTCATCCAGGGCGCCGCGGCGGGCGTGGCCAGCACGTCCACCGGCTCGTCGGGTACGAACAACGCGTCACCCGGATGCATCAACCTCGCGGGATGGTCACCGTCGCCCACCAGATACGAAATGTTGTCTATCACAGGGATTTCCGGATGGATGACGGCGTGCCGGCCACCGACCGCTCTGATGGTCAGCTGCTCGACAGACAGTTCGTCCCCCACGTGCACGGCGTGGCACGGCTCGCCCAGCTGCGCCGTGGTCTGGGGGTCGGCATACAGCGTGGCGGCCGGGTTGCCCTGCAGCAGTGCCGGCAACCGGGTGACGTCGACGTGGTCGGGATGCTGGTGGGTGATCACGATGGCGGCCAGGCCGGTGATCCCCTCGAAACCGTGGGCGAAAGTGCCGGGATCGAAAAGCACCTTGGTGTCCCCGAACTCGGCGAGCAGGCAGGAATGCCCGAAATGCGTCAGTTGCATGCTTACGATTGTGCCCTGATGGGGGCCGTGCAGTTGAGGATGTTGGTGGCGACGATGATGGTCGCCGGTTGCCTGGTGATCGCACTGGTCGCGGTGCCGGCGGCGAACGCCGAACCGGAAACCTGTCCGCCGATCTGCGATCAGATCCCGGGGACCGCGTGGATCCAACGCGAATCGGTGCCGCTGCACGGCGTGTACCGGTGGCCGTCGTTGGCAGCGGTGGCGGTGCCCCTGACCGGCGGGCCTGCCACGCCCCAGTTCCGGTTCGAGCAGGTCTGTGGCACCGCGGCCCTGCCGCAGGACCCCCGCAATTCCGCCGTGGCGGCCCGCGCGCTGGTCACCCGGGACCACTGGCAGCTGCAGGCGCTGATCCTGCACTGGCGCGGCGACACCGCACGCGGGGGCGCGAATGCCGCAGCGGTGTTCAGCACTGCGCTCGCAGCACTGCGCGCCTGTCAGCTCGGTGCGCCCGCGCAGTCGCCGTCGGTCACCGACGAGGAACCGACCCGGATGGCCGCCGTCATCAGCGGACCGGTCATCGTGCACACCTACCTGGTCGCACATGTCGCGAGCAGCACGGTCAGTGAACTGACGCTGTGGTCGTCGGGGTCTGACCAGGTGCCCTGGCCGGTGATCTCCGACGCCGGGGTCCTGGACGCCCTCACCGCTCCGCTGTGCGATGCGTACCTCGGCTCCTGCCCGTGACGGACGAAATTCGCTCTGGCACTGCGTATTTGCGGTAGGTTCGGCGGATGGTCACCCTCGATGTCCTCTACAGCGCGGCTCTGCATCCGTGGCCGGAGCTACGGGAGAAGGTGCTGCGCGCAGAGGCGGAGGGCTTCGGTACCGCGTACGTGTTCGACCACCTCTCCGGTGCGATGTTGTCCGGCAGCCGAATGCTGGAGTGCTTCACCCTGGTCGGGGCGCTGGCCGCAGCCACCTCCACGATCCGGATCGGCACCCTGGTGGTGAACGCGGCCAATCGGCCCGCCGGGGTGACGGTTGCCGCCGCCGCCTCGGCGCAGGAGATCAGCGGCGGGCGGTTCGTGTTCGGTCTCGGCGCCGGCGGCGCACCGGACAGTCCGTGGTCGCGCGAGCAGCGGCTGGTCGATATCACCCTGGCCGACTCCCTGCGGGCGCGGCACCGGCACCTGGTCGACGTGCTCGACCTGTGCGACAGCCAGTGGGACCCCGCCAGGGCGGCCGCGTGGGCCGGCTTTCCGTTGCCGGTGCCCAGGCCACCGGTGTTGCTCGGCGTCAACAGCGTCGCCCTGGCCGAGATCGGCGGTGACCGCTGCGACGCCGTCAATGTGCGTCTGGACCATCCCCGCATCGGTGAGTTCTTCCAGGCGGCCCGGGCCGCCCGCGCCCGATCCGCCCGGGCCGGGACCCCGCTGGTGCTCAACGCCTGGACGGCGCTGTCCGATGCCGCGCTCGACCCGCACGGTGCGGTGCAGCACCGGATCAGCGACCTGGGCGGCCACGGGCTGATTTTGGTCGGGTGATCACACCTGGTCCATCGCCGGTAGAGTCGCGGGCGGAGCGATCTGAGCTGAGGAGGAGCGCGGTGGCCCGGGTGGTCGTGCATGTGATGCCCAAAGCGGAGATTCTCGACCCGCAGGGCCAGGCCATTGTCGGTGCCCTGGGCAGGCTGGGTCATCCGGGGATCTCAGATGTGCGTCAGGGCAAGCGGTTCGAGTTGGAGGTCGACGACACTGTCGACGACTCGGTGCTCGCCGACATCGCGGAGTCACTGCTGGCCAACACCGTGATCGAGGAGTGGACGATAAGTCGGGACCCGCAGTGACGGCCCGGATCGGAGTGATCACCTTTCCCGGCACCCTCGACGACGTGGATGCCGCGCGGGCGGCACGGAAGGTCGGCGCGGAGGCGATCAGCCTCTGGCACGCCGACGTCGACCTCAAGGCGGTCGATGCCGTGGTGGTGCCCGGCGGCTTCTCCTACGGCGACTACCTGCGGGCGGGTGCGATCGCCAGGTTCGCCCCGGTGATGGGCGAAGTGGTGGCGGCGGCCGGTCGCGGCATGCCGGTGCTGGGCATCTGCAACGGCTTCCAGGTGCTCTGCGAGGCTGGTCTGTTGCCGGGTGCGTTGACCCGAAACGCCGGCCTGCACTTCATCTGTCGCGACGTGTGGTTGCGGGTGGCGTCGACGTCGACGGCCTGGACGTCGCGTTTCGAGAGCGACGCGGACCTGCTGATTCCGCTGAAGTCCGGCGAGGGCCGATACGTGGCACCGCGGGAAACCATCGAAGAACTCGAGGGCGACGGGCGGGTGGTGTTCCGCTACCGCGACAACCTCAACGGCTCGCTCAACGACATCGCCGGCATCAGTTCAGCCAACGGCCGCGTGGTCGGGTTGATGCCGCATCCCGAACATGCCATCGAAGCGCTCACCGGCCCCTCCGACGATGGCCTCGGATTGTTCTATTCAGCGCTGGATTCGGTGCTGGCCGCCTGATATCAGGCCGACAAGACCGCGTAAGGTGCTGCGGCACGACGCAATTCGTCGAATTCAGCGGTGATCGCAGCAGTCGCGTCATGCACGTCGGCGAAGGTCTGGTCGTCGGTCAGCACCGCGATTCCCAGTTGGTCCGCGTAGCTCCACACGGTGATGTTGACCGGTGCGCCCGGCGACAGCACGCCCGTGGAGTAGATCTCGCTGACCGGCGCACCGCCGAAGTGACCCCGCTGTCGCGGTCCCATGACGCTGGAGACAGCAACATTCATGATCTTGTTGTGGCCCTCGCGTCGACCCAGCCAGCGGAACATCGCCGGGGCGATCGCGGCCGGCAGGTAGTTCATCAGCCGGCCGTAGAGCCGGGAGCCGAGTATCTCGTGGTCCTCCTTGGCGTACCTGGACGCCCGTGCTACCAGCCGCACCCGCTCGAGTGGATCGGCGACGTGCACCGGCAGCGACACCGACAGGCCGCTGATCTCGTTGCCACTGATCCGGTCGGACTTGTCGGTGGCAGTGGGGACCGACGCGATGATCGGGCGGTCCGCGCTGCCGTCGTAGTCGAGCAGCAGGGTCCGCAGACCTCCGGCGGCCATGGCCAGGATCAGGTCGTTCATCTTGACGCCCAGTTCGGCGGCGGTCGCTTTCACGTCAGCCAAAGGCAGTGCGGCGCTGGCGAAGCGGCGCTGTGGTGACACCACGTGGTTGAGGAAGGTCGGTGGAGCGTCGAACGTGTCGGCCAGATCGGGGTGGCTGCCGCGTTCCCGTGCGCGACGACGCATCCGGACCGTGCCCGAGACGGCGTCCCGGATCAATCCGGGCAGCGCGGCCAGTTGCCGCACGTGGTCACGTGCGGCCGCACGCAGCAGGTCCGCGGAAGTCGCTGTGGCGCTGTCGTTCTGAATCGGCGCGACGGTCATGTCGACGAGATCCATGGCCCGGGCCAACAGGTTCGCCGATGCGACACCGTCGGCCAGCGAGTGGTGCACTTTGCCGATCACCGCGAAACGGCCCCCGGCCAGGCCCTCGGCGAAATGGAACTCCCACAGCGGGCGACTGCGGTCCAGCGGTGTGGAGGCGATCTCGCCGATCAGCTGATCCAGTTCGCGGCGCCCGCCCGGCGCCGGAACCTGCACGCGTCGTAGGTGGTAGTCCAGGTCGACCGCGCAATTCTGCTGCCACACCGGGTGATTCAAACGCCAGGGAATCTCGACCAAGCGGTATCGCAACGGCTCCAGCAGGTGCAATCTGGCTTGCAGGTGCTTGCGGAATACCTCGAAGCCGAACTCGCCATCGAATGTCGATGCGTCGACGACGGTGACCTTCAGGGTGTGGGTGTGCAGGTTGGGCGTCTCGCTGTAGAGCAGCATCGCGTCCATCCCGTTGAGTCGTTTCATCTGACACCCCGTTCTCAGCCGACGATGGGCAGTCGGCGCTCGCCGGCCAGGCGGTCGAGCGCGGTCTGCATCACCGCGCGGACATGGGCGTCGACCTCGGCCACGTCGGGATCCGCACCGAACTGGGCGACGACGTCGATGGGTTCGAGCACCTCGGTGACGACCTTGGCCGGCATCGGGAGGTTGGGCGGGAAGAAGACGCTGAAGCCGAAGGGAAAGCCGAAGCTGACCGGCAAAATATCCGACCGCAGCTTATTGAGGCCGAGTCGGCGGGCCAGCCAATTGCCGCGGGTGAGGAACAACTGTGTTTCCTGCGCGCCGATCGACACCGTCGGCACGATCGGAACCCCGGCTTCGACGGCGGTCCGGACGTAGCCGGTGCGCCCGTTGAAGTCCACAGAGTTGGCCTCGAAGGTGGGCCGGTAGGAGTCGTAGTCACCGCCGGGGAAGACCAACACCACCGCGCCGGAGTGCAGGGCGGCCGCGGCGTTCTCCCGGCTCGCCTCGATGACGCCGAGGCGCCGCAACCAGCCGTCCATCGGCCCCATGAACAGCGCGTTGTGCCCCAGGGTGTAGACCGGCCGGTCGTAACCGAAGGTGTCGTAATACTGCGGCGAGAAGATGAACACATCCGGGGTGAACATGCCCCCCGAGTGGTTGGACACCACCAGCGCGCCGCCGACCGCGGGCACGTTGTCCATGTGGCGCACTTCGGCGCGATGCCACCGCTTGATGACGGGTGCGACGGTGTCGATGACCTGTTTGGTGAACGCGGGGTCCCACTTGGCGATCTCGCGGTCGTCGCTGCTGTTACTGACATCACCCGTCATGGCTTCTCCGATTGCGTTTAGGACCCCGCCTGCGCTGGGGATTCCTGAAGTGAGCGCTCTCTACATCCGTAGAGGATATGCTACTCTCATTTTAAGAGAATGTCATTATCGTGCGGTTGTGGCATACCGCACACATCGCAAGTGCAGGGAGCGAGAATGTCCGAAAAAGTTCTGGTTACAGGTGGATTCGGGTTGGTCGGTGCGCAGACCGTGCGGCGGCTGGCCGCCGACGGGCATCAGGTAGTCGCCACCGACCTCGGCACGAAGCCGCACCGCAGGGCGGCCGCACAACTGCCGGCCGGCGTGGCAGCGCGCTGGGCAGACCTGACCGATCCGGACGCCGTCGCCATGCTGGTCGCACAGGTCGAACCGACCGTGATCATCCACCTGGCCGCGGTGATCCCGCCGGTGATCTACGGCATCCCGGACCTGGCGCGCCGGGTCAACGTCGACGCCACGGTGGCATTATTGCGGGCCGCCGAAGCGTGCGCCCGACCACCGCGGTTCGTGCAGGCATCGAGCAACGCCGTGCACGGTGCCCGCAACCCGCACCGGCATACCGAGTTGCTCAGTGCCGACAGCCCGGTCGCGCCGTCGGATCTGTACGGAGCCCACAAAGCCGAGGCGGAGCAGCACGTTCGGCTGTCCAGCCTGGACTGGGTGATCCTGCGCCTCGGCGGCGTCATGAGCGCAGACCCGGGTGCGATGCCTTTCACCTTCGATGCGCTGTTCTTCGAGAGCGCGCTGCCGACCGACGGGCGGATGCACAGCGTGGATGTCCGTGACGTAGCGGCTGCGTTCGCCGCGGCGACCATCGCTGCGCGGGAGGACGTGGTCGGTCAGATTCTGCCGGTCGCCGGCGACGAAACGCACCGGTTGCGCCAAGGCGAGGTCGGCGCTGCGCTGGCGGCCACCCGCGGTCTGAAGGATGTGCTGCCCGGCGGCCGGCCCGGTGATCCCGCGAGCGACGAGGACTGGTTCGTCACGGACTGGATGGACACCACGCATGCCCAGCAGGTGCTGGCTTTTCAGCAGCACAGTTGGCCGGACATCCTGGCCGAGATGCGTGCTGCCGCAGGGTGGCGGCGGTACCCGATGCAGTTGGTGGCTCCGCTGGCGCGACTGGTGCTCAAGCGCCGCGCAGCCTACCGGGACGCGCCCGGCCGCTACGCGGATCCGTGGGGTGCTTTCCGTAGGAAGCTGGGCGAGCCACGGCCGGACCGGGTGCTTGCCGGCCGGATCGGGTAGCCGCTACTCAGCCCGCCGCGCGCAGCAACGGTGCCGAGGGCAGCTCGGCGACGGGGTTCAACCTGCTGAAGAGATCGACCGCCGCGGTCAGCGCGCGGTCGACGTACGCGGCGAAGTCGTCGAAACCGACCCGTTCGCCGATCCATCGTGACTGTTCTGCGGTGACGCCGACGCGCCGCGGATCTGACGATCCGTGCACCGTCGCGGTGACGTCGCGGTTCTGCTCGTTCCACGTGTCGGCGACGTGCACCAGGCGCTCGTGTTCGGTGCTGGGATAGAAACACGCAGGCGTGATGCGCACGGTGACGACATCCGGGTGCAGCGTCGGGATTTCGAGGTGCACATGCAGGCGGCGCTCGGCGTTCAGGACGAAGAAGAATTCGGCATCGTGGCGGCCGCGGAAATACCGCCGTCCGCGGGTGCGCAGGTAGCGCTCGATCAGGTCGGCGGTCAGCGGCTCAGTCATAGTTCTCCATGCTCCGGCAGGTGACTATGCGGGTCCTGGTTCCAGAGACAGGAAAACTGAAGAAACAGTTGAGAATCGGCTGAGCGACGGTGCCGTCAGACAACGACGAAAAACGAATCCCGGTACGCCTCGAGTAGTCGCAGCCACAGCTCGCTGATGGTCGGGAAACAGGGCACCGCGTGCCACAGCCGATCGATCGATACCTCGCCGGCCACGGCGATGGTCGCCGCGTGCAGCAGTTCGGTCACGCCCGGGCCGACGAGAGTCACCCCGAGCACATGACGGCTGTCGACGTCGACCACCATGCGTGCCCGCCCGGCGTACCCGTCGGCGAAAAGCTTGGCGCCGGTGACGACGTCGCCGATCTCGATATCGATGACTTTGGTGCGGTGACCGGCCTGCGCGGCCTGCTCGGCGGTCAGGCCCACCGCGGCGACTTCGGGGTCGGTGAAGAACGCCTGCGGCACCGCGTGATGATCCGCGGTGGTGGCGTGTGCGCCCCACGGCTCGGTGTCCAGCGCTCGACCGGCGGCGCGGGCACCGATGGCGGCGCCGGCGATTCGCGCCTGGTACTTGCCCTGATGGGTCAGCAGTGCGCGGTGGTTGACGTCGCCGGCGGCGTAGAGCCAGCCGTCCTCGACCGCCTTGACCCGGCACGTGTCGTCGACCTCCAGCCAACTGCCGGGGGTGAGCCCCACAGTTTCCAAACCGATGTGGTCAGTGAGGGGTTTGCGGCCGGTGGCGAACAGGATCTCGTCGACCTCGAGGCCGGTGCCGTCGCTCAATGCCAGCGATACCGGGCAGTACGGGTAAGCCCGGCTCAGTTCCTGCACCGAGACGCCCAGGCGCACGTCGACTCCCGCGTCGGTGAGTCCGCGGCCGACGAGTTCCCCCACGAAGGACTCCATCCGCGGCAGCAATTGCGATCCGCGGGCCAACAGGGTCACCTTTGAGCCCAATCCCTGCCAGGCCGTTGCCATTTCAACGCCGACACCGCCGCCTCCGACGACGGCCAGCCGATTGGGCACGTCGCTGCTGTCGGTGGCTTCGCGGTTGGTCCAGGGCCGGGCGTCGTAGAGGCCGGGCAGGTCGGGCAGGGCGGGGCGGGTGCCGGTGCACACGACGACGGCATGCCGCACGGTCAGCACCATCTCGGCACCGCCCGGGGTGGTGACCACGACCCGCCGGGGCCCGTCCAACCGTCCGTGTCCGCGGATCAGGGTGGCGCCGATGCCGTTCACCCAGTCGACCTGGCCGCTGTCGTCCCAGTCGCTGACGTACCGATCGCGGCGGGCGAAGACGCCACCCGGGTGGATCGGACCGATGATCGCCTGACGGGCACCGTCGACGCGGCGGGCCTCGGCGACGGCGATGACCGGACGCAACAGTGCCTTGCTCGGCACGCAAGCCCAGTAGGAGCACTCGCCGCCGACGAGTTCGCGCTCGACGACGATGACGCTCAGGCCCGCAGCGCGCGCCCGGTCTGCGACGTTCTGCCCGACCGGACCCGCGCCGAGCACCACGACGTCGCATTCCTGCTGCTCTTCCGGCATGGTTCAAACAATCCTTTCGGCTCGGTTCTGCCAACGAAGCTACTCGGGCCGCAGCAGCCCGCTGACCATCGCGCGCCGCGCTACGCCGGCGGACTCAACGCCACCGACGCCTCAGCGGTGTAGCACAGGAAGGTGAGTGTCTCCTGCAGGTAGAGCTGCACGGTGTCGGCGTCGTGGCGCAGGTAGCCGATCGACACGTCGGTTCCCAGTTGCAGGTCGAAGTCGCCGCCCCGGGTGGTCAGCACGAACGCGCCGTCGATGGCCGGCGCCCAGATGATGTCGCCGTCGACCAGGCGGTTCAGGTGTTCGAGGATCGGATAGCCACCGGCGGTGGTCTCGCTGACCTGGGTGTAGGTGTCGGCCGACAGCAGCACCGAGTACGGTCCGTCCACGCCGGCCAGCCGCAACGACGTCAGAGCCTGCGTGATCACATCGGGAATGTCGCGGGGGTCGTCGGGCAGGGTCAGGGGCGGATTGGAGCTGGACTTGCGGATGCCGTCGATCGAGGCCGGCGCGTAGCCCTCGAAGATGCCACGGTCCTCCACGAAGGCGAGCTTCTTGGCGGCCGCCTTGACCGGCTCCCAGTCGGGGTCGTTGGATCCGCGCTCGACATCGTCGATCTCGTTGCGGGACAAGGTGAATGGCACGCGCAGCCGTACCAGCGGTCTGCTGTCGCGAAGATGGGCGATCACCCCGTCGGCGGGCGACGCCAGGTCGATCAGCCGGCCGGTGCTGACCGAGGCGGTCACCGGGCCGCCGGGCTCGCTGACGTCGACCACCCTGCGGCCGGCGATATGCCGCTTGAAGGTGCGGGTGGCCTCCAATTCGATGTCCGCCCAGGCGACTTCGGTGACGGGTGCCAGATCGCGGTAGAGATTGTTCATCCGGAGTGTCCTTTCAGGCTGCCGATCGAAAGTGAACCGTCCTGGCGCGCCGGGGCCGGCGGCGCGTCGGCGCCGGGTTCGGGCAAGGGCGGCGGGTCGTCGAGGAAATCGACCGTGGGGGAGAAGAACAATCCCCCGGTGACCGCGGTGGAGAAGTCCAGAATGCGATCGGTATTGCCCGGCGGGTCGCCGAGAAACATGTTGCGCAACAGCCTTTCGGTCACCGCGGGGGCGCGGGAGTAACCGATGAAGTAGGTGCCGTATTCGCCCTTGCCGACCTCCCCGAACGGCATGTTGTGCCGGACGATCTTGAGTTCGGTTCCGCTGTCGTCGGTGATCACGTTGAGCGCGATGTGCGAGTTTCTCGGTTTGACCTCGTCGGCCAGTTCGATGTCTTCCAGCTTGGTGCGCCCGATCACCAGCTCCTGCTCGGTGACCGACAATGACTCCCACGACGTCATGTCGTGCACGTACTTCTGCACGTGCACGTAACACGAGCCCGCGAAGACGGGATCCTCGTCGCCAATCGCCGTGGCGCTGCGGGCAATCGGTCCGTCGGGATTCTCGGTGCCGTCCACGAAGCCGAGCAGGTCGCGGTTGTCGAAGAATCGGAAGCCGTGCACCTCGTCAACGACGGTCACCGCACCTGCCATCGCCTTGAGGATGCGCCCGGCGAGCTCGAAGCACACGTCGAGGCTTTCGGCGCGGATGTGGAACAGCAGGTCGCCCGGTGTCGAGGGGGCGTGGTGGCGCGGTCCGTCCAGCGCCACGAACGGATGCAGCTGCGCCGGCCGTGGCCCGGCGAACAACCGGTCCCAGGCCTGGGAGCCGATCGAGGTGATCACCGACAGGTGCTTGGCCGGGTCGCGGAATCCGATCGCGCGGACCAGCCCGGAGATGTCGGGCAGCGCGTCGTGCACCGTCGCTTCGCCGCCATCGTCGATGGTCGCGACGAGGAAGATCGCGGCGGGCGTCAGCGGTGCTAGAACGGGTTGGGGCTGTACCGGCGGCACTCTGCTGACCCTATCGTCATCAGTGGCGTTCCGAACAGCGAAGATGGTGGACATGTCCGGCATGTCGGCAACCGCAGCAGGTCTCGGCCAGTTCATCGACGCTTCTCCCTCGCCCTTTCACGTCTGCGCCACGACGGCTGCGCGGTTGCTCGCAGCCGGCTACACCGAACTCGACGAAACCGATCGCTGGCCGGCGCAACCCGGCCGGTACTTCACCGTGCGCGCCGGATCGCTGGTGGCCTGGCGTGCTGGGGAGTCCGTGACCGCGTTCCGCATCGTCGGCGCGCACACCGACAGCCCCAACCTGAGGGTCAAGCAACACCCCGACCGGGTGGTCGCCGGCTGGCAGGTGGTGGCACTGCAGCCCTACGGCGGCGCGTGGCTGAACTCCTGGCTGGACCGGGATCTGGGCGTCAGCGGACGCCTGTCGGTGCGGGACGGCACCGGAGTCGGGCACCGGCTGGTGCGGATCGACGAACCGGTGCTGCGGGTGCCGCAGCTGGCCATCCATCTGGCCGACGACCGCAAGTCGCTGACGCTGGATCCGCAGCGACACCTCAACGCGGTGTGGGGGGTAGCCGACGAGGTACCGCCGGGCGGGTTCGTTGAATTCGTTGCGCAACAAGCCGGGATCGCCGCCGTCGATGTGCTGGCCGCCGACCTGATGACGCACGATCTGACCCCGTCGGCGGTGATCGGGGCGGATTCGAGCCTGCTGAGCGCGCCGCGGCTGGACAATCAGGCCAGCTGCTATGCGGGTCTGGAGGCGTTGCTGGCCGCCGAGCCCAGCGATGTGGTGCCGGTGCTGGTGTTGTTCGATCACGAGGAGGTCGGCTCGACGTCGGATCACGGCGCCCAGTCCAACCTGCTGATCACCGTGCTGGAACGCATCGTGCTGGCAGCCGGGGGAAGTCGGGAAGACTATCTGCGGACGCTGCCCGCCTCGCTGCTGGCGTCGGCGGATATGGCGCACGCGACGCACCCCAACTATCCGGAGCGACACGAGCCGGGCCACCTGATCGGGGTCAACGCGGGACCGGTACTCAAGGTGCACCCCAATCTGCGTTACGCCACCGACGGACGCACCGCCGCCGCCTTCGCGATGGCCTGCCGGCAGGCCGGAGTTCCGTTGCAGCGCTACGAGCATCGGGCGGACCTGCCGTGCGGCTCGACGATCGGGCCGATGACGGCAGCCCGCACCGGTATCCCGACCGTCGACGTCGGGGCCCCGCAGCTCGCCATGCACTCGGCGCGCGAACTGATGGGCGCGCACGACGTCGAGACGTACGCGGCTGCCCTGCACGCGTTTCTCTCGCCGCGCTGAGCACGCTGAGCTGACGCTTCGCCATCAAGTCAGCCCCGTTTCCGGGGTGAACCTAGAATGTGTCCGTGACGAGCCCTGTGACTGACACCGTCGAGCACGCCGCAACCACCCCCGACCAGCCGCAACCGTTTCACGAGTTGGGCCTCAAGGATGACGAGTACCAGCGCATCCGGGAGATCCTGGGCCGCCGGCCCACCGATGCCGAGCTGGCGATGTACTCAGTGATGTGGAGTGAGCACTGCTCCTACAAGTCCTCCAAGGTGCACCTGCGTTACTTCGGTGAGACGACCACCGATGAGATGCGCACCGGCATGTTGGCTGGAATCGGCGAGAACGCCGGCGTGGTCGACATCGGCGACGGGTGGGCGGTCACCTTCAAAGTGGAGTCGCACAACCACCCGTCCTACGTCGAGCCGTACCAGGGTGCGGCCACGGGTGTCGGCGGCATCGTCCGCGACATCATGGCGATGGGCGCGCGGCCGGTCGCTGTGATGGACCAGCTCCGGTTCGGGGCCGCCGAGGCGCCCGACACGCGCCGCGTGGTCGACGGAGTGGTTCGCGGTATCGGTGGTTACGGCAACTCACTGGGCTTGCCCAATATCGGCGGCGAGACCGTCTTCGACGCCTGCTACGCCGGCAACCCGTTGGTCAATGCGTTGTGCGTCGGCGTATTACGCCAAGAAGACCTGCACCTCGCCTTCGCGTCCGGGACCGGCAACAAGATCATCCTGTTCGGTGCGCGCACCGGCCTGGACGGGATCGGCGGGGTGTCGGTATTGGCCTCGGACACATTCGACGCGGAGAACTCCCGCAAGAAGCTGCCGTCGGTGCAGGTCGGCGACCCGTTCATGGAGAAGGTGCTCATCGAGTGCTGTCTCGAGCTCTACGCCGGCGGGCTGGTGATCGGCATCCAGGACCTGGGTGGTGCGGGATTAGCCTGCGCCACATCGGAATTGGCGTCCGCTGGAGACGGAGGCATGGCGATCGACCTGGACGCCGTCCCGCTGCGAGCCAAATACATGACGCCCGCCGAGGTGCTGTGCAGCGAATCCCAGGAGCGGATGTGCGCGGTGGTGGCACCGGAGAACGTGGATGCGTTCATGGCGGTGTGCCGCAAGTGGGAAGTGCTGGCCACGGTGATCGGCGAAGTCACCGACGGTGACCGGTTGCGCATCACCTGGCACGGCGAGACCGTCGTCGACGTGCCGCCGCGCACGGTGGCCCACGAAGGTCCGGTCTATCAACGTCCGGTCGCCCGGCCCGACACACAGGACGCCCTGGTCGCCGACACCTCCGCCGGGCTGCCCCGGCCCCGGACGGGCACCGAGCTGCGCGCGACTTTGCTTGCGCTGCTTGGCAGCCCGCATCTGTGCAGCCGCGCGTTCATCACCGAGCAGTACGACCGCTACGTGCGCGGCAACACCGTGCTCGCCGAACATGCCGATGGTGGCGTGCTGCGCATCGACGAGGCGACCGGGCGTGGTATCGCGCTGTCCACCGACGCGTCGGGGCGCTACACCCAATTGGATCCCTACACCGGCGCGCAACTCGCACTGGCCGAGGCCTACCGCAATGTCGCCGTCACCGGCGCCACCCCGGTTGCGGTGACCAACTGCCTCAACTTCGGCTCGCCGGAGGATCCCGGGGTGATGTGGCAGTTTTCCGAAGCAGTGCGCGGACTGGCCGATGGTTGTGCGGCACTGCGGATTCCGGTCACCGGCGGCAACGTCAGCTTCTACAATCAAACCGGGTCGTCGCCGATCCTACCGACACCGGTGGTCGGCGTGCTCGGCGTGATCGACGACGTGACCCGGCGCATCCCCACGGCGCTGGGCACCGACCCCGGCGAATCCCTGATCCTGCTGGGCGACACCCGCGACGAATTCGACGGCTCGGTCTGGGCGCAGGTCACCGGCGATCATCTCGGCGGGCGACCGCCCGCTGTCGACCTGGCACGCGAGCAACTGCTGGCCGAGATCCTGAGCGCGGCATCGCGGGACGGGCTGGTGACCGCCGCCCACGACCTGTCCGAGGGTGGCCTGGCCCAGGCCGTCGTCGAAGCGGCGTTGGCCGGTGAAATCGGTTGCCGTCTGGTGCTTCCCGAGGACGCCGACCCCTTCGTGACGCTGTTCTCCGAGTCATCGGGCCGGGTCCTGGTCGCGGTGCCGCGCACCGAGGAGAGCCGGTTCCGGTCCATGTGCGAAGCGCGCGGGCTGCCCGCCGCCCGCGTCGGGGTCGTCGACCCGGCCTCGGACGCGATCGAGGTGCAGGGGCTGTTCACCGTGTCGCTGGCCGAACTGCGGGAGACGTCGGAGGCGGTGCTGCCCCGATTCTTCGGGTGAGCCTCAGGGATTGATGGTGTAGTCGCCGAGCTGACGTCCCCACACGTAGTCCAGCACCAGCGGCGACGGCAGCTCGAAGTGATTGTAGGGCGCCAGGCTGGCACCGACGTCCATCACCAATAATGGTGCAGGCCACAGGGTTCGGGTGATCGTCTGCCAGCAGCCCGGTTTGCCGCCCGGCCCGCCGCGGGCGTTGACCCTCGGCAGGTTCTCCGGATAGAAGTACGGGGGCGGGGCCCCGGTGATGGCGCCCGCGGACGTCGCGCCGAGCGAATATCCGTTGGAGCCCAGGGCGGCCTTGATCCGCGGCGCCACCTGGTTGTAGTTGCGCAGCGTGCAGAAGACCTCCGGGCTGTACTCGTCGAGCAGCTCCGCGGTGGGTCTCAGATCGACGGCGCCGCGGGCCAGATACGGTCCCGCGCGCTCGAACACCGGGGCGCCGATCTGGCCCAGCCCGGCGGACGCCAGCAGCGCCGCGTCCAGTTCGCTGCGCTGCCGGTCCACGGTGCGTGCGGTGGTGGCGGCCCGGTTGAGCGCATCGAGCAGATCGGGCGCGGCGTCGGCGTAGACATCGCCCAGCGCCGCCAACCGCTGAACGTCCAAGCGCGCCTGCGGCAGTTGCGGATTGAGGTCCGCGAGGATGGCATCGCCGGTGGACAGCGAGGCGCCGAACTTGCCACCCAAGCCGGTCAACCCCTGGGCGGCCGCACTCAGCGTCAGGTTGAGCTTGACCGGATCGACCTTGTCGGCGAGGGCGCTCAGCGTCTCGAACAGGCTGTTGAACTCGGTGGTGACATGCGTGGCGTTGATCACCGTCGCAGACGTGATGTGTTGTGGCGATGGGGTTTTCGGTGAACTCAGCGCGATGTACTTGTTGCCGAAGACGGTGGTCGCCTTGATCTCGGCGGCCACATTGGCCGGGATCTGCGGGACATAGCGCGGGTAGATGTCCAGCGTCACCTGCGCCGCCGGTCTCCCGTCGCGGGTGATCTCGGAGATCGCCGCCACCCGGCCGATCTGCACACCGTTGTAGGTGACCTTCGCGCCGGGGTCCATCACCAGGCCGGCCCGCGGGGCGATCATGGTCAGCTTGGTCTTCGCGGTGAAGTTGCCGCGGAACTGCCAGTACAGCGCCCCGAAGACGAGCATCAGCACCACCAGCGTCAGCAGGCCGATGGTCTTGAACGGCGGTCGCGCGCCCGAACGACGACCCATGACTCTGAGACCCTAAGGTATGACCGCCCGGAATAGCGCCGATCCGGTGAAGACCCGACAGGCCGTGTTGGCCGTTGCCGACTGGCTCCGCGACCCCACCCGCCCCGCCCCGGACCGCGCCACCCTCGGATCGGCGGTGCGTCTCACCGCCCGCACTCTGGCTGCTGTCGCGCCGGGCGCGAGTGTGGAGGTCCGGGTCCCGCCCTTCGTCGCGGTGCAGTGCGTGGCGGGGCCCCGGCACACTCGCGGCACACCACCCAATGTCGTCGAAACCGACCCCCGGACGTGGCTGTTGGTGGCAACGGGACTGATGGGGTGTCAGGATGTGTCGGCGACGGGCGAATTGGCGCTGTCCGGCTCGCGGGCCAGTGAAATATGTCACTGGTTGCCGCTCGTGGATTTAGGCCCTGAGCACTGAGTTTGCCGCGACACGAAGATTCGGTGAACAGCAACACGCGGGTTTGAT
Organism: Mycobacterium sp. NGS61; assembly: GCF_059812325.1. NCBI lineage: Bacteria > Bacillati > Actinomycetota > Actinomycetes > Mycobacteriales > Mycobacteriaceae > Mycobacterium > Mycobacterium sp. NGS61. The sequence goes on from NZ_JCALCL010000014.1 coordinate 114,968, forward strand.
TCGGCACGGGGGCGTCGCGGCCCGTAGACTCCGTAAGCGTCACTAACCGCGCCCTAGGGAGCCGCCACATCGTGACCGCGCAGCAGCCTGAAGAAGACTTCAATTCGCCTCGTGAAGAGTGTGGCGTATTCGGGGTCTGGGCCCCCGGCGAGGACGTCGCCAAACTCACCTACTACGGCCTCTACGCATTGCAGCATCGCGGCCAGGAGGCGGCGGGCATCGCGGTTGCCGACGGATCCCAGGTGCTGGTCTTCAAGGACCTCGGTCTGGTCAGCCAGGTGTTCGACGAGCAGACGCTGGCGGCCATGGAGGGCCACGTCGCCATCGGCCACTGCCGCTACTCCACCACCGGCGACACGACCTGGGAAAACGCGCAGCCGGTCTTCCGCAACACCGCAGCCGGTACCGGGGTTGCGCTGGGACACAATGGAAATCTGGTCAACACCGCAGAACTTGCCGCCCGGGCCCGTGATGCGGGGTTGATCGCCAAGAGGTGCCCGGCGCCGGCGACGACGGACTCCGACATCCTGGGCGCGCTGCTGGCCCACGGAGCTGCCGACTCCAGCCTGGAGCAGGCGGCATTGGAACTGCTGCCGACCGTACGTGGCGCGTTCTGCCTGACTTTCATGGACGAGAACACCCTGTACGCCTGCCGCGACCCGCATGGCGTGCGGCCGCTGTCGCTGGGACGGCTGGATCGGGGCTGGGTCGTCGCCTCCGAAACCGCGGCGCTGGACATCGTCGGTGCATCCTTCGTCCGTGACATCGAGCCCGGCGAGCTGTTGGCGATCGACGCCGACGGGGTGCGCTCCACCCGGTTCGCCAACCCCTCGCCCAAGGGCTGCATCTTCGAGTACGTCTACCTGGCCCGGCCCGACAGCGTCATCGCCGGCCGGTCGATCCACGGTGCGCGCCTCGCGATCGGCCGCCGCCTGGCGCGGGAGCGCCCGGTGGACGCCGACCTGGTGATCGGCGTGCCCGAGTCCGGCACACCGGCCGCGGTGGGTTACGCGCAGGAATCGGGCATTCCCTACGGCCAGGGCCTGATGAAGAACGCCTACGTGGGCCGCACCTTCATTCAGCCGTCGCAGACGATCCGGCAGCTCGGCATCCGGCTCAAGCTGAATCCCCTCAAAGAGGTGATTCGCGGCAAGCGGCTGATCGTCGTGGACGACTCGATCGTGCGCGGGAATACCCAGCGTGCCCTGGTGCGGATGCTGCGCGAGGCCGGGGCGGTGGAGGTGCATGTCCGCATCGCCTCGCCGCCGGTGAAATGGCCGTGCTTCTACGGCATCGATTTCCCGTCGCCGGCCGAGCTGATCGCCAACGCTGTCGAGGACGAAGACGAGATGCTCGAAGCGGTACGGCACGCGATCAATGCCGACTCACTCGGTTACATCTCGTTGCGCGGCCTGATCGCCGCCACCGAGCAGCCGGCTTCGCGCTTGTGCACGGCGTGCTTCGACGGGTCCTACCCGATCGAGTTGCCCAGTGAAAGCGCGTTGGGCAAGAACGTCATCGAGCACATGCTTGCCAACGCCGCGCGCGGCGCCGGACTGGGCGAGTTGTCCGAGCCGGAAGTCCCCGAAGTTCCCGTCTCGCACTGACGAGAGCGACTCGGGGCGGGCAAGCGGTGGTAACGCTCACTGACGTCACCCCCTACCGGTAGCCTTTATCGCGATGACGGAACCCGAAGGCGTTACCTACGCATCGGCCGGGGTGGACATTGAAGCCGGTGACCGCGCTGTCGACTTGTTCAAGCCGCTGGCAACCAAGGCCACCAGACCCGAAGTACGTGGCGGTCTCGGCGGATTCGCCGGCCTGTTCGCGTTGCGCGGTGACTACCGCGAACCCGTGCTGGCCGCGTCCACCGACGGCGTGGGCACCAAGATCGCAGTCGCTCAGGCGATGGACAAGCACGACACCGTCGGCCTCGATCTGGTCGCCATGGTGGTCGACGACCTCGTCGTGTGCGGGGCCGAACCACTGTTCCTGCAGGACTACATCGCAGTCGGTCGCACCGTTCCGGAACGGGTGGCAGCGATCGTCAGCGGCATCGCCGAAGGGTGCGTGCGGGCGGGGTGCGCGCTGCTGGGCGGTGAGACCGCCGAGCATCCCGGCCTGATGGAGCCGGACCACTACGACATCTCGGCCACCGGCGTCGGGGTGGTCGAGGCCGACGACGTGTTGGGCCCGGACCGCGTCAAACCCGGTGACGTGATCATCGGGATGGGCTCGTCGGGGTTGCATTCCAACGGTTACTCGTTGGCCCGTTCGGTCCTGCTCGACATTGACCGGATGAACCTGGCCGGCTATGTGGAGGAATTCGGTCGCACGCTGGGCGAGGAACTACTGGAGCCCACGCTGATCTACGCCAAGGACTGCCTGGCGCTGGCCGCCGAGACCCAGGTCCGCACCTTCTGCCACGTCACGGGCGGCGGGCTGGCCGGCAACCTCGCGCGCGTCATCCCGCACGGGCTGGTCGCCGAGGTGGACCGCGGCACCTGGACACCCGCGCCGGTGTTCGCGATGATCGCCCAACGCGGCCGGGTTTCTCGGCCGGAGATGGAAAAGACCTTCAACATGGGGGTGGGCATGATTGCCGTCGTCGCACCCGAGGACACCGACCGAGCCCGGGCGATTCTGACTGCGCGCCACGTGAACTGCTGGGTGCTGGGCACCGTCTGCAAGGGCGGGAAAGAAGGCCCGCGGGCCAAGCTCGTCGGGCAGCACCCACGGTTCTAGGCGCAGACGCTGAATCGACCGTGCCGCTGCATGGGGCAGAGGCACGGTCGATGTGTCTGACCTAGGGTCGCCAGCCGTCCTCGTCGTCGTATGAATCGTCATCCCCACGGTCCGATTCATCGGTGCTCGTCCCGGACAGCTCGCGCTGAAGCCGCGTGAAGTCGGTTTGAGGGGAGCTGTATTTCAGTTCTCGAGCAACCTTGGTCTGCTTTGCCTTAGCCCGGCCGCGGCCCATGGGGGAACCCCCTCGCGAAATAACGGAGCGGCCTAACACGTAGGCGGCTCCGATCTCTTAGTGTCATTGTCCTGCCGATAGCTTACCGTGCCGCGCCGCTGCGCGTGGTCGCGCCCTGCCAGCCGGTCGCGAGATGGCGGATGTCACAGCCGATGCCCAGCATCGGACATCATCGGCTGCCGCCGCGCAGCCGTTCGACCGCCAGCCGCCCGGCACCCACCTCATCGAGGGGCGGCAACGATTCGGCGTCAACCACCGCGGCCACCTTGCCGTCGGCCCCGGTCGACAACTCCGTATCGGCCGGTACGCCCCGTTTCAGCAACGCCAGTGCGACCGGGCCCAGGTCGACATGGTCGACCACCGTTCCCAGTCGTCCGACGGCGCGCCCGCCGGCGGTGACGGGGTCACCGGTGGACGGCCGATCCCCGGAGCCGTCCAGGTGGAGCAACGCCAGCATCCGCGGCGGTTTGCCCAGATTGTGCACCCGCGCGACGGTCTCCTGGCCGCGATAACAGCCCTTGTCCAGGTGCACCGCTCCCTGGCCGGGGCCGCCGATCCACCGCACCTCATGCGGGATGGTCCGCTCGTCGGTGTCCACGCCCAGACGTGGACGCAGCGCGGGCGCCGGGTTGGTCACTCGATGCGCCTCATAGGTCCACACCCCGGCCGGCTGCACTCCCGCGCTGTGTAGCCGCTGCTGCCATCGCACCGAGTCGGCGCGCGGCACCAGCAGGTCCAGCGCGGTGGTGGCACCGGGCATCCGGCGCACGAAACCACCCCCGGCCAGCGGGACCGCCTGCCAGTCGGCGGGCAGGACGTCGATGCCCAGCACGTCGAGCACCGCTTTGTCGGCGAGTCGCGGACCGAGCAGCGACAACACCGCCAGGTCCGCGGCGGCCACCGTGACATCGGACCAGAAGACCATCTTGCTCAGGTAGGCCAGCAACGGCGGGCCCCGCCAAGGCTCGGTGTCGAGGTAGGTGATCCCGCCCAGTTCGGTCTGAAGCCAGTGGTCCTCGACGCGGCCCTGACCGTCCAGGCTGAGGTTCTGGGTGCCGGCGCCCTCGGGCAGCGCGCTGACGTGTTGGGTGGAAATGTTGTGCAGCCACGGCTGCCGGTCGTTACCGGCCAGCGTCAGCACGGCCCGATGCGACCGGTCCACCAGGACGGCGTCGGTGTCGCCGGCTCGCTGTTCACCCAGCGGGTCGCCGTAATGCCAGATCGCGCCGGCGTCGGGCCCGGGATCGGGGGCGGGGACTGGATTCACACATCAACTCTACGGCGGGT